>NZ_BBVA01000003.1:0-629027 GCF_001652995.1 Micromonospora sp. NBRC 110037
CCAGGCCACGACGTGGAATGCATCGGCGCAGCGCACGGCGTTCGGGCAGCGCCGTCGGATAACGGTGGTGATCCAGTCCGCGCCGTCGGCGGACACGTGCGTGATCTTCGCGGCCCGCTCATCGCCGAGCAGGTCGAAGAACGCGTTGAGGGTCGCCGCGCTCTTGCCGGGCGAGGCCCAGACCAGCCAGCCGGTGTCATGATCGACCACCACGGTCAGGTAGCGGTGGCCCTTCTTGTAGCTGATCTCATCGATGCCGATACGGCGCAGTCCCTCAAGGCGGTCCACCGCGGCACCGGTGTCGGCCCACACCCGCGCCACGATCGCCCCGACGGTGCGCCAACTGATGCGCATCAGCTGCGACACCGCCGACTTCGCGGTATGCACCGCCAACCACGACACCATCTGGTCAAACGCCCGGGTGTGCCCTGCCCCATGCCGAGCCCACGGCACTGCCGCGACCACAACCCCGTGCTCCGGACACGACACCCGCGGCACGTGCGCCTCGATCACCGCTCGCACCACGCCCAGATCCAACGCCCGCCACCGACGACGAACCCCAGCGTCATAGCGGGCACACCGCCGACGACAGTGCGGACACCGCCGCGACGCGCCCTTACGCACCCGCACCCGAGCCACCACCACCGACTCGACCGGATCGAACTCCACGCCCTCGACAACCGCCTGCTCGACCCCGAGCAGCCCAGCCCATACCCTGGCAGAACGCACGCCGTTCTCCCGCCCATCAAGTTCTGACCTTCGACAAGCCAGAACCTAGGCAGGACAACGGCGTGCGCCATCAACGACGCGCCCAACCACCCACAGACACGTCACAAGACCCTTAAAAAGGGTCCCTTCTACAACGCGAGGCGTTAAGAAGGGGCCCTTCCTTACACGTCAGGCGGCGAGCCGGCGCGCCAGGTTCTCGTCGAGCGCGTTCATGAACTCGTCGGTGGTCAGCCACGGGGCGTCCCGCGAGATGAGCAGCGCGAGGTCCTTGGTCATCTGGCCGCCCTCGACGGTGTCCACGATGACCTTCTCCAGCGTGTTCGCGAACTCGGTGACCGCCGGGGTGCCGTCCAGCTTGCCCCGGTGGGCCAGGCCCCGGGTCCAGGCGTAGATCGAGGCGATCGGGTTGGTCGAGGTCTTCTCGCCCTTCTGGTACTGCCGGTAGTGCCGGGTGACGGTGCCGTGGGCGGCCTCGGCCTCGACGGTGCGGCCGTCCGGGGAGAGCAGCACCGAGGTCATCAGGCCGAGCGAGCCGAAGCCCTGCGCGACGGTGTCGGACTGCACGTCACCGTCGTAGTTCTTGCAGGCCCAGACGTACCCGCCCTCCCACTTGAGCGCGGCGGCGACCATGTCGTCGATCAGCCGGTGCTCGTAGGTGAGGCCGGCGGCCTCGAACTCGGCCTTGAACTCGTTCTCGAACACCTCGGCGAAGATGTCCTTGAACCGGCCGTCGTACGCCTTGAGGATGGTGTTCTTGGTGGACATGTAGACCGGGTAGTTGCGGTCCAGGCCGTACCGGAACGAGGCGCGGGCGAAGTCCCGGATCGACTCGTCGTAGTTGTACATGCCCATGGCGATGCCGCCGCCGGGGAAGTTGGCGACCTCCATCTCCATCGGGGTGCCGCCGTCGGCCGGGGTGTAGGTGATGGTCACCGTGCCCGGGCCGGGGACGACGAAGTCGGTGGCCTTGTACTGGTCGCCGTGCGCGTGCCGGCCGATGATGATCGGCTTGGTCCAGCCCGGGACGAGCCGCGGCACGTTCGACATGATGATCGGCTCGCGGAAGACCACGCCGCCGAGGATGTTGCGGATGGTGCCGTTCGGCGACCGCCACATCTTCTTCAGGCCGAACTCCTCCACCCGGGCCTCGTCCGGGGTGATGGTGGCGCACTTGACGCCGACGCCGTGCTCCTTGATGGCGTTGGCGGCGTCGACGGTGACCTGGTCGTCGGTGGCGTCACGGTGCTGGATCGACAGGTCGTAGTAGTGCAGGTCGACGTCGAGGTAGGGCAGGATCAGCTGCTCCCGGATCTGCTTCCAGATGATCCGGGTCATCTCGTCGCCGTCGATCTCCACGACCGGGTTGTTTACCTTGATCTTCGCCATCGGCCGGCGCTCCTCTCGGGGGACACGTGCTCAAGCAGTACGAGCGTACTGGAAACTGGCCGGCAGTCCCCAGGCGGCCCGGGTGGGCCGCCGGAAAAGCGGGCTGCGCCGTACCGCGACCCGCTGGCATCATCGTGCGATGCCGCGCAGCCGCACCCTCGGGTCTATCACGGTCACCGCGCTGTCCGACGGCGAGGGGCCCTTCTTCCAGCCCCGCGGCGAGGCGTTTCCCGGCGCCACCCAGGCGCACTGGGCGGCTGCCGACCGGCTCGACCCGGGCGCCGTCACCGCCGACGGCCGGTGGTGGCTGCGGTTCCGCGCGTTCGCGGTGCGGACCGGCGACGGGCCGGTCACGCTCGTCGACGCCGGCATCGGCCCGGCCGACTCGCTCGCCGCGAGCTGGGCGCCGGTCCCCGGCCGGCTGCCGGCCGAGCTGGCCGCCGCCGGGATCGATCCGGCCGACGTCCGCACCGTGGTCCTCACCCACCTGCACACCGACCACGTGGGCTGGGCCGGCGCGCTGTTCCCGAACGCGGACCACCTGGTACAGCGCGCCGAGCTGGACGCGCTGGAGCTGTTCCACCCGGAGCTGCCGGCCCGGCTGCTGGGGCCGTTGCGCGCCGCCGGCCGCCTGCGGGTGGTCGACGGCGAGACGCCCCTCACCCCGGGGGTACGGCTGCTGCACACCCCAGGCCACACGCCGGGTCACCAGTCGGTGCTCATCGAGGCGGACGACGAGCGCCTCCTGATCACCGGCGACCTGCTCGTGCACGCGATCCAGTTGGTCGCCCCGGAGCTGGCGTACGCCCACGAGGTGGACCCGGACGAAGCCCGCCACTCCCGCACGACCCTGCTGGCAACCCTCTCCCCCGCCACCCTGGCCACTCCCCACCTGACCGCTCCCTTCACCCCCCACCCCCGACCGGCTCGATCATGAGGTTGGCGGCGGAATTGGAGATCGAATACGCCGTCAACTTCATGATCGACGGGGAGAGCGGGGAGAACTGGGAGGGCGGGGAGAGACGCGGGCGGGACAGCGGAAGGCCCGCCGGCGGAAGCCGGCGGGCCTTCTGCGCAGTTGGTCGGGCTCACATGCTGGCGACGTCGCCCTGCTTGGCGCGGACGGCCTCGGCGGCCTCCTTCAGCGCGGCCAGCTCGTCGGCGTCCAGGTCGGTCTCGACGACCCGCTTCACGCCCTCGGCGCCGATCTCGGCCTCGACGCCCAGGTAGACGCCGGAGATGCCGTACTCGCCGTCGACCCAGGCGCAGACCGGCATGACCTCGCCGGAGTCCTCGGCCACTGCCTTCGCCATCCGGGCCGCGGCGGCGGACGGGGCGTAGTACGCCGAACCGGTCTTGAGCAGCGCGACGACCTCGGCGCCACCGTTGCGGGTCTTGACGACCAGCTCCTCGATCTGCTCGGCCGGCATGACGTCACGCAGCGGCTTGCCGTTCACGGTGCTCTTGGACGGCACCGGGACCATCGTGTCGCCGTGCGAGCCGAGCGTCAGGGTCCGTACCGACTTCACCGGTACGCTCAGCGCCTCGGCGACGAAGTTGGTGAAGCGGGCGGTGTCCAGCATGCCGGCCTGGCCGAGCACCCGGTTCTTCGGGAACTGGGTGGCGAGCTGGGCCAGCGCGGTCATCTCGTCGAGCGGGTTGGACACCACGATGACGACGGCGTTCGGCGCGTACTTGGCGACGTTCTCGGAGACCTGCCGGACGATCTTGGCGTTGGTCTCCAGCAGGTCCATCCGGCTCATGCCCGGCTTGCGCGGCAGGCCGGCGGTGATGACGACCACGTCCGAGCCCTCGATGGCGTCGTAGCCCTCGCCGTTCGGGCCGGTGGTGACGCCGACAACCTTGGTCTCGAAGCCCTCGACCGCGCGGGACTGGTTGAGGTCGAGCGCGAGACCCGCCGGCTTGCCCTCCACGATGTCGGTGATCACGACGGTGTCGAAGACGTCGTACTCGGCCAGGCGCTGTGCGGTGGTCGAGCCGTAGAAGCCGGCGCCGACGACAGTGACCTTCTTACCCATGGTCGTCCCACTCCCTGATCCCAGTCGGTTTTCCGGACCGTATCAGCCATCCTGGCACCGATCGGGCCAGGGGCGGACGGTTATGACCTGGGTGGGTGTCAGCCCGCCCGCTCGGCCCGTTCGACCACGTTGGTGAGCAGCATCGCCCGGGTCATCGGACCGACGCCGCCGGGCATCGGCACGAGCTTGCCGGCGACCTCGGCGACCTCCGGGTCGACGTCGCCGGTGTAGCGGCCCTTGCCGTCGTCGCCGATCACGCGCGTGATGCCGACGTCGACCACTGTCGCGCCCGGGTTGACCATGTCGGCGGTGAGCAAACCCGGTACGCCGGCGGCGACGATGACGACGTCGGCGGCGCGGGTGTGCGCGGCGAGGTCGAGCGTGCCGGTGTGGCAGAGCGTCACCGTGGCGTTCTCGCTGCGCCGGGTCAGCAGCAGGCCCAGCGGACGGCCGACCGTGTTGCCCCGGCCGACGACGGCCACGTTCGCGCCGCGCAGCGGCACGTCGTGGCGGCGCAGCAGCTCCACGATGCCGCGCGGGGTGCAGGGCAGCGGAGCGTCGTACCCGAGGACGAGCCGGCCCAGGTTGACCGGGTGCAGCCCGTCGGCGTCCTTGTCCGGGTCGATCGACTCCAGCGCGCGCTGGGTGTCGAGGTGCCCGGGGAGCGGGAGCTGGACGATGTAGCCGTGGCAGGCCGGGTCGGCGTTCAGCTCGGCCAGAGCCGCGTCGAGCTGCTCCTGGGTGGCGTCTGCGGGCAGCGTGACCCGCAGCGAGGCGATGCCGACCTCGGCGCAGTCGCGGTGCTTGCCGTTGACGTACGCCTGGGAGCCGGGGTCCTCCCCGACCAGCACCGTGCCGAGGCCGGGGGTGATGCCGCGTTCCGCGAGCGCCTTGACCCGGGCCCGTAGCTCGTCCTTGATCTCCGCCGCGGTGGCCTTGCCGTCCAGGATCGTCGCCGTCACGTCGTGATCGTCTCACGCCCGCTGGCGGGCCCGGACGACGACGGCCGACGATCACGCTGCGCAACGTGCGCTAAGTCACGGAGAGTCACCAATCACGGTGACGCCGCAGCCCGGTCACACCCGGACGGGCAGGGACCGGACAGCGGGAACAGCCGTCGCAGACCGCCCGGCCACGCGCGGACCGGAACAGAGGCAACCAGGAAAGAACCAGGCAGGAGCGAGGTTTAGCACGCGCGAGCGGCAACGACAAGACAGGGCGAACACGATCCGTCATCGATCAACCACGCGCCAGTTGTCGATGGGCCGAACCGCGACCTACCGTTACCGCTCGTTGCGCAGAGTCACCCAACGTCGGGACGACCGCGCAGCGTGAGGAGATGAGGAGACCCCATGCGTGTTCGTAGGCTCGCGGCCTGGGCCGCGCTCCCGCTCGCGGTGACGCTCGGCCTGACGGCCTGCGGCTCGGGCGGCGGCAGCGGCGGTGCCGGCAACCCCGACGCGGCCGTGCGGATCGAGATCGCCGAGCCGCAGCACCTGGTGCCCACAAACACCAACGAGACGAGCGGCTCCCAGGTCCTGTCGGCCCTGTTCAGCCCGCTCGTCGACTACGACGAGGCGAACAAGCCGCACGAGGTGGCGGCGGACTCGGTGACGACGTCGGACAACAAGGTCTGGACGATCAAGCTGAAGCCCGGCTACACGTTCCACAACGGCGAGAAGGTCACCGCCGACAACTACATCGACGCCTGGAACTACGGCGCGTACGCCCCGAACGGCCAGAACTCCAGCTACTTCTTCGAGAAGGTGGCCGGCTACGACGACCTCCAGGGCGAGACGCCGAAGGCGAAGACGCTCAGCGGCCTGCAGAAGGTCGACGACCTGACCTTCACCGTGACGCTCAACGAGCCGTACGTGGACTTCAAGTCGATGCTCGGCTACACCGCCTTCTACCCGCTGCCCAAGGCGGCCTTCTCCGCGCCGGGCGTACTGGCCGAGGGCTACGAGCAGGCCCCGATCGGTCAGGGCCCGTTCAAGATGAAGGGCAGCTGGCAGCACGACGCCAAGGTCGAGGTGGAGCGCTACGACGCCTTCCCGGGCCAGCAGCCCAAGGTCGCCGGTGTCGAGTTCCGCATCTACCAGCAGCCGACCGCCGCGTACGCGGACGTGCTGTCGGACAACCTCGACGTGATCAAGACGATCCCGACCGAGAACCTGTCCACCGCCGCGACCGACCTGGGCGACCGCTACCAGGAGAGCCCGGCCTCGTCGCTGCAGGTGCTGGCCTTCCCGACGTTCCAGGAGGAGTTCAGCAAGCCCGAGGTGCGCAAGGCCATCTCGATGGCGATCGACCGGGACGAGATCACCAAGTCGATCTTCAAGGACTCGCAGCGGCCGGCCCGCTCGTTCGTCTCGCCGGTGGTCGCCGGCTACCGGGAGAACACCATCGGCACCGCGGGCGCGTTCGACCCGGTCAAGGCCAAGGCCATGTACGAGGCCGCGGGCGGCCCGAAGAAGATCGAGCTGTCCTACAACGGCGACGGCGGCCACAAGGACTGGATCGACGCCACCTGCAACCAGCTCAAGGCCAACCTGGGCGTGGACTGCGTCGGCACCGCCGAGCCGAAGTTCGCGGACCTGCTGACCAAGGTCAAGAAGAAGCAGCCGGTCGGCCTGTTCCGGATGGGCTGGGTCATGGACTACCCGTCCATGGAGAACTACCTCGGCCCGCTGTACAGCAGCACCGGCTCGTCGAACTACTACGGCTACAGCAACCCGGAGTTCGACAAGCTGCTCGCCGAGGGCGCCCGCGCGGCGACCGAGGACGAGGCGATCAAGAAGTACCAGGCGGCGGAGGACCTGCTCGCGCAGGACATGCCGGTGATCCCGCTGCGGTACGGGCAGAACAACTTCGGCCACTCGACCAAGGTCAAGAACGTCCACGTGGACCTCTTCGACCGGGTGGACCTGCTGAAGATCGAACTCGCCTGACACCCTGCTGACGGGCCGGGCCACCCCCACCGGGTGGCCCGGCCCTGGCATTGGCCCACATTTACGCCGTTTTCGGCAGACTTGCCAGCATGCTCCGCTTCATCCTGCGGCGACTCCTGCAGATGGTCCTCGCCTTCTTCGGGACCACTCTGATCGTCTACGCGCTGATGTTCGCCGGGCAGGGCGACCCGATCCAGGCCCTCGCCGGGGAGCGGCCGGTGACCCCCGCGCAGCGGGCCTACCTGACCGAGAAGTACCACCTGGACGCGACAGGGATCGGCGGCTTCTTCTACCGCTACTTCAACTACCTCGGCGGCCTGGTCCAGGGTGACCTCGGGCAGTCGCTGACCGGGCGGCAGATCAGCGACATCCTCGCCGCCGCCTGGCCGGTCACCCTCAAGCTGGCGGTGATCGCGATGGCGGTCACGGTGATCTTCGGAGTCACCGCCGGCGTGATCGCGGCCATCCGCCGCTCCGGCGTGTTCGACCACGCCACGCTCGTGCTCACGCTGCTGGTGCTCGGCATACCCACCATCGTGCTCGCGCCGCTGGCGCAGTACTTCCTCGGCGTACGGTGGCCGATCTTCCCGCCCACCGCCGGAGCGCAACCCTCCTTCTACGCGCTGCTGCTGCCCGGCATCGTGCTCGGCTCGCTGTCCCTGGCCACCGCGCTGCGGCTGACCCGTACCTCGGTGACCGAGAACCTGCGCGCCGACTACGTCCGCACCGCCCGCTCGAAGGGCCTGCGGCGACGCCGCATCGTCGGCGTGCACGTGCTGCGCAACTCGCTCATCCCGGTGATCACCTTCCTCGGCGTCGAGCTGGGCAACCTGATGGGCGGCGCGATCATCACCGAGGGCGTGTTCAACGTGCCCGGCGTCGGCTTCAACCTGTTCCGCGGCATCCGCACCGAGGACGGCCCCCTGGTGGTCGGCATCGTCAGCGTGCTCGTCGTGGTCTACCTGCTCTCCAACCTGGTGGTGGACGTGCTCTACGCCGTCCTCGACCCGAGGATCCGCTATGAGTGACTTCGAGACGGTGGCGGCCACCGAGAACCAGGCGGCGCGGCGCGGCGTCTCCGGCGAACCGGGCACGCCCGGCCGGGCCGGGCGGCCGGAGCGGGCCCGCAGCCTGGCCGGGGACGCGTGGCGGGACCTGCGCCGCAACCCGGTCTTCTGGATCAGCCTGCTCCTGGTGGTGCTCGTCGCCGCGATGGCGGTGGCCCCCGGGCTGTTCGCCGCGAACGACCCGCGCGACTGCGTGCTCTCCCGCCAGCACGCCGGGCCGTCCGGCGGGGCCATCTTCGGGTACGACTTCCAGGGCTGCGACACGTTCGCCCGCGCGGTCTACGGCGCCCGCGCCTCACTGCTGGTGGGGGCGCTCTCCGCGCTGATCACCGGCGTGATCGCGCTCGTCGTCGGGATGCTCGCCGGCTACTTCGGCGGCTGGGTCGACGCGGTGCTCTCCCGGGTGATCGACATCGTGCTCGGCATCCCGCTGCTGCTCGCCGCGATCGTGCTGCTCAAGCGGGTCAGCACCAGCGGCGACACGGTACGGCTGTTCGCGGTGATCTTCGTGCTGGCGCTGCTCGGGTGGACCACCGCGGCCCGGGTGGTCCGCTCCTCGGTGATCACCGCCCGGGAGCAGGACTACGTGGCCGCAGCCCGGATGCTGGGGGCCGGCAACGGGCGGATCATGTGGCGGCACATCCTGCCGAACGCGCTCGCCCCGGCCATCGTGGTGCTCACCATCGCGCTCGGCTCGTTCATCGCGGCCGAGGCGACGCTGAGCTTCCTCGGCATCGGCCTGAAGGCGCCGACCATCTCCTGGGGCATCGACATCGACGCCGGGCGGGTGCACATGCGCGAGTCGGCGACGCCGCTGATCGTGCCGTCGGCCTTCCTCGCCCTGACCGTGCTCGCCTTCATCATGCTCGGCGACGCGATCCGCGACGCCTTCGACCCGAAGCTGCGGTGACAACCCATGACCCAGTCGTCGGCCCGGCCCACGCCGGCCTCGCCCACCCCGCCGGGCGGGCACCTGCTGGAGGTACGGGACCTGCACGTCGAGTTCCGCACCCGCGAGGGCGTGGCCCGGGTCATCAACGGGGTGACGTACCACCTGGACGCCGGGGAGACGCTCGCGGTGCTCGGCGAGTCCGGCTCCGGCAAGTCCGTCACCGCCCAGGCGATCATGGGCATCCTGGACACCCCGCCCGCGTACGTGCGCGGCGGGCAGATCCTCTACCAGGGGCGGGACCTGCTGACCCGGCCGGAGGAGGAACGCCGTCAGATCCGGGGCACCGAGATCGCGATGATCTTCCAGGACGCGCTGTCGGCGTTGAACCCGGTCTTCCCGGTCGGCTGGCAGATCGGCGAGTCGCTGCGCGAGCGGGCCGGGATGTCCCGGGCCGACGCACGCAGGCGCACGATCGAGCTGATGGACCTGGTCCGGATCCCGGCCGCGGCGAAGCGGCTCGGCGACTACCCGCACCAGTTCTCCGGCGGCATGCGCCAGCGGGTCATGATCGCCATGGCGCTGGCTCTCGACCCGAAGGTGCTGATCGCCGACGAGCCGACCACCGCGCTGGACGTGACGGTGCAGGCGCAGATCATGGACCTCCTGGCCGACCTGCGCCGCGACCTCGGCACGGCGCTCATCCTGATCACCCACGACCTGGGCGTGGTCGCCGGTGTCGCGGACCGGATCGCGGTCATGTACGCGGGCCGCATCGTCGAGCACGCCGACGTGCACGCGCTGTACCGGGCGCCGGCCCACCCGTACACGAAGGGGTTGCTGGAGTCGATCCCGCGCCTGGACGTGCGCGGCCAGGAGCTGTCGAGCATCCGCGGCCTGCCGCCGAACCTGATGGCGATCCCCTCCGGCTGCCCGTTCCACCCCCGGTGCCCGTACGTCCAGCAGGTCTGTGTGGACGAGGTGCCGCACGACCTGGTGCTCGGCGACGGGCGGACCAGCGCGTGCCACTTCGCGCAGGAGGTGCACGATGACAGCGCCGGCTGACGCCACGAAGGTGCGCGGCGAGACCATCCTCTCCGTCGACCACCTGGTCAAGCACTTCCCGATCAGCCAGGGCGTGCTGTTCAAGAAGACCATCGGCCAGGTCAAGGCGGTCGACGGCGTCTCCTTCGAGCTGCGGCGCGGTGAGACGCTCGGCGTGGTCGGCGAGTCCGGCTGCGGCAAGTCCACGCTGGCCCGGCTGCTGATGCGCCTGGAGACGCCCACCGCCGGGCGGGTCACGCTGGAGGGCCGCGACCTGCTCCGGGCCGGCGGGGCGGAACTGCGCCGGCTGCGCCGCAACATGCAGATGGTGATGCAGGACCCGTACACCTCGCTGAACCCGCGCATGACTGTCGGCGACATCGTCGGCGAGCCGTTCGAGATCCACCCGGAGGCGGCGCCGAAGCGCAGCCGGCGGCAGCGGGTGCAGGAGCTGCTGGACGTGGTCGGGCTCAACCCGGAACACGTCAACCGGTACCCGCACCAGTTCTCCGGCGGCCAGCGGCAACGCATCGGCATCGCCCGGGCGCTCGCGCTGCGGCCCGAGATCATCGTCTGCGACGAGCCGGTGTCGGCGCTCGACGTCTCCATCCAGGCCCAGGTGATCAACCTGTTGGAGCAGCTCCAGGACGAGTTCGGGCTGTCGTACATCTTCATCGCCCACGACCTGTCGGTGGTGCGGCACATCTCCGACCGGGTCGCGGTGATGTACCTGGGCCGGATCGTCGAGATCGGCACCGAGGAGCAGATCTACCAGCGGGCCACCCACCCGTACACCCAGGCGCTGCTGTCGGCGGTCCCGGTGCCCGATCCGGAGGCCCGCGACCGGCAGACCATCATCCGGCTCAGCGGCGACGTGCCCAGCCCGGCCGACCCGCCGTCCGGCTGCCACTTCCGGACCCGCTGCTGGAAGGCCGAGGAGGTCTGCGCGGTCCAGGACCCGCAGACCGTGCCCCGGGCGGCGGACCCGCACCCCAGCGCCTGCCACTTCGCCGAGGTCCGCACCGACGTGTGAGCGTGACGAAGGCCCCGTCCCCCGGAGGAAGAGGGGGCGGGGCCTCCGCTGCGGCGGGTTGGGCGTGGACCCGGGGCGATCCCGGCGGCGTTGAGGCGCGCCGCCGTACGTGATCGGTGTCCCGCGACGGAACCGCCGGGTCGACGCGGCGGTCCGGTGCGGCTCGGGTGAGGTGTCCCGGCGTGCGGGTCCCGGGTCCGGCGTGGCTCAGGCGGCCGGCGGGGCGCGCGCGGCGAGCGGGCCGCGCGGCGGCAGCGGCACGACCGGCGGCCGGGGCGCGGGCACGACGGGTTCCGGCACGGCCGGACCGGCCACGCGCTGGAGCGCGGCCGGGGCCAGGTCGTCCGGTCCGTCGGCGTAGCCGAGGCCGCCGCCGTGGTCGTGCCACGGCCCGGCGGCAAGCTCCGACCAGGAGATTCCGGGGTACGCGGTACGCAGCGCGACCGGGCTCGTTCCGGCGGACGGCGCGGCGGCGAGCGTTCCGGCAGGCGGCGCGGCGGCGGGCGTATCGGCGGGCGGCGCGGCGGCGAGCGCGGCAACGATCGGGGCGGGGGCCGGTGCGACGGCGGGCGCGGCGGCCGATCCCAGTCCGGCCAGGACGAAGGCCAGCGTGACGACGACGGCGGTCAACCGGTCGCGAACGCGCATGGCACACCTGCCGGTCTCACGGGCGGCGGAGACGGTCGATCGTCGCCGCGCACACGCTAGCAACCGGTTCCGGCGGCGGGCAACGGCCCGGCGTCCGGGTGCGTCCGTCGGGTGGACGACCGACGCACCCGGGCGACTACGGCCTGGTCAGTGGAAGAAGTGCCGCGTCCCGGTCAGGTACATGGTGACGCCGGCCGCCTTGCAGGCCGCGATGGTCTCCTCGTCCCGGATCGAGCCGCCCGGCTGGACGATCGCCCGTACCCCGGCGTCGATGAGGATCTGCGGGCCGTCGGCGAACGGGAAGAACGCGTCGGAGGCGCAGACCGAGCCGCGGGCCCGCTCGTCGCCGGCGCGGCTGACCGCCAGCCGCGCCGAGTCCACCCGGTTGACCTGACCCATGCCGACGCCGACGGTGGCGCCGTCGCGGGCCAGCAGGATCGCGTTGCTCTTGACCGCGCGGACCGCCCGCCAGGCGAACGCCAGGTCGCGCAGCGTCGCGGAGTCGGCCGGGTCGCCGGTGGCCAGCGTCCAGCCGGACGGGTCGTCGCCGGGCGCGTCGACGGCGTCCCGCGACTGCACCAGCACGCCGCCGCTGACCTGCCGCCACTCGGCGGGCCGCACAGCGAACTCGGGCGCCCGCAGCAGGCGGAGGTTCTTCTTGGCCCGCAGCAGCTCCAGCGCGTCCTCGTCGAAGCCGGGCGCCACCAGCACCTCGGTGAAGATCTCCGCGACCTGGCCGGCCATCGCCGCGTCGACCGGCCGGTTCACCGCGATCACCCCGCCGAACGCGGAGACCGGATCGCAGGCGTGCGCCTTGCGGTGCGCCTCGGCCACGTCCGCGCCGACCGCGATGCCACACGGGTTGGCGTGCTTGATGATCGCCACCGCCGGCTGGTCCGGGAAGTCGTTGGCGGCCCGCCAGGCGGCGTCCGCGTCGACGTAGTTGTTGTAGGACATCTCCTTGCCGTGCAGCTGCTCGGCCTGGGCCAGCCCGGCCGGCGCGCCCGGATCGGTGTAGAGCGCCGCCGCCTGGTGCGGGTTCTCGCCGTACCGCAGCACGGCCTGGCGGCGCAGCGCCAGCCCGGCGAACTGCGGCCAGCCGTCCTCGGCCGGCGCCACGGTGGTGGCGAACCAGTCGGCCACCGCCACGTCGTAGTCGGCGATGTCGGCGAAGGCCCGGGCGGCGAGCGCCCGGCGCTGGGCGATCGTGAAACCGCCGTCGGCGAGCGCGGCCACCACCGCCGGGTACGCGGCCGGGTCGGTCACCACCGCGACCGAGGCGTGGTTCTTCGCCGCGGCCCGCACCATCGCCGGGCCGCCGATGTCGATCTGCTCGACACACTCTTCGGTGTCGGCGCCGGAGGCGACGGTGGCCTGGAACGGGTAGAGGTTGGAGACCAGCAGGTCGATGCCGGCGATGCTGTGCTCGTCGAGCTGGGCGGCGTGCGCGTCCTTGCGCAGGTCCGCGAGGAGACCACCGTGGATCTTCGGGTGCAGCGTCTTGACCCGCCCGTCGAGGATCTCCGGGAAGCCGGTGACCTGCTCGACCGGCGTGACCGGCACCCCGGCGCCGGAGATCGTCGACGCGGTGCTCCCGGTCGACACGATCTCCACGCCGGCCTCGTGCAGGGCGCGGGCCAGCTCGGCCAGGCCGGTCTTGTCGTAGACGCTGACCAGCGCGCGCCGGATCGGGCGGCGGCCGGCGTCCTCAGTGGCGTTCACGGGATGGTGACCTTTCTTCCGGTGATCGTCCAGCCTTCACGGACCAGGCGGCCGACCTGCTCGACGAGCTGGCGCCGCTCGGCGGACTTGATGCGCTCGGTGAGCGTGTCCTCGTCGTCGCCGTCGAGCACCGGCACGGCGACCTGGGCCACGATCGGCCCGGTGTCCATCCCGGCGTCGACGAAGAACAGCGTGGCCCCGGTGACCTTCACGCCGTACGCCAGCGCGTCACGGGGGCCGTGGATGCCGGGGAACGCCGGCAGCAGCGTGTTGTGCGTGTTGAGGTAGCGGTCGCCGAACGCGGCCAGGAACTCCGGCCCGACCAGCTTGAGGAACCCGGCGCTGATGACCAGGTCCGGCCGGTGCTCGGCGACCCGCGCGGTGAGCGCCTTGTCCCAGTCGGCGCGGGTGGGGTGGTCCTTGAGCCGCTCGACGAAGGACGGCACGCCGGCGGCGGCGGCCCGGTCCAGGCCGGCGATCCCGTCCCGGTCGGCGCCGACGGCGACGACCCGGGCGCCGAAGCCGGGGTCGGCGGTGGCGTCCAGCAGCGCCTGGAGGTTGCTGCCGGAACCGGAGACGAGGACGACGAGGCGGGCGACGGACGCGGGCTCGGTCACGCGGCAACCCTATCGGGCAGGTCAGGCGCCCCGGCCTCGGGGCGGCGGCTCAACGGTTGACCTCCCGGGTGGCGTGCTCGCGGTACGCTGCCGGTCGCCCGGTGTCCGGCCTCGCGCCCGGCCCGCACCCCCACGAAGAATCCGGCACGCCGCGTGCCGTCGGACCGAGGAGTACGTCGCATGCAGCCCGGATACCCCCCGCAGCAGCCGCAGCAGATCGACAACAACATGACGATGTCCATCGTCGCGATCTTCCTGTTCTGGCCGCTCGCGATCCCGGCCATCATCAACGCGTCGAAGGTCAACCCGCTGATCCAGCAGGGCGACTACGCCGGCGCCCAGGCTGCCGCCGCCGAGTCCAAGAAGTGGTCCAAGTGGGCCCTCATCGCCGGCCTGGCCTGGATCGCCATCATCGTGGTGGGATGTTGCCTCCTCGGCGGCCTGGCTGGTATCGCCGGCAACAGCGGCAGCAACTGACGCACAACCGAACCGAACCTGAGGAGCACCCAGACATGCAGCCCGGTTACCCCGGCCAGGACCCGTACGGCCAGCAGCCGAACCAGGACCCGACCGCTCAGCCGAACGACCCGTACGCCCAGCCGCCGCAGGCCCCGCAGTACGGCCAGCAGCCGCAGTACGGGCAGCAGCCGACGTCGGGCCAGCCGTACGGCCAGCCCACCTCGGGTCAGCCCGCCTACGGCCAGGACCCGTACGCGCAGCAGCAGCCGCCGTACGGTGCCGCGCCGCAGTACCCGACCGCCGGCTACCCGGCCGGCCCGGCGCAGGGTCAGGGCCAGAACAACACCATGGGCCTGGCCGGCATGATCGTCGGCATCGCCTCGATCGTGCTCGGCCTGTGCTGCCCGCTGCTGGGTGTCCCGGCCGGCATCGTGGCGGTCGTCCTCGGCGTGCTCGGCCAGAAGAAGGTCCAGGCGGGCGAGGCCAGCAACGCCGGCCAGGCACGGGCCGCCCTGATCTGCGGCGCCGTCGGCGTGGTCGTCGGCATCGTCAGCGCCATCGCGGGCGCTGCGATCAACATGAACAACTTCGGCGCCTGACCGTCGTTCGAACGAGGGGCGTCCGGCAACCGCCGGGCGCCCCTCGCGCGTCTCTCTCCCCGCGCGGCGCCGGACGGATCAGCGGGGCGCCGGGGTGGCGCGGGGCGGGGGTGCCGGACGCGCCGGGCGGGTCAGGGTGCGGGTGGCGGCCGCGCCGAGTACCGCGCCCACCGCGATCACCAGGGTGGCCACCACCGCCACCGGCCAGGGCGACGGGCCGACCTCGGCCAGCCGTCCGCCGCCGAGCGGCCCGCCGGAGACCGCCGCGACCAGCCCCAGCAGCACGCCGGCCACCGGTCCGGCGAGCGCGGCCGGCCCGAGCAGCGCCGGCCAGGCCACATCGGCCCGTTCCTCGGCGGCCGCCCGGATCAGCCGCCGGGCCAGGAGCCAGCCGGCCGCCATCGCGGCCAGCACCGGCACCGCGAGCAGCGCGGCGCCGAGCCCGTCCATCGGGCCGCGCGGCAGGCCGGCCAGCAACGGTACGGCCGGCAGCGCGCCGACCGACACCTCACTCGTGCGGACGGCGGTGTCGGTGCCGACGGCGAACCCGGGACCGAGCAGGTAGCTGGCCGACCAGGCGATGGCGTTCGGCGCGTACGCGAGGCTGACCAGGGTGATGCCGGCCTGACCGGCCACTCCGGTCCGGTAGGCGCCGATCATGTCGGCCGCGTCGCCGCCGCCGGTGGCCACCGCCAGTCCGGCCGCCCCCGCGCCCGCGCCGAGCAGCAGCAGCGCCGCGACCAGGCCGGTACGCAGGCCGTCGCGCAGCGGCGGTGGGCAGCGCGCGGTCAGCAGCGCCCAGACGCCTGTGGTGCGCAGCGCCCCGACCAGGGCGGCCGGCACGCCGAACGCGGCGAACGTGAGCGCGGCGGTGACCGGGGAGACCCGCAGCCCGCCCGCGTCGACGGCGAACGCGGCGAGCGCGCCGAGCAGCGCGTACGCGATCCCGACGGCGGCCGCGACGGTGAGCGCCTGGCGGGGCGAGCCGGCCCCGCGCGCGCCGACGGCCCGGCTGACGTGCACGCCGGCGCGGGTGAGCCGCCAGACGGCGAGCGCGCTCAGCGCGAGCGGGATCAGGCCCAGCGGCCCGGCTGTGGTCTGCAGCGGCACGCCGTGCCCGAGCAGCCAGCCGGCCAGGCCGGCGCGCAGCGCGCCGCCGAGCGAGCCGGCGTCCTCGCTGAGCTGGGCCAGGCCCAGCACGACGGAGACCGGCAGCCACGAGGTCAGCGCGGCCCAGAGCGCCGCCACCCCGGCCGCGACGGGCAACGGCGCCCGGCTGCGCGGCTCCTCGCCCGAGCGCGGCGCGGGCACCCGCGCGGCCGGGCGGGCGCGGCCGGGTGGCCGTTCCCCGGCTCGGGGACCGGAAGCCGGACGGCGTGGCTGGTCAGGGGTGACACGTGACATCGGGTCTACTCTGGCACGCCGCGGGAAGGACGGCAGTCCGATACCGGGTCGGCAGCGCGGCGAGTTCGCCGAACCCCCGCCTCAGCGGTGGTGATCCGGTCTAGCCTCGGCCTCAGACGCGACCATTCCCGTCGCGGCGCCTACCGTTCGGAGGAAGCCGTGCACGCTCCGTATCCGCCACCACCGCCGCCGCCGGCCGTCGGCCGGGACCGGACCACGCTCTGGGGCGTCCTCGGCATCGTCTTCGGCCTGTTCTGCTGCGGCATCCTGGGCATCGTCTTCGGCGCGCTGTCGATCCGCGACGCGCGGCGCAACGGCAAGTCGCAGCTGCTCGGCTGGCTGGCCATCGCGTTCGGTGTGATCAACATCGTCGCCAGCGCCATCGTGCGGGCCCGGGGCAACTCGTACTACCCGTACTGGTACCGCTGAACGCGAGGGGGCCGGCCGGTTCCCCGGTCGGCCCCCTCGGCGCGTGGTACGGCCGCTCAGCGGCCGGACATGAGCTCCCGCATCAGGTTGGCGGTCTCGGTCGGGGTCTTGCCGACCTTGACGCCCACCGCCTCCAGCGCCGCCTTCTTGGCGTCGGCGGTGCCCGCCGAGCCCGAGATGATCGCGCCGGCGTGACCCATGGTCTTGCCGGGCGGGGCGGTGAAGCCGGCGATGTAGCCGACCACCGGCTTGGTGACGTTGGCCTTGATGAACTCGGCCGCCCGCTCCTCGGCGTCGCCGCCGATCTCACCGATCATGACGATCGCGTCGGTCTCCGGGTCCGCCTCGAAGGCGGCCAGGGCGTCGATGTGGGTGGTGCCGATGATCGGGTCACCGCCGATGCCGACGCAGGTGGAGAAGCCGATGTCGCGCAGCTCGTACATCATCTGGTAGGTCAGCGTGCCGCTCTTGCTGACCAGGCCGATGCGGCCGGAGCCGGTGATGTCGGCCGGGATGATGCCGGCGTTGGACGCGCCCGGCGAGGCGATGCCCGGGCAGTTCGGGCCGATGATCCGGGTGCGCTCGCCCTTGGACTTGTTGTACGCCCAGAACGCGGCGGTGTCGTGCACCGGCACGCCCTCGGTGATCACCACGGCCAGGTCGATGCCGGCGTCGATCGCCTCGACCACGGCGGCCTTGGTGAACTGCGGCGGCACGAAGATGACTGTGACGTCCGCGCCGGTGGACTTCATCGCGTCCGCGACGGACGCGAAGACGGGCAGCTCGGTGCCGTCGAAGTCGACGGTGGTGCCGGCCTTGCGCGGGTTCACGCCGCCGACCACGTTGGTGCCGGCGGCGAGCATCCGCCGGGTGTGCTTGGAACCCTCGGAACCGGTCATCCCCTGCACGATGACCTTGGAGTCCTTGGTCAGCCAGATAGCCATTGTCAGACCCCCGCAGCTGCCAGCTCGGCGGCCCGCTCGGCCGCGCCGTCCATGGTGTCGACCCGCTGGATCAGCGGGTTGGCCGCGCCGTCGAGGATCGCCCGACCGGCCTCGGCGTTGTTGCCGTCGAGACGGACGACGAGCGGCTTGGTGGCCTTCTCGCCGCGCTGCTCCAGCAGCGCCAGCGCCTGCACGATGCCGTTGGCGACCGCGTCGCACGCGGTGATGCCGCCGAAGACGTTGACGAAGACGCTCTTGACCGACGGGTCGGACAGGACGATCTCCAGGCCGTTCGCCATCACCTCGGCGCTCGCGCCGCCGCCGATGTCGAGGAAGTTGGCCGGCTTGACGCCGCCGTGCCGCTCGCCCGCGTACGCGACCACGTCGAGCGTGGACATGACCAGGCCCGCGCCGTTGCCGATGATGCCGACCTCGCCGTCGAGCTTGACGTAGTTGAGGTCCTTGGCCTTGGCGGCCTGCTCCAGCGGGTCCACCGACGCCTGGTCGACCAGGGCCTCGTGGTCCGGGTGCCGGAACGCGGCGTTCTCGTCCAGCGTGACCTTGGCGTCCAGGAGCAGCAGCTTGCCGTCCTTGGTGGTGGCCAGCGGGTTCACCTCGACGAGCGTGGCGTCCTCGGCGACGAACGCCTGCCACAGCTTCACCGCGACGTCGACGACCTGGTCGGCGACCTCGGCCGGGAAGCCGGCCGCGGTGACGATCTCCCGGGCCTTCGCCTCGTCGACGCCGGTGTTGGCGTCGATCGGAGCCTTGACGACCTTCTCGGGCGTCTCGGCGGCGACCTGCTCGATGTCCATGCCGCCGGCCACGCTGGCGATGCAGAGGAAGGTGCGGTTCGCCCGGTCGAGCAGGTAAGAGAAGTAGTACTCCTCGGCCACGTCCGCGGTCACGGTGATCATGACCTTGTGGACGGTGTGACCCTTGATGTCCATGCCGAGGATGTCGGTGGCCCGGGCCACCGTCTCCTCCGCGCCCTCGGCCAGCTTCACGCCGCCGGCCTTGCCGCGGCCACCGACCTTCACCTGCGCCTTGACGACCACCCGACCGCCGAGGCGTTCGGCGATCGCGCGGGCCTCCTCCGGGGTAGTGGCGACGCCGCCGGCGAGCACGGGCAAGCCGTGCCGCTCGAACAGGTCCCGCCCCTGGTACTCGTACAGGTCCACGTTTGCGCGTCCCGTCCCGTCTCCGCGGCGCGCCGTCGCGCCGCCACCAGCGTTGGAAAATCAGTTTGACGCCTGTCATCAGAAGAGACAGGCCATTTGCCGCAGCCTAACGAGATGGGAACCGGCGGCAACCGAGCGGGTGCGGGGTGTGCGGTAATGCACAGCCCTCTTCGGCCGGCACCGGTTTCCGGCGGCGCCGGCACGCGGCGGCGGCCGCGGTTGTCAGCCGTCCGGGGGATGTGCCGGACCGGGCGTAACCGCCGGTCGGGGGCGTCGTTGAGTGTGATGTCGGAGCGCTGGTCAAGCGCGACGACGGGAGCGGCCGATGCCCTGTCGGTCGAGGGGTGGCGGCGGGGCATCGTGCATAGAGGGGCCGGGCGTGTGAGGGGTGCGTCCGGCCCCTCCCCCGTGCCCGGAGCCGCAAATGCGGCGGGTCAGCCGACCGGCTGGGCCACGTTCTCCCGCACCCATTCGACGATCGACCCGGTGGTCGCGCCGGGGGTGAAGATCTTCGCGACGCCGAGCCGCTCCAGCTCCGGCAGGTCGGCCTCGGGGATGATCCCGCCGCCGAACACCACGATGTCGGTGGCCTCGCGCTCGGCGAGCAGTTCGAGGACGCGCTTGAACAGCGTCATGTGCGCGCCGGAGAGCACGGACAGGCCGACCGCGTCCGCGTCCTCCTGGATGGCGGTCTCCACGATCTGCTCGGGCGTCTGGTGCAGGCCGGTGTAGATGACCTCCATGCCCGCGTCGCGCAGGGCACGCGCGACGACCTTCGCGCCCCGGTCGTGGCCGTCCAGGCCGGGCTTCGCGACGACGACCCGGATACGAGAGCTCATCTGCGCACACCTTTCACCAGGACACTGACCTGAACGAACGGTAACCCGGCGGAGCGGGGGGCGGAAAGCGGGGCCCGGACCGTCCCACGCCCGGGCTACCCTCCTACCGCTCAGGCGCGGACGCGGAAAGCCGGACACCTCCGCCGATCGGTCACTGTCCGCGACGAATGGACAGTCGGAGGCCCATCCGACCGGCGGCACGAGACATGACAAGCCAGGATGGAAACGGACATAACGAATCGCCAGTTCGGCGCTTCGGCTTGTGACAGGAGTGGCAGTTGGCTAACGTGTCCACGGTTGTCATCAGGTCCACGGACGGGTGACGACGCGACACCGGAGGTTCCACCGAGCTTCACCGAACGGTCCGGAGTCGCATCGGATCCCCGACAACGGAGGGTGTGCGTGCGCCAGCGCCTGTCGTCTGAGCCCGATCGCTATCGCGGCCGCCGTCGCGTACCCACCCCCCCGCGGAGCCGCTACGCGGCGGTGGTCACCACCGCGTTCGTCGGCGCCGGCATCGTCGCCATCGGCGCGAACGCCCTTCCTGACGCCAAGAGCGTCAACCCCTCGGTCCTCGACGAGCTCCGGCAGGCCTCGGTCGCCAGCCAGGACGCGGCGGCCCGTGCCGACAGCGCCGACCGCGCGTCCCGGTCCGACCGCACCGACAGCAAGATCACCGAGCAGGACCCGTGGCTCCTGCCGCTGCACGGCTACGACTTCAAGTCCCCCTACGGCATGCGCTGGGGCAAGCTGCACACCGGCATCGACCTGGTTGCGCCGGAGGGCACGCCGTACAAGGCGGTCCACGCCGGGACGGTCACCAAGGCGGGCTGGTTCGGCGGCTACGGCTACGCGGTGATCGTGAAGCACTCCGACGGCACCGAGGCCATCTACGGCCACTCCTCCGCCGTGTCGGTCAAGGAGGGCCAGGAGGTGAAGGCCGGCGACCAGCTCGGCCTGGTCGGCAACACCGGCCACTCCTACGGCTCCCACCTGCACCTGGAGATCCATGTCAAGGGCCAGCCGCAGGACCCGGTGGCGTTCCTCAAGGAGCGCGGAGTGGACATCCAGCTCGAAATCGAAGCGATTTACGGCGACGTAGCCGCCTCCTGACGCTCAGTACGCCCCGTCACCGCCCGGATCACACGATCCGGGCGGTTTCGTTTGGCGGAAGTCTGCCACGTCACACCCGCCGGTGTGAGCGGGACCACATCGGTAGGTGATCGTCTTCGCCGATGAACCGCCCGTCCGGTCCGCAACCGGGCACGCCGCGACGGCCCGCAGCCATTGCTCCGGCCACCCGATACCCGCCACCACCTGCGCCGACACCAGTATTTCGTGGTCACGTGCCCCTCGACTGGTGAAGGATCCCGTGCAGCACAGCAGCCCCACCCCGGACAACGCTCCCGCCCGGCACCGGCGTCCGCGCCGCGCCCGGCGCACCGCATACGTGGTCACCGGCGCGGTGGCCCTGCTCGGCCTCGGCATCGGCGGCGTGGTCACCGTCGCCGACCGGTCCGCGCCGACGCCGGCCGCCGTCGACCTCGGCGTACAGGCCCGCGTCGACGACGCGGCCCGCGCCGACCGCTCGGCCCGCGAACCGATCACCCCGTCCGCCGTCCCCGCCAGCCCCGCGCCGAGCCCGAGCGCGACCACCCCGGCGCCGAAGAAGACGGCCACCGCCAAGCCCAAGCCGAAGAAGACCGTGGCGAAGAAGGCGGTGGCGAAGAAGCCGACCTGGGTCATCCCGATGAAGGGCGCGGACATCACGTCCTGCTACGGGCCCCGCTGGGGCACCCAGCACGCCGGCATCGACTTCGCCATGCCGGCCGGCACCCCGATCCACGCCGCCGCGGCGGGCACCGTGGTCAAGGCCGGCGACGTGGGCGACGGCTACGGCATCTCGGTCTTCATCGACCACCACAACGGCTACCTGACCCACTACGCCCACCAGAGCCGGCTCGCCGTCGCCGTGGGCGACAAGGTCACCGCCGGTCAGGTCATCGGCTACGAAGGCTCCACCGGCGACTCCACCGGCCCGCACCTGCACTTCGAGGTGCACCAGGGCGCCATGTGGAACCAGATCGACCCGGCGCCGTTCCTGCGCGCACGGGGCATCGACGTGGCCTGCTGACCGCGCCACGACAGGGGCAGGGCCCGGTCCGGCCACGAGCCGGACCGGGCCCGCTCACGCTCAGAGCTTGTCGATCGGGGCGTGCCGCAGCACCAGCCACATCGTCTGGTCGCCGAAGTCGATCTGCGCCCGGGCGCCCGGCCCGGCCCCCTCCACCGCCAGCACCCGGCCCAGGCCGTACCGCTGGTGGTTGACCCGGTCCCCGGCCGAGACCTTCGGGGCCTGCTTCAGCTCACTCGCCGTGGACAGCCGGCTGGCGTCCACGCCCAGCCGCTTCGCCAGCTCGGTCGCCTTCGGCGTGCCGCCGGCGAAGCCGCCGCGGCCCAGGCGGTCCGCCCGGCCGCCGACGCCGCCGCCCCCGCCACCCCACGAGGTGTACGACCCCTCGGTGCGCTCCCAGCGGACCAGCTCCGGCGGCAGCTCCTCCAGGAACCGCGACGGCGGGTTGTACGCGGGCGCGCCCCACGCCGACCGGGTCACCGCGCGGGACAGGTAGAGACGCTGGCGGGCCCGGGTGATGCCCACGTACGCCAGCCGCCGCTCCTCCTCCAGCTCCCGGGTGTCGCCGAGCGAGCGCAGGTGCGGGAAGACGCCGTCCTCCAGGCCGGTCAGGAAGACCACCGGGAACTCCAGGCCCTTGGCCGTGTGCAGCGTCATCAGCGTGACCACGCCCTGGTGGTCCGGGTCGTCGGAGGGGATCTGGTCGGCGTCGGCGACGAGGGCCACCTGCTCCAGGAACCCGGCCAGGGTGGCCCGCTCGTCCTCGGCGCCGAGCGCCTCGATCCGTTCGGTGTACTCCCGGGCGACGCTCACCAGCTCCTGGAGGTTGTCCACCCGGCCGGCGTCCTGCGGGTCGAGGCTCTCCTCCAGCTCGGCCAGGTAACCCGAGCGGGTCAGCACCGCCTCCAGCACCTCCTCCGGCGTGCCGGTGGCGGCCAGCTCCCGCGCCGCGTCGAGCAGCGCGACGAACTCGGCGATGCCGTTCGCGGCCCGGGTGGAGATGCCGGGTGCGTCCTTGGCCCGGCGCAGCGCGGCGCCGAAGGAGATGCGGTCGCGCGCGGCCAGCGCCTCCACGCACGCCTCGGCCCGCTCGCCGATGCCCCGGCGCGGGGTGTTCAGGATCCGCCGCAGGCTGACCGTGTCGTCGTCGTTCACCACCGCGCGCAGGTACGCGAGCGCGTCGCGGACCTCCTTGCGCTCGTAGAAGCGCACCCCGCCGACCACCTTGTAGGGCAGGCCGACCCGGATGAACACCTCCTCGAACACGCGGGACATGGCGTTGGTGCGGTAGAAGACGGCCACGTCGCCCGGGCGGGTGTCGCCGTCGTCGACCAGCCGGTCGATCTCGCGGGCGACCCAGTCGGCCTCGGCGTGCTCGGTGTCGGCGACGTACCCGACGATCTGCTCCCCGGCCCCGGCGTCGCTCCACAGCCGCTTCGGCTTGCGCGAGGTGTTGCGGTCGATGACCGCGTTCGCCGCGTTGAGGATGGTCTGGGTCGAGCGGTAGTTCTGCTCCAGCAGGATCGTGCGGGCGTCGGTGAAGTCCCGCTCGAACTCCAGGATGTTGCGGATGGTCGCGCCGCGGAACGCGTAGATCGACTGGTCGGCGTCACCGACCACGCACAGCTCGGCCGGCGGGATCCCCTCGGTGCCGGAGACCAACTCCTTGATCAGCACGTACTGGGCGTGGTTGGTGTCCTGGTATTCGTCGACCAGCACGTGCCGGAACCGCCGCCGGTAGCTCTCCGCCACGTGCGGGTGCGACTGGAGCAGGTGCACCGTGGTCATGATCAGGTCGTCGAAGTCCAGCGCGTGCGCCTCGCGCAGCCGCCGCTGGTAGAGCGTGTACGCCTCGGCCAGCGCCCGCTCGTTCGGCCCCTTGGCCCGGCCGGCGAACTCCTCCGGGTCGACCAGCTCGTTCTTCAGGTTCGACACCTGGGCGGCCAGACCCCGGGCCGGGTAGCGCTTCGGGTCCAGGTCCAGCTCGCGGGCGACCATCTGCATCAGCCGGCGCGAGTCGTCCGCGTCGTAGATCGAGAACGTCGACTTCAGGCCGGCGTGCTCGTGCTCGGCCCGCAGGATGCGTACGCACGCGGAGTGGAACGTCGACACCCACATCATCCGGGCGCGCGGGCCGACGAGCGCGGCCACCCGCTCCTTCATCTCGCCGGCGGCCTTGTTGGTGAAGGTGATCGCGATGATCTCGCCGGGATGCACGTCCCGGGCGGCGAGCAGGTAGGCGATCCGGTTGGTCAGCACCCGGGTCTTGCCGGAGCCGGCGCCGGCCACGATGAGCAGCGGGGAGCCGGCGTGGGTCACCGCGTCCCGCTGGGGGCCGTTCAGGCCGTCGAGGAGGGCCTGCGGGTCCGACCCGGGGGCCCCGGGGCGGCGCGGCGGGGTCGGCCGGGACTCCGGCGCAGGCGGGGACGCGGGGATGTCGAAGAGAGGATGCATCGCAGTCCGAGTCTATGCCGTCGGCCGGACACTTCCCCGCCCGCGCGGCCGGTCGGCGCCCGGCGGCACGTCTCACCTGTTGGTGCGTCTTCTTGCGCGCCCGCCCGGGTGGTCGGCATACTCGACGACGTGTTCGATCAGCGCTTCTACTTTTACTACGGCACCGGGAGTCCGGCAGCCGTGGGTCGCGCCTGATCACAGACCTACGAAACGCCCCGGGCTCGGAGAGCCCGGGGCGTTTCCGTCCCGGGATCCGGGTACCGGGCCCGAGCCCCGAGAGGGACGACGATGATGACTGACGTGGTGGAGTCCAGCGGCAGCCCGGCGCGCAACGGCCGGCCGACCGACGCCGACCCGAGCGGCGCCGCGGCGTCCCGGACCGGCACCGACGACGCGACGGCCGCCGAGCGGATCGGTGAGATCCGGCGGCGGATCGACGAGATCGACAGCACGCTCATCGCGCTCTGGCAGGAGCGGGCCGCGCTCTCCCAGGAGGTCGGCGCGACCCGGATGGCCTCCGGTGGGACCCGGCTCGTGCTCTCCCGCGAACGGGAGATCCTGGAGCGGTTCCGGGCCGAGCTCGGCGCGGACGGCACCCAGCTCGCGCTCCTGCTGCTGCGCGCCGGTCGCGGCCCGCTGTGACGCCGTGACGCCCCCGGATACGACGAACCGCCTACCGGCGTCGAGTTGACGCCGGCAGGCGGTCCGGTTCGGTTCAGGCCGCGTCGTGGGTGACGACGATCTCCCGCTTCTCCGCGAAGTGGCAGGCGCTCGGGTGGTCCGAGCCCGGCCGGATCTGGAGCAGCGGCACCTCCTGGGCGCAGACGTCCTGCGCCTTCCAGCACCGGGTCCGGAACCGGCAGCCCGAGGGCGGGCTGACCGGCGAGGGGACGTCGCCCTGGAGCCGGATGATCGCCTTGCTCTCCCGCACCGTCGGGTCGGGCACCGGCACCGCCGACAGCAGCGCCTGGGTGTACGGGTGGGTCGGACGCTCGTAGATCTCGTCCTCGGTGCCGATCTCCACCATCTTGCCCAGGTACATCACCGCGACCCGGTCGGAGAGGTGACGCACCACCGACAGGTCGTGGGCGATGAAGACGTACGACAGGCCGAACTCGCCCTGGAGCTTCTCCAGCAGGTTCATCACCTGCGCCTGGATGGAGACGTCCAGCGCCGACACCGGCTCGTCGCAGACGATCACCTCGGGCCGCAGCGCCAGCGCCCGGGCGATGCCGATGCGCTGCCGCTGGCCGCCGGAGAACTGGTGCGGGTACCGGTTGATGTGCTCCGGGTTGAGGCCGACCAGGTCGAGCAGCTCCTTGACCTTGGTGCGCCGGCTGCCGCGCGGAGCCACCTCGGGGTGGATCTCGAACGGCTCGCCGATCAGGTCACCCACCGTCATCCGGGGGTTGAGCGAGGTGTACGGGTCCTGCATCACCAGCTGGATCTGCCGGCGCAGCCGCCGCAGCGCGCCACCGGAGAGCTTGGAGATGTCCTGGCCCTTGTAGAGCACCTGGCCGCCGGTCGGCTTCTCCAGGTTCATCAGCACCCGGGCCAGCGTGGACTTGCCACAGCCGGACTCGCCGACCACGCCGAGCGTCTCGCCGGCCTTGAGGTCGAAGGAGACGCCGTCGACCGCCTTGACGTGGCCGATGGTCTTCTTGAACACCACGCCCCGGGTCACGGGGTAGTGCTTGACCAGGTCACGAACCTCGATGATGTTCTCAGTCACGGTTCACCAGTTCCTCGGCGAAGTGGCAGGCGCTGGCCCGGCCGTTGCCCAGTTGCAGCAGCGGTGGGACCTTCTCCCGGCACACCGGCTGCGCCATCGGGCAGCGCGGGTTGAACGCGCAGCCCGGCGGGATGTTCATCAGGTTCGGCGGGAGGCCCTTGATCGTGCGGAGCTCCTGGCCCTTCTCGTCCATCCGCGGGATCGAGTTGAGCAGGCCGAGCGTGTACGGGTGTGCCGGCTTGCGGTACAGGTCGTAGACGTCGGCTTCCTCGACGATCCGACCGGCGTACATGACCGCGATCCGGTCCGCGACGTCGGCGACCACGCCGAGGTCGTGGGTGATCAGGATCATGCCCATCTGCCGTTCCCGCTGGAGCTCACCGAGCAGGTCCATGATCTGGGCCTGCACGGTCACGTCCAGGGCGGTGGTCGGCTCGTCGGCGATCAGCACCTCGGGGTCCAGCGCCAGCGACATGGCGATCATGGCGCGCTGCCGCATACCGCCGGAGAACTGGTGCGGGTAGTTGCTGAACCGGCCCTTGGCGTTGGGGATCTTCACCTGGTCGAGCATCTCGATCGCGCGCTTCTTGGCGTCCGAGCGGCTCATGCCGCGCCGGATGCGGAACTGCTCGGCGATCTGGAAGCCGACTGTGAAAACCGGGTTGAGGGCCGAGAGCGAGTCCTGGAAGATCATGGCGATGCCCTCGCCCCGGATCCGCCGCCGCTGCTCGGGGGACATGGTGAGCATGTCCTTGCCGTGGAAGCGGACCTGGCCGCCGGTGACGAACCCGGGCGGGGTGTCCAGGATGCCCATGATGGTCTGCGCGGTGACGCTCTTGCCGGAGCCCGATTCGCCGAGCACGGCGAGGGTCTCCCCCGCGTCGACGTGGTACGTGACTCCGTTGATGACCTTGGCGACGCCGTCCCGGGTACGGAACTCCACCCGAAGGTCGTCGACCTCGAGCAGCCGGCCCGAGGGGCGACCGGATCCGTCGGCGCCCGGCGCGGACTGCTCGGACACGAGAATGTCGGACAACTCAGTTCCCCTATCGAAGCTTCGGGTCGAGGGCCTCGCGGACCGCCTCGCCGAGCATGACGAAGCTCAGCACTGCGGCGACGAGGAACGCGGAGGGGAAGAACAGCAGGTACGGCGAGACCCGGATGTAGTTCTGCGCCTCGCTGATCATGATGCCCCAGGAGACGACCGGGGTCTTCAGGCCGATGCCCAGGAACGAGAGCGTGGCCTCCGCGCCGATGAACGAGCCGACCATGATCGTGCCGTAGACCAGAAGCGGGGCCAGGCAGTTCGGCAGCAGGTGCTTGAGGATGATCCGGCCGGTGCTGGCGCCGAGCGCGCGGGCCGCGACGATGTAGTCGGCCTCCTTGGTGGCGAGCACCGAGGAGCGCATCAGCCGCATCACCACCGGCCAGCTCAGCACGCTCAGGGACAGGATGACCAGGCCCATGATCGTCCACTCGCCGTTGTCGCTGCCGGACCCGTTGAACGTGGTCAGGATGACGATCGAGCCGAGCACGAACGGCAGGCCGAAGAAGATGTCCGCGACACGGGACAGCACCGCGTCCACCCAGCCGCCGCGGTAGCCCGCGATGATGCCCATCGTGCCGCCGACGAGCAGCGTCAGGACGGTGGAGACCACCGCGACCACGATCGAGGCGCGGGCGCCGTAGATGACCCGGGCGTAGACGTCGCGGCCCTGCACGTCGTAGCCGAACCAGGCGGCCGACGACGGCTCGACCCGGCTGCGGTCCAGCGAGCCGTTGACCGCGTCGCCGGAGGTGAACAGCCACGGGAACGCAGCCATCACGAGGAAGACCAGGATGATCGTCGCCGAGATCCAGAACAGCGGCTTGCGGCGCAGGTCGATCCAGGCGTCACCGAGCAGGCCACGCGGCTTGTTCTGCTTCGCGCTCTCCGGCAGGCCCGCGTTGGTGGGCGCGCCCGACCCCGCCTCGGTGGGCATGGTCGCGGGCGGCGTCGACACGATCGACGCGGTGTTCGGGTCACTCATGCCCGTACCTCGCTGCGCTCGGCGCGGGCGTGGTTGCCCGCGCAGACTGCTGGGACGTTTCGTACGCTGCGGCGGTCACTCATAGCGGATCCTCGGGTCGAGGGCGGCGTAGAGCAGGTCCACCACCAGGTTCATGATGAGATAGACGAGCACCAACACCACGACGATGCCGACAACGGTAGCGCTCTCCTTGGTGACGATCGAGCGGAGCACCTGCCGGCCGATGCCGTTGATGCCGAAGATGCCCTCCGTCACGATCGCGCCACCCATCAGCGCGCCGAGGTCGGTGCCGAGCAGGGTGACCACCGGGATGAGCGAGTTGCGCAGCAGGTGCACGCCGACCACGCGGCGCATCGGGAGACCCTTGGCGATCGCGGTGCGGACGTAGTCGGCACGCCGGTTCTCGGCGATGCTCGTACGCGCGACCCGGGCGATGTACGCCATCGATGCGCTTCCGAGCACGAAGCCCGGCACGATCAGTTCACTGAACCGCATCTCGTTGGACACGGTCGGGTTGATGATGCCCCACTTCACGCCGAGCAGCCACTGCAGCACGAAGCCGATGACGAAGACCGGGAGGGCGATCAGGAAGAGGGTGGAGACCAGGACCAGGTTGTCCAGGAAGCCGTTGCGCCGCAGGCCGGTGAGGATGCCGGCGCCGAGACCGATCACGGCCTCGATGGCGAGGGCGACCACCGCCAGCTTCAGGGTGTTCGGGTACGACGTGGCGATGATGTCGCTGATCTCGCGACCGCCGAACGTGATACCGAAGTCACCCTGCAGAAGGTTCTTCATGTAGCTGGCGTACTGCACCCAGATCGACTCGTCGAGGTTGTACTTCTCGGTCATCATGGCGCGGTAGTTCGGCGGGCAACCGCGGTCGCCGCACTTGCCGGCGAAGGGGTCACCGGGCACTGACCAGACGAGCCAGTAGATCAGGAACGTCGTACCGATGAACACCGGCACGAGTTGCAGCAGCCGTCTCAAGAGATAACGGCCCATGGGGTGGTCCTCCAGACAGGGAGCGCCGGGGCGGGCCGGCGCGGCGGCGACAACGTTGCGAGGGGTTCGTTGTACACCCCCTCGCGGAACGGCCCCGGGTCGGGCTCACCGGTAGGCGAGCCCGACCCGGGGTCAGAGCGTTCGGATCAGAGCTCGACCGAGGTGATGTCGAGCTCGCCGACGTTGGTCAGCTCGAGCTTCTTGATCTTCTCCGAGTGGCCGGACTGCTGGCCACCGAAGTAGATCGGCATCGACGGAACGTCCTGGTCGATCAGCTTGACGGCCTCAGCGAACTTCTTGTGGGCCTCCTCGATGCTGGGGGCCGCGGTGGCCTCCTTGGCGAGGGCGTCCACCTGCGGGTTGCTGTACTTGCCGTCGTTCGAGGAACCACCGGTGACGTAGAGCGGGTTGATCCAGTTCTCCACGTCCGGGTAGTCCTGCTGCCAGCCGGCCCGGTACGCGCCGGTCATCTTGTAGGCGTTGATGTTGGCGCGGAAGACCGCGAAGGTCGGCACGCCGACGGCGACCGCGTCGATGCCCAGGTTGGTCTTGATCTGCTGGGCGACGGCCTCCATCCACTCCTTGTGGCTGGCGTCCGCGTTGTACGACAGGGTCAGCTTGCCCTGGAAGCCACCGGACTCGGCGTAGAGCTTCTTGGCCTCGGCCACGTCGAACTTGCAGGCGGTGCAGTTGCCCGGCTCGGCGCCCGGGGTCAGCGGGTTGGCCCAGCTGTCGGCCGGCTTACGGGTACCGAAGAAGATCTTGTCGGTGATCGCCTGCCGGTCGATGGACAGCGAGATCGCCTTGCGCAGCTTCGGGTTCTGGAAGCGCTTGTCGTAGATCGGGAAGGCGATGATGCCGGTCGACGGGGTGGTCGAGGACATGGCCCGCTCGGCCAGGTCGGTCTTCCACTTGTCACCGGCCAGCGCGGAGACCGGAACCTGCTGCTGGAAGTCCAGGTTGCCGGCGAGCAGGTCGTTGTAGGCCGCCGTGTCGTCCTGGTAGATCTTGACGGTGACGTCCTTGATCTTCATCTTGTCGCGCAGGCTGTAGTCGTCGAAGCGGGTCAGCTTGATCTCGACGTCGTCCTGCCAGGAGACGAGCTTGACCGGGCCGTTACCGATCGGCTTCTTGCCGAACTCCGCCGGGGTGGTGGAGAAGAAGGCGTCCGGCAGCGGCACGAAGGCGCTGTAGCCGAGCTTGGTCGGGAACACGGCGGTCGGCGCGTTCAGCGTGACCTCGAAGTTCCAGTCGTCGACGACCTTGAGGCCGGACATGTCCTTGGCCTTGGGCTCCGGGGCCTTCTGCGGGCCGTCCGGGCCGTCCGGGTCCTCGGTGTAGACCTCGTCGAAGCCCTGGATGTCGGAGAAGAAGGAGGCGTTCTGCGCGCCGTTCGGGCCGTACGCCGCCCAGTTCCAGGCCTTGACGAAGCTCTCGGCCTTGACGGTGGTGCCGTCGTGGAACTTGGTGTTCTGCTTGATCTTGATCTTGAAGACCTTCGAGTCGCTCGTCTCGATCGACTCGGCGAGCAGGTTCTGCGGCGCCCCACCGTTGTTGGGGTACTCGACCAGACCGCTCCACATCCAGTCGATGATCGCGCCGCCACCGGTCTCGGTGGTGTTCGCCGGAACCAGGGGGTTCTCCGGCTGGGTACCGTCGATGACGATCGCGCCGTCCGAGCTGGCGCCGGCGTCGCCACCGTCGTTGTTCCCGCTGGAGCAGCCGGACGCGACGAGCGCGAATGCCGCGCCCACCGCGAGCGCGCCGCTCGCCCGCTTCGAGACTCTCATTCCGAGGGGCCTCCTCTTTCTTAACCTGGTTCCGTCGTGGGTTTCACGCACGTTTGGGGGTGACACCACCGGCGACCCGGACAAGCCGGACGTCGGTTTACCGCAGAGGATTTCGGGACACCCCAGGGGTACCGATCCGCCGGGCGCCACACCTTGGACGTGGGCACCGCGCAGGGTCGACAACCACGCGGCGACGCTGGTGGCGGCGTCCACGTGGTCGGCAGGCCCGACGAGATGCCTCACACCGGGGGGTGAGGTGCTGCCACTGTGACACCCACCGGCCCTTTCCGTGAAGGTGCCGTTATCAAGACGTTAGTTGCCCGCCACGTTGCCGATACTTGAGAAAAGATCACAAAGCGTACGGACGATAGGGCCCTGAACAGGCAAGACGGGCACATGGAGGTTGACGGGCATCCCTGCCGCCCGCATGCGCTGTGACGTGGACCGCGCCCGCTCCGGGCCGTCAACGGGCGCACGGCTGCGGCTTTTTTGTCCGTCCGGAGGATACCGACGTCGACTGTGCGGACAACAACGACCCCCCGGGGGGACGATGCCTCCCAGGGGGTCGCCGAGCGACGTGAGCTCAGACCAGGCGGCGGTCGGCAGCCCAGCGGGACAGCTCGTACCGGTTCGACATCTGGAGCTTGCGCAGGACGTTGGAGACGTGCGTCTCGACCGTCTTGATCGAGATGTACAGCTCCTTGGCGATCTCCTTGTAGGCGTACCCGCGGGCGAGCAGCCGGAGCACCTCGCGCTCCCGGTTGGTGAGCTGGTCCAGCTCGGGGTCGGCCACCGGCGCGTCCGGCCGGGACGCGAACGCGTCAAGCACGAACCCGGCCAGCCGGGGGCTGAACACGGCGTCGCCGTCGGCCACCCGGCGGATCGCGTCGGTCAGCTCCTCCGGGGAGATCGTCTTGGTGACGTAGCCCCGCGCGCCTGCCCGGATCAGCCCGATCACGTCCTCGGCGGCGTCGGACACGCTCAGCGCGAGGAACCGCACCTGCGGGTGGGTACGCCGCATCGCCTCCAGCACCGCGCGGCCGCCGCCGTCGGGCATGTGCACGTCGAGCAGCACCACGTCCGGCGCGGTGGCCGCGATCCGGGTCACCGCCTCGGCCACCGAGCTGGCCTCGCCGACCACCTCGACCCGCGCGCCCAGCTCGGCGCGCACGCCGGCCCGGAACATCGCGTGGTCGTCGACGAGGAAGACCCGCAGCGGCCCGCGCGGCGCCGTGCCCTCGACCGGTTCCTGCTCGGACATGTCACCTGTCCCTTTCCGCCGTGGAGCCGGAGCCGCTGATCGGCAGGATCAGCCGGACCTCGGTCCCTTCTCCCGGCTCGGACCGGATCTCCGCCCGGCCGCCGTGCCGCTTCATCCGCCCGATGATCGATCCTCGGACGCCGTGCCGGTGATTCTCCACCGTATCCGGGTCGAAGCCCTTGCCCCGGTCCCGGACGAAGACGCTCACCTGCTCCGGCTCCACCTCGGCGTAGAGCGACACGGTCTGCACACCGGCGTGCCGGGCCGCGTTGACCAGGGCCTCCCGGGCGGCGGCCACGAGCGCGCCGACCCGCTCGTCGGTCTCCCGGTCGCCGACGACCACCGCCTCGACAGTGATGGCGAACGTGTCCTCCACCTCGGCGGCGGCCTGCTCCAGCGCGGCCGCGAACCGCTCGGTCGGCGAGGCGGTCGGCTTGTAGAGCCAGTTGCGCAGCGAGCGCTCCTGGCCACGGGCCAGCCGCTGCACCGTCTTGACGTCGCTGGCGTTGCGCTGGATCAGGGCCAGCGTGTGCAGCACCTGGTCGTGGACCATGGCGGCCAGCTCGGCCCGCTCCTGCTCGCGGATGCGTCCCTCCCGCTCCGAGCGGAGCTGGTTCCAGGTCCGCCAGAGCACCGGGCCGGTCACCACGCCGACGCCGGCCAGCCCGACCAGCGCGAAGATCACGCCGTTGAGCACCGCGTCGAAGTTCTGCGCCGGGGAGTAGACGGCCGCCACGCCGATGATGCCGACCGCGACGAGCACGCCGCCGCCGATGAAGCGCAGCACGAACGCGCGCCGGTCGGTCTCTTCCACCACCGCGCCCAGCCAGGGCACCGCCGCGTCGCCCCACTGCCGGCGCCGCTCCGGCCCGGACTGGTGCCAGATGACGCCCGCGCCGACCGCGATGATCGCCACCAGCCAGCCGGCGGTGCCGGCCGCGCCCACCGAGTTGAAGGCGAAGACCTGCAACAGCAGTACGCCCAGCCCGATCGCCACGAACGGCAGCAGCTGGGTCAGGTCACGGCGCGGCGGGACGGCGGTGTCGCCGGGGCGGGGTGGCACCACCGCCCAGAAGGCGGCGTACAGCAGCAGCCCGAGGCCGCTGAGCCCGAGCAGGACCATGAACGCCATCCGCACCCGCAGCACCGGGATGCCCAGGTGCTCGGCGATGCCCGCGGCCACCCCGGCGGCCAGCCGGTGCTCGGTGGCCCGGTAGAGGCGCGGGGCGTGCGGGGCAGGGGTGCTGCTGATCGGAAACTCCCAGGTCGAGATGGAGAGGGCGGCGGCGCCGACGCTCAGATCGTCACACGGCGGCGACGTCCCGGACCACGGGGACGCCCCGGACTTTCGCCACCGGCGGATCTCAGGGTGGGGTCAGGGTCGGGTCCTGAGGCAGTCCGGGCGGCCGGGCAAGCAGTATCGGAGGCATGACCGAGGACGCTGCCCGTCCGCCCCGCCCCTGGGCGGCAGCACAGGACGCCCCGCCGCCGCCCCCACCGGGGTCGGCGCCCCCCACCGACCACGCGACCACGCCGCCCGGCGGCGGCGCGCCGTTCACCGGCCCGCCACCCGGGGGGTACGCCCCGCCGCCCGGCGCCGCCGGCTTCACCACCCGGTACGGGCTGGTGCGCCCCCGCGAGGGCCGCTACCTGGCCGGGGTGTGCGCCGCCATCGGCCGGGCCACGAACACCGACCCGGTGCTGTGGCGCGTGCTGCTGGCCGTGCTCGGCTTCTTCGGTGGCATCGGCATCATCGTGTACGTCGCCGGCTGGCTGATCATCCCCGGCGAGGGCGACACCGCCTCCCCGGTGGAGGCCATGCTCGGCCGCGGCCGGTCCAGCATGTCCCCGATCACCGTGATCGTGCTCGGCATCGTGGTGGCGCTCGGCTTCGCCTACGTCGTCACCGACGGGTTCCGGGCCATCCTGCTGGGCGCGGTGATCCTGATCGGCGGCGCGCTGCTGCTCAACCGCGAGCAGCGCGGCCCGGGGCAGCGGCCGGCTCAGCCGGCACCGCCGCCCGGCCCGGTGCCGGGTCCGGTGCCGCCGGTGGCCTGGCCCGCGCCGCCGGCCCCGGGCACGTGGACCGCGGGGGCCGCCGGGCCGCCGTGGACCGCCGCGCCGCCGGTCGGTACCACGCCACCGGTACGCCCCGAAGCGGCGTCGTACGCCGCCCACGCCGAGCCCGGCTACCCGCCGGCCGGCCGCACCGAGCCGGGCTATCCCCCGGCGCCCGCCTCCGAGCCCGGCTACCAACCGGCGTCCCCGTCCGGCCCGGGCCACCCGGCGACGCCGGGGCGCGAGCCGGGCCTGCCGGAGGCCGGGACGAGCTACCCGACGCTCCCGGCGCCGGGCTGGCCCGCCGCGGCCGGCACCCGGCCGGGCTGGTCCGAGCCGACGACCGCCGCGATGCCGCCGGTGAGCGGTCCGGTCGCGGACACCGCCACCTGGCCGGCCTACGGCGCGGCGCACTCCTGGCCGGGTGCGCCAAACACCGGCGCCCCGCTGGGTGAGCCGGCCGCCGTGCCGCCCCCCGCGCCGGTGGGCGCGCCGCTGCCGCCCGGCGGATACCGCCCGCCGTTCGCCCCGCACGGCCCGTACGCCGGGTCGCCGCCCTCGCCACCGCCGGGCCGGCCGCCGCGACCGCCGAAGCGGCCCAAGGAGCGGTCCCCGCTCGGCGCGATCACGTTCTCGCTGATCTTCCTGGCGCTGGGCGTGGTGGCCATGCTCGACCTGCTCGACGTCTTCCCGGTCGGCGCCGCCGGCTACTTCGCCGCGGTGCTCGCCACCATCGGCCTCGGCCTGCTCGTGGGCACCTGGTTCGGCCGGGCCCGCTGGCTCATCGCCCTCGGCCTGGTGACCGCGGCGGCGCTCGGCATCGCCACCGTCGCCGAGTCCTACGACCGGGTGCGCGGCATCGACGGCAACGTCACCTGGGCGCCGACCGACCTGCGCGACCTGGCCGACCGGTACGAGAACAACCTCGGTGACGCCGTACTCGACCTGCGTGGGATCAACTTCGACAAGCAGGACGTGCAGGTGACCCTCGACGTGAACCTCGGCAACGCCACAGTGGTCGTACCGCCGGACGTGGACGTGACAACCGTCGCCGAGGTGAACGCCGGTGACGCCTCGGTCTTCGGCAAGCGCAGCGGCGGGCTCGGCAACCGCCAGTGGGAGAGCACCGACACCGGCGCCGACGGCCCCGGCGGGGGCAAGCTGCGCCTCTACATCCACGTGAACGCCGGCAAGCTGGAGGTGACCCGATGAAGGCGCACCGCACCGACATCGTGTCGTTCGCTTTCGGACTCGTCTTCCTCGGCCTGTCCGTCTGGTGGCTGCTGGCCCGCATCCTCGGGCTGTCCGTACCTCCGGTCGGCTGGTTCCTGGCCGGCGGCCTGGTCCTGATCGGGTTGCTCGGGCTGATCGGCGCGCTGCGCTCGGGGCGGGCCGCGGAGCAGCCCGCGCCGACGGAAGCGACGGTCTCCGCGCCGTACCGGGACGACAGCCCGGCCGGCGACGGCGAGACGACGTCCGACGTGGCCGACGAGTGGGCCACCGAGGCGACGACCGACGACGCGGGGCCCGCCACCCGCGAGATGCCGGCGGTGGACCCGCCGGCGGACGAGACACGCGAGGAACGGCGTACGCCGGGCGACCCGGCCTGACCGCGCCACTGCGGGGCCCTCGGAACGCGGCCTATGCTGGTCGGCGGAGATCTCGCCTCCGCCGGCCGGCCCGCGCACCCGACCACGCCGGAGCCGCCGGTCGGGTCGCCGGAGAGCCGCCGCCCGTCCGTCCGCTACCTCGTCAGGAGCCCGCCCGACATGACCCAGTCCCCCGCCGTGCGCGTCACCGGTCCCTCCGGTGCGGTCCGCATCGGCGAGCGCGCCGCCCGCACGCTCGTCAGCGAGTTCGCCCGGCGTAACGACCCGAAGGCCGGCCTGCTGGTCGGCGCGACTCCGGAGTCCGCGGTGCTGGCCGCGGCGATCGAGGCGCTGCTACCCGGCGACCGGCTCACAGTGGTGCCGGCGGAGGGCGCCGCGGCGGCCGCGCTGCGGGAGCACGTCACCGCGCAGGGCCGTTGGGTCGCCGACCGGGTACGGGTGGTCGACACCCTCGCCGAGGCGGACGCCGCCGCCGTGGTGGTCGTCGCCGAGCCGTTCACCGGCACCGCCGAGCAGGCGCGTGCCGCTGTGGACGGGCTGACGAAATACCTGGCCGACGGCGCGGTGCTGAGCGTCGCCGCGCCGCTGTTCCGCACCGAGGGCGCGGACGGCGAACTGGACCGACAGGGCGTGCTGCACGGCGTACGCACCGACCTGGTGCTGCGCAACACCCCGCCGGTACGCGTGCACCACCTGCGGTTCACCCCGGCGCCGGTCGCGCTCGCGGCCTCGCTGTCCCCGGCGTACCGGCCGTCGAGCGTGCCGCTGACCCGGGGCATGCACATCGACTCGAACGGGGTGGCCGCCGCCGGCATCACGCTCGGCCTGGCCGCCCTGGCCCGGGCCGCCCGCCCGAAGTCGAAGCTCTGGCTGCTTCCGGCGCTGGCCGCCGCGCCGGTGGCCGCGTTCTTCCGGGACCCGGAGCGGGACGTGCCGGAGGACCCGTCGGCAGTGGTCGCCTCGGCGGACGGCCAGGTGCTCTCCGTGCAGCGCCTGCAGGACGAGCGCTTCGGCGACGGCGAGTGGCTGCGGATCGCGGTGTTCCTGTCCGTGCTGGACGTGCACGTCAACCGCGCCCCGGTGGCCGGCAAGGTGGTGGACTACTTCGTCGCCGACGGCGGGTTCGTCAACGCCATGAAGCCTGATGCCGAGCACAACGTGGCGGCGTACACGGTGCTGGACACCGACCACGGCACCGTGGTCGTGGCGCAGCGCACCGGGCTGATCGCCCGCCGGATCGTGCAGCGGGCGCCGGTCGGTTCGCTGCTGGCCCGGGGTGAGCGCTTCGGCCTGATCCGGTTCGGCTCGCGTACCGACGTCTACCTGCCGGCCGACGCGGCGGACCCGCTGGTCGGTCCGGGCGACAAGGTGGTCGGCGGCGCGACGGTGATCGCCCGCTGGCGCTGAACGCCGGACACGAAGAAGGGGCGCCGCTGCGGCGGCGCCCCTTCTGTCGTTCTCGGATCAGGCGGTACGGCGCTGGTGCAGCCAGAGCAGCGGCCCGCTGACCAGGTAGCCCACCACCACGAGGGCGAACGTGAGCCGGATGTCGACGAGCGCGCCGATCACCGGGGCCAGCCAGAGCCACGGCGGCAGCTTCAGCAGCCGGGCGAGCTTGGCGTACGGGAAGCTCGACACCATGGCGAAGGCGAGCAGCGCCACGCCGGCCACCATCACCAGGCCGGGGACCGGCACGCCGATGGCCACGGTCAGGGCCAGCACTGCCGCCGCCATGGTAGTCGGCACACCGCAGAAGAAGCGGCCGTCCTTCGGCGAGACGTTGAACCGGGCGAGCCGGATCGCCGCGCAGGCGGCGACGAGCGCGCAGGAGACCGCGGCGGCTGCCGGGGGCACCGAACCGGCCAGCGAGGCGTAGACCACCACCGGCGCGGCGAGGCCGAAGGAGCACATGTCGGCGAGCGAGTCCATCTGCGCGCCGAACGGGCTGGCCACGCCGAGCTTGCGGGCCAGCGCGCCGTCGAGGCCGTCGAACGCGACGCACGCGATCAGGCAGATCGCGGCGATCTGCACGTCACCGCGCATGGCCAGGAAGATGGCCAGCATGCCGAGCATGAGGCTGCTCAGCGTGCACGCGTTGACGAGCGCGAACTTGACCCGGCGGGCGGCGGTGCGCTCACCCGGCAGGAGCGGGATCGACATCGCCGATGACTCGTCGTCGACCGGGGCGGCCGGGGCGAGCGCCGGGCTGACCGGGCGTACCACCTCGATGTCGGTGTCGAGCCGGCCGTAGCGGAGACGCTGGCGGTCTGCGTAACGGTGGTCGGGGGTGACCAGGTCGGTCCCCGGAACGGCCGCGCCGTCCCGGCGGCCCACCCGGACCAGCAGCACCTGGCGGGCGAACGTGCTGCTGCGGCGCAACCGGCCCGCCCAGCGACGCCCTGCGGGGCGCGGACTGTCAGTCGTACGACGCCGGCGCCATGGGGCTCTCGGCACGTTTCCTCCATCACCGGATCGGCTGGCCGCCCTCGACGGGGCGGGTGTCCGGCTGTCTCGTGCCGGACCTTTCGGGTCCGGCAGCCCTTTTGCGGAGTACACCATTGCACAGGGAACAGGGGCTTGGCGATAGCTGCCGGCGGTACTTATATCTCCCTTAACCGCACGAACCGCTCAATCATTCCCATCTCGGGCTTCAACGTCCGTTTTTGTCGGCCAACCCTTCCTTCCGACTGTACCGGAGGTCACCCAGGGCGGCTCGGCGAGCGATTCACCTCACCCGCTGCCCGGTGGCGCGGGCCGCCACGTCGGTCATCGACAGGCCGCCGACCTGCTCCGGCGCGAACCAGGCCGCCCGGGCGGTGGAGCCACCGGCCAGCTCGGTCACCACCGCCTCGGTCGGCGCGTCCACGCGTACCCGGTAGATCACCCGGATGCCGTGCCAGTCCAGCGGCCGGCCCTCCGGGCCGAGCGCGGCCGGGTTGTGCAGGTTGTCCACCGCCATCAGGTCGACCACCCGGCCCAGCTGTCCGGCCTCCTCGACCAGCTCACGCAGCAGCCCGGTGGCCGGCTGCTCGCCGTGGTCGGTGCCGCCGCCGGGCAGGTGCCAGCGGCCCGCGCCCGGGTAGCCGTCGGCGATCATGGTGAGCAGCACCCGGTCGGCCGGATCGGTGACCAGCCCGTACGCGGCGAAGCGCTGCCGTCGGTCGACGGCCGGCCCGGCCGGGTCGACGGGCAGCCCGCGGGGCATGTCGGCCGGCAGCGGAGTCACCGGCAGGCCGAGCAGCTCGGCAGTGAACACCATCAGCGGGAGGCCCGCCGCCTCCTGCGGGGTGAACCAGCCCACCTCGTCGGTGCCGCCGGCGGGCTCGGGTCGCAGCCGCCCGCCGCGCGCCTCGACGTCGAAGATCAGCCGGTCGGTGTGCATCGCGACGTTCTCGGCGCGGAACGCGGTCACGTCGGCGACGGCGGCCCGGATCGCGCCGGGCGCGACGGTCAGCCCGGTCTCCTCGGCGAACTCGCGGACCACCGCGTCGGCCGGGTGTTCCGCGTGCTCGACGCCGCCGCCGGGCAACTGCCACACCCCCGGGTACGGGCACTTCGCCGAGCCACGCGCCAGCAGCACCCGCCCCTCGGAGTCCCGCAGCATCCCGTACGCCCCGACCCGCCGCTGCTGCTCCACCCGCACCACTCCCCCGCACCCGAGCGCCCCACTCCGTCGATCATGAGGTTAGCGGTACCGGGGCGGACATTTCCCGCCGTCAACTTCATGATCGCCGAAGTGGGGCGCGGGTGTGAGCGGGTCGGGTGGGTCTAGAGGAGATGGGCGGCCTGGACCGCCTCGGCGGTCACCTCGGTGAGGCGGTCGGTGGGCAGGGCGCCGAGTTCCTCGCGCCGGAACCAGCGGGCTTCGCAGGTGGAGCCGCCGACGTCGGCCACCGTGGGCGGCGCCGGCTGGTCGACCACAACCCGGTAGAAGGCGCGTACGCCGTGCCAGTCGATCGGGTAGCCCTCCGGGCCGAGCGAGGCGGCGTCCCGGTGGCTGGCCACGCCGAGCAGCTCGACCAGGCGGCCGGTCTGCCCGGTCTCCTCGACCAGCTCCCGGATCAGCGCCGCGCCCGGCTGCTCGCCGTAGTCGGTGCCGCCACCGGGCAGGTGCCAGCAACCGGCGCCCGGGTAGCCGTCGGACACCCGGGTCAGCAGCACGCGCTCCTCCGGGTCGGTCACCACCGCGTACGCGGCGAAGCGCTGCGCCCGGTGCAGCCCGTCCGGGCCGGGCACGGCGTAGAACGAGGGGAACTCGGGCACCTCCTCCGGCACGATGTCGTCGGTGGAGGTGGGCAGGCCCAGCGCACGCGCGGTGAACGACCGCAGCGGCAGCTCCCGGGCCTCGTCGAGGGTGAACCAGCGGGCCAGGTCGGTCGGGCGGTCGATCCGCTCGGTGAGCGTCCCGCCGCGTACCGAGACGGTGTAGAGGAGGCGGTCGGTGTGGATCGTGATGCGCCGCTCGGGCAGGGCCCGCATGTCGGCGAGCACGTCCTGGAGGCCGGCGACGGCGACCGAGAGCCCGGTCTCGGCCGCGGTCTCCCGGACGACTGTGTGCTTGGGGTCCTCACCGTGGTCGACCGCTCCTCCGGGGAGCGACCAGGTGCCGGGGGTGCCGGAGCGCTCCGATGCGCGGACCAGCAACACTCGGCCGTTTGAATCAGCACAAACTGCGTATGCCGCGATCCTGCGGAGCGGCTCCAGCGAGGTGGTCACGGGATCAAATTCTCCCCGGAGCGGGTTACCGGGATCGAAAAGAGTCAGATTCCTGACTCTTCGCTGGCGTCTCAGGGACGCATCAGGGTAGGGCTCCGGGCGGTCACCGAGGTCGCCCGCCGCGGCGCGCGGGACCGTGGAGACATGACCTCTCCGAATCCCTCCCACGCCCCGTACAAGCAGCTCCGCCGCCCGGTCAGCGACCGCATGATCGCCGGCGTGGCGAGCGGCCTCGGCCGCTACTTCGCCGCCGACCCCACACTGATCCGGGTGATCTTCGCGACCGCCACGGTGCTCACCGGCGGGCTCGCCGCGCTCGCGTACCCGATCATGTGGTTCCTGATGCCCGAGGAGCCGGCCGGCGCGCCCGCCTGGCCGCACCCGCCGGGCACCGCGCCCGGGTGGCCGCCGGTCCCGCCGACCGGGCCGGACGCCGGACCGCCGCCCGCGGCCTGAGCGGCGTCACTCCCACTCGATGGTGCCCGGCGGCTTGCTCGTCACGTCCAGGACCACGCGGTTGACCTCGGCGACCTCGTTCGTGATCCGGGTGGAGATCCGGGCCACCACGTCGTAGGGCAGCCGGGACCAGTCGGCGGTCATCGCGTCCTCGCTGGAGACCGGGCGTAGCACCACCGGGTGACCGTAGGTGCGCCCGTCACCCTGCACCCCGACGCTGCGGACGTCGGCCAGCAGCACCACCGGGAACTGCCAGACGCCCCGGTCCAGGCCGGCAGTGGTCAGCTCCTGCCGGGCGATCAGGTCGGCCTTGCGGAGCACGGCGAGACGCTCCTCGTCGACCGCGCCGATGATCCGGATGGCCAGGCCCGGGCCGGGGAACGGGTGCCGCCAGATCATCGCCTCGGGCAGGCCCAGCTCCAGGCCGATCGTGCGAACCTCGTCCTTGAACAGCGTGCGCAGCGGCTCGACCAGTGAGAACTTCAGGTCCTCGGGGAGGCCGCCGACGTTGTGGTGGCTCTTGATGTTGGCGGTGCCGGTGCCGCCGCCGGACTCCACCACGTCCGGGTAGAGCGTGCCCTGCACCAGGTATTCCACGTCGCCGTGCGCCGCGATCTCCCGGGCGGCGGCCTCGAAGACCCGGATGAACTCCCGGCCGATGATCTTGCGCTTCTGCTCCGGGTCGGTCACCCCGGCCAGCGCGCCGAGGAACCGCTCCCGGGCGTCGACCACCTTCAGCTTGATGCCGGTGGCGGCGACGTAGTCCTTCTCGACCTGCTCGGCCTCACCGGCCCGCAGCAGGCCGTGGTCCACGAACACGCAGGTGAGCTGGTCGCCCACGGCACGGTGCACGAGCGCCGCGGCGACCGCCGAGTCGACGCCGCCGGAGAGACCGCAGATGACCTCCTTGTCGCCGATCTGCTCGCGGATCCGGGCGACCTGCTCGTCGATGATGTTCGACGGCGTCCACGTCGGTTCGATGCCGGCGATGTCGTACAGGAAGCGGGTGAGCATCTCCTGGCCGTGCGCGGTGTGCCCGACCTCCGGGTGGAACTGCACGCCGGCGCGGCGGCCGGCCAGGTCCTCGAACGCGGCGACCGGGGCGCCCGCCGACTCGGCGGTGACGGTGAAGCCCTCCGGCGCCTCGGTGACGCAGTCGCCGTGGCTCATCCAGACCGGCAGGTCGGCCGGGAGGTCGCGCAGCAGCACACCGGGCTCGGTCAGGCGCGGGCGCAGCGGGGTGCCGCCGTACTCGCGGTTGCCGGTGCGCGCGACGGTGCCACCGAGCGCCTGGGCCATGGCCTGGAAGCCGTAGCAGATGCCGAAGACCGGCACGTCGGCGGTGAACACGCCGGCGTCGATCTGCGGCGCGTCCGGCGCGTACACGCTGGCCGGACCGCCGGACAGGATGATCGCGGCGGGGTTCTTCACCAGCATCTCGGACACCGGCATGGAGTGCGGGACGATCTCCGAGTAGACCTTCGCCTCGCGGACGCGGCGCGCGATGAGCTGGGCGTACTGGGCTCCGAAGTCCACCACGAGGACGGGGCGAGGCGTGCTCATGTGCGCAAAGCCTACCGACAGTCACCGGGCGCGCGGACGCGCCCCGGCGGTGTGGCGGGGTGAATGTGTTAACAGGGGCCCCTTCCTCTACCGGAGGCGTTAAGAAGGGGCCCTTCCTTTCACCGCAGGGCGGCGGGGGCGTGCGCGGGGACGGCCGGCCGCCGCGGCGGGACCGGCGCGACCCGGGTGTACGGGGAGCCGAGCGCCGGACGCGGGTCCGCCTCGTCCTTGTTCGGCCAGTACGACATGGCCCGCTCGGCCTGCGCGGTGATCGTCAGCGACGGGTTGACGCCCAGGTTCGCCGAGACCGCCGCGCCGTCCACCACGTGCAGCCCCGGGTGGCCGTACACCCGGTGCCAGGGGTCGATGACACCCTCGTCCGGGGAGGCGCCGATGACCGCGCCGCCGAGGATGTGCGCGGTCACCGGGATGTTGAACGGCTCGGTGACCGCCCCGCCCGGGGTGCCGCCGATCTCCTCGGCGAGCAGCCGGGCCGCCGTGTTGCCGGCCGGGATCCAGGTCGGGTTGGGCGCGCCGTGGCCGGGGCCGGAGACCAGCCGGCCCCGGCGGTAGCGGGTGGTCAGCGAGTTGTCGACCGACTGCATGACGAGCGCGATCACGGTGCGCTCGGACCAGCGGCGTACGGACAGCATCCGCGCCGCCAGCAGGGGCTGCCGGACGATGCTGCCCAGCCAGCGCCGGGCGCGGCGGGGACCGCCGTCGACGAGCAGCGACTGGAGCAGGCCCATCGCGTTGGAGCCCTTGCCGTACCGGACCGGCTCGATGTGGGTCTGCGGGTCGGGGTGGAACGAGCTGGTGATCGCCACCCCCTCGGTGAAGTCGAGGCCGCGCTTCCGGGCCGCGCCGGGCGCCACCGAGGCGCCGAGGATGGCCTCGGAGTTGGTGCGGGTCAGCTCGCCGAGGCGGGGCGAGAGCGCCGGCAGCGCGCCGGTCGCCTTCATCTCGTGCAGCAGCCGCTGGGTGCCGAGCGCGCCGGCCGCGAAGACGACCTGGTCGGCGTGGATCACCTCGCGCCGCTTGCGCAGCCACGCGCCGGTGCGTTCGGTGTGCACCGCGTACCCGCCAGCCGGGTCGGGGCGCACGGCGGTCACGGTGGTCAGCGGGTGCACCTGCACGCCGAGCCGCTCGGCCAGCCAGAGGTAGTTCTTCACCAGCGTGTTCTTGGCGCCGTGCCGGCAGCCCGTCATACAGGACCCGCAGTGGCTGCACCCGGTGCGGTCCGGGCCGGCCCCGCCGAAGTACGGGTCGGCCACTCGCTCGCCCGGCCGCCCGATGTGCACGCCGACCGGCGTCGGGTGGTAGGTGTGCGCCACCCCCATCCGCTCGGCCACCGCGCGGACGGCCCGGTCCGCGCGGGTGTCGATCGGGTACGTGGTGACGCCGAGCATCCGCTTCGCCTGGTCGTAGTGGCGGGCCAGTTCGTCGCGCCAGTCGGTGATGTCGCGCCACTGCGGGTCGGCGTAGAACGCGTCGAGCGGCTCGTAGAGCGTGTTCGCGTAGACGAGCGAGCCGCCGCCCACCCCGGCGCCGGAGAGCACGAGCACGCCGCCGCCGGCCTTGCGGTCGGCCGAGCGCAGCAGCGTGATCCGCTGGAGCCCGAAGCAGCCGAGCCGGGGCGCCCAGAGGAACCGTCGCGCCCGCCAGGACGTACGCGGGAACTCGTCGTCGGCGAAGCGCCGCCCGGCCTCCAGGACGCCGACCGAGTAACCCTTCTCGGCCAGCCGCAGCGCGGTGACGCTGCCGCCGAACCCGGACCCGATGACGACCACGTCGTAGCGCATGGACGCATCATTACCGACGAGTAGCTATAGCGCCAACGAGACCTTTTCGCACATCATGCAGAGCGCTCGATCGCCGGGATTCCCACCACTGCAACCTCTGGGCCCTCCTGGCGCGTCGAATCACACGGGGAGGCACGAACGTGACGAGACGACGCCTGCTGGGCCTGGCCGCGCTGGTGGCCGCGCTGCTGGTCGCCACCGGAGCGGTGGTGACCACCCGGCTGGTGGCGAACCGTCCGGCCGCCCCGGCCGCCGGCCCGAGCACCACGCCACCGGCCTCGCCGACGCCCGCCCCGACCACCGCCAGCCCGACGCCGCCGCCCGGCGCCGACCTGAAAGGCCCGCTCAACCTGCTGCTCGTCGGCGTCGACACCCGGGTCAGCATCCCCGGCTGGGAGCCGCACGCCGACGCGGTGCTGCTGCTGCACGTACCCGCCGGGCTGGACCGGGCGTACCTGTTCTCGCTCCCCCGCGACCTGGTGGTGGACATCCCCGCCTACCCGAAGGCGCGCTACCCGGGCGGCCGGACCAAGCTCACCCACGCGATGAGCTACGGCAGCCGGGTGCCGGGCGACAAGGCCAACCCCAGCACCGCCCAGGGGTACGAGCTGCTGCGCACCACCGTCTCCCGCTACACCGGGCTGCGCATCGACGCCGGCGCGGTGATCACGTTCGGCGGCTTCGACAAGCTGGTGGACACGCTCGGCGGGGTGGACCTCTACGTCGACCAGCGGGTCGAGTCCCGGCACCGCCGCCCGGACGGCACCATGCGGACGCTGACCGGCGGCGGCTACACCGGGCCGCAGATGGTCTACGAGAAGGGCACCCGCCACCTGACCGGCTGGCAGGCGCTGGACTACGCGCGGCAGCGCTACACCGCGGGCGGCGACTACACCCGGCAGCGGCACCAGCAGCAACTGCTCCGGGCGCTGGCCCGCAAGATCGTCGACCAGGGCACCGCGCGCGACCCGCAGCGGGTCGAGCAGGTGGTCGCCGCGCTCGGCAAGACCCTGGTGTACGCCGGAGGCGGCCGCGACCTGGTCGACTTCGCGTACGCCCTCGGTGGCCTGCCCGCCGACCGGCTCACGCTCGTCGTGCTGCCCGGCGCCGGGGTGAGCAGCGGCGGCGCGTACCGGGGCGAGCAGCTCAAGCCGCTGGGCCGCGACTTCCTCACCGCGCTGCGCGACGGGCGGGCCGACGCCTTCCTGACCGCCCACCCGTCGCTGCGCGTCAAGAACTGAGGACCTACAGCGGTTTCGGGGCGGGCGGGCGCTCGGTGCCGTACAGCCACGGGTCGAAGACCTTCGCCAGCTTCTTGCCCGAGACCCGCTCGGCCAGCGCGACGAAGTCGGCTGTGGTGGCGTTGCCGTTCTTCCGCTCCGCCGCCCAGGTACGCAGGACGGTGAAGAACGCGGTGTCGCCCACCGCCACCCGCAGCGCGTGCACAGTCATCCCGCCCCGGTCGTAGACCGAGCGGCTGAACAGGTTCTCCACCCCCGGCTTGCCCGGCGGCGTCCGCCACACCTGCGAGCCGGCGTTCGCGTACTTCTGCTCGAACGTGCGCTGCACTGTGGTCGAGCCGCTGTGCTCGGCCCACAGCCACTCGGCGTACGTGGCCAGCCCCTCGTTGAGCCAGATGTCCTGCCAGCGCTGGATCGACACGCTGTTGCCGTACCACTGGTGGGCCAGCTCGTGCGCGACCACGCCGGTGTTGTCGCCCTGCCGGAAGAAGCTGGCCGAGTAGACCGGACGGCTCTGCGTCTCCAGCGCGTACCGGATCCGGTCGTCGTCGATCACCACGCCGCCGTACGAGTCGAACGGGTACGGCCCGAAGACGCTCTCCAGGTAGTCGGCGACCTCGACGGTACGCGCGATCGACCGGTCCGGGGCGCCCTGGGGCAGCTGCGTGGTGACCGCGCTGTACACCGGCCGCCCCTTGTGCTCGCCGGTGGTGACCCGGAACTTCCCGATCGCCACGGTGGTCAGGTAGCTGGCCGCCGGCGCGCCCTCCGACCATTTCCAGGTGGTCCAGTCGCCGCTTGTCGACTTCCCCTTCGGCACGCCGTTGGAGACCGCCGTCAGTCCCTTCGGGACGGTGATCTCGAAGTCGTAGGTCGCCTTGTCCGACGGGTGGTCGTTCACCGGGAACCAGGTGCTCGCCGACTCCGGCTGACCGAGCGCGATCGCCCCGTCCGAGGTGTGCAGCCAGCCGCCCTCGCCCAGCGACTCGGTACGCAGCGGCTCCGGCCGCCCGTCGTACCGGATCTCGGCGGTGAACCCGTTGCCGGAGGTCAGCCCGGTGGCCGGGGTGACCACCAGTTCGTTGCCGGTACGGCTGTGCCGGGCGGCGGCGCCGTCCACAGTCACCGAGCGGACGGTCAGCCCGGCCAGGTCCAGGTTGAACGCGGACAGGTCGGCGGTCGCGGTGGCCCGCATCGTGGTGGTGCCGCTGAGCTTGTCCGTCTCCGGGTCGTAGCGCACCTTCACCGTGTAGTGCGCGACGTCGTAGCCACCGTTGCCGTAGCGCGGGAAGTACGGATCGCCGGCGCCGGCCGCGCCCGGTGCGAAGCTGCGCGAGGTCGCCGGCGCCGGGCCGGCCGGGGTCGACGGACCCGGGTCCGGCTCGGCCGAACCGCAGCCGGCCACCAGCAGCGTGCCGCAGGTCAGCAACCCGATCCGTCGTCGTGCGCCGCGCCGCGTCATCGCCTCGATCCCTCCCGGGGCCGTTCGGCGGCCCCCGCCCACGGGCCGCTCCGACGCGGCAGCCTACCCAGCGGCGGTCACGCGTGCGTCACGGCAGTCCCGGCGGCGTGCCGCCGACCAGCCAGGCGTCCAGCAGCGTCCGCAACGGCCGCCCCGACGTGCGTTCGGCGTACCCGACGAAGTCGGCGGTGGTGACGTTGCCGTTGCGGTGCTGCGCCAGCCAGCCGCGCAGCACCCGGTAGAACGTCTCGTCGCCGACCGCGCGGCGCAGCGCGTGCACCGCGAGCGCGCCCCGCTGGTAGACCGCGTCGCCGAACATCCCGGACCGGCCCGGGTCGACAGTGGGCTTCGACCAGTCGGTGTCCGCGTACCGCTCGGCGACCGTCTGCGCCACCGTCCGGCCGCCGTCGTGCTCGGCCCAGAGCCATTCGGCGTACGTGGCGAAGCCCTCGTTGAGCCAGATGTCGCTCCACCGGGCCACCGAGACGCTGTCGCCGAACCACTGGTGGGCCAGCTCGTGCGCGACCACTTCGGTGTTCGGGCGGTCGCCCCGGAAGAAGCCCGGCCCGTAGACCGGCCGGCTCTGCGTCTCCAGCGCGTACCGGATGCGCTCGTCGGCCACCACGATCCCGCCGTACGCCTCGAACGGGTACGGGCCGAAACGCTCGGCCAGGAAGTCGGCGATCTCGCCGGTGCGGGCCACCGACGCAGCGGCCGGCCCGTCCGCGGGCAGCGCCTCGGCGACGGCGGTGACCAGCGGCTTGCCCGCGTGCGTCCCGGTGCTGACCCGGTAGTCGCCGATCACCAGCGTGCTCAGGTAGCTGGCCATCGGCGCGCGCTCCGACCAGCGCCAGGTGGTCCATCCGCCGCTTGAGGTCTTGCCCTCCGGCACGCCGTTCGCGAGCGCGGCGAGCCCGTCCGGCACGGTGATCGTGAAGTCGTAGGTCGCCTTGTCCGACGGGTGGTCGTTGACCGGGTACCAGGTGCTCGCCGACTCCGGCTGGCCGAGCGCGATCGCGCCGTCCGGTGTGGCGTGGAAGCCGCCGTCGCCGAGTTCGGCGTTCGGCAGCGGTTGCGGCACCCCGCCGTACGTCACCTCGACGGTGAGCCGCTTTCCCGACGGCAGCCCGCGCGGCGGGGTGACGATCAGCTCGGCGCCGTCGTGGCGGTGCTCGGCCGCCTCCCCGTCCACCCGGACCCGCTCGACGTCCAGCCCGGCCAGGTCGAGCTGGAACCGGGACAGCGCACGGGTGGTGGTGGCGGTCAGCGTGGCGGTGCCGGCGAGCCTGTCGCCGGCCGGGTCGTAGCGCACGTCGAGCGCGTAGTGGCCCACGTCGTAGCCGCCGTTGCCGGCCCCCGGCACGTACGGGTCACCGGCGTCCGCCGCGCCCGGCCGGAACCCGTTGTCGTCGCCGCCCGTGCATCCGCTCACCGCGAGCGCCGCCGCCACCAGCCCTGCCGCCCAGATCCGCCCCCGTCTCACCCGGCGAGCCTAGACGCGCGACGGCGCGGGCGGGGCCGGAACACGTCCGGGCCGCCGCCCGCGCCGTCATGCGGTGCTCAGCCGGTGCTCAGCGGTGCTCAGCGGTCGAGGACCAGCCCGACCTTCTGGAACTCCTTGAGGTCGCGGTAGCCGCACTTGGCCATCGCGCGGCGCAGGCCGCCGAAGAGGTTGAGCTGGCCGTCCGGCTCGTCGGCCGGGCCGAACAGCAGCTTCTCCATCGAGCCGAGCGGCTCGCCGGCCACCTCGAACGCGCCCCGGGGCAGCGACGGGTGGCTGGCCGCGGAGTGCCACCAGGCGCCACCGGCCGGGGCCTCCTCGCAGAGCGACAGCGGCTCGCCGAGCATCACCGCGTCCGCGCCGCAGCCGAGTGCCTTGGCGATGTCGCCGGAGGTCTGCATGTCGCCGTCGGCGATCAGGTGCACGTACCGGCCGCCGGTCTCGTCCAGGTAGTCGCGGCGGGCAGCGGCGGCGTCGGCGATCGCGGTGGCCATCGGCACCCGGATGCCGAGCACCGACTCGGTGGTCGACCAGTCGTCGCCGCCGATGCCCACGATCACGCCGGCCGCGCCGGTACGCATCAGGTGCAGCGCGGTCTTGTAGTCGGTGCAGCCGCCGACGATGACCGGCAGGTCGAGGTCGGCGATGAACTCCTTGAGGTTCAGCGGCTCGTCGGTGGTGGAGACGTGCTCGGCCGAGACGAGCGTGCCCTGGATGACCAGGATGTCCACGCCGGCGTCGAGGATCACCGGGGCCAGCGCGAGCGTGTGCTGCGGCGAGACCCGCACCGCCACCGTGCCGCCGCCCTCACGCAGCTCGCGTACCCGCTCGGCGATCAGGTCGGGCCGGATCGGCTCGGCGTAGACCTCCTGGAGGCGCTTGGTCGCCCGCGCCTCCTCGCCGAGACCGGCCAGTTCCTCCAGCACCTTGGCCGGGTTCTCGTACCGGGTCCAGAGGCCCTCGACGTTGAGCACGCCGAGGCCGCCGAGCTGGCCCAGCCGGACCGCCGAGGCGGGGCTCATGGTCGCGTCCGAGGGGTGGCCGACGCAGGGGATGCCGAACTGGTACGCGTCGAGCTGCCACGCCGTGGAGACGTCGTCGACGTCCCGGGTGCGGCGGCTCGGCACGATGGCGATGTCGTCCAGGTGGTAGCCGCGCTGCGCGGTCTTGCCCAGCCCGATCTCGACCACGTCACGCATGAGGGACTCCAGGTGGTTGGGGGTGGTGGGTCAGCGGGAGTGGTAGTTGGGCGCCTCGACCGTCATCTGGATGTCGTGCGGGTGGCTCTCCTTGAGCCCGGCCGCGGTGATCCGGATGAGCTGGCCACGCCGGTGCAGCTCCGGGATGCTCTCCGCGCCCACGTACCCCATGGCGGCGCGGAGGCCGCCGATGAGCTGGTGGGCGACCGCGGACAGCGGACCCCGGTAGGGCACCTGGCCCTCGACGCCCTCCGGGACCAGCTTGTCCTCGGCGAGCACGTCCTGCTGGAAGTAACGGTCCTTGGAGTAGGACTTGCCCTGGCCACGCGACTGCATCGCGCCGAGCGAGCCCATCCCCCGGTACGCCTTGTACTGCTTGCCGTTGATGAAGATCAGCTCGCCGGGGCTCTCCTCGCAGCCGGCCAGCAGGCTGCCGAGCATCACCGTGTCGGCGCCGGCGACGAGCGCCTTGGCGATGTCGCCGGAGTATTGGATGCCGCCGTCACCGATCACCGGCACGCCGGCCGGGCGGGCGGCACGGGCCGCCTCCATGATCGCGGTGATCTGCGGTACGCCGACCCCGGCCACGATCCGGGTGGTGCAGATGGCGCCCGGGCCGACGCCCACCTTCACGCCGTCCGCGCCGGCCTCGACGAGCGCCTTCGCGCCCGCGTACGTGGCGATGTTGCCGCCCACGATGTCGATGCTGACGTCCCGCTTGAGCCGGGCCACCATCTCCAGCACGGCCCGCTGGTGCCCGTGCGCGGTGTCCACGATGACCACGTCCACGCCGGCGTCGACGAGGGCACGGGCCCGCTTGTAGCCGTCCTCGCCCACGCCCACCGCGGCGGCGACCCGGAGCCGGCCCGCGTCGTCCTTGGTCGCGTTCGGGTACTGCTCGCTCTTGGTGAAGTCCTTCACCGTGATCAGGCCGCGCAGCTTGCCGCCCGCGTCCACGATCGGCAGCTTCTCGATCTTGTGCTGGCGCAGCAGGCCGAGCGCGTCGTCCTTGCTCACGCCGACCGGGGCGGTGATCAGCGGGGTGCGCGTCATGATCTCGCGGACCGGCGTGGCCGGGTCGGAGACGAAGCGCATGTCGCGGTTGGTGACGATGCCGACCAGCTGGCCCTGCCCGTCGATCACCGGCACGCCGGAGATGCGGTAGCGACCGCAGAGCGCGTCGACCTCGCGCAGCGTGTCGTCCGGGCTGGCGGTCACCGGGTTGGTGATCATGCCGGACTCGGAGCGCTTCACCAGGTCGACCTGGAGCGCCTGGTCCTCCACCGACAGGTTGCGGTGCAGCACGCCGATGCCGCCCTGGCGGGCCATGGCGATCGCCATCCGCCCCTCGGTGACCGTGTCCATCGCGCTGGACAGCAGCGGCACGGTCAGCTCGATGTTGCGGGTCAGGCGGGTACGGGTGTTCACCCGGCTGGGTACGACGTCCGACTCGCCCGGCTGGAGCAGGACGTCGTCGAAGGTCAACCCGAGCGGTACCACCCGGGCCGAACCGGCCGGCAGCTCGGGCAGATGGCCACCCAGCTCCCCGCCGTCGGTGCCGGCCGGGATCTCGGTGCTGGGCGAATTCTCCACGATTGCTCCCCTGAGCTGGTCGATCGGGCTGCAGCGAGGCGGCGCGCGGGGGCACCGGCAGGCGCCTGGTGACGGCGCGTCGCCTCATCGTACCCACTGGCCCGTTCCCGTCCGGGCAGCGGCGGGCCCGGGGGTAGGCCGGGCCACAGCGCGGCCTGGGGCGGGCTTTCCGGCGGCCCGGGGACTACGGTGAGGGGGTGCACGACGAGCCCATCGACCCGTTCAACGGCGACCCTGCCGATCCGGCTGCCGGTCTGCACGATCCCGGCGACGACGACGCGCTCGACCCGCTGACCGACGTCGAACGCCAGGACGTGCTGGAGGACCTCGCCGATCTGGAGATCTACCAGGCGCTGCTCCAGCCGATCGGGGTGCGCGGCCTGGTGATCGAGTGCGAGGACTGCCGCGAGCCGCACTACTTCGACTGGGACCTGCTGCGCGGAAACCTGCGCCACCTGCTCAACTCGGGGCGCCCCCGGGTGCACGAACCGGCCTACGACCCGGACCCGGACCATTACGTGAGCTGGGACTACGCCCGTGGCTACGCCGACGGCGTGCACGACACGCTCACCGAGGGCACCGACGATTCCGCGTCGGAGTGACTCCGGCCCGGGTCAGGCGACGAGGCCGGCCCGGAATCCGGCCGCCACGGCGTGTGCCCGGTCCCGCGCCCCGAGCTTGCGGAACAGCCGTCGGGCGTGCGTCTTGACCGTGTCCTCGGAGACGAACAACTCCCGCCCGATCTCCGCGTTGCTCTTGCCCTCGGCCATGCCGAGCAGCACCTGAAGCTCCCGCTCGGTCAGCCCGATGGCACCACGCGGCGTCCGGGCCGGGCGCTGACCGGCGGCCGGGCGGGCCGCCTCCGCCGCGTCGGCCGCCGCCGGGTCCTCCGCGTCCTCACCCCGCTGCACCGGCACCACTGTGGGCAGGCCGGCCGCGTCCACCGGCGCCGCCGCCGGCCAGCCGGGCCCACCCGGGGTACGCCCCGCCGACCGGGCCGGACCGCCGACCGCTGCCGCGTCCCGGGCGGTGTCCGCCACCCGGTGCCTGTTGCTCCGCCCGGGAGCGGAGAGCAGCAGCAGCGCCTTGGCGACCGCGCTGGTCAGATCGTGGTCGGCGTTCTGGATCAGGCCGCGCGCTCCGGCGCTGATGGTGGCCGCCGCCGACTCCGACTCCTCGGCCCCGAGCAGCAGCACCGCCGCCTGCGGCGCGCGGGCCAGCACCCGGCGCACGAAACCGGCGCTGTCCGGGCGGGTCAGCGCGGTGTCGGCGAGCACCACGTCCACCGGGCGCTCCGCGAGCCGCAACATCACCTCCGGATCGGAGACGGCCGTCCGGACGACGCCGGACAGCCCGAGCCGCGCCGCCGCGGAGGTCAGATGCTGGGCCGCCAATGGTGTCCGAACGCACACAAGAACACTACGCACAGTGGTCTCCTCTCCGACTCAGAGCAGACCATGCGGAGGTGGGCTCGGGAGGGGGTTCCGGGCAATCATCCGAACTTTTCCGACAGATGGGGCATATGCCACCGACTGTCCGAGGTTTTCGATCACAGATGTGTGAGGCGCGGACCGCTCGGGTACCGAGGGGTTCATCCGGAACCGGCATCCCGCGCGGACCGCCGCCCGGTAGCTGGCCACGAACATTCTCCGCGGTGCCGCGCGGGAGGAGGGGTGCTGATGTCGAACGTACGTAGGCTGCCTGGACCGATCGACGAGCTCTGGGACTGGCAGCGGCTCGGGGCCTGCCGTGGCCGCGACAGCGCGCAGTTCTTCCACCCGGACGGCGAGCGCGGCTCCTCCCGGCTGCGCCGCGAGATGGGCGCCAAGTCCGTCTGCCGCGCCTGCCCGGTACGCGCCGAGTGCGCCGCCCACGCGCTCTCCGTACGCGAGCCGTACGGCGTCTGGGGCGGGTTCAGCGAGTCCGAGCGGCTGCGGCTGCTCGCGCTCGGCTGGGAGGACCTGGCCGACCGCCGCCAGACCAAGGTGGACATCGCCCGGCTGGAGGCGCGCCTCGGCCGCCCGCACAACACCGCCGTGCCGGACCAGCGCAAGGTCGCCTGACCGGCTTCACGACCCCCGACGCCGCGCCCCGGATCCCGGGGCGCGGCGTCGTGTCGTGGCCCGGGGCATCCGCTGGCCCCCGCACCCCGGCGCGGCGAAGGCCGCCGCTGGGCGACTCGCCTACCGTTTCGAATACCAGGATCGGCGTTCCAGAGGCTAGGACACCACATAGATCTTGGTATGAAACGGCCCTTATAGGGGCCGTTTCATACCAAGATCTCTTTCGTGAGCGCTCGGGAGTCTGGACTCAGGCCGGAGCCAAGCGGCGCGCACCCGATCGGCAGGCACCCGCCAGTGGCACGGGCAGGCCATCTCCCCACCGAGAGCGGTCCTCGCGACGGTGCGGGTCAGGTGACTGTGACCCTTACCGTGTGCCATCCCGTCGCGCCGTCCGGGCCGACCGGGGCGCGCTGTTCCGTCTGGGTCTCGCCGGTGCTGTCGGTCGCCCGGACCTGGAGCGTGTGCTCGCCCGGTGTGGCGTCCCACCGCCAGGACCACTGAACCCAGGTGTCCGCCGACACCGCCGGGGCGAGCGTCGCCTCCTGCCAGGGGCCGCCGTCGACACGTACCTCGACGCGCCGCACGCCCCTGTGCTGCGCCCACGCCACACCGGCGACGGTCACCGCACCGGCGGCGGGACGGCTGCGGGGCCGGGGCGTGTCGATCCGGGACTGCGTCTTGACCGGACCCTGCGCTGACCAGCCGCGCGGCACCCAGTACGCGTCGAAGTCGGCGAAGCTGGTCAGCTCCAGCTCGGTGATCCACTTGCACGCGGAGACGTACCCGTAGAGGCCCGGCACCACCATCCGCACCGGGAAGCCGTGCTGGATCGGCAGCGGCTCGCCGTTCATGCCGACCGCGAGCAGCGCGTCCCGCCCGTCGCGCAGCACCGAGGTGGGCGTGCCGCACGTCCAGCCGTCGACGGCGCGCCCGACGACCTGGTCCGCGCCGTCCTCCGGGTCGGCCTCGTCCAGCAGGTCCTTGATCGGTACGCCGAGCCAGCGCGCGTTGCCGATCAGGTCGCCGCCCACCTCGTTGGAGACGCAGGCGAGCGTCACGTAGCGCTCGACCAGCGGGCGGGCGAGCAGGTCGTCGAAGCTCAGCTCGATCGGGTTGCGGACCCGCCCGTGGATGCGCAGCCGCCAGGTGACCGGGTCCACCTGCGGCACCACCAGCGCGGTGTCGATCCGGTAGAACTCCCGGTTCGGCGTGACGTACGGCGCGAGCCGGGACAGCGACAGGTCCGCTCCGGCGGGCACCGGTGGGGCGGGCGCGACCGGGGCGGGCAGCGTCACCGCGTCCCGGGCCGCCGATACGCCGCGCCGGCCGGCCAGCCAGTGCCCGCCCAGCCCGGCCACCGCCGCCGCGCCGGTGAGCAGCCCGGCACCACGCAGGAACCGCCGCCGCGACTCCGCGTCGTCGTGCCGGACCGGCTCCCAGCCGCCCGGCGTCTCCCCCTCCCGGGCCAGCGCGGCGACCGCCGGAGGCGGGGCGGATGGCGGGGGCGACGCGGACGGCGGCTCGCTGTCCGCCGAAGCGGCCCCGTCGCGCTCCGCCGGACCGGTCCCGGCCCGGTCGCGTCGCACGGCGTCGGACCGGTCACGCCCCGGTCGCTTCCGATGCGCCGGGTCGGCGCTCAGCGGGCCGGCCACGAACGCCCACAGCGTCAGCGCGCCCAGTCCGCCGCCGACCAGTGAGGGCAGCGCGTCGAAGGCGTCCGCGCCGGCCCGGGTCAGCGCGGCGGCGGCACCGAGCGCGGCGAACGCGGCGATGCCGGCCAGGCCGATCACCAGCCGCCGGGCCGCTGCCAGGCCCAGCAGCGCGCCGAAGACGGCCAGCAGCAGCGCCGTCCCCATCAGCAGCGCGATCTTGTCGTACGTGCCGAAGACGTCGATGGCGAACTGCTTGAGCGGCTCGGGCACCAGGTCGACGACGAGTCCGCCGACGGCGACGAGTGGAGCGGACCGGGGGCCGGTCAGGACCGCCACGGGTTCGGCGGCGCCGAGCGCCACCACGGCGGCGACGACACCGGCCGACGCCGCCCGGCGGGGGGAGAGGGTGCTCACGGGCTCCAGTCTGGTCGCCCCGCGGGCCCGGCTGCCAATCTCGTCAGCGATCCGTAAGGACATATGCGTCAGGGCACACCACCGGGTCGGCGGTGTGCCCTGACGTCGGGCGTACTCCTCGGGTCAGAAGCCCGGGCCGTGCTGGTGGCCGTGCCCGTGCGAGTGGCCGTGGCCACCGGCGGCCGGCTCCGGCTCGGCCGGCTTCTCCACCACGAGGCTCTCGGTGGTGAGCAGCAGGCCGGCGATCGAGGCGGCGTTGCTGACCGCGTTGCGGGTCACCTTCACCGGGTCGATGATGCCGGACTTGGCCAGGTCGACGTACTCGCCGGTGGCGGCGTCGAGGCCGTGGCCCCAGTCCTTGCCGACGACCTTCTGCACCACCACGTAGCCGTCGTGGCCGGCGTTCTGGGCGATCCAGCGCAGCGGCTCGACGAGCGACTTGCGCACGATCGAGACGCCGACCTTCTCGTCACCGGTGAAGCCCAGGTCGTCGTCGAGCGCGGGCAGGATCTGGGCCAGGGCGGCGCCGCCACCCGGGACCGTGCCCTCCTCGACCGCGGCCTTGGTCGCGGCGATGGCGTCCTCGATGCGGTGCTTGCGCTCCTTCATCTCGACCTCGGTGGCCGCGCCGACCTTGATCACGGCGATGCCGCCGGAGAGCTTCGCCAGCCGCTCGGCCAGCTTCTCCCGGTCCCACTCCGAGTCGGAGGCCTCGATCTCCTTGCGGATCTGGGCGACCCGGTCGGCGACCTCGGAGGCCTGCCCGCCACCGTCGACGACAGTGGTGTTCTCCTTGTCGACCACGACGCGGCGGGCGGTGCCGAGCACCTCCAGGCCGACCTGGTCGAGCTTGTAGCCCAGCTCCGGGGCGACCAGCTCGGCGCCGGTCAGGATCGCCATGTCCTGGAGCATCGCCTTGCGGCGGTCGCCGAAGCCGGGGGCCTTGACCGCGCAGACCTTGACGGTCTTGCGCAGCGCGTTGACCACGAGCGTCGACAGGGCCTGGCCCTCGACGTCCTCGGCGACGATGAGCAGCGGCTTGTTGTTCTGGAGAACCTTCTCCAGCAGCGGCAGCAGCTCCTCGATCGCCGAGATCTTCTGCGTGGTGATCAGGATGTACGGGTCCTCCAGGACCGCCTCCTGCGCCTCCAGGTCGGTGACGAAGTTCGGCGAGATGAAGCCCTTGTCGAACTGCAGCCCCTCGGTCACCTCCAGCTCGGTGACGAGCGCGGAGCCCTCCTCGACGGTGATGACGCCGTCGCGGCCGACCTTCTCCATCGCCTCGGCGATCAGCTCGCCGATCGCGGCGTCCTGCGCGGAGACGGTCGCGACGTGCGCGATCGACTCCTTGCCGGCGACCTCGACGGCCTTGCCGAGCAGCGCCTCGGAGACCTTGGCGGCCGCCGCGTCGATGCCCCGCTTCAGGCCGGTCGGGTTGGCGCCGGCGGCCACGTTGCGCAGGCCCTCGCGGACCATGGCCTGGGCCAGCACGGTGGCGGTGGTGGTCCCGTCGCCGGCGACGTCGTTCGTCTTGGTCGCCACCTCCTTGACCAGCTGCGCGCCGAGGTTCTCGTACGGGTTGGTGAGCTCGATCTCCTTGGCGATGGTCACGCCGTCGTTGGTGATCGTGGGCGCACCGAACTTCTTGTCCAGGACGACGTTGCGCCCGCGCGGGCCGAGGGTGACCTTGACCGCGTCCGCGAGGGCGTTGACACCGTGCTCGAGCAGGTGCCGGGCGTCGTCCGAGAAGCTGAGGATCTTCGCCATCAGTATCCCTTCGAAGCGACGTTGCCCCGGCCCGGCGAGCCGGACCGGGGCAACGACACTGATCGGTTGCTTACTTCTCGATGACCGCGAGGACGTCGCGGGCGGAGAGCACCAGGTACTCCTCGCCGGCGTACTTGACCTCGGTGCCGCCGTACTTCGAGTAGAGGACGGTGTCGCCGACCTTCACGTCGATCGGCACGCGGTTGCCCTTGTCGTCGATCCGGCCCGGGCCGACAGCGAGGACGGTGCCCTCCTGCGGCTTCTCCTTGGCGGTGTCGGGGATCACGATGCCCGAGGCGGTGGTGGTCTCGGCCTCGTTCGCCTGGACCACGATGCGGTCCTCGAGCGGCTTGATCGCAACCTTGGTCGCGGTAGTCACGGGCATACCCTCCCGGGTACTTGGTGTCGTTGCCGGCCGGCGTGCCGACCAGCGTCAATCTGCCACATGCCACCGGGCGGGGCCGTCGTCGCGGGTGCCGGTCCGCCTGGCGCTCAACCCCCGGGCACGAGGCTCGGGCGTTGGCACCCTCAGGGTGAGAGTGCTAATCGCAGGTTATTCCTCGGCTAGCACTCCGTCAAGGAGAGTGCCAACGCGCGTCGCCCTCCGTGTCGCGCCGGAACCGGCCCGGGAGAATGGGCGCGTGGATCTCGACCTGCTCGCCGTGCTGCGTACCCCCGAGGGGTCGGCGGCGCTCGCCGCGGCCGGGCGGGTGGCCGGCGGCGACCCGCTGGCGGCGGCGGCCGCGCTGCGCTCGGCCGGGATTCCGGGCGACCTCGCCGCCGCCGCGCTGACCCAGGCGGAGCTGCGCCGCCGGGCAGCAGGCAAGTTCGGCGCGGCGGCGGCCGGGATGTTCCTCACCCGACCCGGGCTGGAGCAGGCCACCCGCGGGGTGGTCGCCGGCCGGCGGGCCGCACGGCTGCGCGCCGCGGGCGTGACCACGCTGGCCGACCTGGGTTGCGGCCTGGGCGCCGACGCGCTCGCCGCCGCCCGCGCCGGCATCCGGGTGTACGCGGTGGAGGCCGACCCGCTGACCGCCGCGATGGCCGCCGCGAACGCCGAGGCGGCCGGGCTCGCCGATCTGGTGACAGTCGAGTGCGGCGACGCCACGGAGTTCGACGTGAGCCGCGTCGACGGCGCGTTCTGCGATCCGGCGCGGCGGCGGGCCGGCACCGGGCGGCGCGTCTTCGACCCGAACTCCTACTCCCCGCCGTGGGACTTCGTCACCGGTCTCGCCGCGCGGGTGCCGCGCACAGTGGTGAAGGTCGCGCCGGGGCTGGACCACGCGCTGATCCCGGCGGGCGCCGAGGCGGAGTGGGTGAGCGTGGACGGCGACCTGGTCGAGGCCGCGCTCTGGTGCGGCGAGCTGGCCGGCGTACCGCGCCGCGCCACCCTGCTGCGCGAGAAGGAAGGGCCCCTTCTTAACGCCTCCGGTAGTAAAAGGGTCCCTTCCTATCACCTCACCGGCACGGGCGCGCAGGAAGCGGAGGTGGGGCCGGTCCGGCGCTTCCTCTACGACCCGGACCCGGCGGTGGTGCGCGCGCACCTGGTCGCCGAGCTGGCCGCCGACCTCGACGCCACGCTCGCCGACCCGTCGATCGCCTACCTGTACGCCGACGTGGCCCGGCCCACCCCGTTCGCCCGCTGCCTGGAGATCACCGACGTGCTGCCGTTCTCGCTGAAGCGGCTGCGCGCCCTGCTGCGGGAACGCCGGGTCGGCCGGGTGGAGATCCGCAAGCGCGGGTCGGCGCTGGAGCCGGAGAAGCTGCGCCGTGACCTGCGGCTGTCCGGCGAGGCGGCGGCCGACCTGGTGCTGACCCGGGTGGCGGGCGACCCCACGGTGCTCGTGTGCCGGCCGGTTCCGGTCGGCGGCTGACCCGGCTCACGTTTCCAGCTCGCGGTGTCGCGGCGCGCGGGTTAGCTTGAGCCCGTGGCGGGCCCTGGCACTCCGGCGATCGCGTTGCTGAGCAAGCGGAAGATCGCCCACAGCATCCACCCGTACGACGTCTCGCCGGACGCGCCGAACTACGGCGCGCTCGTGGCCGCGGCGCTCGGGGTGGCACCGGACCGGGTGTTCAAGTCGCTGGTCACCGAGGTCGACGGCGGGCTGACGGTGGCGGTGGTGCCGGTGACCGGCGAGCTGGACCTGAAGGCGCTGGCCGCCGCGATGGGCGGCAAGCGCGCGGTGATGGCGGACCGGGCGGTGGCCGAGCGGGCGACCGGGTACGTGCGGGGCGGCATCAGTCCGCTCGGCCAACGTAAGCGGCTACCGACAGTCGTCGACTCCTCGGCGCTGGCGCACCCGACCGTGTACGTGTCGGCGGGCCGCCGGGGATTGCAGGTGCAGCTCACGCCGACGGATCTGGTGGCGCTCACCGGGGCGGCCACGGCATCGATCGCCGCTGCCTGAGCGGGCTCGTGACGGTACGTGTGGGAGCGTTCCCGGAGCGCGCTCTCCCGGCGGTGTCCCGCGGGTGACAACCGCGTTGCTGAATTGTTACCGCCGCCAACAAACTTCTGACCTCGGCAGTCTTGCGGCGCATGGGAGGCGGGGAATACGTTGCCGGACACAACAAAACATCACCACTCCCCCACCTCCGAAAGGACCCTGCACATGCGCAAGGGCTTCCTCACCTTCGCGGCCGTCGGTCTCCTCGCGACCGGCAGCATGGCCGCCTGCGGTGACAACGGCGGTTCTTCCGACGAGGCCGGCGGCTCCAACGCCAAGAAGCCGAAGATCGGCGTGATCCTGCCGGACAGCAAGTCCTCCGCCCGCTGGGAGGGCGCGGACCGCAAGTACCTCAAGGCGGCGTTCGACGCGGCCGGCGTCGACTCCGACATCCAGAACGCGCAGAACGACAAGACCGCGTTCCAGACCATCGCCGACCAGATGATCACCAGCGGCGTCAACGTCCTGATGATCGTCAACCTGGACTCCGGCACCGGCAAGGCCGTGCTCGACAAGGCCAAGTCGCAGGGCGTCGCGACCATCGACTACGACCGGCTGACCCTGGGCGGCTCCGCCCAGTACTACGTCAGCTTCGACAACGAGGCCGTCGGCAAGCTCCAGGGCGAGGGCCTGAGCAAGTGCCTGACCGACAAGGGCGTCAAGAACCCGTCGATCGCGTACCTCAACGGCTCGCCGACCGACAACAACGCCACCCTGTTCAAGAACGGGTACGACTCGGTGCTCAAGCCGAAGTTCGACTCGAAGGAGTACACCAAGGTCGCCGACGACCCGGTGCCGGCCTGGGACAACGCGCAGGCCGCCACGATCTTCGAGCAGCAGATGACCAAGGCCGGCGGCAAGATCGACGGCGTGCTCGCCGCCAACGACGGTCTCGGCAACGCGGCCATCTCGGTGCTGAAGAAGAACAAGCTCAACGGCAAGGTCCCGGTGACCGGTCAGGACGCCACCAAGGAGGGCCTGCAGAACATCCTCGCCGGTGACCAGTGCATGACCGTCTACAAGGCGGTCAAGAAGGAGGCGGACGCCGCCGCCGAGCTGGCCATCGCGCTCGCCAAGGGGGAGCGGAAGGACACCGGCCAGACGGTCAAGGACCCGGAGGGCAACCGGGACGTGCCGGCCGTGCTGCTGGAGCCCAAGGCCATCTTCAAGGACAACGTCAAGGACGTCGTGGCCGACGGCTACGTCACCAAGGAAGAACTCTGCACCGGTGCCTTCGCGAAGCTCTGCACCGACGCCGGCGTGAGCTGACCCACCCGCCTCAGGCGGCGCCGCCCGGCACGGGTTCTCCCGTGCCGGGCGGCGCCCGCGCCGGACGGGATCCGAGACCTCCCTCCGCCCAAAGGAGAACCCCGTGTCCGCTACCCCCCTGCTGGAGCTACGCGGGATCGACAAGAGCTTCGGTCCCGTCCAGGTGCTGCGCGACGTCGCCTTCGCCGCGCACCCCGGCGAGGTGACCGCGCTCGTCGGTGACAACGGCGCCGGCAAGTCGACCCTGGTCAAGTGCATCAGCGGCATCCACCCCACCGACGCCGGCGAGTTCCTCTTCGACGGCCGGCCGGTGACCATCAACAGCCCCCGGGACGCCGCCGCGCTCGGGATCGAGGTCGTCTACCAGGATCTCGCGCTCTGCGACAACCTCGACATCGTGCAGAACATGTTCCTCGGCCGGGAGAAGCGCAGCGGCATCGTGCTCGACGAGCCGACCATGGAGCAGATGGCCGCCGAGACGCTCGCCGGCCTGAGCGTGCGCACCGTGAAGTCGCTGCGCCAGCACGTGGCCAGCCTCTCCGGCGGCCAGCGGCAGACCGTCGCCATCGCCAAGGCCGTGCTCTGGAACAGCCGGCTGGTCATCCTGGACGAGCCGACCGCCGCGCTCGGCGTCGCGCAGACCGCCCAGGTGCTGGAGCTGGTGCGCCGGCTGGCCGACAACGGCCTGGCCGTGGTGCTCATCTCGCACAACATGAACGACGTCTTCGCCGTCTCCGACCGGATCGCCGCGCTCTACCTCGGCCAGATGGTCGCCCAGGTGAAGACCACCGACATCACCCACTCGCAGGTGGTCGAGCTGATCACCGCCGGCCGATCCGGCGGCCTCGGCCTCACCGGCGAGCCGGGCGGCAACGGCGCCGCGCCCGCCGACACCACCCCAGGAGCCATCCGATGACCGCCATCGTCGTGAAGAAGGAAGGCCCGGCCGGCGTCGCGCCGACACCGACCCTGAACAGCCACGTGAACAACTACTGGCGCCGGGTACGCGGCGGCGACATCGGCGCGCTCCCCGCGGTGGTCATGCTCGTGGCGCTGGCGGTGGGCTTCTCGATCGCCCGCCCGTCGTTCTTCACCGCCGGCAACCTGGCGAACCTGTTCACTCAGGGCGCGGCGGTCACGCTCATCGCCATGGGCCTGGTCTTCGTCCTGCTGCTCGGCGAGATCGACCTCTCCGCCGGCTTCGCCAGCGGCGTCTGCGCCGCGATCCTGGCCAACGTGGTCACCGTGCTCGGCTACCCCTGGTACGTGGCGGTGCTCGCCGCCGTCGTCACCGGTCTGGTGATCGGCACCGTGCTGGGCCTGCTGGTCGCCAAGGTCGGCATCCCGTCCTTCGTGGTGACGCTCGCCGGGTTCCTCGCCTTCCAGGGTGTCGTGCTGACGCTGATGGACGAGGGCGCCAACATCGCGATCCGCGACGACGTGCTCGTCGCGATCGCCAACCGCAACCTCTCCCCGGCGCTGGGCTGGGCGCTCGCCGCGGTGGCCGTCGCCGGGTACGCGGCAGTGCAGTTGCTCCGGTACCGCAACCGGGCCGCCCGTGGCCTGCTCACCGACCCGCTCACGGTGGTCGGCGCGCGGATCGCCGGCCTGGCCGTGATCCTCGGCGTGGCGGTCTACGTCCTCAACCTGGAGCGCAGCCGCAACGTGCTGATCACCTCGCTCAAGGGCGTGCCGATCGTGGTGCCGATCATCGCGGTGCTGCTGATCGTCTGGACGTTCGTGCTCCAGCGCACCAGCTACGGGCGGCACATCTACGCGGTCGGCGGCAACGCCGAGGCGGCCCGCCGGGCCGGCATCAACGTCGACCGGATCCGTATCTCCGTCTTCGTCATCTGCTCCTCGATGGCCGCCATCGGTGGCATCGTGGCCGCCAGCAGGGGCAACTCGGTCGACCCCAACACCGGGGGCAGTAACGTACTGCTCTACGCCGTCGGCGCGGCGGTGATCGGTGGCACCAGCCTCTTCGGCGGCAAGGGCCGGGTCCTCGACGCCGTGCTCGGAGGCGCGGTGGTCGCGGTCATCGACAACGGTATGGGACTGATGGGATACAGCTCGGGCGTCAAGTACGTGGTCACCGGCGTGGTGCTGCTCGCCGCGGCGACCATCGACGCGCTCTCGCGTCGGCGGGCCGCCGCGACCGGCAACCGCTGAGCAGGGGTACGGAAACACCATGGCAGTGGCAATGCGCGCGGGCCCCAGTCAGGACGAGATCCGTCGGCAGAACCTGGGCGCATTGCTCCGATACGTGCACGTCCACGGGGCCACCACCCGCGCCGAGCTGACCACCGCGCTCGGACTCAACCGCAGCACCATCGGCGCGCTGACCGCGGACCTGGCCGGCGCCGGTCTGGTCAGCGAGGGGACGCCGAAGGAGACCGGCCGGGCCGGACGACCGTCACTCGTCGTCCGGCCCGAGTCGGGGCGGGTCTACGCGTACGCGTACAGCGTCGAGGTGGACCGGCTGCGGGCCGCGCGGGTCGGACTCGGCGGTGAGGTGCTCGACCGCCGGGAGATGGACCGGCCGCGCAACCTGGTCGCCGGGGAGGCCGCCCCGCTGCTCGCCGGCGCGGTCAAGGAGATGCACCAGTCGGTGCCGCCGGACGCGATCTGCGTCGGCGCCGGCGTGGCGGTGTGCGGCATGGTCCGCCGCGAGGACGGGCTGGTCCGGCTCAGCCCCACCACCGGCTGGGTGGACGAGCCGATCGGTGCGGCGCTCGCCGTCGAGCTGGGGATAGACGTACCGATCACGGTGGGCAACGTGGCCGACGTGGCCGCGTACGCCGAGCACGCCCGGGGCGCGGCGGTCGGCTGCGACAACGTCATCTACATCTACGGCGACGTCGGTGTGGGCGCGGGCATCATCGCGGGAGGGCGGCGGCTGAGGGGGCACGGCGGCTACGGCGGCGAGGTGGGCCACATGGTGGTGGTCCGCGACGGGGTGCGCTGCGACTGCGGCCGGCGCGGCTGCTGGGAGACCGAGATCGGCGAGCACGGGCTGCTGCGCGCCGCCGGCCGGTCCGAGGCACGCGGCCGGGACGCGCTGCTGGCGGTCTTCGACGCCGCCGACCGGGGCGACGCCCGCGCGCAGACCGCGGTACGGCAAGCCGGCGACTGGCTCGGCTTCGGCGTCGCGAACCTGGTGAACATCTTCAACCCGGAGATGGTCATCTTCGGCGGCACCATGCGTGACCTCTACCTGGCCTCCGCCGCGCAGGTGCGCAGCCGGCTCAACTCCAACGGGCTGCCCGCGTGCCTGGAGCACGTGCGGCTGCGTACCCCGAAGCTGGGCGACGACGCGGCGCTGATCGGCGCCGCCGAGCTGGCGTTCGAACGACTCCTCGCCGATCCGCTGAACTGATCGGCCCGGTGATCCGTACCAGTGTGCGGACGGGCGGCCGGCTTGCGCGGCCGTCCACGACCCCGCGTACCGGTCCGGACCGAGGAGGCACCGCAACCATGGCATCGCTGGAATCCGCACGCCGCAAGCTGGCGCACCGGGTGGTACTGCTGCTCGCCGCGCTGGGCGCGGGGATCGGCGTCGTTCCCGGGACGGCGCAGGCCGCGCCCAACCCCGGCGTGCAGATGAACGCCGCCGACATGACGCTGCTCAACGGCGTACGGCTGGCCGGGCTGTGGGAGATGCCGGCCGGGCAGATGGCGGCCGAGAAGGGCCAGTCCGCCCGGGTACGCGAGGTCGGCGCGGAGATCGCCAAGCAGCACGCGGAGCTGGACCAGCTGGTGGTCGAGGCGGCCAACAAGCTCGGCGCCACCCTGCCGACGGATCCGACGGCAGAGCAGCAGGGGTGGCTGACCGAGATGCGGAACGCCACCGGCGCCCGGTTCGACCAGATCTTCGTCACCCGGCTGCGGGTCGCCCACGGCAAGATCTTTCCGGTGATCGGCGCGGTCCGGGCCAGCACCCGCGACCCGATCGTGCGGAAGCTGGCCGAGGACGCCAACAAGTTCGTCAACGACCACATGACCATGCTGGAGAGCACCGGGCTGGTGCGCTGGCAGCAGTTGCCGCCGGCCGCGCTGCCGCCCGCGCAGAGCGACTCGCTCGTCGCCGCCGCCCAGGCCAACGTGGGCAGCGGCGGTGGGCTCCAGGTCGGCACCGGCCTGGTGTGGGCGGTGTTCCTGATCGCGCTCGGCACCGGCGGGTACGCGACCTGGCGGCTGACCCGCCGCTCCTAGCGGGGCGGCGGCGTCAGCGGTCGACCTGGGCGAAGTCCCAGCTGTGCGGCGGGCGGGCGATCAGGCGCGCCGGTGGCTCGGGCAGTTCCCGGGGGTTGTTCCGCCACTTGGAGATGACCACGAGCCGGTGGTCGGTGGAGGAGAACACCTCGCTGGAGACGTGCATCGGGTCGTGCTCGAACTCGGGCAGCGCGGTCTCGCAGACCCAGGTGATCAGGTCGGCGAAGCCGTACGACTCGGCCTTGGCCTCCCACATCCGGACGATCATGTCGGTTTCCTCCCCGCTCACACACTGACCACTGTCAGCGGCATCGCCGAGTCGGCCGGCAGGTCCAGCCGGCTCGGCGCGACGCCCGCGGCGACCAGGTGCGAGCCGAGCGCGGCCACCATCGCGCCGTTGTCCGTGCAGAGCTTCGGCCGGGGCGTACGCACCCGGATGCCGTACTTGTCGGCCCGCTGCTCGGCCATCGCCCGCAGGCGGGAGTTGGCTGCCACTCCGCCGCCGATCACCAGCGTGTCGATGCCGCTGGTGCGGCAGGCGTCGATCGCCTTGCCGACCAGCACGTCGCAGACCGCCTCCTGGAAGGACGCCGCCACGTCGGCGACCGGGACCGGCTCACCGGCCCGCTGCCGCGCCTCCACCCAGCGGGCCACCGCCGTCTTCAGGCCGGAGAAGGAGAAGTCGAACCGGTGTCCGACCAGGTCCTTCGCGGCGGTCAGCCCGCGCGGGAAGGCGATCGCCGCCGGGTCACCGGCACGCGCTTCGCGGTCGATGTACGGTCCGCCCGGGAACGGCAGCCCGAGCAGCCGGGCCACCTTGTCGAACGCCTCGCCGGCCGCGTCGTCGATGGTGGCGCCGAGCGGTACGACGTCGCGGGCCAGGTCGTCGACGCGCAGCAGCGAGGAGTGGCCGCCCGAGACGAGCAGCGCGATGGCGGGCTCGGGCAGCGGGCCGTGTTCGAGCGTGTCCACAGCGACGTGCGCGGCGAGGTGGTTCACCCCGTACACCGGCTTTTCCGCCGCGACCGCGTACCCCTTGGCGGCGGCGACCCCGACGAGCAGCGCGCCGGCCAGGCCCGGCCCGGAGGTCACGGCGATGGCGTCGATGTCGGCGATGGTGACGCCGGCCTCGCGCAGCGCCCGGTCCATGGTCGGCACGATCGCCTCCAGGTGGGCGCGGCTGGCCACCTCGGGCACCACGCCGCCGAACCGGGCGTGCTCCTCGACGCTGGAGGCGAGCGCGTCGGCGAGCAGCGTGTGCCCGCGCACGATGCCCACGCCGGTCTCGTCGCAGGAGGTCTCGATGCCGAGGATCAGTGGTTCGTCAGCCATGCGCGTCAGTCCTCGTTGCGCTGCATGACCAGCGCGTCGGTGTTGCTCGGTTGGTAATAGCCGCGCCGTACGCCGATCGGCTCGAAGCCGTAGCCGGCGTAGAGCCGCTGCGCCGGGGCGTTGTCCGCGGCGACCTCCAGCAGCGTGCTGCGGACGCCGCGCCGGGCCGCCTCGGCGAGCAGCGCCTCCAGCAGCAGCCGGCCGATGCCCCGCCGCTGCGCGTCCCGGCGGACCGCGACGTTCTGCACCCACGCCTCGTCGGGCGGGTAGACGGCCAGCCCGGCGTAGCCGAGCACGGTGCCGTCGTCGTCGGTGGCGGCGAGATAGAAGTGGCCGTTGGCGAGTTCGTTCCAGAACATCGCCGCCGACCACTGCTCGGCGCCGAACAGGTCCGCCTCGATGGGCAGCACCTCCTCGACGTGCCACCAGCGGAACCGGCCCAGCCTCATGGCAGGACCGGCTTGTGGCCGGTGGCGGCGACCGCGTCCGGGCGGCGCAGGTAGAGCGGGGTGAGCGTCTCGCCGGGCGCGCCCGCGCGGATCCGCGGCGCGGCGAGACGGGCCAGCGCCAGCGGGTCCGGGTAGCGCGGCTCGTCCCGCACCGGCAGGCCGAGCACGTCCGCGTACCGGTGCGCGCCGTCGCCGACCGCGACGCTGACCGCCAGGTCGCGCGCCCGCTGCGCGACCACCGCCGGGGCCGCCACCTCCGGGCCGGCCAGGCGCTGACCGGCGCCGTCGTAGACGGCCCAGTAGATCTCCCGCCGCCGCGCGTCGCTCGCCGCAAGCACCGGCTCGCCGGCGGCCGCCGGGTGGCCGAGCCCGTCCAGCGAGCAGACACCGTACGTGGGGACGCCGAGCACCTGACCCATGGTGGCGGCGGTGACCAGCCCGACGCGCAGCCCGGTGAACGGGCCCGGGCCGAGGCCGGCGACGATCGCGGCCAGGTCGGCGGGACGCGCGCCGACGTCCGCCAGCACGGCGTCGACCTGCGGCGCGAGCAGCTCGCCGTGGGCGCGGGCATCGACGGTGCACCGGGACGCGCGAACCGCGACGCCGTCCGCCGAGACCTCGGCCAGCGCCGCGGTCACCGCGGGCGTCGAGGAGTCCACCACGAGTACGAGCACGGTAAGCCAGCCTAGCCGTCCGCCCCGTCCGCCCTCGGCACGCCCTCGCCGCTGACCCGGTCACGGTGCGTAGTGTCCCGACGGAAGAGGTGACCTGGGAGCGATATACCTCTCGGTCATAAATATGACTCACAGGTATATCGCTCGACGGCGAGTTGCCATCCTCCGGAGATGACGGAGAGTCGCCTGGCCCAGGAGATCGCCCGCGCCCTGCGCCACGAACGGGAACTGGCCGGACTCACCCAGCAGGCCCTGGCCGTGCGGGTCGGGATCAGCCAGGCCGCCGTCGCCCGGATCGAGCGCGGCGACCGGCTGCCCAGCCTGACCACCGCGGAACGTCTGCTCGCCGCGCTGGATCGGCAACTGCGGATCGAGGTCGAGCCGCTGGACAGTCACCTGGACGCGGCGCTTGACGAAATGGCCGGGACCGCGCTGACCGAGCGGATCGATCATCTCCGGCTCGACCCGATCATGGACGCGCTGGGCGACCTGCCGTACGTGCTGGCGGGCGGCACGGCGGCCCTGTTGCAGGGCGCGCCACTGCCGGTGGACGCGGTCGAGATCGCGGTGCGGTGGCGGGACTCCCCGCGGTTCACGGCGTTCCTGGAGCGGGGCCGCGCGCAGCGCTGGGATGCCCGATGGCAGGAGTGGGGCGGGGACCACCCGGAGCCCGAGGAACCGGGCGAGCACCGCTGGCGGACCCGGTTCGGCGAGCTGCGGGCCCGGATGTGCGACGAACTGCCTGAGCCCATCGAGGTCCGCCTCGGTGAACGTACGTACCCGGTGGAGCCGCTGATCGAGGTGGAGGTGACCGACAAGCGCACGGCCGAGCTGCTGTCCCGGTACCGCCGGCGCCTCGCGGCGGCGGGCGAGGCGCCGGACGGGTCAGCCGGCTGAGCGTTCCCAGTCGACGGTGGGCAGCCCCGCGTCGGCGAGCGCCTTGTTTGCCGCGCTGAACGGACGGCTGCCGAGGAAGCCGCGCGGGTTCATCGGGCTCGGGTGCCCGGCCTCCAGCACCACGTGCCGCGGGTTGGTCACCAGCGCCGCCTTCTTGCGGGCGTAGCCGCCCCAGAGCAGGAAGACCACGCGCTGGTCGAGCGCGTCCAGCGCCCGGATCGTGGCGTCGGTGAACTCCTCCCAGCCCTTGTTCGCGTGCGAGCCGGGGGTGGCCTGCCGGACCGTCAGCACCGAGTTGAGCAGCAGCACGCCCTGCGCGGCCCAGCCGTCGAGGTTTCCGCTGCGCGGCTTGGGCACGCCCAGGTCCTCGCTCAGCTCCTTGAAGACGTTGCGCAGCGACGGCGGCACCGCCACCCCCTCGCGCACGCTGAAGCTCAGCCCGTGCGCCTGGCCCGCCTTGTGGTACGGGTCCTGGCCGAGGATGAGCACCCTCGTGTCGGCCGGCGCGCAGTGCCGGTAGGCGGAGAACAGGTCCTCCAGCGGCGGGAAGACCGTGGCGGTCGCGTACTCCCGGGTGACGAACTCGGCCAGCGCGGCGGTGCGGGCCGGGTCGAGGTGGGGGGTGAGCACGGCACGCCAGGCCTCCGGCAACAGCGCCGGCAGGTCCAGGGTGGGGGCGTCGGGCATCGGCAACCTCTCCTAGTCGGTCGCCATCTTCCTACCAGCCGCGACCGACACTCCCGGGCAGCGGCCGGGCCGGGTACTGGACGGGAAAAGTTACCGGAGCGTAACCTACTGGCAAGTTACTTACGCCACACCACCACTGCTAGCTTGCATCCACCACCATCGATGCTCGCTAGGAGTGCCCGTGAGCAGCAGGAACACCCGTCCCCGCACGCCCTCCGCCCGCCGCGCGATCGGCCTCCGGATCCTCGCCGTCGCCGCGGCGGCAGCCACCTACCTGGCCGGATCCGGCGCAGCCGCAGCCGCCGACGACGCCACGCCCGTGGTCTCCCGCGGCGTGACCATCCCCGCCTTCTACCACCCGCCCGCCGACCTGCCCGCCACCAACGGCACGCTGATCCGCACCGAACCGCTGCCGCTCGGCCTGAGCATTCCCGGGCTCGACGGCCGCGCGATGCCCGGCACCGCCACCCGACTCATGTACCGGTCCACCGACTCCAACGGACGGCCCGTCGCGGTGACCGGCGCCTACATCGAACCGTCGGCGGCGTGGCGGGGCGCCGGCCCGCGCCCGCTCGTCGCCGTCGCCTCCGGAACCATGGGGCAGGGCGACCAGTGCGCGCCGTCGTTCTCGCTGCAACACCCGCTCACGCTCACCGGCGACACCCTGTCCGTCGGCTACGAGGCCCTGGCGATCTATCGCCTCCTCGCCACCGGCGCGGCCGTCGTCGTCACCGACTACGTCGGTCTGGGCACGACCGACCGGCTGCACACCTACGTCAACCGCCTCGACGGCGGCCACGCCCTGCTCGACGCGGCCCGCGCCGCCCGCGCCGTACCCGGAGCATCGGTCACCGCCCAGTCCCGCGTCGGTCTGTACGGATACAGCCAGGGCGGGGGCGCCAGCGCCGCGGCCGCCGAACTCCACTCCACCTACGCGCCCGACGTGCCGCTCGCCGGCACCTACGTCGGCGCGCCGCCCGCCGACCTCACCGCGGTCATCGGCGGCATCGACGGCAGCGCGCTGGTGGGGGCGCTGGGATGGTCGCTGAACGGCTTCGCCCAGTCCGACCCGGCGCTGCGTGACGTCATCGAGGCCGCCGTCAACGACACCGGCCGGGCGGCGCTGAAGGACACCTCGACCATGTGCGTCGGCGACGCGATCCTCCGGTACGCGTTCACCAGGAGCAGCAAGTGGATCACCGGCGGCCGGTCCCTCACCGCCGTCATCGCCGCCTCGCCCGAGGCCCAGGCCGTCCTCGACCGGCAGCGCATCGGCACGCTCAAGCCCACCGGCCCGGTACGTGTGGCAACAGGCATCCAGGACGACATCGTGCCCCACCGGCAGGCCCGTCAACTGGCTGTCGACTGGTGCCGCAAGGGCGGCAACGTGACCTACCAGGCGATCAGCCTGCCCAACCTCGGCGACAAGATCCTCACCAACCACCTGGTGCCGCTCATCACCGACCAGGGCGACGCGGTGGCCTGGATGAGCGACCGGCTCGCCGGGCGGACCGCCTACTCCAACTGCTGGACGATGCCCCTTCAGCCCTGACTCAGGACAGTTCGGCGACCCGGGCGGCCCAGTCGCCACCGACCGGTTCCAGCGTGACCGCCCGGGTGTCGTCGTCGCGGCGGTCGATGCGTACCCGCAGGTGCGCGTCGACCAGCTGCTCGACCATTCCCTCGCCCCACTCCACCACTGTCACCGCCTCGTCCACCGAGGCGTCCAGGTCGAGGTCGTCGATCTCCGCCCGCGGGTCGGCGGCCTCACCCAGGCGGTACGCGTCGGCGTGCACGAGCGTCACCCGGCCGCCCCGATCCGGGTCGGGGCGGTGCACCCGGGCGATGACGAAGGTGGGCGAGGTGATGTCGCCGCGTACGCCCAGGCCGGCGCCGATGCCCTGGGTCAGCGCGGTCTTGCCGGCCCCGAGCGGGCCACTGAGCAGCAGCAGGTCACCCGCGCGCAGCACACCGGCCAGCCGCCGCCCGAACTCGTGGGTGTCGTCGACCGTCTTCAGCTCCACGACCACTGTCATAGCGAATCCAGGAACCTCTCCAGCGCCGCGTTCACCTCGTCGGCGTGCTCCAGCATCACCACGTGCCCGCTGTCGTCGATCTTCACGAACTCGGCGTGCGGCAGCCGCCGGACGATCTCCTCGGAGTGTGTCACCGGCGTGATCATGTCCTTGTCCCCCACGATCACCAGCACCGGCGTGCCGGCCAGCGCGGCAAGCGCCGGGAACCGGGAGTGGGTGGCGATCGTCCGCAGGTAGCGGGTGACCGTGTCGGCCGAGGTGCGCGAGTTCATCATCTCGACGTACGACACCAGGGCCGGGCTCGGCGCCGAGGTGCCGAAGCCGTACTTGCGGGTGAGCAGCCAGGCCACGTTCGAGGTCGACCGGCGCGCCCGGTCGATCACCGTGCCGCCGTACCGGGTGGCGTTGCTCATCATGTAGAGCACCGGCGAGCCGACGCGGCCGAGCAGCGCGGGCGCCACCAGCTTCGTCTCCGCCGCCAGACCGCCCGAGGTCGCCATCAGCACGGTGCCGACCACGCGGTCACCGAACATCTCCGGGTACAGCTCGGCCAGCGCCATGATCGTCATGCCGCCCATCGAGTGCCCGACCAGCACCAGCGGGCCCTCCGGGGCCACCTCGTCGAGCACCCGGCGCAGCGTGTGGCCCAGCGCGGTCAGGTCGTACTCGCCGCTCTCCAGCCGGCCGGAACGGCCGTGCCCCGGCTGGTCGTACGCGACCACCCGGTAGTCGCCGCGCTCGGCGAGCCGCTTGCGCTGGAAGTGGAACGTGCCCATGTCCAGGCAGAACCCGTGCACCAGCACCACAGTCGGGTGCCCGGCGACCGGGCGGGTCGGCTCGACCACCTCCACGTGGATGTCGGTGCCGTCCGGCATCTCCAGCCGGTACGCCTGGTCGTAGCGCTGCTCGCCGAAGACCTCGTCGGCGTACCTGTCGGTGGGGTCGTTCTTGAGCCGGCGGACCAGCACCCGCTCGCTGACCACGCCCGCCGCGAGCCCGGCGGCGGCCACCCCGACGGCGGCGCCGACCAGCCCGGCGACCTTGCCGGCGGCGGTACGCGGACGCGGCAACCGGAGACTCATGCGCGCTCGCCGTCGTAGAACCGGGGCACGCGCACGCCGCCGAAACGGGTCACGATCTCGTAGTTGATGGTGCCGACCGCCTCGGCCCAGTCGTCGGCTGTGGGCCCGCCGTCCGCGCCGTCGCCGAACAGCGTCACCATGTCACCGGCGGCCACCTCGTCGTCGCCGCAGTCGACCACGAACTGGTCCATGCAGACCCGGCCGGAAATGTTCCGGCGCTTGCCGGCGAGGTGCACCGGGCCGGTGTTGGAGGCGTGCCGGGGCACACCGTCGGCGTAGCCGAGCGGCACCACCGCCAGGTTGGTCTCCTGCTCGGTGAGGTAGGTGTGCCCGTAGGAGACGCCGGTGCCGGCCGCGACCCGCTTGGTCAGCATCACCCGGGCGCGGGCGGTCATCGCCGGGCGCAGGCCGAACTGCTCGCCCGCGACCGGCGACAGACCGTAGACCGCGATGCCGGGCCGGACCAGGTCGAAGTGCGTGTCCGGCCGGGTCAGCGTGGCGGCCGAGTTGGCCAGGTGGCGGTACCGAGGGCGCAGACCGGCGCGCGTCACCATCTCCAGCCCCTCGTGGAAGACGGCGAGCTGGCGGTCGGTGGTGGGGTGGCCGGGCGAGTCCGCGTACACGAAGTGGCTCCACACGCCGACCACCTCGACCAGGCCGTCGGCCTGGGCCTTCGCGGCGGCCTCCAGCAGCGCCGGCCAGTCGGCGACGGTGGCGCCGCCCCGCGCCAACCCGGTGTCGATCTTGAGGTGCAGCCGGGCCGGGCGGTCCGCCCGGCGGCTCGCCTCGATCATCTCGTCGAGCTGGGTGAGGCTGGCGCAGCCGAGGTCGACGCCGACGGTGATCCCGTCGTGCAGCGGCAGCGCGGGTGTGAGCAGCCAGGCCAGCACCGGCGCGGTGATGCCGTCCTGGCGCAGCCGCAGCGCCTCGTCCAGCGTGCAGACGCCGAGCTGGTCCGCCCCCGCGTCGAGCGCCGCGCGGGCGGCGGGCACCATGCCGTGGCCGTAGCCGTCGCCCTTGACCACCGCCATCAGCTCGGCGCTGGTGCCGGCCTTGAGCCGGGTCACGTTCTCCCGGATCGCGTCCAGGTCGACGCGCACCTCCGACTGCCACATGTCCCCAGCCTACTTCCGTCAGTGATCATCAGCGCCCTGAGCCGTGCGGGCGGTGCCCGTCGCCACCCGGGCGTCGCCGCCCGGATCAGCCCAGCCGGGCCAGTACCGGACGCAACGCCGCCGCCACGTCGGGCGCGGTGACCGGACCGCCGCGCGCCGCCTCCCGGCCGGCCAGCCCGTGCAGGTACGCCGCCGCGGCGGCCGCCCGCTCCGGGGCCAGCCCGGCGGCGAGCAGCGAACCGAGCAACCCGGCCAGCACGTCGCCGGTGCCACCGGTGGCGAGCACCGGCGTGCCGGTCGGGTTCACGTACGCGCGGCCGTCGGGCGTGCCGATGATCGTGTGGTCACCCTTGAGCAGCACCACCGCGTTCATCCAGGCGGCCAGCCGCAGCGCGGCGGCGACCCGGTCCTCCCCCGGCATCTCGCCGCAGAGCCGGGCGTACTCCCGGTCGTGCGGCGTCACCACGATCGGCGCGTCCCGGCCGCGCAGCCGGTCGGCCAGCTTGCCGTCGACGAGCAGCGTCAGCGCGTCCGCGTCGAGCACCACCGGCACCGGCGCGGCAAGCACCGCGCGCAGCTCGGCGGCGGACTCCTCGCCCGTACCGAGGCCGGAGCCGCACACCCACGCCTGCACCCGGCCCGCGTCCGCGACCCGGCCGGTGGCGATCACCGACGGGTGCTGGTGCAGCACCTCGCCCTTGGCGCTCCCGGCGTAGCGGACCAGGCCGGTCGGGCCGGCAAGCGCCCCGGCGACCGAGAGCACCGCGGCGCCGGGGTAGGTGGCCGAGCCGGTGGCCACGCCGACCACACCCCTGGTGTACTTCTCCGACGACGCGCCCAGCTCCGGCCACCAGCCGACCACGTCCGTCTGCTCGATCACCTGGAGCGCCGGGGTGCCGCGCAGCCACGGCGTCAGCCCGATGTCGACCAGCTCGACCTCGCCGGCCAGCTCGGCGGCCGGGCCGACGACCAGCGCCGGTTTGAGCGCGCCGAACGCCACCGTCACGTCGGCGCGGACCGCGCGTGGCCGCCCGGCGTCGGTCAGCGGGACGTGGCCGGTGTCGACGGCGACGCCGCTCGGCACATCGACAGCGACCACCGTAGCGGGCCCACCGTCGCGCCCGCGCTGCCCGGTCAGGCTCGCGGCCAACTGCTCGGCGGTCTCCCGCAGCCCACCGGTGCCGCCGATGCCCACGATCCCGTCGAGCACCAGGTCGGCTCCGGCGGGCGGCCGGTCGACGACGCGCCCGCCGGCGGCACGCAGGGCCGCCAGCCCTTCCGCGTGCGCCCGCCCGGGGCTCAGCAGCAGCGCGGCCACCGCCGCGCCCCGGCGGGCCAGGTGCGCGCCCGCGAAGAGCGCGTCACCGCCGTTGTCGCCGGAGCCGATCAGCAGCACCACCCGGGCGCCGTAGACCCCGCCCCGGTCACCGAGCAGCAGGGCGCAGCGCCGGGCCAGCCCGGCCGCGGCCCGCTGCATCAGCGCCCCGGGCGGAAGGGTGGCCATCAGGCCCGCCTCCGCCGCGCGAACGTCCGCGACGCGCCATACCGGTCTCATGCCACCCCGTCCCGTTCGTCGCGCCGGCTCAGCGCCCGCCCGCCGCTGTCCCGGTCACGGCCTCACCCTACCGGCGGTACGAACCCGGGACCGGCCGACGGAAACGCCCTGTGGAAAACCCCGGCCGTTGTCCACAGGGGTCGGCGGCCGGGTCGCCGGACGGCCTAGCGTCCCGGTGTCCGGGGCCGGTGGGTGGCGTCGGGCGACGTGGGGAGGTCACGTGGTGGAGAAACCGTTCGACGTCGACCCGGAGCTGCTGCGCGCGGTCGCACGGGAGCTGGCCGACGACGCGTACCGGCTGGCCCGAGGGCCGGGGGCGGCGCCGGAGGCGCTGCTGGTGGCGGCGCCGGACGGCTGGCGGGCCGGGGCGGCGCTGGCCGACCTGGAGTCCGCGGTACGGCGCTGGTCCGGCGCGCTCGGCACCCGGGTGGCCGACACCGCCGGGGCGTTGCGCCGCGGGGCGGACGGCTACGAGGCGGTGGACGAGCGCGCCGCGCGCCGCCTCAGCGGGGTGCTCCGGTGACCGGCGGCGCTCCCGGGCGGCCCGATCCGAGCTCCGGAGGGCCCGGCGAGGGCCCGGCGGACGTCGGGTACGCGCAGCTCTGGCGGGCCGATCCGGGCGCCTGGTCCACGGCGGGGGTGGCCTGGCGAGGGCTCGCCGGGCCGGTGCGACGTCGCGCCGACGCGCTGACCGCCCGGATCGGAACGCTCCGGCCCGGGTGGTCGGGCGCCGCCTCGGTCGCGGCCCAGCAGCGGATCGGGGACCTGCGCACCGACCTCACCGACGTGCTGCCCGCCCTGTTCGAGGTCGACCAGGTGCTGGCCGAGTTCGGCGCCCGGCTGGGGGCGGCGAAGGCCCGCCTCGGCGCGGAGGTGGCCCGCGCCGAGTCCGGCGGCCTGCTCGTCGACCGTGCCGGCGCGGTGCGGCCCGATCCGGCCCGCCCGGTGTCCCGGGCCGGTCCGGCGGTGGTGGACGCGCGGGCCGGGATCCGGGGCGCGCTGACACTCGCCGGCGCCGCCGACCGGGAGGCTGCTCGCCGCCTGGCGGAGCTGACCACCGCCACGGTGACCGGCTGGGTCAGCGTCCCGCCCGCGTGGCGTCCGGGCCCCGGCGCCGGGCCGGCCGAGGTGAGCCGCTGGTGGGCCGGGCTGAGCGCGGCCGAGCGGCGCTGGCTGGTCGGGCGGGAACCGGATCGGATCGGCCGCCTCGACGGCGTGCCGGCCGCCGCCCGGGACCAGGCCAACCGGCTGCTGCTCGGCGACCGGCGGGAGCAGTTGCTCGTCCGGCGGCTCGCGCTGCTGCGGCCGCTGCCGGCCGGACCGTTGGAGGCGTCCCGGCGGGTCCGGCTCGCCGGCGTCGAGGCGGCGCTGCGCGGGCTGAACCGGCTGAGCGAGCGGCTCGCCGCGCCCGGGCTGCCGCGGGCGTACCTGCTGGGGCTGGACCCGCGCGGCGACGGGCGCGCGGTGGTGGCGCTCGGCAACCCGGACCGGTCCGCCGCGGTGCTGACCTACGTCCCGGGCATGACCTCGGACCTCGCCGACGCGCCGGACGAGCTGGGCCGGGCCGCCCGGGTGCTGCAGCGGTGCGCGGCGCTGGGGCCGGGCGAGGAGGCGGCGGCGGTGCTCTGGCTGGACTACGACGCGCCCGACTTCCTCACCGAGGCGGCCGGCCCCCGGCAGGCCGAGGACGCCGGGCCGGCTCTGCACCGGTTCCAGGAAGGGCTACGCGCCGCACACGAGGGTTCGCCGGCCCGGCAGACGGTGCTCGGGCACAGCTACGGCTCGCTGGTGGTCGGCGCCGCCGCCCGGGACCACGGGCTGAGCGCGGACGCGCTGGTATTCGTCGGCTCGCCCGGCGTCGGCGTCGACCACGCCACCGAGCTGCGGATGCGCGCCGGCGAGGTCTGGTCGTCGACCGCGCCGGACGACGTGATCCGGCTGGCGCGTCCGCCGGACGAGCTGGCCCGCCGCGCCCTGCTCGCCGGCACGCCGCTCGGCCCGGCGCTGGCCGTGCTCGACCCGCACGCCGAGCGGCTCTGGTTCGGCACCGACCCGAGCGCGCCGGGTTTCGGCGGGCGGCGGTTCCCGAGCGCCCCGCACGGTCACACCGGCTACTGGGACCCGGACAACCCGGCGCTGGACGGGATGGCCCGGATCGTGCTGGGCCGATGAGCCGCCCGATGCCGTCCGGCGGCCGTCCCAAAGGATCCGGGAGCCGCCCGGGGCGGGCCGGAGACGGCGCGGTCCCTCCCCCCCGGCCGACGGGTGGAGGGACCGCTGGCGAAAAGCGGACTACTCGACAGTGACCGACTTGGCCAGGTTCCGGGGCTGGTCCACGTCGTGCCCGCGGGCGGCGGCGATCTCGGCGGCGAGCACCTGCAACGGCACGGTGGTCACCAGCGGCGCCAGCAGTGTCGGCGTACGCGGCACGTAGATCAGGTGGTCGGCGTAGCGGACCACCGCCTGGTCGCCCTCCTCCGCGATCACGATCGTGCGGGCGCCCCGGGCGCGTACCTCCTGGATGTTGGAGACGACCTTGTCGTGCAACATGCCCCGGCCGACCGGCGACGGCACGATGCAGATCACCGGGGTGCCCTGGTCGATCAGCGAGATCGGGCCGTGCTTCAGCTCACCGGCGGCGAAGCCCTCGGCGTGCATGTACGCCAGCTCCTTGAGCTTCAGCGCGCCCTCCAGCGCCACCGGGTAGCCCACGTGCCGGCCGATGAACAGCACCGTCGGCTCGGACTTCAGCTCGCGGCCCAGCTCACGGACCGGCTCGATCCGGTCCAGCAGCTCCCGCAGCTTGCCCGGCATCTCCTGGAGCTGGGCGACCACCGCGCCCACCTCGTCGGCGAACTTGATGCCGCGCACCTGGGCCAGGTGCAGGCCGATCAGGTAGCAGGCGACGACCTGGGTGAGGAACGCCTTGGTGGAGGCGACGGCGATCTCCGGGCCGCCGTGGGTGTAGAGCACGGCGTCGGACTCGCGCGGGATGGTCGAGCCGTTGGTGTTGCAGATGGCCAGCACGCGGGCCTTCTGCTCCTTGGCGTGGCGCAGCGCCATCAGCGTGTCCATCGTCTCGCCGGACTGCGAGATCACCACGATCAGCGTGGACCGGTCCAGCACCGGGTCGCGGTAGCGGAACTCGCTGGCCAGCTCCACCTCGCAGGGGATTCGGGTCCAGTGCTCGATGGCGTACTTGGCGACCAGGCCGGCGTGGTAGGAGGTGCCGCAGGCGACGATGAAGATCTTGTCGACGTCGCGCAGGTCCTGCTCGCTCAGGCGGACCTCGTCGAGGGCGATCTCGCCGGTCTCGGTGAGCCGGCCCAGCAGCGTGTCGGCGATGGCCTGCGGCTGCTCCTCGATCTCCTTGAGCATGAACCAGTCGTAGCCGCCCTTTTCGGCGGCCGACGAGTCCCAGTCGATGTGGAAGTCGGTGCCGCTGGCCGGCTGACCGTGGAAGTCGGTGATGTCGATGCTGTCCGGCGTGATCAGGACGATCTGGTCCTGCCCCAGCTCGACCGCGTCCCGGGTGTGCTCGATGAACGCGGCGACGTCGCTGGCCAGGTAGTTCTCGCCGTCGCCCCGACCGACGACCAGCGGCGAGTTGCGCCGGGCGCCGACCACCGCGCCGGGGATGCCGGCGTCGACGGCGAGCAGCGTGAACGCGCCCTCCAGGCGCCCGCAGACCACGCGCATGGCGGCGGCGAGGAGCTGCGGGCTGTCGGTCTCGCCGGCCGCGCGCAGGTCGGCCAGCGCGCGGGCGATCAGGTGCGCGGCGCACTCGGTGTCGGTGTCGCTGGCGAACTCGACGCCCTCGTCCTCCAGCTCGGCGCGGAGCTTCGCGAAGTTCTCGATGATGCCGTTGTGGATCACCGCGACGCGGCCGTCCGGGGAGAGGTGCGGGTGGGCGTTGCGGTCGGTCGGGCCGCCGTGGGTGGCCCAGCGGGTGTGGCCGATGCCGGTGGTGCCGTCGCCGATGCCGATCGGGCTGGCGGCGCAGTCCTCGGGGTTGTCGGCCGCCCGCTCGGAGAGGACCTTCTCCAGGTTCGCGAGCTTGCCGGCCTTCTTCTCGGTCAGCAGCTCGTCCTCGCAGACCACGGCGACACCGGCCGAGTCGTAGCCGCGGTATTCGAGCCGCCGCAGTCCGTCAAGCACGATGCCGAGCGCCGGGCGGGCACCGGCGTAACCCACGATTCCACACATGGTCCGCAGCCTAACCGAGTTTCGCTCATCGCGCGTGCTCGGAAGGCCGGTTAACGATCACTGAATTTGAGCGAACCGAACACCGGGGTTGCTATGTCGGACAACGCACCAGCCGGGCTCATCTGCCGTTTGCGTACCGGTTCGGGACGTGCCGCGCACCGGGCGGACCGGGTCCACGCGGGTGGCCGCCACGGCCTACATTGGGGCCGGGCTCCGCCCCCGGGCCCATCGTTCCGCGGGCGTCCGCGCCGTACCCCTGTGAGCTGAGCCGATGTCCGAGACGACCCCTTCCCCCGAGCCGACCTCCGGACCGGTCGACCCGACCGCCGCGCCGGTGACCCCGCAGCCCTCCACCTGGACCCCGCCGGACCCGCTGGCCGCTCCGCAGCCGTGGACGCCACCCGAGCCCTGGTCGCCGTCGTCACCGTCGCCCTGGAGCGCCCCCGGCGCCGGTCACCCCGGTCAGGCGGGCGGCGCCGAGGGGCGGCCGGCGGGCGATCCGGGCCGGGCCGCTCCGGCCGACTCGCCGGGCGCCGGCGACCAGGGACAGCCCGGGACGCCGGGCGGGCCCGCCAACCCGGACGCACCGCAGTGGCCGGCCCAGCCGGGAGCGCCGGGCTGGCCGGCGCAGCCGGGCACCCCTGGCTCGTCCCCACCGCCGAGCGCCTACCAGCCCGGCACGTATCCGCCCGGGCCGTACCCGCCCACCGCGTACCCGCCGGGGCCCTACCCGCCGCCGTACGCGTACCCGGGGATGCCGCCGCGCCGCAGCGGCGGCGGTTGGGCGGTCGGGGTGGTGGTCGGCATCGTCACCGTCCTGGCGCTGATCGTCTGCGGCTGCGTCGGGCTGGCCTTCCTCGGCAGCACCATGGACGACGGGACCGCAGCCGGCACCGGGTACGAGGAGCCGATCTACGGCGAGCCCGGCGACTGGACCGACGATCCGAGCGCGCCCCCGGCGAGGCCGGCGACCACCCCGTCCGGCGGCCCCGGCAAGTACACAGTGCTGTACGAGGTGACCGGCTCCGAGGGCGACGCGGAGGTGCAGTACTACGACGCGAACGGCGACTTCCACCAGCTCAACCTGGTGGACTCGTCCTGGCGGCTGAGGTTCACCACGAACAACCGTGAGCGGGTCCAGATCGTCACCATGCCCGGAAGCGCTGCTGGGTTGACCTGCCGGATAACCATCGACGGCAAGGTCGTCTCCCAGAAGTCGGGAAGGTGGGGCGTGACCTGCTTCGGCTGGTGAGCCCGTGGTGGCGGGCCGTAGGCTCGCAGCCGTGACGACGACCGATCCCCTGGTGGCCCGGATGCGGCCGTTCGGCACCACCGTCTTCGCCGAGATGTCCGCGCTGGCCGTGCGTACCGGGGCGGTCAACCTCGGGCAGGGCTTCCCGGACACCGACGGCCCGCCGGAGATGCTCGCCGCCGCCGCCGAGGCGCTGCGTACCGGCCACAACCAGTACCCGCCCGGCCCGGGCATCCCCGCGCTGCGCGTCGCCGTCGCCGCGCACCAGCGCCGGTTCTGGGACCTGGAGTACGACCCGGACGGCGAGATCGTCGTGACGGCCGGGGCGACCGAGGCGATCGCGGCGAGCATCCTCGCGCTGTGCGAGCCGGGTGACGAGGTGATCTGCTTCGAGCCGTACTACGACTCGTACGCCGCCTCGATCGCGCTGGCCGGAGCGGTGCGCCGCCCGGTGACGCTGCGGCCCGGCGCCGACGGCAGGTACGCGTTCGATCCGGACGAGCTGCGCGCCGCGTTCGGGCCGCGTACCCGGCTGGTGCTGCTGAACTCGCCGCACAACCCGACCGGCAAGGTCTTCACCGCCGACGAGCTGACGACGGTGGCCGAGCTGTGCCGGGAACACGACGTGTACGCGGTCACCGACGAGGTGTACGAGCACCTGGTGTTCACCGACGCCGCCGCGCCGCACGTGCCGCTGGCCACGCTGCCCGGCATGCGGGAGCGGACGCTGCGCATCTCGTCGGCCGGCAAGACGTTCTCCTGCACCGGCTGGAAGGTCGGCTGGGTGAGCGGCCCGGCGCCGCTGGTGGCGGCGGTGCTGCGGGTGAAGCAGTTCCTGACGTTCGTCAACGCCGGGCCGCTGCAACCGGCGGTGGCGGTGGCGCTCGGGTTGCCGGACGCCTACTTCACCGAATTCCGGGACGACATGCAACGCCGGCGGGACCAGCTCGCCGCCGGGCTGGCCGACGCCGGGTTCGGCGTGCTCGCGCCGGAGGGCACCTACTTCGTCACCGCCGACGTCACGCCGCTGGGCGGCCGGGACGGGGTGGAGTTCTGCCGGGCGCTGCCGGAGCGCTGCGGCGTGGTGGCGGTGCCCACGCAGGTGTTCTACGACGACGTGGAGGCCGGCCGCCGGCTGGTCCGGTTCGCGTTCTGCAAGCGGCCGGAGGTGCTGGCCGAGGCGGTGACCCGGCTGCGCGGTCTGCGCGGAAACTGAACCGCCCGCTGGAGGGAGATCCCCAGCGGGCGGGCGGCGTGGCTCAGGCGACCGGGCTGGCGGTGCGGACCTGCTCGGCGATGCGCTCGGCGACCTCGCGCGCGGTGTCCTCGGTGGCCGCCTCGACCATGACCCGCACCAGCGGCTCGGTGCCCGACGGGCGCAGCAGCACCCGGCCGGTCTCGCCCAGCTCCGCCTCGGCGCGCTCGACCTCGGCCCGGACAGCCGGTGCGGCGGCACCGACGGTACGGTCGCCGACCGGCACGTTGATCAGCACCTGGGGCAGCTTGGTGACCACGGCGGCCAGCTCGGCCAGCGAGGTGCCGGTGGCGGCCATCCGCGCCATCAGGTGCAGGCCGGTCAGCACGCCGTCGCCGGTGGTCGCGTACGCGGGCAGCACGATGTGCCCGCTCTGCTCGCCACCGAGCGCCAGGCCGGAGGCGCGCAGCTCCTCCAGCACGTACCGGTCGCCGACCTTGGTCTCGACCAGCCGGATGCCGTGCTCGGACATGGCCAGCCGGAGACCGAGGTTGCTCATCACGGTGGCGACCAGGGTGTCCTGGGTCAGCTCGCCGGCGTCCCGCATGGCCAGCGCGAGGATCGCCATGACCTGGTCGCCGTCGACCTCGTCGCCGTCGGCGGTGACCGCGACGCAGCGGTCGGCGTCGCCGTCGTGGGCGATGCCCAGGTGCGCGCCGTGCTCGACCACGGCGGCGCGCAGCGCGTCGATGTGGTTGGAACCGCACTCGTCGTTGATGTTGAGCCCGTCCGGCTCGGCGTGGATGGCGATGACCTCGGCGCCTGCCTCGCGGTAGGCGACCGGGGCGACGTCGGCCGCCGCGCCGTTGGCGCAGTCGACCACGACCTTGATCCCGTCGAGGCGGTGCGGCACGGTGCCGACCAGGTGCTGCACGTAGTGGTCGGCGCCGTCGAGCAGGTCGTGTACGCGGCCGACGCCGGCGCCGGTGGGGCGCTTCCAGGCGGTGGTGGCGTTCGCCTTCACCGCCTCCTCGATCCGCATCTCGATCTCGTCGGGCAGCTTGTGCCCGCCGGCGGCGAACAGCTTGATGCCGTTGTCCGGCATCGGGTTGTGCGAGGCGGACAGCATCACGCCCAGGTCGGCCTTGGCCTCGGCGGTGAGGAACGCCACGGCCGGGGTGGGCAGCACGCCGACCCGGACCACGTTGGCGCCGGCGCTGGTGAGCCCGGCGACCACCGCCGCCTCCAGCATCTCGCCGCTGGCCCGGGTGTCCCGGCCGACCACCGCGAGCGGCGGATGGCTCTTGTCGGTCTCGGCCAGCGTGTGGGCCGCGGCCACCGCGACCGCAAGCGCCAACTCCGGGGTGAGATCCGCGTTCGCCCGCCCGCGTACGCCGTCCGTGCCGAACAACCGGCCCATACCCGCCAACCTCCGTGGAACTGCCGATGAGGAGAGAAACGCGGAACGGCCGGTCCGCCTCCCGGGAAGGGGAAGCGGACCGGCCGTCCGTCAGAAGTACAAGGCGCTTGTGGTGATCAGCGCTTCGAGTACTGAGGAGCCTTGCGGGCCTTCTTGAGGCCGTACTTCTTGCTCTCCTTGACCCGGGCGTCACGGGTCAGGAAGCCGGCCTTCTTCAGGGCCGGGCGGTCGTCGGGCTCGCTGACGATCAGCGCCCGGGCGATGGCGAGCCGCAGCGCGCCGGCCTGGCCGGTGGTGCCGCCGCCACGCAGGTTGGCGATCACGTCGAACGCCTCGGCCTTCTCGGCGGTGACCAGCGGGTCCTTGATGAGCTGCTGGTGCACCTTGCTCGGGAAGTAGGCCTCGAGGTCGCGGCCGTTGCAGGTGATCTTGCCGCTGCCCGGGACGATCCGGACCCGGACGATGGCTTCCTTGCGCCGACCCACGGTCTGGATCGGGCGGTCACCACGGGGCGCGCGCGCGACGGGCGCCGGCGCCTCGGTGGCCTCGGGGGCGACCTCGGTGGCGGTGATGTCGGTCATGCTGCTTCCTTCGCCCGCGCTCACTGCGCGATCTGCTTGATCTCGAACGGCACCGGCTGCTGCGCGGTGTGCGGGTGCTCGGCACCGGCGTAGACCTTCAGCTTCTTGAGAAGCTGACGGCCCAGCTTGTTGTGCGGGAGCATGCCCTTCACGGCCAGCTCGATGGCCCGCTCGGGCCGCTTGGTGAGCAGCTCGTCGTAGCCGACCCGCTTCAGACCACCCGGGTAACCGGAGTGGCGGTAAGCGACCTTGGTCTGGCGCTTGTTGCCGGTCAGCGCGACCTTGCCCGCGTTCACGATGACGACGAAGTCGCCCGTGTCGACGTGCGGCGCGAAAGTCGGCTTGTGCTTGCCACGCAGGAGCGTGGCGGCGTGGGTCGCCAGGCGGCCCAGCACGACATCAGAGGCGTCGATGACGTGCCACTGACGCTCGATCTCACCCGGCTTCGGGCTGTACGTACGCACAGGTCTACCTTGTCTCGTCGTCGGTCTGGGGTCGCGCGCCGAGGTGACCGGGAATACCCAGCCGGACCAGCGCGCACGAACGACCAAGCGTACCTGATGCGGCACGCCTAAGAATGTCGTACAACAGCAGGCAACGATACCCGGCCGCCCGGCGGCAGGTCAAAACGGGGTGGTACCCCGCGTGGCCTGCGCGTTCGCCATGGCGCAGCTCACACGCCGACCAGCGTACGCGGCCCGGGACGCAGGTAGACCACCCAGGTCACCAGGAAGCAGAGCGCGTACCAGGCGATGAATGCCAGGTAGGCGGCGTCAGCCGTGCCGGAGGTCAGGAACGACTGCCGGAACGCCACGTTCACCAGCACCCCGCCCGAGGCTCCGACCGCCCCGGCGATGCCGATCACCGCCCCGGACAGGCGCCGGGCCCGCCGCTGCGCCGCCTCCGGGTCGCCGGTCAGCTCGCTCTCCGCGACGGCCCGGGCCCGGAAGATCGCCGGGATCATCTTGTACGTCGAGCCGTTGCCGATGCCGGAGAAGACGAACAGCGCCAGGAACCCGGCCAGGTAGAGCGGGAACGAGCGCTCCCGGGCCGCGTACAGCACCAGCCCGGCTCCGGCGGCCATGGCCACGAAGTTCCAGAACGTGACCCGGGCCCCGCCCAGCCGGTCGGCGAGCTGGCCGCCCACCGGCCGGATGAGCGACCCGATCAGCGGCCCGAGAAAGGTCAGCCAGGCGGCGTCGACGGGCGTCGGGAACCGCTCGTGGAACTGGAGTTGGAGCACCTGGCCGAAGGCGAACCCGAAGCCGATGAACGAGCCGAACGTGCCCACGTAGAGCAGCGACATCACCCAGGTGTGCGGGTCGCGGGCCGCCGCGCGCAGCGCGCCCGGCTCGTTGCGCGCCCCCGGAACGTTGTCCAGCCAGCGGGCCGCGGCCAGCGTGGCCAGCACGATCAGCGGCAGGTAGACCGCCGGCACCAGCCGGGGGTACGCGGCGCCGGCCGTCGCCAGCACCGCCAGCCCGACCAGTTGCACGGCAGGTACGCCCAGGTTGCCGCCACCGGCGTTGAGCCCCAGCGCCCGGCCCTTGAGCCGCTCCGGGAAGAACAGGTTGATGTTCGCCATCGAGGAGGCGAAGTTGCCCCCGCCTACGCCGGACAGGCAGGCCAGCACCATCAACGTGGCGTACGACACCCCGGGCTCGATCAGCACCGCCATCGGCACCGCCGGCACGAGCAGCAGCAACGCGCTCACGATGGTCCAGTTCCGGCCGCCGAAGCGGGCCACCGCCAGCGTGTACGGCAGCCGCAGCACCGCCCCCAGCGCGGCCGGTACGGCGGTGAGCAGGAACTTCCCGGCGGGGTCGATGCCGTACTCGGGACCCAGGAACAACACGGTCACCGACCAGAGGCTCCACACGGAGAAGCCGACGTGCTCGGCGAAGATCGACACGTACAGGTTGCGCCGGGCGACCCGGGCGCCCCCGGCGGCCCAGAACGCCGGGTCCTCCGGCCGCCATTCGGTGAGCCGTCCGGCGGTACGGGCCGACGGCCGGGTCGGTGCGGAAACGAGCGTGCTCACGGCGACTCCTCCTCGTCGATGACGAGGGGACGCTCTCAGCCGGCGGTTTCCCCGGCGTACCCCGCGCGCGTCGGCGCGGCAACGGAGATCGCACGTCCGCCGGAGGGCGCCGGTGAGGCGGTCACAGCTCCTGGAGGATCCGCAGGGCCCGGCCGACCCGCTGCATGGTCTCGGTGTCGGCCACGTCCACGCACTCGGCGAACCACTTCTTCATCGGTGCGGAGATCCGGTCGGGCATCACCACGTACGGGCCCATCGGCACGGCCAGCGGCGAGTCGCGCAGCAGCGACTCCTCGACCACCTCGGCCACGATCACGATGGGTACCGCAGTGGCGTTGTAGACGTCGGAGCTGATCACCAGACCGAACCGTTCCCGGGCGCCGGAGATGCGCCAGACCTCACCCCTACGCAGCACGCGGACGCCCGCCGAACAGGGCGTCGTCGACGAGCGCGGCCTCCTGGGCGTCGGCCAGGGCGGCGGCTTCCAGGTCCAGGCCGGCACGGCCGACCGCGTCGGCGTGCGCGGTGAAGACCTCGCGCAGCGCCTTCTCCCGGGCGGCCTGGTCCATCCAGGCGGAGAGGGAGAGCCCTTCCCGCTTGGCGAACCGGCGCGCTTCCTCGATCGTCTCGTCGGAGAACGACAGTGTCACCTTGGCGGTCATGCCGGGAAGACTACCCAGCGGTATGACCAGCAGTCATCCTCGTTCCCGCCGATCGCGGAAACGGACAGTGATCAGGGACGCCGGCCGCCGAAGACCGCGAAACGCCATTCCTTGAAGAAGCAGTCCACGTCCACCAGCCCCGCCTCGGTCAGCCACCGGCACTGGTCTGCCACCGTGGCCGGCCGGTCGTGCCGCATCCGCTGCCGGGCGCCGGCGATCTCCTCGGCGTCCGAGCCCAGCTCGGTGATCCGCGCCGTCCACACCTCGTCGTAGCGGCGGTCCAGCGCCGGCGTCGGCCCGGCCACCTGCTCGGCGTTGACGAACACGCCGCCCGGCGCCAGCGCGCCCGCGGCCCGCTTGTACAGCGCCCGTTTGCCCTCGTCGTCGAGGTGGTGGATGGCCAGCGCGGAGACCACCGCGTCGTACCGGCCGGCGGGCAGCGGGTCGGCCAGGTCGGCGTGCACAGTGCGGTGCGCCACGCCGCGTTCTGTCAGGTGTCCGGCGGCCACCGCGAGCATGCCGGGGGCGCCGTCCACGAGCGTCAGGCGGACGTCGGGCACGGCCGCGGTCAGCAGCAGGGACAGCAGGCCGGTGCCCGCGCCCAGGTCCAGCACCTCGGGGGTACGCCCGGCGGCGAGCGCGGCACGCAGCGGCGGCGCGGCCACCTCGACGGCGGTGCCGTAGAAGGCGTCGAAGCAGGGCACCAGTCGGCGTCGGGCCTGGTCGTAGCTGCCGGCCACCGCGTCGAACGCGTCCGCCACGCCCATCAGAGCCTCCCGTTATTTGAGACAACTTTCCCACATTGTAAACCCCGCCGGGGACGACGTCACCTACGTGCGGTGTGAAGCGCTCGTGACAGGACCGAAACAGAGCAGACCCGGACCGGAAACCGCCCGACGGCACGCTTTTCCGACATGACAGACGGTGCACGCACGGCGACGCGAACGGGTTCAGGCCCCGCGCAGGCCGCCACGCACTGCCCGTACTGCGCCCTGCAGTGCGGCATGGTGCTGCGCGCCACCGGCGACGGCGTCGAGGTCGGCGCCCGGGACTTCCCGACCAACCGGGGCGGGCTGTGCCAGAAGGGCTGGACCGCCGCCGACCTGCTCGACCACCCGGACCGGCTCACCACCCCGCTGCTGCGCGACCGGCCCAGCGGCGAGCTGCGCCCGGCGACCTGGGACGAGGCGGTCGACCGGATCGCCGCCGGGGTGCGGGACGTGCAGCAGCGCCACGGGCCGGACGCGGTAGCGGTCTTCGGCGGTGGCGGCCTCACCAACGAGAAGGCGTACGCGCTGGGCCGCTTCGCCCGGGTGACGCTGCGGACCCGGCACATCGACTACAACGGACGCTGGTGCATGTCCTCGGCCGCCGCGGCCGGCAACCGGGCGTTCGGGATCGACAGGGGGCTGCCGTTCCCGCTGGCGGACCTCGGCCACGCGGACACGCTGCTGCTGGTCGGCGCGAACCCGGCCGAGACCATGCCGCCGCTGATGCGGCACGTCACCGACCTGCGGGAACGCGGCGGCCGGCTGATCGTGGTCGACCCGCGCGCCACGGCCACCGCCCGCCAAGCCGACCTGCACCTGCAACCGCTGCCCGGCACCGACCTCGCGGTGGCGAACGCGCTGCTGCACATCGCGCTCACCGAGGGCTGGCTGGACCGGGCGTACGTGGCGGAGCGGACCACCGGCTTCGACGAGGTCCGGCGGACGGTGGCCGGCTACTGGCCGGCGGAGGTGGAGCGGCTCTCCGGCGTGCCGGTGGCCGACCTGTACGCGACCGCCCGCGCGCTGGCCACAGTGGACCGGGCGATCATTCTCACCGCGCGGGGCGCCGAGCAGCACGCCAAGGGCGTGGACACGGTCACCGCCCTCATCAACCTGGCGCTCGCCCTGGGCCTGCCCGGCCGCCCCGGCTCGGGTTACGGCTGCCTGACCGGGCAGGGCAACGGGCAGGGCGGCCGGGAACACGGGCAGAAGGCCGATCAGCTCCCCGGCTACCGGCGTATCGACGATCCGGCGGCCCGCGAGCACGTGGCCGGGGTGTGGGGCGTCGACCCGGACTCGCTGCCCGGGCCGGGGGTGCCCGCGTACCAGCTCCTGGACGCGCTGGGCACGCCGTCGGGCGCGCGGGCGCTGCTGGTGTTCGGCTCCAATCCGGTCGTGTCCGCGCCCCGCGCCGCGCGGGTCGAGTCCCGGCTGCGCGCCCTGGACCTGCTCGTGGTGGCGGACTTCGTCCGCTCCGAGACGGCCGAGCTGGCCGACGTGGTGCTGCCGGTCGCCCAGTGGGCCGAGGAGGACGGCACGATGACCAATCTGGAGGGCCGGGTGCTGCGCCGCCGGGCGCTGCGTGAGCCACCGGCCGGGGTCCGTACCGAGCTGGAGATCCTCGCCGCGCTCGCCGGGCGGCTGACCGACGGCGCGCCACTGCCGAGCGACCCGCGCGAGGTGTTCGCGGAGCTGGGCCGGGCCTCGGCCGGCGGTCCGGCCGACTACGCCGGGATCACCTGGGACCGGATCGACGCCGACACCGGCGTGTTCTGGCCCTGCCCGGACCGGGACGGCCCGGACACCCCCCGGCTGTTCGCCGACCGCTTCCCCACCCCGGACGGCCGGGCCCGGTTCCACGCCGTGACCCACCGGCCGGCCGCCGAGTCGGTGTGCGCCGACTATCCGCTGCACTTCACCACCGGCCGGGTGCTCGCGCAGTACCAGTCCGGCGCGCAGACCCGGCGGGTCGCCGCGTTGCGCCGGGCCGCGCCGGGCGGCTTCGTCGAGCTGCACCCGGACCTGGCGGCACGGCTCGGCGTGACCGAGGGAGCGCCGGTACGTGTGGTCTCCCGCCGGGGCGAGCTACGGGCGCCGGCCCGGCTCAGCACCGCGATCCGGCCGGACACCGTCTTCGCCCCGTTCCACTGGCCCGGCGCGCAACGCGCCAACTCGGTCACCAACGACGCGCTCGACCCGGTCTCCGGGATGCCCGAGTTCAAGATCTGCGCGGTCCGGGTGGAGCCGGCATGAACGAGCGCATCGTCGTCGTCGGCCACGGGATGGCCGGCGCCCGGCTCGCCGCCGAGCTGCACGCACGCGGCGGGGACCACTCGATCACCGTGCTCGGGGCGGAGCCGCACCGCGCGTACAACCGGATCATGCTCTCCACGCTGCTCGCCGGACGCATCGGCGAGCCGGACGTGGAGCTGGTCGAAGCGGTGGGGCCGGGCGTCGAGGTGCACACCGGCGCGGCGGTCACCGCCGTGGACCGCGCCGCCGGCGAGGTGGTCACCGACGACGGCGAGCGACACGGGTACGACCACCTGGTGCTCGCCACCGGCAGCCGGGCCGTGGTGCCGCCGCTGCCGGGCCTCGCGCCGATGCCCGAGCGGGTCGTCCCGTTCCGCACGCTCGGCGACTGCCGGCGGATCCTCGCCGCCGCCGAGGGCGCGCGCCGCGTCGTCGTGCTCGGCGGCGGGCTGCTGGGCCTGGAGGCGGCCCGCGGGCTGGCCGCGCGGGGTCTCGACGTGACAGTGGTCCACCCGGTCGGACACTTGATGGAACGCCAGCTCGACCCGCCGGCCGGCGCGGTCCTCGCGGGCACGCTCGCCGGCCTGGGCGTCCGGTCCCGGCTCGGCGCGGCGGCCACCGCCGTGACGGCCGACGCCGACGGCGTCCGCCTGCACCTGGGCGACGCCGGGACGCTCGACGCCGACCTGCTGGTGCTCTGCTGCGGGGTACGCCCCGACACCGCGCTGGCCGCGGCGGCCGGGCTCGCCGTCGAGCGGGGCGTGGTGGTGGACGACCGGATGCGGACCAGTGACCGGCGGATCTCGGCGATCGGCGACTGCGCGCAGCACGACGGCACGCTGACCGGGCTGGTCGCGCCGGCCTGGGCGCAGGCCCGGGTGGTGGCCGACGTGCTGACCGGCGCGGACCCGCTGGCCCGCTACCGGCCCCGCCCGGCGGTGACCCGGCTCAAGGCGGCCGGCATCGATCTGGCCGCGATGGGCGACGTGGCCGGGACCGGCGACCCGGGCGGGCCGGTCGAGGAGCTGACCTTCGCCGACCCGGCCCGGGGCACGTACGCCCGGCTGCGCATCCGGGACGAGCGGCTGACCGGCGCGATCCTGCTCGGCGACAACCCGGCGGTCGGCACTGTGGTGCAGCTGTTCGACAGGGGCGCGCCGGTGCCGGCGGACCGGCGTTCGCTGCTGCTCGGCCGGGCGTTCGGCGAGGCGCCGGCCGGGCCGGCCGCGTCCCCGGCGCTGATGCCGGACGCCGCGACCGTGTGCCGGTGCAACGACGTGAGCAAGGGCGCGCTGGTGGCGTGCTGGCGGGCGGGCGCCCGGACGGCGGCGGCGTTGTCCGCGTCGACCCGGGCCGGCACCGGCTGCGGCAGTTGCCGGGACGCGGTGGCCGGCGTCGCCGCCTGGCTCGCCGAGGCCGACCCGGAGGCGACCGACGCGGTACGCGAGACGGTGGAGGTGGCGTCATGAGTGAGCTGATTGTCGTCGGGAACGGCATGGTCGGGCAGCGCTTCGTCGAGGCGCTGCGGGCCCGGGACACCGGCGGGCGGTGGCGGGTCACGGTGCTGGCCGAGGAGCGGCGTCCGGCGTACGACCGGGTGCGGCTCTCGGCCGTCTTCGACGGGGTGGACGCCGACGAGCTGACTGTGCACACCCCCGACGCCGGAGTGGACCTGCGCCTGGGTGAACCGGTCACCGGCGTCGACCGGGCACGGCGCGTGGTGACCACGGCGGCCGGCGAGTACCCGTACGACGCGCTGGTGCTCGCCACCGGCTCGTACGCGTTCGTGCCGCCGGTCGACGGCACCGATCTGCCAGGCGTCTTCGTCTACCGGACACTGGACGACCTGGCCGCGATCCGGGAGCACGCCCGGGGCCGCCGCACCGGCGTGGTGATCGGTGGCGGGCTGCTCGGGCTGGAGGCGGCGAACGCGCTGCGGCTGCTCGGGCTCACCACGAGCGTGGTCGAGTTCGCGCCCCGGCTGATGCCGGTGCAGGTGGACGAGGCGGGCGGGTCGATGCTGCGCCGCTACGTCGAGGAGCTGGGCGTCACGCCGTACCTCGGGGTGGCCACCACGGCGCTGCGTCCCGGGCCGGACGGCACCGTGGCCGCGCTCGACCTCGCCGACGGGCGCACGCTCGACGCGGAGCTGGTGGTGGTGGCCGCCGGGATCCGGCCGCGCGACGAGCTGGCCCGGGCGGCCGGGCTGCCGCTCGGCCCGCGCGGCGGCGTGCTGGTGGACGCCTCCTGCCGTACCGCCGACGAGCGGATCTGGGCGGTCGGTGAGTGCGCCGCGGTGGACGGGGTCTGCCACGGGCTGGTCGCGCCCGGGTACGCCACCGCCGAGGTGGTCGCGGACCGGCTGCTCGGCGGCGCGGCCACGTTCCCCGGCGCGGACACCGCCACGAAGCTGAAGCTGCTCGGCGTGGACGTGGCCTCGTTCGGCGACGCGCACGGCGTCACCCCGGGCTGCCTGGACGTGACGTTCACCGATCCGGCCACCCGCGCGTACGCGAAGCTGGTCCTCTCCGACGACGCGCGGACGCTGCTGGGCGGCGTGCTGGTCGGGGACGCGAGCGCGTACCCGGCGTTGCGGGCCAGTGTCGGCGGGCCGCTGCCCGCTCCCCCGCTGGCGTTGCTGGCGCCGGCCGGCGGCGCGGGCGCCGGCGCGGGGGCGCTGCCGGCCGCCGCCCAGGTCTGCTCCTGCAACGCGGTGACCCGGGCCGACCTGGACGCGGCGATCGCCGGCGGGGCGACCGACGTGCCGGCGTTGAAGGCGTGCACCCGGGCCGGTACGAGCTGCGGTTCCTGCGTGCCGATGCTCAAGCAACTGCTGGACGCCGCCGGGGTGCGCCAGTCCACCGCGTTGTGCGAGCACTTCGACCTGAGCCGGCAGGAGTTGTTCGACCTGATCCGGGTGCGGGGCATCCGCACGTTCTCCCGGCTCGTCGCCGAGCACGGGCGCGGGAGCGGCTGCGACATCTGCAAGCCGGTGGTGGCCTCCATCCTGGCCTCGCTCGGCGCCGGTCACGTGCTCGACGGCGAGGCGGCGTCGCTGCAGGACACGAACGACCACTTCCTGGCCAACCTGCAACGCGACGGCAGCTACTCGGTGGTGCCCCGGATTCCGGGCGGGGAGATCACCCCGGAGAAGCTGATCTCGATCGGCGAGGTGGCCCGCGACTTCCAGCTCTACACGAAGATCACCGGCGGGCAGCGGATCGACCTGTTCGGCGCGCGGGTCGACCAGTTGCCGCAGATCTGGCGCCGGCTCGTCGACGCGGGCTTCGAGTCGGGCCACGCATACGGCAAGGCGCTGCGTACCGTGAAGTCCTGCGTCGGCGACACCTGGTGCCGCTACGGCGTGCAGGACTCGGTCGGGCTCGCCGTCGCGCTGGAGCTGCGCTACCGGGGGCTGCGCGCGCCGCACAAGCTCAAGTCCGCCGTCTCCGGCTGCGCCCGCGAGTGCGCCGAGGCCCGCAGCAAGGACTTCGGCGTCATCGCCACCGAGGGCGGCTGGAACCTGTACGTCGGCGGCAACGGCGGCTTCCGGCCCCGGCACGCCGACCTGTTCGCCACCGACCTGAGCACCGCCGAGCTGGTCACGCTGATCGACAGGTTCCTCATGTACTACATCCGCACGGCCGACCGGTTGCAGCGCACCGCCGCCTGGATCGAGGCGATGGACGGCGGCCTGGACCACCTCCGGTCGGTGATCGTGGACGACTCGCTCGGCCTCTGCGCCGACCTGGACGCGGCGATGGCCCGGCACGTCACGAGCTACTCCGACGAGTGGCGCGACGTGCTGGACGACCCGGACCGGCTGCGCCACTTCACCTCGTTCGTCAACGCGCCCGGCGTGCCCGACCCGTCCATCTCGTTCACCCGGGAGCGGGGCCAGCCGGTGCCGGCCCGGGACGCCGGGCACCGCCGACAACCCGTAGCGCTCGGACTGCCGGAGGTACGCCGATGAGCCCCGTCGTCACGCTGGACTGGACACCGGTCTGCCCGCTGGACCGGCTCGACCTCGACCGGGGCGTGGCCGCGCTCGTCGACGGCGTGCAGGTGGCGGTGTTCCGCACCGCGCACGGCCTGTACGCGGTGGACAACCTCGACCCGGTCGGCGGCGCGTACGTCATGTCCCGCGGTCTCGTGGGCAGCCGGGGCGGCGTGCCGACGCTCGCCTCGCCGCTGCACAAGCAGGTCTACGACCTCACCACCGGGCGGTGCCTGGACCTGCCCGGCGTGACGTTGACGCGGCACCGGGTGCGCTGCCGGGACGGCCAGGTCGAGGTGCGGTTACGGCAGGAGCAGTGATGCGCGACGAGCTGGCCGGCTTCACCATCGGGGTCACCGCGGACCGGCGGCGCGACGAACTGGCCGCGCTGCTCCAGCGGCGCGGCGCGCGGGTGGTGCTCGCCCCGGCGCTGCGGATCGTCCCGCTCGCCGACGACACCGACCTGCGTGAGGCCACCCGGGCCTGCCTGGAACATCCGCCGGACGTGCTGATGGCCAACACCGGCATCGGCATGCGGGGCTGGCTGGAGGCGGCCGAGGGCTGGGGGCTGGCCGAGCCGCTGCGCGCCACGCTCGCCCGCGCGTACGTGGTGTCCCGGGGCCCGAAGGCGACCGGGGCGATCCGCGCCGCCGGACTGCGCGAGCACTGGTCGCCGGGCTCGGAGAGCTGCGACGAGGTGGTGGAGCACCTGGTCGCGCGCGGCGTGGCCGGCCACGTGGTGGCGATGCAACTGCACGGTGAGCGGCAACCCGAGTGCACCGACGCGCTGGTGGCGGCCGGGGCCACGGTGATCGAGGTGCCGGTCTACCGGTGGGCGCCGCCGGCCGATCCGGCGCCGCTGCACCGGCTCATCGACCTGGTCGCCGGGCGGCTCGTCGACGCGGTCACGTTCACCTCGGCTCCGGCGGCCGAGGCCCTGCTGCGGGCGGCCGGGGACCGTACCGAGACGGTGCTGGAGGCGCTGCGCGGCGACGTGCTGGCCGGGTGCGTGGGCACCGTCACCGCCGAGCCGCTGGTCCGGCGTGGGGTGCCGGTGAGCGCGCCGAGCCGGGCCCGGTTGGGCGCGCTGGTCCGCACCATCGTCGAGGAGCTGCCCCGGCGCACGGTCTCGGTGAAGGCGGCCGGGCACGTGCTGACGCTGCGCGGCCACGCCGCGGTGGTGGACGGGGAACTGCGCCAGCTCGCGCCGGCCCCGATGGCCGTGCTGCGGGCGCTCGCCGCGTCACCCGGCAAGGTGCTCTCCCGCACCGCGCTGCTGCGTACGCTGCCGCGCGGCGCCGACGAGCACGCCGTGGAGATGGCCGTCGCCCGGCTGCGGGTCGGCCTGAAGGCGCCCCGCGTGGTGCAGACGGTCGTCAAGCGGGGGTACCGCCTGCGGGTCGACTGACCCGCAGGCGGTCAGCCCACCGAGGCCGGGTAGCCGTGCTCGGCCTGGAGGCGGAGCATCGCGTGCTCGACCACTGTCACCAGCACCTGCTTGACCGAGTCGCGCCGACGGGCGTCGCACAGGACCATCGGCACGTCCGGGGAGATGGCGAGCGCCTCCCGGATCTCCTCCATCTCGTAGTGCGGCGCGTCGTCGAAGCGGTTCAACGCCACGACGTACGGCAGCTTGCGGTTCTCGAAGTAGTCCAGCGGCGCGAACGCGTCGGTGATCCGCCGGGTGTCCACGAGCACCGCCGCGCCCACCGCGCCCCGGATGATCTCGTCCCACATGAACCAGAAACGGGTCTGGCCCGGGGTGCCGAACAGGTAGAGGATCAGGTCCTCGGCCATGGTGATACGGCCGAAGTCCATGGCGACCGTGGTGGTCTCCTTGCCCGGCACCTTCGACGGGTCGTCGATGCCCACGCCGGCCGCGGTCATCAGCGCCTCGGTGGTCAGCGGCTGGATCTCGGAGATCGCACCGACCAGCGTGGTCTTGCCCACGCCGAAGCCGCCCGCGACCACGATCTTCGCGGAGATGATCTCCCGGCCGCGGTTCACCCCGTCGGGGTCATAGTTCGCGAAGTCCACTTAGCACCCTTCCAAGCAGGTTCATCCGCGCCGCGAAACCCGTCGCGGGAGCGGCAGTGTGTAGCGTCAGCAGGCCCTCGGCCACCATGTCGGCGACCAGCACCCGGGTGACGCCCAGCGGCATCCGGGTGTAAGCGGCGATTTCCGCCAGCGACTGTGCCCGGCCTTCACAGACCGAGGAGATGCGGTACTTGTCGTGCCCGGCGAACCGCGCCTCGGCCGACTGCGTGGGCGTGCTGGACAGCACCGCCTCGAGCGCGATGTTCTGCAACGGCTCGGTGCGGCCCCGGGTGACCGCGTACGGTCGCACCAGCGCGCCACGCGGATCACGTCGCGGTTCCATCTCGCGATCACCTCCCCTCGTACGGAGCGCAGCGGCTCCGGCTCATGTCGGCGGGCCCGGTCAGGACCGGACGGCGTCCCTCGGCAGCGGGACCAGCGCCTGCCCGACCCGTTCCACGAGCAACGCCATCTCGTAGCCGACCTGGCCCACGTCGCAGCTGCGCGCCGCGAGCACGGCCATCGACGAGCCGTCGCTGATGGACATCAGGAACAGGTAGCCGCTGTCCATCTCGATCACGGTCTGCAGCACCCCGCCGGCGCTGAACATGCGCGCCGCGCCCTCGGTCAGGCTCACCACGCCGGAGGTGATCGCGGCAAGCTGGTCGGCCCGGTCCCCCGGCAGATCCCGGGAGGAGGCGAGCAGCAGCCCGTCCGCGGAGACCGCCACCACGTGGGCGATGCCCGCCACGCTGTCGGCGAAGTTGGTGAGAAGCCAACCCATGTCCTGCATGGCCGCCGGCCTGTTCATCGGTTCGTCTCCTTGGTCGAGGTGCTGTTCAGGTCGGCGCCGGCCGTACGGCCCCGCTGGACGCCACGGTGGTAGGCGGAGAGCAGCCCCCGGACCTCGTCCGGCGTGCGCCGGCTGCGGTCCCGGCCGCTCTTCGGCTCTATCCCACCAGGCACGAGCTGAGCCTGCGGCACCCGCTTGGGCAGGCCGGAACGGGTGGTGCCGCCGGTGGTGGGCTCCGCGGCCCGGCTGGCCCGCGTCCAGCCCTCGTCGGCCGCCGTACGCCAGGCGCTCGGGTCGATGGCGGGTGCGGGCTCGGCGGCGGGTGGCGGCGCCGGGGCGGCCGGTGGCGGCGCCGCGGCAGCCGTGGGCGGCGACGCGACGGCGGGCGACGACGGGGCGGCGTCCGCGGGTGACGCGGACGGCACGGCCGGTGCGTGGTACGCGGCCGGCGTGCTCAGCCCCGACGCCTGGGCGCCCGGGGTACGGGTGGGCAGGGGCGGGCGAGCCGACGCCGCGGGCGGCGGCACGGCCGGCTGGGCCGGCGCGGGCGGCTCGTCGAAGGTGGGCCGAGTGAAGATCGTGGTCTCGTCCTCTCCGTGCGAACGGAACCAGACCGCCTCCATCTCCCGGAATATCGGGGCCTCGGCCCGCTGCTCGGGACGGGCCACCACGGGCGTCGCCGGGGTGGTCTCCACCGCCGGCGCCGCGGCGAGCGGCTGGTAGGCCGGAGGTGCGACCGGCTGGGCGGCCTCGACGCCCGGCGACCGCTTGGGCAGCGGGTCCAGCGCCGGGTACGCCACCGTCGGCCCGCCGGCCGACCAGCCCGCCCCGGAGACCGGGGCCGGCGTTGCCGGAGGCGCCGGGACCGCCGGCAACGTGCCGGTCGCCCCGCCCAGCTGTACGGCGGGAGTGGTGTCCCGCGCCTCGGCGGGCGCCTGCCACCTGGCGGGCGGGGCGGTGGTCGCCCCGCGCCACCCGTCGGCGAGCGTCGCGGTGGCGGCGCCCCGGCCGGCGCCGGCAAGCGCGTCGGCGACGCCGACCTGGCTCAGCGGTGACTGCTCGACGGCCAGCGGCTGGCGCGGCCGGGTCAGCGGGGCCTGACCACGGTTGGCCGGCAGCACCACTGTCGAGTTCGGCAGCGTGACCTGGGCGACAGTGCCGCCCTCGACGTTGCGGCGCAGCTCGACCCGGATCCCGTACCGGGAGGCGAGCCGGCTCACCACGGCCAGACCCATCAGCCGGAACGCTGCCACGTCGACGGTCGGCGGCGCGGCCAGTCGCCGGTTGAGCGAGTCGAGCTGTTCGTCGCTGAGGCCGAGCCCCCGGTCCTCGATCTGGATCAGCACGTAGTCGCGGATCCGGCGGCCGTCGGCCACCACCGAGGTGTTCGGCGGCGAGAACCGGGTGGCGTTGTCGAGCAGCTCCGCGACCAGCCGGACGACGTCGTTGACGGCGTGGGCGGCCACCGAGATGTCGGTGTCGACGGTGCCGAACTCGATCCGGTTGTAGAGCTCCACCTCGGACTGCGCGGCGCGCAGCACGTCGACCAGGAGCGCGTCGTCGCGACGCGGCACCGCCGAGTCGGCACCGGCGAGCACCAGCAGGTTCTCGTCGTTGCGGCGCATCCGGGTGGCCAGGTGGTCCAGCTCGAACAGCTGCGCGAGACGCTTCGGGTCCTCCTCGGACCGCTCGATCGCGTCCAGCTCGCCGATCATGCGGTCGACCAGGCTCTGCGAGCGGCGGGCCAGGTTGAGGAACATCGCCGAGACGCTCGTGCGCAGCGCGGCCTGCTCGGCCGCCACCCGCACCGCCTCCCGGTGGACCACGTTGAAGGCAACGGCCACCTGGCCGACCTCGTCGCGGTTGGTCAGCTTGATCGGGTCCCGGACCTGCTGGACGATCTCGTCCACGCCGCCGTCGCCGATGGCGTTGACGTTCTGCAGCCGGCTCACCGCGTCCGGCAGGTCGTGGTTCGCCACCGCGAGCGCGCCCTCACGCAGCCGGCGCAGCGAGTCGTTCAGCGACCGGGCGAGCACCACGGCGAGCGTCACCGCGACGGCCAGCGTGATCAGCACCAGCAGGCCCTCCACGACCGCCTGCTGGATCACGTCGGCGCGTACCTCGTCGGCGTCGGCGAGCAGGTCGTCCAGGAGCTGGATCTCCGCCCACCGCATCAGCTCGTCGACCGCGCCGATGGCGTCGGACGCCTCCTGGCGGGTGACGAGCGCGGGCCGCCCGACCGAGCGGGACAGGTCGGCGGCGACCCGGTCGGCGAGCTGGACCGCGTCACCGGACACGGTGCGGTCCACCAGGGCCCGCTGGGCCGGCGTCGCGGACCGGGAGAACGTGAGCAGCGCCTCCTGCTGACCGGTCAGGGTCGCCACGAAGGAGGAGAACTGCTCCTCGTCGATCCGGCCGGCGCCGAGCGCGGTGAAGGCGACCGCCTGCTCCTCGGCCACCTCGGCCTTGGCGTGGGCGAACGCGGCCACCGCGCGGCGGGCGTCGGCCAGGCTCTCCGCGCCCGGCTGCTGGGCCAGCGCGTCGCTGTACGCGACCAGGTCGTCCAGGACGATGCCGTAGCGCAGGCTGGCCTCGGCCACCGGCATCTGCGACCGGTCCAGCACCTCCTGGCGCGTGCCGTTCAGCGTGGACAGGTGGGCGTCGATGACCTTGAGCTGGCTGCTCACCGCGCCCGGCACGTCGCCGAGGCGGCGCCGCTCCTCCTGGTACGCCGCGATGCGCTCGTCGGTCTGGCGCACCCGCAGGTTGTACGCGTCCGGCTTCTCGTCCGGCTTGGCCAGGAAGACCGCCGCGGCCATCCGCTCCTTGTGGAGGTCCTGGGTGAGCGCCGAGATGTCGACCGACACGGCCGTCAGCGACCGGACCCGGTCCGCCTCGTACGCGCCCTGCCCCACCGAGACGAGTCGGATAGTTGCCAGTGCGATGACAGCCGCGACCGGAACGACCAGGATGAGGGCGAGTTTCGAGCGGATCCGCGCGTCGCGCAGCCTCGGCAGGCGCCGTCGCCGGTTCCGCTGTTCGGCGTTGGGGCTCCCGGGCAGGGTCGTAGGTCCGGTGCTCACGACATCGCCTCCGTCGTTTCTTCCACGCGCGACCCACTGACCCGTGCCTGGTGCAGCGGCCAGCGCCACGCGCGGCACGGCCGCGATTTCATCAGACGAGATCGTGTTTGGGAAGCCGCAGGGAGGCAGGAAACGGTCGGGGTCGGCGCAACCCGTGATCCGATCACCTAATACCTTCTTTTCTCCAACCCCCTGATCAGGGGATGTCACTCCAGAGTGGTCACACGCTTCTGTGCAGTAATTGTCAGTTAATGTTCCGTGTCCCCAGCATGTGGGATGGCTGTCCCGAAACAGCACTCGAGATCCCGGCTTGACCACAGGCCCCGGCATTGGCAAGGTTTTGCAGGCTTCGCGCACACCGTACGGCACACCAATCCCGTTCCTCCACTGAGGACGGACTAGCGGCGGTGATCGGGCGTCGGCCCGCGCCGCACCTGGAGGACTGAGTTGAGCCCCATCCGCTCCGCGAGCATCGCGGCGCTCGCATCGGCCGTGCTGGCCACCACGCTCACCGGCTGCGGGATCGGCGGGGAACCGCAGGACACCAGCCCCATCGTCATCGCCGCCGACCTGGAACTCTCCGGCGCGTCCGCGCCGGTCGGCAAGGTGTACCAGCGGGCGCTGGAACTGAAGGTCGAGCAGTTGAACTCGTCCGGCGCGCTGGGCGGCCGGAAGATCGATCTGCGGGTCAAGGACAACCGCTCCGACGCTGCGGAGTCCTTGCGGAACATCAATGATTTCAGCGGCGACTCACGGGTGAGCGCCGTCATCATGGGCGGCTGCAACGAATGCGCGGTGGGCGCGGCCCGCACCATCGGCGAGAAGCGCATTCCGACGATCGCACTGGCCTCCTCGAGCGCGGTCACCGAACCGGTGGGCGAACGGCGATATGTCTTCAGGCTCGCCCCGAACGCCGCCGACAGCGCCGCCGCGCTCGCCACCGAACTGGACCGGCGCGACATCCGCAAGGTCGCGCTGCTGCACAGCGCCGACGGTTACGGCCAGGAAGGGCTCACCGCGCTGCGCCGGGAACTGGAAAAGACCACGGTGCGGCTGGTCGGCAACGAATCGGTGCGGCTCACCGACACCGAGGTCGGCACGCAGGTCAACGAATTGATCGCCGCCAAGCCGCAGGCCCTGATCCTCTGGACCACGCCGGAGCAGGCGACGCTGGCCGCGACCACGGCCCGGCAGAGCAAGTTCCGCGGGTCGCTGTTCTTCGACGCCGCGGCCGCCGGCGACCTCTTCCTGGGCCCGTCGGCCCGCTCCACCGAAGAGGCCACGCTGATCTTCACGCAGACCATGGTGATCGACGACGTGATCGCCACCACACCGGCCAAGGCGGCGCGCCGGCAGTGGTTCCAGGAGTACACCGCCCGCTTCGGCGGCTACAACGGCTTCTCCTCGTTCGCGGCCGACGCGGTCCAGCTGATCGTGGACGCCGAGCAGCGCGCCGGTGGCGAACCGGGCACTGTCGACCGGGACGCGCTGCGCGACGTGCTGGAGACCTCGCAGCTGGACGGGCTGTCCGGGCCGATCCGGATGACGCCGGACAACCACTCCGGGTTGATGCCGCAGGCGTTGACGACGCTGGTGGCGCGTGGTGGTCGCTGGCGGCTCGCCGGTTAGTCACTGTTGGGGCGTGGCCCCACCGCAACCGGCTCCGGGCGGTCAGGCTTGATCCCTGCGCCGGTTGCGGTGGGGCCACGCCTGTCGTGGTCGGCCGCCATCCGTGGGTTGAGGTCTACTTCCGAGGGTCAGCGGGCTGAGGTGGTGGCCTTCACCCAGGGCAGGGCCAGGCGCTCCACGAGGCTGAGGGCGGCGTAGAGCGCGATGCTCATCAGGGCCACCAGCACGATCGCCGCCCAGGCGGTGGCGGTGTCGCCGACGCCGTTGTACTGCAGGATCTGGTAGCCCAGACCGGGACGGTCCGAGTAGAACTCGCCGATCACCGCGCCGATCGCGGCCAGCGGCATGGCCACCTTGAGCCCGACGAAGATCTGCGGCAGCGCGGACGGGAAGCGCACCTTGCGGAACGACTGCCACCACGAGGCGTTCAGCGACCGGCTCAGCTCCGCCAGGTCCGCCGGCGTGGTGGTCAGGCCGGTGGCGGTGGAGAGCACGATCGGGAAGAAGCAGAGCAGGAACACCATGGTCAGAATGGGTTTCTGACCCCAGCCGACGGCCACCACCAGCAGCGGCCCGAACGCGATCTTCGGGACCGCGTTCACGGCCACCAGCAACGGCGCGAACATCCGCTCGACCCGGCGGGACGCGGCCAGCGCCATCCCGATCAGCACCCCGGCGGCCGACGAGAGCAGGAAGCCGAGCACCGTCATCCAGGTGGTGATGCCCAACGCGGGCAGCAGCACGTCGGTGGCGTTCGCGAGGGACTCCCCCACCGCCTGCGGCGGCGGCAGCGCGGCCGGGTGCACCAGGTTCAGCCCCGAGGTGACCAGCCACCAGCCGGCCACCGCGATCACCAGGCCGAGCGCCGGCAGCCCGACCGCAGCCGGACGTACGGCGAACCGGCGCCGGACCGCCGGGCGCGGCTGTGGCGCCTCCGGCCGGGCCTCGGTCAACTGTGTCAACGTGTCCTCCTCTCTGCGCCGGTCGGTGCGACCGGCACGGGAAGGGGGTGCGCCCCGCCGGGTGTCCGGCGGGGCGCACCCCCGTTGGCCCGAGCGGACCGGTCAGGCCTTCGGCGCGAGGTCGAAGTCGATGATCTGGTCCGGGGTGAGGTCCTGCTTGAGCGCGCCCGCGCCCTTCAGCAGGGCGATGCTCTTGGCCACCCGGCCGCTGTCCAGCGTGCCGATCGCGGTGCCGGAGTTGCTCGACCGGACGTACGCGGCCATCAGCTGAAGCTCGGCGGAGGCCGCGGCCGGGACGGCGGCCGGCACGTTCTTCTTCAGGATCTCGGCGGCCTCGTCCGGGTTCGCCAGCGAGTACTCCAGGCCCTTGAGCAGCGCGGCGGTGAACTTCTTCACCATCTCCGGCTTCTCCTTGGCGAGCTTCGTGGAAGTGATCAGCGCGTTGCCGTAGAGGTCCTGCATCACGTTGCTGTATGGCAGGATGACCGGCTTCTTCTTGGTCACCGTCTCCACCGTCGGCTGGCCGACGACGAACTGGCCGATGCCGTCCACCGCGCCGGAGCCGAGCATCGGCATCAGGCTCTGCGCCTCACCGTTGACCCAGGTCACCTTGCTGCCGTCGATGCCGGCGAGCCGCGCGTACGTGGGGAAGAGGTTGCGCACGACGGAGGAGGGGGTGTCCGCGAGCTTCTTGCCCTCGAGGTCCTTCGGGGTGGCGATGTTCTTGCCCTCGACCGTGACGATCGCGGCCATGGTGCGCTGCTGGATCGCGGCCACCGCCACGAAGTCCTTCGCCAGGCCGTTGCCGAGCTGGAGGATGCCACCGGTCAGGTCGATCGGGCCGAACTGGGCCTGCCCGCCGGTGATGGTCTGGATGACGGAGCCGGTGCCCTGGCCGGGCTTGATGTCGACGTCGAAACCGGCCTCCTTGAAGAAGCCCTTGTCCTTCGCCACCCAGGCGTAGGAGTCACGGCCGAAGTTGCCGAACGAGGTGAGGTACGTCACCTTTTCCAGCGCGCCGCCGTTTCCGCCGCCGCTCTCGGACTTGTCCGAGTCGCTGCTGCAGCCGCCCACGAGGGCGAGGGCGGTAGCCAGAGCCGCGGCGGCGACCGTACGGGTCAGCCTTCTCATCAGTGCACCATGTCCTTTCCGACCAGGACTTTCTCGCCGGTCGGGTCGTGGGTCCGACGGGGCCGGCAGGAGGGTTGGGCCGACTGGACCGTCGTGAGGGGACTCTTCGCGCGCAACAGCGTACGAGAAGGCGGATGGTGTGCCCCCTCCGTCCCGGTTGCGGAACGGAAACGAAGTTGCGTGACGGAAAGCGGACTGACGTCCACCCCGGACAGTGCTATAAGCACCGTCCGCTACGCTAGCCCGGCTCGCATTCGGACGACGTGGAAGGGAGCCGGCGGAAGATGATCCGACTGTCCGGGGTGTCCCGCACCTTCGACGGCCGATCCGGGCAGGTGGAGGCGCTGCGCGGCATCGACCTCGACGTCGCCGAGGGCGAGTTCGTCGCCGTACTCGGCCGGTCCGGCTGTGGCAAGTCCACGCTCCTGCGCATGATCGCCGGCCTGCTCCCGGTCAGCGGCGGCGAGATCACCGTGGCCGGTACGCCGATCACGAAGCCCCGCCGCGACGTGGCCATGCTGTTCCAGCGGCCGGCCCTGCTGCCCTGGCGCACGGTGCTGGACAACGTGCTGCTGCCGGTGGAGATCTTCGGCTGGCGCCGGGCCGAGCACCGCGACCGCGCCCGCCAGCTGCTGGAGATGGCCGGGCTGGGCGGCTTCGAGAAGCGGCTCCCGCACGAGCTGTCCGGTGGCATGCAGCAGCGCGTCTCGCTCTGCCGGTCGCTCATCGGCTCACCCCGGGTGATGCTCATGGACGAGCCGTTCTCCGCGCTCGACGCGCTCACCCGCGAGGAACTCTCCGGCGAACTCCAGCGGGTGCACATGGAGACGAAGGCCACGATCGTCTTCGTCACCCACTCGATCGACGAGGCGGTGCTGCTCGCCGACCGGGTCGTCGTGCTCAGCCCGCGCCCCGGCCGGATCCGCGAGGTGGTCGAGGTGAACGTCCCCCGGCCCCGCACGCTCGGCCGGCACGAACACCTGGCCGATGTCGCGCGGATCAGCGCCGAGCTGCACGAACTGCTGATGGAGCGGGACGCCCCCGGCGTACCCGTGGGAGGACGGTGACCATGCGGGTCTCGGTCTTCACCGAACCCCACCGCGGAGCGGACTACGACGACCAGCTCCGGTTCGCCCGGCTGGTCGAGGAGACCGGCTTCGAGGGCTTCTTCCGGGCCGACCACTACCGGGCGATGGGGGACGAGCCGGCGCTGCCCGGCCCCACCGACGCCTGGCTGACGCTCGCCGCACTGGCCCGGGAGACCTCCCGGATCCGGCTCGGCACGCTCGTCACGTCCGCCACGTTCCGGCTCCCCGGGCCGCTCGCCGTCATGGTCGCCCAGGTCGACCGGATGAGCGGCGGCCGGGTCGAGCTGGGCATCGGCGCCGGCTGGTACGAGCGCGAGCACACCGCGTTCGGCATCCCGTTCCCGCCGGTCAGCGAACGCTTCGACCGGCTCGCCGAGCAGCTGGAGATCGTCACCGGGCTGTGGCGCACCCCGGCCGACGAGACGTACAGCTTCACCGGCGAGCACTACCGCCTGGTCGACGCGCCGACGCTGCCCAAACCGGTGCAGCAGCCCGGCCCGCCGGTGATCGTCGGCGGCCGGGGACCGAAGCGCACGCCCGAGCTGGCCGCCCGCTACGCCGACGAGTTCAACATGCCGTTCAAGAGCGTGGCCGAGACCGCCTCCGCGTACGACCGGGTCCGGGAGGCGTGCGACCGCACCGGCCGGGACGCCTCCGGCCGGGCCCCGCTGACGCTCTCCGCCGGCATCGTCGTGGCGATCGGACGCACCGACGCCGAGGCGCAGCGCCGGGCCGCCCCGCTGCACGTCACGAGCGCGCTGCCGCCGGAGGACCCGGTGGTCGGCTCCCCCGCCCAGCTCGTGGACCGGATCGGCGAGTTCGCCGCGATCGGGGCCACCCGGGTGCACCTGCGCCTGATCGACTTCGACGACCTCGACCACGTGGAGCTCATCGCCGCCGAGGTGCTCCCCCGACTGGACGGACCACGATGACCGAACTCTCCACCGACCTCGAACTCGGCCCGGTGGGCCAGGAGATCGTGTACGAGAACGACCGGGTACGGGTCTGGCACATCCGGCTGGAGCCGGGTGAGCGGCAGCCGCTGCACCGCCACGACCACCCGTACCTGGTGGTGGCGGTCCAGGGCGCGAAGAACGTGGTGCAGACGATCGACGGCACCACCATCGACGCCGACGAGCCGACCGGCGGCGTCGTCTACCGGGATCCGGGCGCGGTGCACATGCTGACGAACGTCGGCGACACCACCTACCTCGCCCGCCTGGTCGAGCTGAAGTAGCCACGCCGGCAGGTTCGCCGCGCCGCGCGGCGGCAAGGTGGCGATCGGGGGCACCGGGCCGTAACGTGCCGGACATGGCCTTTCGGACGTGGGGCAGGCTGCTGCTCACGGCGCTCGGAGTGAGCGTACTGGCCGGGGCCGGCCAGTTGGGCATCGCGTACGGCTTCGGAGTCGTCCGCCTCGACGGCGCGTTCGTCGACGCCTCGGTGAACAGGTGGCCCGCCCAGCTCGTCTGGGTGGGCTGGTTCGCCGTGGTCGCCACGGTCGCCGGAGCCGTCCTCACCGAGCGCTTCGCCCGCCGCGACGACCTCCTCGGCGGCACCACCGAACTGCTCTCCATCGCCGGCGTCAGCGCGCTGGGCGCGACGGTGGTCGCCCCGCTGTGCATGCAACCGGCCCGCGCGGCCGAGCTGGCCGGATCCGTCGACCCGGTCTGGGCCGCCGGTGTCTGCGCCGCGCTCGGCGCGGTGGTCGGCGCGGGCGCGGCGATCGCCGTACTGCTGAAGCCGCCATTCGGCTGGGGTGTGGCGATCACCGCCGGGATCGTCTGGCTGCTGGCGCTGCTGTCCGTCGCGCCCACCATCGTCTCGGACCGCCCGCTGGCATCCGTCCGTCTCGGCGTCCTCGAACCGTCCTGGCTGGACCCGGCGGCCGCGCAGCGCCTGTCCATGCTGCTGCTGCCCACCCTGGCCCTGCTCGCCGGTGGCGCGGTCGGCGTGCTGGCCCGCCGCGCCGGATGGCCGCCGCTGGTCGGTGGCGCGGCCGGCGCGGCCGGTCCGGTGCTCGTCGCGTTCGCCTACCTGACGGCCGGCCCGGGCGCGGCGACCGACAGGTACCAGATCGCGCCCTACTACGGCGCGCTGATCGCTGTCGTCGCCGGTGCGCTCGGCTCGACCGCCACCACGATGCTGCCCCGGCCGGTCACCGCCGGCGGCGATCCCGATGCAATCGAGGCCACCGACATCCTCGCGCCGCTGCCGCACTCGGCCGCTCCGGGCGTACCGGCCGCGCCGCCCGTGCCTCCGGTGACGAGCGGCGCCGCCGCGCCCGCGCACTGGAACTGGCCGGAGCCCGGCGGCTCGGCCACGGCGACGGCTCCGGCCGGTACCGATCTTCCCGCCGCCGGCCGGCCGGCCCTCGCGGATCTGCCCGCCGCCGATCTGCCGACCGCTGCGGAACGGCCGGCGGGTGAGCGCCCGGCCGTCGCCGACACGAGCCACGGCCAGCCCATGCCGGGTCTGCTGCCCCCGGGGCGCCGGACCTCGGCCATCGACGTCCTCGCCGCGGGCCGCCCCGACCCGGTCGCGGGTCCGGGCACGGGTCCGGGCACGGCCCACGCGGACAGCACCGGCGAGGCGGCCACCACGGACCGTCCGGCCGCTCCCGACCCGGCCGCCGGTTCCGAAGCCGCCGATGGAGCGTCCGGGCAGGCCACCGGCATTCCGGCCGACAGCGAGACCGCTACCGGCACCGGCACCGGCACCGGCACGGACGATGCCGCACCGGCGCCGGAAGCGGCGGCGACCACGCCACGGGTGACCCGGCCGCGCCGCACCCGCGCGGGCCGGTCCAGCGGGACTACCGACGGGCCGGTGTCATCCGCCGACGGCACAGCACCCCGCCCCGGAGACGTCACCACTCCCAGCGCCGGCGCGGGCACCACCGCGAAGGACGCATCACCGGCCACCGCCGACAGCCACGTTCCCGGCCCGCGTACGGACAGCGGCGCCCTCGCCGGGCCGGTCACGGCCGACGCGGGCAGTGACACCCCCGCCGCGCCACCGGCCGAAGCCCCCGGAGACACCGGCGCGGCCGGCCGCGCCGCACGCCCCCGGCGTACCCGCACTCCGAAGGCGCCGCGCGCCACCGGTCCGGCCTCCCCCGGCCCGGCCGAGACCGCGCCGACGACACCGGGCGGCCGAACCGAAGCTGCGCCGAGCGGGGGAGCCGACGCCGAGCCGACCCCCCAGGCCACGAACCCGGACCGGGACGACACGAGCACCGACTCGAACGTGGTGGCGCCGACCGGGCGTACCGGACGCAACTTCTTCTTCGACGACCCGGCGCCCGCCCCGTCGACCCGGCCGCGGTTCGCGATGTTCGAGGACGTGACCGGGCAGCCCGGCGAGGTGCGCCCGGCCTGGCCGATCACCCCGGCGGGCCGGCCGCACCGCGCGACCGCCGAACCGGACGCGCCGGACCGGGACGCCGCGGACGCGGTCGCCCCGGGCGAGCCGGCGCCGCGTCCCCGGCACCGTGGTCTGCCCGAGCCGGGTGCGAGCACCGGTTGGGACGCGCTCGCCACGAACGCCCGCCCGGCGGGGCCGCTCGCCCGGACGGAGGCGGGGATGCCGCTCGCCCGGCCGGAGGCGGCGACTGCCGTACCGGGCGAGGCGGGTGCCGCGCTGCCCGAGGCCACGGAGACGGAGGCGGACTCCCGGCGCGGGCGGCACTCCGGACCGGACGACGCCGACGCGCCCGCCGGGAAGTCGAAGGCCCGGCGCGGCCTGTTCCGGCGCAACCGGGCCAAGGATGAGCCGGAGCCGGCCGAGCGTACGGCCGAGCCGACCACCGCGGCCGACGACGAGTACGTGGACTGGGTCGCCGGTCTCGCCTCGGACGACAACGCCGACGACGCCCGCTCGCTGCGTACCGGGCGGCACCACCGCGACTGAACGAGCACCGGGGCGGGCCGGGACACCAGGCCCGCCCCGGCTCCGGTCACGCCAGTGGCAGGTAGACCCGTGACCCGCCGGCGACGAACTCCTCCGACTTGTCGCGCATGCCCCGCGCGGCGTACTCCTTTAACTCCTGCGTGATCTTCATGGAGCAGAACTTCGGGCCGCACATCGAGCAGAAGTGCGCGGTCTTCGCGGGCTCGGCGGGCAGCGTCGCGTCGTGGTACGCCCGTGCGGTCTCCGGGTCGAGCGCCAGGTTGAACTGGTCTTCCCAGCGGAACTCGAACCGGGCCTTGGAGAGCGCGTCGTCCCACGCCTGCGCGCCGGGGTGCCCCTTGGCCAGGTCGGCCGCGTGCGCGGCGATCTTGTACGCGATCACGCCCGCCTTCACGTCGTCGCGGTCGGGCAGCCCGAGGTGCTCCTTCGGGGTGACGTAGCAGAGCATGGCGGTGCCGAACATGCCGATCATCGCCGCGCCGATCGCCGAGGTGATGTGGTCGTACGCGGGCGCGACGTCGGTGGTCAGCGGCCCGAGCGTGTAGAACGGCGCCTCGTGGCACCACTCCTGCTGGAGGTCCACGTTCTCCTTGATCTTGTGCATCGGCACGTGCCCGGGGCCCTCGATCATCACCTGGACGTCGTACCCCCAGGCGATCTTCGTCAGTTCGCCGAGCGTGCGCAGCTCGGCGAACTGCGCCTCGTCGTTCGCGTCCGCGATCGAGCCGGGGCGCAGCCCGTCACCGAGGGAGAACGTCACGTCGTACTTCGCGAGCAGCGAACACAGCTCCCGGAAGTTGGTGTAGAGGAAGTTCTCCTCGTGGTGCGCCAGGCACCAGGCCGCCATGATCGAGCCACCCCGGGACACGATGCCCGTCACCCGGTCCACCGCCAGCGGCACGTACGGCAGCAGCACCCCGGCGTGTACGGTCATGTAGTCGACGCCCTGCTCCGCCTGCTCGATGACGGTCTCGCGGAACACCTCCCAGCTCAGCTTCACCGGGTCACCGCCGACCTTCTCCAGCGCCTGGTAGATCGGCACCGTGCCGATCGGCACGGGCGCGTTCCGCACGATCGCCTCGCGCGTCTCGTGAATACGCTTGCCGGTGGACAGGTCCATCACGGTGTCCGCGCCCCACCGCGTGGCCCAGGTCAGCTTCTCCACCTCCTCGGCCACCGACGAGGTGACAGCCGAGGTGCCGATGTTCGCGTTGACCTTCACCAGGAACGCCTTGCCGATGATCGCCGGCTCGCACTCCGGGTGGTTCACGTTCAGCGGCAGCACGGCCCGACCGGCCGCGATCTCGTCCCGCACGAACTCCGGCGACACCGACTCCCGGATCGCCACGAACTCCATCTCCGGCGTGACGATCCCGGCCCGCGCGTACGCGAGCTGAGTCGGACGGGTTCCGGCCAGCGGCGTACCGGCGCCGCGTACCGGGGCGACGTCGCCGCGCTCGGCGATCCACGGCCCGCGCAGCGCGGGCAGCCCCACCTCCGGGTCGGAGCCGGGACCGGAGGTGTCGTAGAGCCGTACCGGTGGGTTGTCCCCGGTCAGCGGCACCTCGGCGAACGGCACCCGGATGTCCGGGCGCGGCCCTTCCACGTACACCTTGCGACGTGCCTGCATGACAGCCTCCCTGTCGCTCATGCGGACCAGCCGAAGTGGTCCAGCGGGCCGCGTCCCGCGCCCAGCTCCCAGGTCCGCGCGCCGGTCAGCGCGCGGGTGACGTACTCCTTGGCGGCCGCCACCGCGACCGGCACCGCGTCACCCGCGGCGAGCCGGACCGCGACGGCGGCCGAGAACGAACAGCCGGTGCCGTGGTTGTGCCGGGTGTCCACCCGGGGCGCGCGCAGCAGCCGAGTGGTTCCGCCGCCCGACAGGACGTCCACCGACTCGCCGTCGGCGTCCACGTCACCGCCGGTCACCACCACGAACGCCGGTCCGCGCGCCGCCAGCGCCTCGGCCGCCGCCACCATTTCCTCGACCGTGCCCACCGGGCCTCCGGTGAGGGCCGCGGCCTCCGCGCAGTTCGGCGTCGCCACTTCCGCGTACGGCAGGAGCCGCTCGACCGCCTCCACCACGCCGAGCCGGTGCCCACTGGTGGCGACCAGTACCGGGTCGACGACCAGGTGTGGCAGCCGCCCGGCCCAGGCCGCCTCGGCCACCGCGTCGGCGACCGCCGGGGTGCCGAGCATGCCGCTCTTCACGGCGCGCACGTCGAAGTCGCCGAGCACGCTGTCCATCTGGTCGCGCACCGTCTGCGGGGGCAGCGGCAGGACGGCGTCCACGCCCCTGGTGCTCTGCGCGGTGACAGCGGTGAGCACGCTCGTGCCGTACGCGCCGAGCGCGGCGAACGTCTTGAGGTCGGCCTGGATGCCGGCTCCTGCTCCGGAGTCGGATCCGGCGATGCTGAGAACTGTTTTCGGCGTCACTGGTCTTCTCCGGTGGTTTGACGGCTGCGGCCGACAGTGGTTGCGGTTCGGGGCTGCGGCCGACCGTGCCCACTCCGGGCGGTCAGGCTTGATCCCTCCGTGGGCACGGTCGGCCGCAGCCCTGTCGCGTGCGGGCTTGCGTCGGATCGCGCGGGGTGGGTGCGCGCCAAGTGGGTGGCCGCCTCCTGGAAGGCTCTGCCCAGCGTGGTGGCGGTTTCTCTCGGGTCGTCCGCGCGCATGATCGCGCCCAGCACGGCTACTCCGGCGGCGCCCGCCTCGACGCATGCGTGGACCTGGTCCGGGTTCTCGATGCCGCCCAGCGCGAGGACGGGCACGGGGCTGACCGCGATCAGCTCGCTCAATCCGCCCGGTCCCAACACAGGGCCGTAGCCGGGTTTTGTCTTTGTCTCGTAGAGCGGGGACAGGGTGGCGTAGTGCTCGGTGGTGAGGCGGGCCAGCTCGGCGGTGTCGTGGCAGGAGCGGCCGACCAGGCCGACGGCGGGCGGCGGGTACGGGCCGGCAGCCGGTAGGTGCACCGCGTCCCCGTCGAGCGGGTCGGGTCCGGCGACGACGAGCGTGCCGCCCGCGTCGGCGAGGATCGCGCGCAGGTCGACGGCGAGCGCGAGGCGTTCGGGGCGCGGCAGGTCCTTCTCCCGCAGCACCACCCACCGCACTCCCCCACCCACGGCAGCCGCCACCACGTCGACGAGCGCCCCCCGGGCCACCCGCCGATCGGTCAGCAGCACGACCCCGCTCGGCCCGCCCTGGATCTTGGTACGCGGCCGCCCCTCGGGGGGCGCCTCCGTACCAAGATCCGCTACGCGTGAGGCGGTCACAGGTCGGGCCGTCCCTCGTCGGGGGTGGACGGCAGGGCGTGGAAGCGGCGGGTGATGCGGCCCGCGCCGTACGCGAGGCGGCCGGCCTCGACCGCGTACCGCATCGCCGTGGCCATCGCGACCGGGTCGGCGGCCCGGGTCACGGCGCTGGCGAGCAGCACCGCGTCGCAACCCAGCTCCATGGCGAGGGCGGCGTCGGAGGCGGTGCCGATGCCCGCGTCGAGCACCACCGGCACGTCGACCGCCGCCCGGATCAGCCGGATGTGGTGCGGGTTGCCGATGCCCAGCCCGGAGCCGATCGGCGACCCGGCCGGCATCACCGCCGCGCAGCCCACGTCGGCCAGCCGCCGCGCGAGCACCGGATCGTCCGACGTGTACGGCAGCACGGTGAACCCGTCCGCGACCAGCTCCTCGGCGGCGCGCAGCAGCTCCACCCCGTCGGGCAGGAGCGTGCGCTCGTCGCCGATCACCTCCAGCTTCACCCAGTCGGTGTCGAACGCCTCCCGGGCCAGGTGCGCCGTCTTCACCGCCTCCACAGCGGTACGGCAGCCGGCGGTGTTCGGCAGCAGCCGTACGCAGCACCGCTCCACCAGGTCGAGCAGGCCACCCGACCCGCCGGGCGTGGTGTCGACCCGGCGCAGCGCCAGCGTCACCAGCTCGGTGCCGGCCGCGCGGATCGCCGCCTCCAGCACGTGCAGGTTCGCCGCGCCACCGGTGCCGAGGATGAGCCGGGAGCCGAACCCGACCCCGCCGATCTCAAGCGTGGACATCCTGCTCACCCGCCCTGGGTGGCGCTGAGCACCTCGACCCGGTCGCCGTCGCGCAGAACGCTCGCCGACCAGCCGCCGCGCGGCACCACCTCGCCGTTCACCGCCACGGCGAGCCCGCGCTCCCGGTCGGTGACGGTGCGGACCACCTCGGCGACGGTGACGCCCTCGGGCAGCGTCCGGCCGGTGCCGTTGACGATCAGTTCCACGTGCGCTCCTTCCCGAAGCGGTCCGGGGTGAAGGGGGCGAGCGCGGGATCCGGCTCGCCGGTGACGATCAGCTCGGTGACCAGGTCGGCGGTGACCGGGGTGAGCACGATGCCGTGCCGGTGATGTCCGGTCGCGGCGAGCACACCCGGCTGCCCGGGCAGCGGCCCGATGATCGGCGCGTTGTCCGGCGTACCAGGGCGCAGCCCGGCGACTGCCTCCACCAGCTCGTACTCGACGAGTTCCGGCACCAGCTCCGTGGCGGCGCGCAGCAGTGTCAGCACGCCACCGGCGGTGACAGCGGTGTCCGCGCGCTCCTCGACCGTCGCCCCGACCACGACCTCGCCGCTGTCCCGGGGCACCAGGTAGACCGGCTCGCTGTCCGCGTACCCCCGGATCACGTGCCGGAAGCCCGGCGGACCGCCACCCGGCGCGCGCAGCCGCAGCACCTGGCCCTTCACCGGCCGGACCGGCAGGCCGGTCAGCGCAGCCGCGCCGCAGCCGGCCGCGACCACAGTGACCCGCGCGTCCACCTCGGACAGCGCGCCGACGCGCGCCGGGCGCAGCTCCACGCCGGCGCGCTCGGCGGCCGTGCGCAGCGCGACGACCAGCCGCCGCGGGTCGACCTGGTGGTCGCCGGGCGCGACAGCGCCGCCGCGCACGCGCGGCGCCAACGCCGGCTCGCGGTCGCGCAGCTCCGAGGGACGCAGCGGCGTGATCGGCAGTTCCAGGCCCTGCTGGTACGACCACAGCCGCCTCGCCTCGGCCAGGTCGTCGGCAGTGAGCCCGACGACGAGCGTGCCCTCGGTGCGGTAGCCGATGTCGACGCCGCTCGCCCCGGCCAGCTCGGTCGCGAAACCGGGCCAGCGGGCGGCGGACTCGACGAGCAGCGCGGTGAGTTCGTGCTCACCGAAGTACGCCTCGGCGACCGGCGACAGCATCCCGGCGGCCACCGACGACGCGCCCGACCCGGGCCGGTCGTCGTGCACCACCACGCGCAGTCCACGTTGCGCGCACCGCCACGCGATCGCCCACCCGACAGGCCCGCCCCCCACCACCGCCACGTCGTTAAGGAAGGGCCCCCTGTTAACGCCTCCGGTAGAGGAAGGGCCCCCTGTTAACACGTCAGGGCCCGCAGCAGCTCGGCGGTGGCGTGCGCGGGATCGGCTGCCCCGCTGAGCGCGCCGACCACCGCCACCCCGTACGCCCCGGCGGCCCGCAGCGCCGGCACGCTTGAGGCGGTCACCCCGCCGATCGCGATCACCGGCACGGTCACCGCTTCGGCGACCGCGCGTATCCCCTCGGGGCCGATCGGTTCCGGCAGGCCGAACTTGGTGGTGGTGGCGTGGCACGGGCCCACGCCCAGGTAGCTCGCGCCCGCGTCCACCGCGGCCCGGGCGGTCACCGGTTCGCGGGCGGTCGCGCCGAGCACCGCGTCCGGGCCGAGCACCCGGCGCGCGGCACGCACCGGCAGGTCGTCCGCGCCGACGTGGCCACCGGCGGCGTCCACCGCGAGCGCCACGTGCAGCCGGTCGTTGACCAGGCACTGTGCTCCGTACGGCCGGCAGGCGTCGACCACCAGCCGGGCCAGCTCGTACGCCTCCCGGTCGGTGGCGTCGTCCTCCACGCGCACCTGCACGACGAGGTCTGCGCCCGCCACGGGCAGTGCGGCACGCAACACGGCGAGCGGGTCACGCCCCGGCCGGGTGTCGGTGATGAGATGCAGTCGTCCCAGGGACAGCACGGCAACGCTCCTCCCTGCGCCGGCATTACCCGGATCAGGTTCGACGGTCGGGGGCTCCCAGCCCCCCTCTCAGCCCGGTCCGCACCGGGCTCCCGTGGGTCACTTGCGGCCTACCGTACGACGCCTCCCGCCCGTACGGAAGCCCGGGTGAGGTTTTTCCCAGGAACCAGCCGTCCGCCGGATCGGGGCAGCGGGTGACCGTCCCGTCACGACACGCTGCCTGGGTGTCCGTTCCCGCCCGTGTTCCGCGCCGCCTAGAGATCCTGCCGTTCCGGGGCAGCCGTGCCGTCTCCGAAGGGCTACTCACCTGGACGATGCTGCGCGGGCAGACCTGGATCCGCCTGCTGCCGGACGTGTACGTGCACCGCGACGGGTACCGCGCCGACGACCACCGGATGTGGTGCGAGGCGGTGGCGTTGCGCCTGCCGCCGGGTGCCGTGCTGGCGGGGCGCAGCGCCGCGTGGTTGTTCGGCGCGGACGTGCTCCCCCGCGACGCGCCGGTGACAGTACTGTTGCCGACTGCTGCGCGGCTGCGACCGCACCCACGGTTGCGGTTGGTCCGGTCACCGCTGCCGGAGCGGGACCGCACCCTCGTCGGCGGGCTGCCGGTCACCACGCCCCTTCGCACGGCGTTCGACCTGGGCCGGCAGGGCTCACTCGCCGAGGCGTTGGTCGCCGTCGAGGCGCTGCTGCGTCGCCGGGCCGTGAAGCTGCCCGCCCTGCGGGCCTACGCCGCCGCCCGGCCGGGCTGGCCGGGCGCTCCGCTGTTGCGCGAGGTGCTGGCGCTGGCCGAGCCGTTGAGCGAGTCCCCGATGGAGACTCGCCTGCGGCTGCTCCTGCTCGACGCCGGCCTCGGCCCGCTCACCGCCCAACACGAGGTACGCGCCGGCGGACGCTTCGTGGCCCGGGTGGACCTGGCCTGGCCGGCGCTCCGCCTCGCGGTCGAGTACGACGGCGACCACCACCGCGAACGGGCTCACTTCCGCCGTGACGTGGCTCGCCTGAACGCGCTGCGCGCAGCCGGGTGGCTCGTGCTCCGCTTCACCGCCGACGACGTGCTACGCCGGCCCGACGCCACAGTGGCCCTGGTGCGCCAGGCCTTGGCAGAACGTCGTGCCACCGAGGCGAACCACTGATCCGCGCCCGCGGCCACGAGCCTCACCCCGCTACGCCCCCGGCCCGCCACACGTCACCGCTGGCCCCCATTTCGCCACCTACCACCCACCGGACCACCCACCACCCACCGGGCCCCCATTTCGCCACCTACCACCCACCGGGCCCCCGGCTCGCCGCCCGCCACCCGTTGGGTCCCCGGTTCGCCACCCGTCGAGCCGCCCGAGACACCACGCGCGTCAGAGGCCCGCCCGCAAACACCCATCGCGTTCCACTCGTCGCCAGATCCAGCCCCGAGTGGAACGCCATGGGTGTCATAAGGGCCTTGAGACACCCATGGTGTTCCACTCGTCGTGAGCGCTGCCTCTGGGTGGCACGCCATGGGTGGCTGACGCGTGGGCGAGCCTTGATGGGGCGCAGGCCGCGCGGGCGCGCCCCCAACCGAGGGCGCACAGTCCACGTGCGGGCGGAGCCGAACGCGTGGGTGAGCTGAGCGCGCGGGCAGCCCGGTGTGCGCAGGCCCAAACGGGTGAGCACACGCCCCGACGCACACACCCGACACACGAGCACACGCCCGACGTGCAAACCCGAGCGCGCCAGCACACGCCCGACGTGCAAACCCGAGCGCGCCAGCACACGCCCGACGTGCAAACCCGAGCGCGCCAGCACACGCCCGACGTGCAAACCCGAGCGCGCCAGCACACGCCCGACGTGCAAACCCGAGCGCGCCAGCACACGCCCGACGTGCAAACCCGAGCGCGCCAGCACACGCCCGACGTGCAAACCCGAGCGCGCCAGCACACGCCCGACGTGCAAACCCGAGCGCGCCAGCACACGCCCGACGTGCAAACCCGAGCGCGCCAGCACACGCCCGACGTGCAAACCCGAGCGCGCCAGCACACGCCCGACGTGCAAGCCCGAGCGCGCGAGCGCGGACAGTCAGAGGATGGCGTCCAAGGCGGCCAGGTCCTCGTCGGACGGCTGCCACGTGCCGGCTTCGGCGTTCGCCTTCACCTGGTCGGGAGTGGTGGCGCCGGCGATCACGGACGTCACCGCGGGACGGGCCGCCAGGCCGCCGATGGCCACGTGCAGCATGCTGATGCCGCGCTCGGCCGCGTACGCATCGATCGCCTCGATGACGTCCCAGCGCGCGGCGGCCAGCCGCTCGGCGTACCGGCCGCCGCCGGCCAGCCGGCTACCGGCCGGGGGCGCCTCGCCGCGCTTGTACTTGCCGGTGAGCAGCCCGTTGGCCAGCGGGAAGAACGGCAGCATGCCGAGGCCGAACCGCTCGCACGCCGGGATCACCTCGGCCTCCACCCCGCGTTCCACCAGCGAGTAGTGGTTCTGCGCGGAGATGAACCGGGAACGCCCCTGCGACGACGCGGTCCAGTCGGCGTCGGCGATCTGCCAGCCGGCGAAGTTGGAGTTGCCCAGGTAGCGCACCTTGCCGGCGGTCACCAGGTCGTCGAGCGCGGCGAGCGTCTCGTCGATCGGGGTGCCCGGGTCGGGCTCGTGCATCTGGTACAGGTCGATGTGGTCGGTGCCGAGCCGGCGCAGCGACGCCTCGACGGCGCGGGCGATGTAGCGGCGGGCACCCCGGGCGTCGTGGTCCGGCCCGTTCGCGCCGTGCATGTCCATGCCGAACTTGGTGGCCACCACCACGTCGTCGCGGCGGCCTTTGAGCGCCTGGCCGAGCAGTTCCTCGGAGGCGCCCTGCGGCTCGCCGTAGATGTCGGCGGTGTCGAAGAAGTTGATCCCGGCGTCGAGGGCGGCGTCGACCACCGCCCGGGTGCCGTCGAGGTCGAGTTTGCGGCCGAAGTTGTTGCAGCCGATGCCGACCACTGACACCACGAGCCCGGAGTCGCCCAGCCGGCGATAGGTCATCTCACTCACGAGATCCACCCTATGCCCGCTCCCCGGGGCCCACCCGGGGAGCGGCTCAGGCCACGTCCCAGACCGGCGCTGGCGTCTCCACCACGTCACCGTCGCCCCGGAACAGCACGAACCGGTCGAAGGTACGGGTGAACCACCTGTCGTGGGTGACCGCGACGACAGTTCCCTCGAACGCGGTCAGCCCGGCCTCCAGCGCCTCGGCCGAGGCCAGGTCGAGGTTGTCGGTGGGCTCGTCCAGCAGCAGCAGCGTCGCGCCGGACAGTTCCAGCAGCAGCACCAGGAAGCGGGCCTGCTGACCGCCGGAGAGCGTGCCGAACCGCTGGTCGCCCTGCCCGGCCAGCTCGTACCGGGACAGCGCCGCCATGGCCGCGTGCCGGTCCATGCCGGTCCGGTGCTCGTCGCCGCGCCACAGCACCTCGACCAGCGTCTTCGCCATCAGCTCGGGGCGGTCGTGGGTCTGCGAGAAGTGCCCAGGCCGCACCCGCGCGCCGAGCCGGACCACGCCGCCGTGCGCGACCGGCGCGAGCGCGGCGGCGCCGTCGACCGGGGTGTTGCCGGGCTCCGGGTCGGTGCCGCCGCGGGCCAGCAGGCGCAGGAAGTGCGACTTGCCGGTGCCGTTCGCGCCGAGCACCGCGACCCGGTCGCCGTACCAGAGTTCCAGGTCGAACGGGAACGTCAGGCCGTCCAGCTCCAACTGCTCGGCGATGACCGCGCGCTTGCCGGTCCGCCCGCCGGTCAGGCGCATCCGGATGTCCTGGTCCTTCGGGGGTACGGGCGGCGGCCCGGCCTCCTCGAACTTGCGCAGCCGGGTCTGCGCGGCCTGGTAGCGGGACGCCATCCCGTCGTTGTACGCGGCCTTCTGCTTGTACATCAGCATCAGCTCGCGCAGCTTCTGGTGCTCCTCGTCCCAGCGTTTGCGCAGCTCGTCGAGGCGGGCGTGCCGGGCGACCCGGGCGTCGTGCCAGCTCGCGAAGCCGCCCGGGTGCACCCAGGCGCTGCCGCCCTCCACCGCGACGACCCGGTCGGCGGTCTGGGCCAGCAGTTCCCGGTCGTGTGAGACGTACAGCACGGACTTGACCGACTCGCGCAGCCGCCCCTCCAGCCAGCGTTTGCCGGGTACGTCGAGGAAGTTGTCCGGCTCGTCGAGCAGCAGCACCTCGTCCGGGCCGCGCAGCAGCAGTTCCAGCGCGAAGCGTTTCTGCTGGCCGCCGGAGAGCGTGCGCACCGGCCGGTCCCGGGCACTGTCCCACGGCAGGTCCAGCACGATGGTGGCGACGGTGTCGAAGAGGACCTCGGCGTCGTAACCGCCGGTCTCGCCCCAGGCGGCGAGCGCCTCGGCGTACGCGAGCTGGGCCTTGGCGGCGGCGGAGCTGTACTTGCCGCGGACCTCGGCCGCCCGCATGGCCGCCTCGGTCTCGGCGAGCCGCCGCCCGGCGTCGCGCAGCGCGGGCGGGGCGAGGGAGAGCGCCAGGTCGGCGAGCGTTGACTCGTCGCCGATCATGCCGATGAACTGCCGCATCACGCCCAGCCCGCCGGAGCGCGCGATCGCGCCGGTCTTCACCGGCAGGTCACCGGCGACCATCCGCAGCAGCGTGGTCTTGCCGGCGCCGTTCGGGCCGACCAGCGCCACCTTGGCACCCTCACCGACCCGGAACGAGACGTCGCTGAACAGCTCACGCCCGTCCGGGAGGATGTGCCCGACCGCTGCCACGTCCACGTATCCCACGCGGGCATCCTGCCCGAGCCGGGCCGCTGGACGACACCGGATTACCGGGTGACGCGCAGCACCCGGTAGCCCTTCTGGCTGGCGTGCCGCTCGACGGACCAGCCCTGCTCGACCAGCCAGCGGTGCAGCGAGTCGCCGCCGAGGTGCCGGGCGACGACGAGCCAGGCCACGCCGTCCGGGGCGAGCCGGGGCAGCCAGCGCAGCAGCAGGCCGTGCAGTTCCGGTTTGCCGATGTGGATGGGCGGGTTGGACCAGATCTGGGTGAAGGTGACGTCGTCCGGCAGCTCGTCGGGCGCGACGGCGCGTACCCGGTCGGCGGCGCCGACCCTTGCCGCGTTGGCGGTGGTGAGGGCGCGGGCCCGCTCGTTGACGTCCACGGCCCAGACGGTGGCCTCCGGCGCGACAGTGGCGAGGACGCAGGTGATCGGGCCGAAGCCGCAGCCGATGTCGAGCAGCGCGCCGGTGACGTCGGCGGCCGGCAGGTCGGCCTTGCGCAGCAGCACGGCGGTGCCGGGGTCGAGCCGGTCGGCGGAGAAGACGCCACCGGCCGAGCCGAGCGTGTAGTCGCGCCCGGCGACTGTGAACTCGACCTCGCGCGGGCGGGCCGGGCCCGAGGGCTCAGCGGTGAAGTAGTGGTCGCCGGTCACGCAGGCATTCTCGCACCGGGCCGGGGCGGTTCCGGCAACGGTGTCAGAGGCGGAGCCGGACGCCACTCCGCCAGATTTTCCCGATATTACCCCTGAAAGGGACAATCAGTCCTACTCTATGCCACATGGTGTACCGGTACGAGTCCGATGAGGACGCCTTCCTGGAGTACCCGAAGCCCGGGTCGGCCCCGCACGGGCCCGCAGCCACGACGCCGCCGCCCGCGGGTCCGTCACGCTCCCGGTTCCCCACGCCGTCGCTGCCCCCGCCGCCGCGCCCGCAACCGGCGCTGCCGCCGGCCGGCGCGGCCGGGCAGGACGACCCCGACGGGCAGGCGGTGGCGGACGACACCCGCGCACCTGCTCCGGCGCCACCGGCCCCGGCGCCGACACCGGGACGGCCCGCGCCACCACGGGAGCCGTCCCCGGTGCCGCAGCCCGCGCCACCCATGCCCGCGCCCGTACCGGCGGCGACGAACCGGCCGACAGTGCCGATCCCCGCCAACCCGACCGCCCGCGCCGGCGACGTCTCCGAACTGCCCCGGGCCCGGCGCGCCGACCGCCGCAACGGCGGCAGCCGGTTCTGGCAGACGCTCGTCGGTGGCGCCGCCGTACTGCTGCTGCTCTCGCTCACCGGGCTCGCCGTCGCGGCGCTGCTGGACGAGCGGACGGCCACGCCGTCCGCCGGCCAGCCGACCCCGCAGCCGAGCGAATCGAGCACCCCGGCCGGCGGCACCGACCTGGACTCCCGGGACACCGACCAGGCGACGCTCACCGCCAAGGAGGTCTTCCCGACCAAGGACCTGGTGCTCACCGACGGGAAGCCGGCGTACCGGGTGCTCAAGACCCAGGCCAGTACGAAGTGTCAGGTCGCGGCCACCGGCGAGATCGCCGACCTGCTGGTCCGGCTCGGCTGCAACCAGGTCGTGCGGGGCACGCTCCGCTCCCCCGACGGCGACCACCTGATCACCGCCGGTCTGTTCAACCTCACCGACGTGGCCACCGCCCAGCGGGTACGCGACCGCATCCGGCCGCTGCTCGACGCGCGCCAGGGACGGTTCCGTGGCATGGCGGCGGGCGACGACACCGAGGTGGTGGAGAAGGCCGCGGCCCGGGTCGCCTGGCAGGTACGCGGACACTACGTCGCCTACTGCCTGGTCACGCGCGCCGACGGGGAACGCATCCCGAGCGACGACGCAGCCGCCCGCGAGATCATGTACGACATGGTCGAGCTGCACCTCAACCGGGCTGTGCTGGACCGTCGTGCGGCGGCCGGAACGGCCGGGCAGCCCGACGCGGAGTCGGCCGGGGACAGCGCCGGTCAGCGGGGCACCGACTGACCTCCGGTCAGCCCTCGGCCACCGGCACCCGCAACCGGCGGGTCAGATCGGCGCGGCGGGCGTACTCGGCCGGGTCGGCCGGGTAGCCCACAGCGACCAGGGCGAGGCCGTGCGCTGGCGCCACAGTCACCTCGCTGGAGCGCTCACGCCGGGTCAGCAGGCCGGCCGGCCACTGCACCGGCCGCCGCCCGTCCCCGGCCACCAGCATCGCCCCGACCAGGCTGCGCACCATGTTCTGGCAGAACGCGTCGGCCTGCACGGTGGCGACCAGGATCCCGTCCGGATCGCGCCGCCAGTCCAGCCGGGTCACCTCGCGCAGCGTGGTGGCGTTCTCCTTGCGCCGGCAGTACGCGGCGAAGTCGTGCTCGCCCACCAGCCCGGCCGCGGCCGCGTTCAGCGCCGCCAGGTCCAGCGGCTTCGGCCAGGCCAGGGTGTCCCGGCGGCGCAGCGGCTCGGCGCCCCACGGGGCGTCGGTGACCCGGTACTCGTACCGCCGGAACGTGGCCGAGAAGCGGGCGTCGAAGTCGGCCGGCACCTCGGTCATGGCGCGTACCCGCACATCCGGCGGGAGGAGCCGGGCCAGCCGGCGCAGCAGCCGCCCCTCGTGCTCCCGCCACACCCCGACGGGCAGGTCGAGGTGGCAGACCTGCCCGGTGGCGTGCACCCCGGCGTCGGTACGCCCGGCCACCGTCAGGCCGGTCGCCGTGCCCCCGCCGAGCACCAGGTCCAGCGTCTGCATGAGCACGCCGGCCACGGTGCGCCGGGTCGGCTGGGGCGCCCAGCCGGAGAAGTCCGTGCCGTCGTACGAGACGTCCAGCCGCAGCCGGATCCGCTCGTCCACCTCGTACCTCCTGTCGACGGCGACGGGCCCGGCACCCCCGAGGGGATGCCGGGCCCGGTCGAGCCTGATCTCAGGCCTTGTCGTTCTCGGTGGCCTCGTCGCTGTCCTCGCGGGCGGCGGCGGTGTCACCCGACGCGGAGACCGGGGCCTCGGCGTCCTGGTCTCCCTCGCTGGAGCGCGGCTTCTCCTCGGCCGGGGCCAGGGCCTCGACCTTGTCCTGCTGCGCGGCCTTGCGGGCGGCGGTCTTCTTGTTCGCCTTCGGCTCGGCGACCTGAAGCTCCTCCACCAGCTCGATGATCGCCATCGGAGCGGCGTCACCCTTGCGCGGACCGGTCTTCACGATCCGGGTGTAGCCACCGTTGCGGTTGGCGTACCGGGGCGCGATCTGGTCGAACAGGGCGTAGACCACGTCCTTGTCCTTGACGACGCCCAGCACCCGGCGACGCGAGGCGAGGTCGCCGCGCTTGGCCTTGGTGATGAGCTGCTCGGCCAGCGGACGCAGCCGCCGGGCCTTCGTCTCGGTGGTCTGGATCTTGCCGTGCTGGAACAGCGCGGTGGCCAGGTTGGCCAGCATCAGCCGCTCGTGCGCGGGGCTGCCGCCGAGGCGGGGGCCCTTGGTGGGCGTGGGCATGCTTGGTGCTCCTCAGGTGTGGCGGCAGCGCGGACTAGAGCTGCTCGGTCTCGCGGTAGTCGTCGGTGTCGTAGTCCGCCTCACCGAAGGCGTCCACGACGTGCGCCGGGTCGAAGTTCGGAGCCGAGTCCTTCAGCCCCAGGCCCATCCCGGCGAGCTTCATCTTGACCTCGTCGATCGACTTCTGGCCGAAGTTGCGGATGTCGAGGAGGTCGGCCTCGGTACGCCCGATGAGCTCACCAACGGAGTTGATGCCCTCGCGCTTGAGGCAGTTGTAGGAGCGGACGGTCAGGTCCAGCTCCTCGATCGGCAGGGCCAGGTCGGCCGCCAGCTGGGCGTCCTGCGGGGACGGCCCGATGTCGATGCCCTCAGCGGTCTCGTCCAGCTCACGGGCGAGCCCGAACAGCTCCACCAGCGTCGAGCCGGCCGAGGCCAGCGCGGTACGCGGGCCCATCGACGGCTTGGTCTCGACGTCGATGATCAGCCGGTCGAAGTCGGTCCGCTGCTCGACACGGGTCGCCTCGACCCGGTACGTCACCTTGAGCACCGGCGAGTAGATCGAGTCGACCGGGATCCGGCCGATCTCGGCGCCCGCCTGCTTGTTCTGCGCCGCGGTGACGTAGCCGCGACCCCGCTCGACGGTCAGCTCCATGTCGAGCCGGCCCTTGCCGTTGAGGGTGGCGAGCTTCAGGTCCGGGTTGTGCACCGAGACACCGGCCGGGGGCTGGATGTCACCGGCGGTCACGTCGCCCGGGCCCTGCTTGCGCAGGTACATGCTGACCGGCTCGTCGTGCTCGGAGCTGACGCACAGCTCCTTGATGTTCATGACGAGCTCGACCACGTCCTCCTTGACCCCGGGGATCGTGGTGAACTCGTGCAGCACACCGTCGATCTTGATCGAGGTGACCGCCGCACCGGGGATGGAGGACAGCAGCGTACGCCGCAGCGAGTTGCCCAGCGTGTAGCCGAAGCCGGGCTCCAGCGGCTCGATGGTGAACCGGGAGCGGGTCTCGTTGATCGACTCTTCGGAGAGAGACGGTCGCTGGCTGATGAGCATCTTTTCTCTTCTCTTCCGGGGCGCCCGCTATTTGACGCCCACGACACAACTGTTCCGGTGGCCCGCCCCGGAGGACGGGCCACCGCAACGAGCCCTTACTTGGAGTAGAGCTCGACGATCAGCTGCTCCTGGACCTGGGTGTCGATCACCTGGCGGGCCGGGAGCGAGTGCACGAGGATCTTCAGCTGGCTCGGGATCGCCTCCAGCCACGCCGGAACGGTCCGCGAGCCGGCCTCACCCTGCGCCACGAGGAACGGGGTGAGCTCCTTGCTCTTGGCACGCACCTCGACGATGTCGTGCTCCTTGACGCGGTACGACGGGATGTCGACCTTCTTGCCGTTCACCGTGAAGTGGCCGTGCTTGACCAGCTGGCGGGCCATGTCCCGGGACTTGGCATAGCCGGCCCGGTAGACCACGTTGTCCAGCCGCGACTCGAGGATCTGCAGCAGGACCTCGCCGGTCTTGGCCTCCTTGCTCACGGCCTCTTCGTAGTAGCCGCGGAACTGCTTCTCCAGCACGCCGTAGACACGACGGGCCTTCTGCTTCTCACGAAGCTGGAGCAGGTACTCCGTCTCCTTCGTGCGGCCGCGGCCGTGCTGCCCGGGCGGGAACGGCCGGGACTCGAACGGGCACTTCGGGCCATCGCACTTGCTGCCCTTGAGGAACAGCTTCATCTTCTCCCGCCGGCAACGGCGGCAGTCAGCACCGGTGTAACGAGCCATCTCTCTCTAACCTCTCAGACCCGGCGACGCTTCGGCGGACGGCACCCGTTGTGCGGCTGCGGCGTGACGTCGGAGATCTGCCCGACCTCGAGGCCCACTGCCTGCAGCGAACGGATGGCGGTCTCCCGGCCGGAGCCGGGGCCCTTGACGAACACGTCGACCTTGCGCATGCCGTGCTCCATCGCGCGGCGCGCGGCGGCCTCGGCGGCGAGCTGCGCGGCGAACGGAGTCGACTTGCGGGAGCCCTTGAAGCCGACCTGGCCGGAGGAGGCCCAGGAGATGACCGCACCGGTCGGGTCCGTGATGGACACGATGGTGTTGTTGAAGGTGCTCTTGATGTGCGCCTGCCCGTGGGCGACGTTCTTGCGTTCCTTGCGCCGGACCTTCTTGACGGCGGCTCCGGCACGAGCCTTCGGTGGCATAAGTCTGTGCGCTCCTAGTTACTTCTTGCCGGGCTTCTTCTTGCCGGCCACGGTCCGCTTCGGGCCCTTCCGGGTCCGCGCGTTGGTCTTCGTGCGCTGGCCACGCACGGGCAGACCGCGGCGGTGCCGGATACCGGCGTAGCAGCCGATCTCGACCTTGCGGCGGATGTCAGCGGCGACCTCGCGGCGCAGGTCGCCTTCAACCTTGTAGTTGCCCTCGATGTGGTTCCGGAGCTCGACGAGCTCCTCGTCCGTGAGGTCCCGAACGCGCTTGTCCGGCGAGATGCCGGTCGCGGCGAGCGTCTCCAGGGCGCGGGTGCGACCGACCCCGAAGATGTAGGTGAGCGCGATCTCCATCCGCTTCTCGCGGGGGAGATCCACGCCGACTAGACGTGCCATGTGCGGGCGTACTCCTCGTGATGTTGTGGCGGAGGTGTGGACCCGTCCCACCCCGCTACCCGACCCTCCCTGTCCTTCCGGCGACGAACGCCGGCGACCGGGACGGGTCGCTGCCCGAGCGGGCCCCGGCCTCCGACCGGGGGTCAACCACGAGGGGGTACGCGCTGCGCGCCCGACCGCGGCTGGGACGAGTTGGTGATGTGTGGGGCGTCAGCCCTGGCGCTGCTTGTGGCGCGGGTCGGTGCAGATGACCATGACCCGGCCGTGCCGGCGGATCACCCGGCACTTGTTGCAGATCCTCTTGACGCTCGGCTTGACCTTCACGGTTGCCTTACTTCCCATCTGGCCCGGAGGCGCGACGCAGCGCGACCCGGACGTCGAAGACGGACACGGGAACGTCCCGGCCGCCGTCAGGCTTACTTGTAGCGGTAGACGATGCGCCCGCGGGTCAGGTCGTACGGCGAGAGTTCGACGACGACCCGGTCCTCCGGCAGGATGCGGATGTAGTGCTGCCGCATCTTGCCGCTGATGTGAGCCAGCACCTTGTGACCGTTCGCGAGCTCCACCCGGAACATGGCGTTCGGCAGGGGCTCGATGACCCGACCCTCGATCTCGATGGCTCCGTCTTTTTTCGGCATGTCCTCCGCTGTCCTGACGTCGGTTACTCCGGACGGCCCACAACGTCTTACACGGGAGAACTGACCAAGATCAGGAAACCCGCGCCAGCCGCGGCTCCGACTCCCACCGAAGCGCAGGGTGGGCATGGCGGAGTGGACGCTGTGCGCCGATCTGAAAGTGTACGCCGACCCGCGCGCGCTCGCCAAACCGACCGGCGGGACCGTCACCCGCAGGGCGTGAATATGACACAGCTCACGTCTCCGGCAGCTCCCGCTTCGCCCGGCGGCGCGCCTCCCGCTCGACCTGCTTGCGCCGCCGGCGCTCCGCGTCCTTCTCCGGCGCGCCGTGCGCCAGCCCCTGGATCGTCTGGTAGAGCACCACGGCGCCCCACGGGCCGAGCACCCAGATCGGCCAGTAGTCGTCGAACTCGCCCTCACCCAGTTGGGAGACGAACCAGATCGCGGTGAGGATCAGGGCCACCTTCAGCCAGGGCCCCCACACCCCCAGCAGCCAGACGCTGCGCGTGCTCACGGCCGCCTGGTCCCGATCAACCGCCGGGCTCTTCCCGGCCGTGCGCGGAGCCGGCAGCGAAGTCTCCGCCGGCCGGGAACCGGGCAGGTCGGTCAGCAGCTCGTCCAGCTCGCCGTAGGTCTTCGCCCCGTACGCCCGGCGCAGCCGCTCGTCGTACTCGTTCAGGTCGAGCCGGCCCTCGTTCAGCGCCGCCCGGAGACGATCCGCGGTGGCCTCCCGGTCCGCGTCGGCCGCCCGCATCCGGTTGCGCTCATCCATGGGAGCAAGCATGTCATCCGGCCGCCAGGCCCGCAGCACGGCGCCCGGGACGGGCGTGCGCCCGCTCAGACCGCCGGAGAGTCGACAGACGTCTGCCGGGCGGTCACCAGTTCGCCCAGGCGCCCCCGTCCGCCGTCCTCGGCGGTCAGCACCCACACGCCGTCGTCCAGCAGCGCCATCGAGTGCTCCACGTGCACCGCCATGGAGCCGTCCCGGGTCACCACGGTCCAGCCGTCGGCCAGCTCGACCGTACGCGGCGAACCCATGGTGATCATCGGCTCGATGGCGAGCGCCAGGCCCGGCACCAGACGCGGCCCCTTGCCGGGGCGCCCGTGGTTGAGCACGTGCGGGTCCTGGTGCATCTCGGTGCCGATGCCGTGACCGCCGTAGCCGTCGACGATGCCGTACCGGCCGCCCTTGCGGACCGCGCTCTCGACCGCGTGGGAGATGTCGGTGAGCCGGCCCTTGCCCGAGGCCGCCCCGCGCGCCGCCGCCGCGATCCCGGCCCACATCGCGTCCTCGGCCACCGCCGTCATCCTCAGCAGCGCCGGGTCGACCTCGCCGACCGGCACCGTGACGGCCGCGTCGCCGTGCCAGCCGTCCAGCACCGCGCCGCAGTCGATCGAGATCAGGTCACCCTCGCGCAGCACCTGCTGCGGCGACGGGATGGCGTGCACCACCTGCTGGTTGACCGAGGAGCAGATCGACGCCGGGAAGCCGTGGTAGCCCTTGAAGGACGGCACCGCGCCGGCCTCGCGGATCGTCGACTCGGCGATCGCGTCCAGGTCTGCCGTCGACACGCCCGGCGCCACCGCTTCCCGCATCCGGCGCAGGGCACGGGCGACGACCAGACCGGCGGCCCGCATCAGCTCGATCTGCTCGGGGGTCTTCAGCTGGATGTCCAGCTGGTGACGGCGCATGGTGGTGGTTACCTTTCGTCGCGCGTACGCGGAGCAGCGGGGCACGTCGCACGTACCCCGCTGTTCGCACTCTATCCGCCGGGTGGCGGGTGGGACCTCAGCCGCCGTACGAGCGCAGCGCGTCGATGGCGCGGACGGTGACGTCCTCCACCGGACCGGTCGCGTCGATGCCGACCAGCTTGCCCTGGGCGCCGTAGTAGTCGACCAGCGGCGCGGTCTTCTCGGCGTACTCGCGCAGCCGGGCGGCGATGGTCTCCGGCTTGTCGTCGTCCCGCTGGAACAGCTCCGCGCCGCAGCGGTCGCAGATGCCCTCCCGGCTGGTCGCGTCGAACTCGACGTGCCAGATCTTGCCGCAGCCCCGGCAGGTGCGCCGGCCGGACAGCCGCCGGATCACCTCGTCGTCGTCGACGACCAGTTCCAGGACCAGGTCCAGCGCGGTGCCGAGGTCGGCGAGGAGCTTGTCCAGCGCGGCGGCCTGCGGCGTGGTCCGCGGGAAGCCGTCGAGCAGGAAGCCCTCGCTCGCGTCCGGCTCGGCGAGCCGGTCACGCACCATGTTGATGGTGACCTCGTCCGGGACCAGCTTGCCGGCGTCCATGTACCGCTTGGCCTCGACTCCCAGGGGCGTGCCCTGGGAGACGTTCGCCCGGAAGATGTCACCGGTCGAGATCTTCGGCACCGAGAGGTGAGCGGCGATGAACTCCGCCTGTGTGCCTTTGCCCGCGCCCGGCGGGCCAACCAGAACGAGTCGCATCTACCGCAGGAACCCTTCGTAGTTCCGCTGCATGAGTTGGCTTTCGATCTGCTTCACGGTCTCCAGACCGACGCCAACCATGATCAGCACAGCGGTGCCGCCGAACGGGAAGTTCTGGAACTGCTGGTTGTCCAGCCAGATGAAGAAGAAGTTCGGCAGGATCGCGACGATGCCCAGGTAGAGCGCGCCCGGCAGGGTGATCCGGCTGAGGATGAAGTCGAGGTACTCGGCGGTCGGCTTGCCGGGGCGGATACCCGGCACGAAGCCGCCGTACTTCTTCATGTTGTCCGCGACCTCGGTCGGGTTGAACGTGATCGACACGTAGAAGTACGTGAAGAAGATGATCAGCAGGAAGTAGATCGCGATGTGCTCCGGCGCGCTCGCCTTCACGATGTGGTTCTGGATCCACGCCTGGACCTTGCCCGGGTCGTTCTGATCGAAGAACTGGAGCGCGAGCTGCGGCAGGTAGAGCAGCGACGAGGCGAAGATGACCGGGATGACGCCGGCCTGGTTCACCTTCAGCGGAATGTAGGTCGAGGTGCCGCCGTACATCCGCCGGCCGATCATGCGCTTGGCGTACTGCACCGGGATGCGGCGCTGCGCCTGCTCGATGAACGTGACAGCGGTGATGACCACCAGCACCAGGGCGATGACGAGGAGGAACATCCCCCAGCCCTTGGTGGTCTTGATCTTCCAGCCCTCACTGGGGAGCCGGGCCGCGATCGAGGTGAAGATCAGCACGGACATGCCGTTGCCGACGCCCCGGTCGGTGATCAGCTCGCCGAGCCACATCACCACGCCGGTGCCGGCGGTCATGGTCATGACCAGGATCGTCAGCGTCAGCCAGTCCGGGATGCCGGTGCCGCGGGGCACGATCGGGAACTGGTCGCACTGGTTGTTGAACAGCTGCCCGGAGCGGGCCAGCGCCACGAACGCCGAGGCCTGCAGAACGCCCAGACCCAGCGTCAGGTAGCGGGTGTACTGCGTGATCTTGGCCTGCCCGGCCTGGCCCTCCTTGCGGAGCTGCTCCAGGCGCGGGATCACCACCGTCAGCAGCTGCAGGATGATCGACGCGGTGATGTAGGGCATGATGCCCAGCGCGAAGACCGAGAGCTGGAGCAGCGCGCCACCGGAGAAGAGATCCAGCAGGTTGAGCACGCCGGTGCTGCCACCCTGGATGGTGTCGAGACACTTCTGCACGTTGCCGTACGAGACGCCTGGGCTGGGCATCGTGGCGCCCAGCCGGTAGACCGCGATGATGCCTACTGTGAACAGCAGCTTCTTGCGCAGGTCAGGCGTACGGAACGCACTGAGAAAGGCGGACAGCAACTTCTTCCTCCTGCGCGACGCGGGCCGCCGGTGACGAATCCTGGCGGGGCGGGGTGGTGTGGCCGGGCGGCGTGCCCGGATTCCATGGCTGGGAACGGACTCTAACAGTCCGATCCCCCTCCGGGCAGATGTGCCCGGCTACATAAAACGAATCCGATGTTACCCGGCGCACACGTGGCCGGTAGACCATGGCGCCCGCCCAGTTGCGAACAACTGAGCGGGCGCCATGAACATCGCCTTACAGCTCGGTGACCGAGCCACCGGCGGCGGTGATCTTCTCCTTGGCCGACGCGCTGAACGCGTGCGCCGAGACCTGGAGAGACACGCCACCGAGGTCGCCGGTGCCGAGCACCTTGACCGGGTGACCCTTGCGGACCGCGCCGGCCTCGACCAGCTCGACCGGGCCGACCTGGCCGCCGTTCGGGAACAGCTCGGCCAGCCGGTCCAGGTTGACCACCTGGAACACGACCTTGAACTTGTTCTTGAAGCCCTTCATCTTCGGCAGGCGCATGTGGATGGGCATCTGCCCACCCTCGAACGCCGGCGAGATGTTCTTCCGGGCCTTCGAACCCTTGGTACCGCGACCGGCGGTCTTGCCCTTCGAGCCCTCACCGCGACCCACGCGGGTCTTGTCGGTCTTGGCACCCGGAGCCGGACGCAGGTGGTGCACCTTGATCGTCATTACTCGACCTCCTCGACCTTCACGAGGTGGTTGACCGTGAAGATCATGCCGCGGATCTCCGGCCGGTCCTCCTTGACCACCACGTCGTTGATCCGCTTGAGACCGAGCGAACGCAGCGAGTCACGCTGGTTCTTCTTGGTCCCGATCTCGGACCGGACCTGGGTGACCTTCAGGCGTGCCATCAGGACGCCACCCCCGCCCGCGACGCCAGCATGGCGGCCGGCGCGACGTCCTCGACCGGCAGACCACGACGGGCCGCGACCTGCTCCGGGGACTCGAGCCCCTTCAGGGCCGCCACCGTGGCGTGCACGATGTTGATCGGGTTGGACGAGCCGAGGCTCTTGGAGAGCACGTCGTGGATGCCCGCGCACTCCAGCACGGCACGCACCGGACCACCGGCGATGACACCCGTACCGGCGGAGGCCGGCTTGAGCAGCACCACACCGGCCGCGTCCTCGCCCGTGACCGGGTGCGGGATCGACTGACCGATCCGCGGCACCTTGAAGAAGTGCTTCTTGGCCTCCTCGACACCCTTGGCGATCGCCGCGGGCACCTCCTTGGCCTTTCCGTAGCCCACACCGACGGTGCCGTCGCCGTCGCCCACGATCACCAGGGCGGTGAAGCTGAAGCGACGACCACCCTTCACGACCTTGGCGACGCGGTTGATCGCGACGACCCGCTCGAGGTGCGGGGTCTTCTCGACGGGCGCGTTTCCGCGGCCGCCCTCACGGCGGTTGTCGCGGCGACCACCCTCGTTGCCACCGGACCCGCCGCCACGGCGCTGTTGACCTGGCATCAGCAGCCTTCCTTCTCTCTCGTGACGGGGTTTCTAGAACTCGAGCCCGGCTTCGCGGGCGGCGTCGGCAAGCGCGGCGACACGCCCCGCGTACCGGTTGCCACCGCGGTCGAAGACGACCTTCGAGACGCCGGCGGCCTTGGCGCGCTCGGCGAGCAGGGCGCCGACCTTGCCGGCCAGGGCGCTCTTGTCGCCCTCGGCGCCGCGCAGCGAGGCGTCCATGGTCGAGGCCGACGCCAGGGTGTGACCCTTGGTGTCGTCCACGACCTGGGCCACCATGTGCCGCAGGGAGCGGGTGACGACGAGGCGGGGACGCTCGGCGGTGCCGCTGACGTTCTTGCGGACCCGGAAGTGCCGACGCGCACGCCCGACGGCACGCTTGGCGGCGACGCCGCGGCGGCGCTTGAGCAGCGTGGCGCTCACTTCTTACCTGCCTTTCTCACGGCCTCACGGCCGGCGGACGACCTCGCCCGGGTGTTGATGGCCGCGGTCACTTCTTGCCCGCCTTACCAGCCTTGCGGCGGATGACCTCGCCCTGGTACTTCACGCCCTTGCCCTTGTAGGGCTCCGGCGGGCGGATCTTCCGGATGTTGGCGGCGACCTCACCGACCTGCTGCTTGTCGATGCCGGCCACGTGGAACAGCGTCGGCTTCTCGACCGTGAAGGTGATGCCCTCCGGCGCCGGCACGAGGACCGGGTGCGAGAACCCGAGCGCGAACTCCAGGTCCTTGCCCTTGGCGGTCACGCGGTAACCGGTGCCGGCGATCTCCAGGCTCTTGCGGTAGCCCTCGGTCACGCCGACGATCATGTTGGCCACCAGCGTCCGGCTCAGGCCGTGCAGCTCCTTGGCCTTGCGCTCGTCGTTGGGCCGGTTGACGTGCAGCTCGCCGTCCTCGCCCCGCTCCGCCGTGATCGGCTCGGCCAGCACGTGGCTCAGTTCGCCCTTGGGGCCCTTGACCTTGACGGTCCGGCCGTCGATCGTGATGTCGACGCCGGCAGGCACCGGGATCGACTTACGTCCAATACGCGACATTTCTACCTGTCTCCCGTTACCAGACGAAGGCGAGGACTTCCCCGCCAACGCTCCGCTTGCGGGCCTGCCGGTCGGTGAGCAGCCCCTGGGACGTCGAAATGATCGCCACGCCCAGCCCGCCGAGCACCCGCGGGAGCCCGTCCGACTTGGCGTACACCCGGAGACCGGGCTTGGACACGCGCTTGATGCCGGCCAGGCTCCGCTCGCGGTTCTGGCCGTACTTCAGCTCGACGACCAGTCGCTTGCCGACGGCGCCCTCCTCGGGCTCCTCGACCGACCAGGTGGCGATGTAACCCTCGGCCTTGAGGACCTCGGCGATGTTCGCCTTGATCTTCGAGTAGGGCATCGTCACCCGGTCGTGGTACGCCTGGTTGGCGTTACGCAGACGCGTGAGCATGTCTGCGATCGGGTCGGTCATCGTCATGAAAACTCGTCAACCTTTCTCGCCGGGGTTCCCCGGGCCAGGCCCGGGGCCTACGGCGAAGAGACAGTTCAGCTGACGCGCCGGAGCGCGCCGGGCTATTACCAGGAAGCCTTGGACACGCCGGGCAGCTCACCGCGGTGGGCCATCTCCCGGATGCACACCCGGCAGAGACCGAACTTGCGGTAGACCGCCTTCGGACGCCCGCACCGCTGGCAGCGGGTGTACGCGCGAACCGAGAACTTCGGCTTCGCGGCCGCCTTGAGGATCAGCGCCTTCTTGGCCATCTCAGTTCTCCTTGAACGGGAAGCCCAGGAGCTTGAGCAGCGCCCGGCCCTCGTCGTCGGTCGTGGCGGTCGTGACCACCGTGATGTCCATGCCCCGCTGGCGATCGATCTTGTCCTGATCGATCTCGTGGAACACCGACTGCTCGGTCAGGCCGAACGTGTAGTTGCCGTGCCCGTCGAGCTTGCGCCCGTCCAGGCCGCGGAAGTCGCGGATACGCGGCAGCGCGATCGAGAGCAGCCGGTCCAGGAACTCCCACATCCGGTCGCCGCGGAGGGTGACCTTCGCGCCGATCGGCATGCCCTCGCGGAGCTTGAACTGCGCGATGGACTTGGTGGCCCGCCGGACCTGCGGCTTCTGGCCGGTGATGGTGGCCAGGTCGCGAACGGCCCCGTCGATCAGCTTGGCGTCGCGAGCAGCCTCGCCGACACCCATGTTGACGACGATCTTGACCAGCCGCGGCACCTGCATCGGGTTGGCGAACTCGAACTGCTTCTGCAGCTCGGCCACCACCTCGTTGCGGTACCGCTCCTTGAGGCGCGGCAGGGTCTTGGTTTCGGTAGCCGTGGTCATCAGAGGTCCTTACCGGTGCTACGCGCGATGCGGACCTTCTGGCCGTTGTCGTCGATCCGGTAGCCGACGCGGGTCGGCTTGCCGTCGGAGTCCAGGACCATCACGTTCGAGACGTGGATCGGGGCCTCCTGGGTGACGATGCCACCGGTCTTGGCGCCACGCTGGGTGGTGCTGATACGGGTGTGCTTCTTGACCCGGTTCACGCCCTCGACCAGGACCTTGTCCTGCCGCGGGTAGGCCGCGATGACCTTGCCCTTGGCACCCTTGTCCTTGCCGGCGATGACGACGACCGTGTCGCCCTTCTTGACCTTCACGGTCACAACACCTCCGGCGCGAGAGAGATGATCTTCATGAACCGCTTGTCCCGCAGCTCCCGGCCGACCGGGCCGAAGATACGGGTACCGCGCGGGTCCCCACCGTCCTTGATGATGACGGCGGCGTTCTCGTCGAAGCGGATGTACGACCCGTCCGGCCGCCGCTTCTCCTTGGCGGTCCGAACGACGACAGCCTTGACGACGTCGCCCTTCTTCACACCGGCACCGGGGATCGCGTCCTTGACGGTCGCCACGATGACGTCGCCGATGCTCGCGTAGCGCCGACCGGAGCCGCCGAGCACCCGGATGCACAGGATCTCCCGGGCACCCGTGTTGTCGGCGACGCGCAGTCGCGACTCCTGCTGAATCACGTCTATCTCCTATGTCTGCCGGTTCTCCGGCCGCTCGGGGCGGCCGGAGCCTGGCGGAACCTGCGCCCGACCGAGACCCGGCCGAGCTCGAGCCTTCGCTACTTGGCCTTCTCGAGGATCTCCACGAGCCGCCAGCGCTTGGTGGCGGACAGCGGCCGGGTCTCCATGATCAGGACCCGGTCGCCGATGCCGGCCGAGTTCTGCTCGTCGTGCACCTTCAGCTTGCTCGTCCGGCGCATGATCTTGCCGTACAGCGCGTGCTTGACGCGGTCCTCGACCTCGACCACGACGGTCTTGTCCATCTTGTCGCTGACCACGAGGCCCTCGCGAACCTTGCGGCGGGCCCGCGCGGGGGCGGTGGTGTTCTCACTCATGATGCAGTCACCTCAGTCGGCGCGGCCGAGAGACCCAGCTCACGCTCACGCATGATCGTGTAGATCCGGGCGATCTCCCGACGGATGACCTGCAGCCGCCGGTTGTTGTCCAGCTGCCCGGTTGCGGCCTGCACGCGGAGGTTGAACAGCTCCGCCTTAGCCTCGCGCAACTTCGTGACCAGCTCCTCCTCGGAGAGCTCACGCAGCTCGGAGGGCTTGACGCCCGCTGCCATCAGGATTCACCCACTTCGCGCGTAACAATGCGGCACTTCATCGGGAGCTTGTGGATCGCGCGACGCATCGCCTCTCGCGCGATCTGCTCGTTGGGGAAGGACATCTCGAAGAGAACCCGCCCCGGCTTCACGTTGGCGACCCACCACTCGGGCGAACCCTTACCGGAACCCATCCGGGTCTCGGCCGGCTTCTTGGTGAGGGCCTGGTCCGGGAAGATCGTGATCCAGACCTTGCCGCCACGCTTGATGTGACGGGTCATCGCGATACGCGCCGACTCGATCTGGCGGTTGGTCACGTACGCCGGCTCGAGAGCCTGGATCCCGAACTCGCCGAACACCACCCGGTTACCACCCTTGGACGCGCCGCTGCGGTCCGGGTGGTGCGGCTTGCGGAAGCCCTTCGGGGGCTTGCGCGGCATCAGCATCTGTCAGCCCTCCTGCTGCGTTTCTGCCGGCTGGTTACCGACCGGAGCCGAGGCGGCTGCGGCGACAGCGCTGCTGTCGACCGGCTCACCGGCCGGCGTCTCCGCCTGCTGCGCGATGGTGGTCGCGGCAGCCCGGCCGGCCTCGGTGCCACCGGCGGTCGTACCGGACGAGCCCGAGCGGCCACGGCGCGGCCGGTCCGGCCGGTCGCCACGGTCGCGGCGCGGGCCGCGCGACGGGGCGGCCTCGGCCGGGGCCTCGCGGCCCGGGACGGCGTCGCCCTTGTAGATCCAGACCTTCACGCCGATCCGGCCGAAGGTGGTACGGGCCTCGAAGAAGCCGTACTCGATGTTGGCCCGCAGCGTGTGCAGCGGAACCCGGCCCTCGCGGTAGAACTCGGTCCGGCTCATCTCGGCGCCGCCGAGACGGCCCGAGACCTGAACCCGGATGCCCTTGCAGGCGGGGTTCTTCATCGCGGACTGCATCGCCTTGCGCATGGCCCGACGGAAGCTGACCCGGCTGGACAGCTGCTCGGCAACGCCCTGGGCGACCAGCTGCGCGTCCGACTCGGGGTTCTTGACCTCGATGATGTTCAGCTGGACCTGCTTGCCGGTGAGCTTCTCCAGCTCGCCGCGGATCCGGTCGGCCTCCGCACCCTTACGGCCGATGACGATGCCCGGCCGGGCGGTGTGGATGTCGACGCGGACCCGGTCCCGGGTGCGCTCGATGTCGACCTTGGAGATGCCGGCGCGCTCGAGGCCCTTGGACATCATGCGGCGGATCTTGACGTCCTCGCCGATGTAGTCCTTGTAGAGCTTGTCCGCGAACCAGCGGGACTTCCAGTCGGTCGAGATGCCGAGCCGGAACCCGGTCGGGTGAACCTTCTGACCCATTACTCGGCACCCTCCGTCGTGCTCTGCTCCTCGGCGGCCGGCTTGGCCGGAGCGGCCTTCTTCGCCGACTTCTTCGGCGCGGCCGGCGCGACCGCCTCGACCGCCACGGTGATGTGGCAGGTGCGCTTGCGGATCCGGTACGCCCGGCCCTGCGCACGCGGCCGGAACCGCTTCATGGTCGGGCCCTCGTCGACGAACGCCTCACTGACGAGCAGCGCGTCGGGGTCCAGCCGCTCGTTGTTCTCCGCGTTGGCGATCGCGCTCGCGAGCACCTTGTACACCTGCTCGCTCGCAGCCTGCGGCGCGAACTGCAGCACCGTGAGCGCCTCCTTCGCGGGCAGGCCGCGGACGAGGTTGACCACCCGGCGCGCCTTCATCGGCGAGATGCGCACGTGCCGCGCAACCGCCCGCGCGCCCGGAAGCACCGGAGCGTCGCCCTTTCCTGGCATCGCTGTAACCCCTTGTTCCTCTATCCGTATGCCCGCGGCGTCAGCGCCGGCGGCTCTTCCGGTCGTCCTTCTCGTGACCCTTGAACGTGCGGGTCAGCGCGAACTCGCCGAGCTTGTGCCCGACCATGGCCTCGGTCACGAAGACCGGGACGTGCTTGCGTCCGTCGTGCACGGCGATCGTGTGACCCAGCATCTCCGGGATGATCGTCGAGCGGCGCGACCAGGTCTTGATCACGTTCTTCGAGCCCTTGTCGTTCTGCGTCTCCACCTTCTTGAGCAGGTGGTCGTCGACGAACGGGCCCTTCTTCAGGCTGCGAGGCATGTCTTATCTCCCTCAGCCGCGCTTACGCGTGGCGTAGCGGCGGCGGACGATCAGCCGGTCGCTCGGCTGGCCCTTACGACGGGTGCGGCCCTCGGGCTTACCCTGCGGGTTGACCGGGTGGCGACCACCGGAGGTCTTACCCTCACCACCACCGTGCGGGTGGTCGACCGGGTTCATCGCGACACCACGGACGGTCGGGCGCTTGCCCTTCCACCGCATACGGCCGGCCTTACCCCAGTTGATGTTCGACTGGTCGGCGTTGCCGATCTCGCCGATGCTGGCGCGGCAGCGCACGTCCACACGCCGGATCTCACCGGACGGCATACGCAGGGTCGCGTACGCGCCCTCACGGCCGAGCAGCTGGATGCCGACGCCGGCCGAGCGGGCCAGCTTGGCGCCGCCACCCGGACGCAGCTCCACGTTGTGGATGGTGGTACCGACCGGGATGTTGCGCAGCGGCAGGTTGTTGCCCGGCTTGATGTCGGCGCCCGGACCGGACTCGACGCGGTCGCCCTGCTTCAGGTCCTTCGGCGCGATGATGTAGCGCTTCTCGCCGTCGGCGTAGTGCAGCAGCGCGATGCGCGCGGTGCGGTTCGGGTCGTACTCGATGTGGGCGACCTTCGCCGGCACGCCGTCCTTGTCGACCCGCTTGAAGTCGATCAGACGGTACTGGCGCTTGTGACCGCCGCCGTGGTGCCGCGTGGTGATCCGGCCGTGGGCGTTGCGTCCGCCCTTCTTCGGCAGCGGAGCCAGCAGCGACTTCTCGGGCGTCGACCGGGTGATCTCGGCGAAGTCGGCAACGCTCGAGCCACGCCGGCCCGGCGTCGTCGGCTTGTACTTACGGATAGCCATTGTCTACACCCCTCAGCTGACCGGGCCGCCGAAGGCCTCGATACGGTCACCGTCAGCCAGCTTCACCATCGCGCGCTTGGTGTCCTTGCGCTTGCCGAACCCGGTACGGGTCCGCTTGCGCTTGCCCTCGCGGTTGAGCGTGTTGACCGTCAGGACGCGGACGTTGAAGATCTGCTGGATAGCGATCTTGATCTCGGTCTTGTTGGCGTCCGGGTGCACCAGGAAGGTGTACCAGTTGCGGTTCAGCTCGCTGTAGCTCTTCTCCGAGACGACCGGCGCGACGATGACGTCACGCGGATCGGCGATCGTGCTCACTTGCCATCCTCCTCGGTGGTCTCGGCGGGAACGCCCAGGAACTCGTCCAGGGCCTCCTTGGTGAAGACCACGTCGTCGGCCACCAGCACGTCGTAGGTGTTGAGCTGGCCGGCCTCGATCAGGTGCACCCGGCTGTCCCGCGCGTTGCGCAGGTTCCGCAGCGACACCCAGTTCAGCTCGTCGGTGCTGCTCAGCACGACCAGGACCCGACGGGCCTGGGTCAGCTTGGTCAGCGTGGCCAGGGCCGCCTTGGTGGACGGCTTCTCGCCCGAGACGAACGCCTCGACGACGTGCACCTGGCCGGCGCGGGCCCGGTCGGAGAGGGCGCCACGCAGGGCGGCGGCCTTCATCTTCTTCGGGGTGCGCTGGCTGTAGTCGCGCGGCACCGGGCCGTGGACCACGCCACCGCCGGCGAACTGCGGCGCGCGGGTCGAGCCCTGGCGGGCACGACCGGTGCCCTTCTGCTTGTACGGCTTCTTGCCTCCACCGGAGACCTCGCCGCGGGTCTTCGTCTTGTGCGTGCCCTGGCGGGCCGCCGCGAGCTGGGCCACCACGACCTGGTGCATCAGGGCGATGTTGGCCTGCGCGTCGAAGATGTCGGCCGGCAGCTCCACGGAGCCGCTCTTGGCGCCTTCGACGTTGATCACGTCAACGGTGGTCACTTGGCCGCACCGCCCTTCTTCACCTTCGCCTTGGCCGCGGTGCGGACCAGGACCAGCGCGCCCTTCGGGCCAGGGATGGCGCCGCGGACGAGCAGGAGGTTGTTCTCGGTGTCGACCGCCTGGACGGTCAGGTTCTGGACGGTGTAGCGCACGCCACCCATCCGGCCCGCCATCCGGGTGCCCTTGAAGACGCGACCCGGGGTCGCGCAGGCGCCGATCGAGCCGGGCGAGCGGTGCTTGCGCTCGACACCGTGGCTGGCGCGCAGACCGTGGAAGCCGTGCCGCTTCATCGGGCCGGCGTAGCCCTTGCCCTTGGTCTTGCCGGTCACGTCGATCACGGCGCCGGCCGGGAACTCCTCGACCGTGACCTCCTGGCCGGGCGCGTAGTCCGCGGCGTCGGAGGTGCGCAGCTCGACGATGTGCCGGCGCGGCGCGACGTCCGCCTTGGCGTAGTGCCCGGCGATCGGCTTCTTGACCTTGCGCGGGTCGATGACCCCGTACGCCAGCTGGACCGCGGAGTAGCCGTCCTTGTCGGCGCTACGAACCTGGCTCACGACGCACGGGCCGGCCTGAACCACGGTCACGGGCACAACCTTGTTGTTGTCCCAGACCTGGGTCATGCCGAGCTTGGCGCCCAGGATCCCCTTGACTTGCCTGTCCATTTGTCCGGTCCCTACAGCTTGATCTCGATGTCGACGCCAGCCGGCAGGTCGAGGCGCATGAGCGAGTCGACCGTCTTCGGGGTCGGGTCGATGATGTCGATCAGACGCTTGTGCGTACGCATCTCGAAGTGCTCGCGCGAGTCCTTGTACTTGTGCGGCGAGCGGATGACGCAGAAACGGTTGATCTCCGTGGGCAGCGGCACCGGGCCAGCGACCTGCGCCCCGGTACGCGTCACCGTCTCGACGATCTTCCGAGCCGAGGAGTCGACGACCTCGTGGTCATAGGCCTTGAGCCGGATGCGGATCTTCTGTCCCGCCATGGTGGCTTCTGTTCCTTCTCTCGATGCCGCTGTGTTGCGGGCGCCTGTACCGGCTGGCACAGGCCCACTTCCGCCGACCCCCGCGGTCGGGCGTGTCGCGCCCGTGGGCCAGGCTCCGCCCCGGGACTCCGGAGCGATTCTCTGACCACGCGGTGGGTCATGGCGCCGATCGCGGGGGCCGCGACCTGGACGCCGCGCGAGGGTGGTTGACCGCCGATGGCGATCAACCACCCTACGCGAGACAGTCTGACTCCCGGAGGTCCAGCGTTAACCGGACGCAGGCGACCGACTGTCGTTACGCAACCTGACTAGTATGCCGCACGACCGGCGGCGACGCTAATCGGGGTTACCCAGCTCACTTGATGATCTTGGTGACGCGACCCGCGCCGACCGTACGACCACCCTCGCGGATCGCGAACTTCAGGTTCTCCTCCATGGCGATGGGCTGGATCAGCTTCACCGTCATCGAGGTGTTGTCGCCCGGCATGACCATCTCGGTGCCCTCGGGCAGCGTGACGACGCCGGTGACGTCCGTGGTCCGGAAGTAGAACTGCGGGCGGTAGTTCTGGAAGAACGGGGTGTGCCGGCCGCCCTCCTCCTTGGAGAGGATGTAGACCGTCGCCTCGAACTCCGTGTGCGGGGTCGTGGTGCCCGGCTTGATGACGACCATGCCGCGCTCGACGTCCTCGCGCTTGATGCCGCGCAGCAGCAGACCGACGTTCTCACCCGCGCGGGCCTCGTCGAGCAGCTTGCGGAACATCTCGATGCCGGTGCAGGTGGTCTTCATCGACTTCTCACGGATGCCGACGATCTCCACCTCCTCGTTCGGCTTGAGGATGCCGCGCTCGGCGCGACCGGTCACCACGGTGCCGCGACCGGTGATCGTGAAGACGTCCTCGATGGGCATGAGGAACGGCTTCTCGGTCTCGCGCTCCGGCTGCGGGATCGCGGTGTCCACGGCGTTCATCAGGTCCAGGAGCTTCCCGGTCCACTCCGGGTCACCCTCCAGGGCCTTCAGCGCCGAGACCCGGACGACCGGCAGGTCGTCACCCGGGTACTCCTGCGAGGAGAGCAGCTCACGGACCTCGAGCTCGACGAGCTCCAGGAGCTCCTCGTCGTCGACCATGTCGCTCTTGTTGAGCGCCACGACGATGTACGGCACACCGACCTGACGGGCCAGCAGCACGTGCTCGCGGGTCTGCGGCATCGGGCCGTCGGTCGCCGCCACCACCAGGATCGCGCCGTCCATCTGCGCGGCACCGGTGATCATGTTCTTGATGTAGTCGGCGTGACCGGGGCAGTCGACGTGCGCGTAGTGACGCGCCTCGGTCTGGTACTCGACGTGCGCGATGGAGATCGTGATGCCGCGGGCCTTCTCCTCCGGCGCCTTGTCGATCTCGTCGAACGGCGTGTACGGGTTCAGGTCCGGGTACTGGTCGTGCAGGACCTTGGTGATGGCCGCCGTCAGCGTCGTCTTACCGTGGTCGATGTGACCAATGGTGCCGATGTTGACGTGCGGCTTAGTCCGCTCGAACTTCGCCTTCGCCACTGGTGTCCTCCTGTGGACTTTCTTGGTTCGTTCGCCCCGGCGCGCCGTTCGGCGCTTAGGACTCTGTCGACAGCCTTTCCGGCCGGAAGGCCGGAGAGCTTTTGTGGGTTCTGCGGCGATGAAGCCTACAGGCCCGGTCTCACGCAATCCGATCGAGGTGGCCGCGGGCGGGAGAACCCTCCCGCGACCGCCCTCGTGTCATCGGATCAGCCGAGGGTGAGTGTCACTCACCCGTCGCCTTGGCGATGATCTCCTTGGCCACCGAGTTCGGAACCTCGGCGTAGGAGTCGAACTGCATGCTGTAGCTAGCCCGGCCCTGGGTCTTCGACCGCAGGTCGCCGACGTAGCCGAACATCTCCGACAGCGGCACCAGGGCCCGGACGACGCGAGCGCCGCTGCGCTCCTCCATCGCCTGGATGATGCCACGCCGGGAGTTGAGGTCGCCGATGACGTCACCCATGTTCTCCTCAGGAGTGGTGACTTCAACGGCCATCATCGGCTCGAGGAGAGCGGGGTCGGCCTTGCGGGCCGCCTCCTTCATCGCCATCGAGCCGGCGATCTTGAACGCCATTTCCGACGAGTCGACCTCGTGGTACTGGCCGTCCACCAGGGTGAGCTTGACGCCCACCAGGGGGAAGCCGGCGAGGATGCCGTACTGCATGGCGTCCTGCGCGCCCGCGTCCACCGAGGGGATGAACTCCCGGGGGATGCGGCCACCGGTCACGGCGTTGGCGAACTCGTAGGTCGGGGCCTCGTTGCCGAGCGGCAGCGGCTCCACGCTGATGATCACGCGGGCGTACTGGCCGGAGCCACCGGTCTGCTTCTTGTGGGTGTACTCGACCTTCTCCACCGCGCGGCGGATGGTCTCGCGGTACGCCACCTGCGGCTTACCGATGTTCGCCTCGACGTTGAACTCGCGGCGCATCCGGTCGACCAGGATGTCCAGGTGCAGCTCGCCCATGCCGGAGATGACCGTCTGACCGGTCTGGTCGTCCAGCTTGACGCGGAAGGTCGGGTCCTCCTCGGCCAGCCGCTGGATGGCGGTGCTGAGCTTCTCCTGGTCGGCCTTGGTCTTCGGCTCGATGGCCACCTCGATGACCGGCTCCGGGAAGGTCATCGACTCCAGGATGACCGGGTTCGCCGGGTCGCACAGCGTGTCACCGGTGGTGGTCTGCTTCAGACCCTGCACCGCGATGATGTCGCCGGCCTGGGCGGAGCTGCGCTCCTCCCGCTTGTTGGCGTGCATCTGGTAGATCTTGCCGATCCGCTCCTTGCGGTCCTTGGTGGAGTTGATCACCTGAGAACCGGACTCGAGCGTGCCGGAGTAGATCCGGACGTACGTCAGCTTGCCGAGGTGCTTGTCGGTCTGGATCTTGAAGGCCAGGCCGGAGAACGGCTCGGAGACCGAGGGCTTCCGCTGCAGCGGGGTCTCGCCGTCGGTGGCCGTACCCTCGATCGCCGGGATGTCCAGCGGCGAGGGCAGGTACGCGACGACCGCGTCCAGCATCGGCTGGATGCCCTTGTTCTTGAAGGCGGTACCGGTGAGGACCGGGTTGGCCTTGCCGGCGATGGTGGCCCGGCGGATGGCGGCCTTGATCTCGTCGGCCGAGATCTCCTCGCCCTCGAGGTACTTCTCCATCACCGAGTCGTCGACGTCGGCGAGGGTCTCCATCAGCTTCTCGCGCCACTCCGCGGCGGAGTCGGCGAGGTCGGCCGGGATCTCCTCGACCGCGTAGTCCTCACCCTTCTGGGTCTCGCCGCGCCAGGTGAGCGCACGCATCTCGACCAGGTCGACCACGCCGATGAAGTCGGACTCGGCGCCGATCGGGATCTGGAGCACCAGCGGGGTGGCGTTGAGCCGGTCGATCATCATCTGCACGCAGCGGAAGAAGTCGGCGCCGGTCCGGTCGAGCTTGTTGACGAAGCACATCCGGGGGACGTTGTACTTGTCCGCCTGCCGCCAGACGTTCTCCGTCTGGGGCTCCACGCCGGCCACGCCGTCGTAGACCGCGACCGCACCGTCCAGAACCCGCAGCGACCGCTCGACCTCGACCGTGAAGTCGACGTGGCCGGGCGTGTCGATGATCTGGATCGTGTGGCCCTTCCACTCGCACTTGGTGGCGGCGGAAGTGATGGTGATACCGCGCTCCTGCTCCTGCTCCATCCAGTCCATGACGGCGGCGCCCTCGTGGACCTCACCGATCTTGTACGTGATGCCGGTGTAGAACAGGATTCGCTCGGTGGTAGTGGTCTTACCGGCATCGATGTGGGCCATGATGCCGATGTTGCGTACGTTGGCGAGCGCGTCTGCGGCGGCCACTTCAATCCCTACTTATCGTCGTCTCGACACAACTGGTGGCGGTTCCGGCGCCTGCCGGCGCCGGAACCTCAGGTGTTACCAGCGGTAGTGCGCGAAGGCCTTGTTGGACTCGGCCATCTTGTGCGTGTCCTCACGCCGCTTGACGGCGGCGCCGAGGCCGTTGCTCGCGTCCAGCAGCTCGTTCATCAGCCGCTCGACCATGGTCTTCTCGCGCCGGGCCCGGGAGTAGGTCACCAGCCAGCGCAGACCGAGCGTGGTCGCGCGGGACGGCCGGACCTCGACCGGAACCTGGTAGGTGGCGCCACCGACACGGCGGCTGCGCACCTCGAGGGTCGGCTTGACGTTGTCCATCGCGCGCTTGAGCGTGACGACGGGGTCGGTGCCGGACTTCTCGCGGCAGCCCTCCAGGGCGGCGTACACGATGCGCTCGGCGAGCTGACGCTTGCCGCGCAGCAGGATCTTGTTCACCAGCTGGGTGACCAGGGGCGAGTTGTACACCGGGTCAGCGACCAGCGGCTTCCGCGGAGCGGGTCCCTTACGCGGCATGTCAGCTCTTCTCCTTCTTCGCGCCGTAGCGGCTGCGAGCCTGCTTGCGGTTGCGGACACCCTGGGTGTCCAGCGAGCCGCGCACGATCTTGTACCGCACGCCGGGGAGGTCCTTCACACGACCGCCGCGCACGAGCACGATCGAGTGCTCCTGAAGGTTGTGGCCGACGCCCGGGATGTAGGCGGTCACCTCGATCTGGCTGCTGAGCTTGACACGAGCGACCTTGCGCAGCGCCGAGTTCGGCTTCTTCGGGGTGGTGGTGTACACGCGGGTGCACACGCCGCGCCGCTGGGGAGACCCCTTGAGCGCCGGGGTCTTGGTCTTGGTCGTCTTGGCCTGACGGCCCTTTCGGACCAACTGCTGAATGGTGGGCACCGGGTTTCTCCGCTCCCTTCGGCCGCTGCGAGGCGACCGCGCCGTCTGCTCCAGCCGTCCGGATGGGCGGCTCTCCTACATTCCAACCGGGGCCGCCTGACGGCGTCCCAGCACCCGCGGTCGGGCGTGTCGCCCAAGTCACGGTCCCGGTGCCGGCCGCTGGCGCGTCGTACCGGGTTGTTTGGTCTTGATGGTGCGACCGCGCGATTCACCGGCTGACCGGTTCCAGCGCACGCACGCATTGCCCGGGCGAGCCCGGGCACAAGGGGAAAGAGTACCTACCACAGCCGCGCCGGTCAAAACGGATGGGTCGGGAGGACCGCTGCCGCGGTCCGCCGGGCCGGTCTCCGGATCGCCGACGCGCCCATGATGGGCACCTACAGTGACAAGTGTACCGGCTCGTCCGCCGCGCGGCCCGGCGGCCCCGACACAGCCCACCCCCCCCGGGCACCCGGACATACCGGTCGCGGCAGGTCACCGGCCGCACCGGCCCCACCGGGGACCTCAGGTGATCTGCACCACGAGGGCCAGCCCGAGCCCGACCAGGCTGAACAGCAGCCCCACCCCGCCGCAGGAGAGCCCGGCCACGGCCAGGCCGGCGCCGGTGAACCGCACCGCCGGCGGCGGCGCCGGCCGCCGGATCTGCCGCCGGGCCAGCAGCCCGGCGACCACCGCGCCGACCCCGATCAGCGCGCCGAGCACGGTGAACGCGCCCGCCGCCCAGGCGCCACCGTAGTCCGGCCCGGCGATACCGAAGCAGAAGACCAGAAGAGAAACCAGAATCGCGGCGATCCCCGCGATCAACGAGCCGATGGCGAGCCCCGAGGTGACCGGCGGCACGTCCAGGTGGACCACCCCGAACGGCGTACCCGGCACCGCGTCGACCCGCTTCGGCGGCCGCGGCGCCTCGGCCGGCGGCGGCGGGAACGCCGGCCCCCAGCCCCCGTGGCCGGGCGCGCTTCCCGGCGCCGGCCACCCGCCGCCGTGGGCCGGCGCGTTCCCCGGGTACGCCCCGTGCGGGTGATGCGCCGGCGCGGACGCGGAACCCGGCGGATACGGCCCCGGGCGGTTCGGGTCGCCTCCCGGCGCGGCCGGTTCCGTCACGGTTCCTCCTGTCCACACCCGCCCGCCACCCGGCGGACACCGGCCAGGCTACCGTCGCCGGTCACGGCCGGGTGGGCGGGCGCGGCTCCGCTCCCCCGCCCGGTCAGTCGAAGTTCGGCGCGAAGTCGTGGCCGAACGAGCCGTCGGCGTACCGGACCACGCCGATCACCACCGCCGCCACCACCGCCGCCGCGGTCAGCACCAGCCCGGTCCGCGCCATCTGCTCGCCGCGCCGCAGCCAGTCGCCGCCGGTGAGATAACCACCAGATGTGTACGCCTCGCGGCGCGCCTGCCGGGCCAGCGTGAGCGCGATCGTGGCCGGCACCGCGCCGCCGACGAACAGACCGGTGAGCGCGCCGATCAGGCCGAGCGCGAAGACCGCCCGCGCCTTGGTGGAACGGACCGGCTCCGGGTCGTGCGGATGGCGGTGCGCCTGCGGCACGACGGGCGCCGGCCCGGGCACTGTCGTCATGCCCTCCATCATGCCCCGGATCCGGTTCCCCGCTCCCGGCAAGCCGGCCCGGACGCGACGAGGCCCCCGGCTGCTGCCGGGGGCCTCGTCGTTTCCTGGTGCTTAGCGGTACGACCCGAAGTCGAAGTCGTCCAGCGGAACCGCCTGGCCGCTGGCCGGCCCGAAGCCGTAGTCGGTCTCCGGGTAGCCGGTCATCGAGTAGACCTTGGCCTTCGCCTCCTCGGTCGGCTCGACCCGGACGTTGCGGTACTTGCTGATGCCCGTACCGGCCGGGATGAGCTTACCGATGATCACGTTCTCCTTGAGGCCGATCAGCGAGTCGCTGCGGGCGTGGATCGCCGCGTCCGTCAGCACCCGGGTGGTCTCCTGGAAGGAGGCCGCCGACAGCCAGGAGTCGGTGGCCAGCGAGGCCTTGGTGATACCCATCAGCACCGGGCGACCGGCGGCGGGCTCGCCACCCTCGCCGACGAGCCGGCGGTTCTCCGACTCGAACAGCGCCCGGTCGACCAGCACACCCGGCAGGAACTCGGTCGAGCCGGAGTCGATGACCGTCACCCGCTTGAGCATCTGGCGGATGATGATCTCGATGTGCTTGTCGTGGATGAGCACACCCTGCGACCGGTAGACCTCCTGGACCTCCTGGGTCAGGTGGACCTGGACCGCGCGCGGGCCGAGGATGCGCAGCAGCTCGTGCGGGTCGATGGTGCCCTCGGTGAGCTTCTCGCCGACCTCGACGTGGTCGCCGTCGTGCGCCCGGAGCCGGACCCGCTTCGAGATCTTGTCGTAGACGATCTCGTCGCTGCCGTCGTCCGGGATGACCACGATCTTGCGGGACCGCTCGCCGTCCTCGATCCGGATGCGACCGGGGGTGTCGGCGATGGGCGCCTTACCCTTCGGCACCCGGGCCTCGAAGATCTCCTGGACACGGGGCAGACCCTGGGTGATGTCCTCACCCGCGACACCACCGGTGTGGAAGGTACGCATCGTCAGCTGCGTACCCGGCTCACCGATCGACTGGGCGGCGATGATGCCGACCGCCTCGCCGACGTCCACGGTCTTGCCGGTCGGCAGCGAGCGGCCGTAGCACGCACCGCAGACGCCCAGCTTCGACTCGCAGGTGAGCACGCTGCGCACCCGCACCGTCTCGGTACCGGCGGCGACGATCGCGTCCACCAGGATCGAGTTGATGTCCTGGCCGCGGTGGGCCACCACGGTGCCGTCCGGCCCCTTGATGTCGTCGGCCAGCGTCCGGGCGTGCACGCTGGTCTCGGCGTGCTCGTGCACGACCAGCTTGCCGTCGATGCGCTCGCCGACCTGCATCGGGATGGCGCGGTCGGTGCCGCAGTCCTCCTCGCGGATGATGACGTCCTGCGAGACGTCCACCAGACGCCGGGTCAGGTAACCCGAGTCGGCGGTACGCAGGGCGGTGTCCGCGAGACCCTTACGGGCACCGTGCGTGGAGATGAAGTACTCCAGCACGGACAGACCCTCCCGGTAGCTGGCCTTGATCGGCCGCGGGATGATCTCACCCTTCGGGTTGGCCACCAGACCACGGATCGCCGCGATCTGCCGGAGCTGGAGCAGGTTACCGCGGGCGCCCGAGTTGATCATCTTCCACAGCGGGTTCTCCTGCGGCAGCGCGGTGTCCATCTCCTTGGCGACCTCGTTGGTCGCCTTGGTCCAGATCTCGATGAGCTCGCCGCGACGCTCCTCGGCGGTCATCAGACCACGCTGGTACTGCTTGTCGATCCGGTCGGCTTCCTTCTCGTACCGCTCCAGGATCTCCCGCTTGCGCGGCGGAGCGATGACGTCCTCCATGCCGATGGTGACGCCGGACCAGGTGGCCCAGTGGAAACCGGCCTCCTTGAGCCCGTCCAGGGTGGCCGCCAGGGCCACCTTCGGGAAGCGCTCGGCGAGGTCGTTGACGATCGCGGAGAGCTGGCCCTTGCGGATCTCGTAGTTCACGAAGCGGTAGCCCGGGGGCAGCGTCTCGTTGAACAGGACCCGGCCCAGCGTGGTCTCCACGGTCACCGGCTCGCCCTCGGTCCAGCCCTCGGGGGCGGTCCACGGCTCGGCGCCGGCGCCGTTGTCCACACCGACGACGTCGCGCAGCCGGATCCGGACCGGCGCCTGCAGGTGCAGCTCGCCGTTGTCGTACGCCATCCGCGCCTCGGCGTCCGAGCTGAACGCCCGGCCCTCGCCCTTGCCACCCGGAGTGAGGTGGGTGAGGTGGTAGAGACCGATGACCATGTCCTGGGTGGGCATGGTGACCGGCTTGCCGTCGGCCGGCTTGAGGATGTTGTTCGACGACAGCATCAGGATCCGCGCTTCGGCCTGGGCCTCGGCGGACAGCGGCACGTGGACCGCCATCTGGTCACCGTCGAAGTCGGCGTTGAACGCGGTGCAGACCAGCGGGTGGATCTGGATGGCCTTGCCCTCGACCAGCTGCGGCTCGAAGGCCTGGATGCCCAGACGGTGCAGGGTCGGCGCGCGGTTCAGCAGCACCGGGTGCTCGCCGATGACCTCTTCCAGCACGTCCCACACGACCGGCCGCTGCCGCTCGACCATCCGCTTGGCGGACTTGATGTTCTGCGCGTGGTTGAGGTCGACCAGCCGCTTCATCACGAACGGCTTGAACAGCTCCAGCGCCATCTGCTTGGGCAGGCCGCACTGGTGCAGCTTGAGCTTCGGGCCGACCACGATGACCGAACGGCCGGAGTAGTCGACGCGCTTGCCCAGCAGGTTCTGGCGGAACCGGCCCTGCTTGCCCTTGAGCATGTCGGACAGCGACTTCAGGGGCCGGTTACCGGGGCCGGTGACCGGACGACCACGACGGCCGTTGTCGAACAGCGCGTCGACGGCCTCCTGGAGCATCCGCTTCTCGTTGTTGACGATGATCTCGGGCGCGCCGAGGTCGATCAGCCGCTTGAGGCGGTTGTTCCGGTTGATCACACGCCGGTACAGGTCGTTCAGGTCGGAGGTCGCGAAACGGCCACCGTCGAGCTGCACCATCGGGCGCAGGTCCGGCGGGATGACCGGGACGCAGTCCAGCACCATGCCGAGCGGCGAGTTCCGGGTGTTCTGGAACGCCGCGACGACCTTGAGCCGCTTGAGCGCCCGGATCTTCCGCTGGCCCTTGCCGGAGCGGATGGTCTCGCGCAGGTTCTCCGCCTCGGCCTCCAGGTCCATGTTCTGGACCAGGGCCTTGATCGCCTCGGCGCCCATGCTGCCGGTGAAGTACTCACCGAAGCGGTCGCGCAGCTCGCGGTAGAGCAGCTCGTCGGTGACCAGCTGCTTCGGCTCCAGCTTGCGGAAGGTGTCGAGGACCTCGTCGAGGCGGTCGATCTCGCGCTGGGCCCGGTCGCGGATCTGGCGCATCTCGCGCTCTCCGCCCTCCTTGACCTTGCGCCGGACGTCCGCCTTCGCGCCCTCGGCCTCCAGCTCGGCCAGGTCGGCCTCCAGCTTGGCGGCCCGCTTCTCGATCTCCGAGTCGCGGCTGTTCTCCGCCTGCCGCTTCTCGGCCAGGATCTCGTTCTCGATGGTCGAGAGGTCGCGGTGACGCGCTTCGGCGTCCACGCTCGTCACGACGTACGAGGCGAAGTAGATGATCTTTTCGAGGTCCTTCGGGGCGAGGTCCAGCAGGTAGCCCAGCCGGCTCGGCACGCCCTTGAAGTACCAGATGTGGGTCACCGGAGCGGCCAGCTCGATGTGACCCATCCGCTCCCGGCGAACCTTGGAGCGGGTCACCTCGACGCCGCAGCGCTCGCAGATGATGCCCTTGAAGCGGACCCGCTTGTACTTACCGCAGTAGCACTCCCAGTCCCGCTGAGGACCGAAGATCTTCTCGCAGAAGAGCCCGTCCTTCTCCGGCTTGAGGGTGCGGTAGTTGATGGTCTCGGGCTTCTTGACCTCGCCGTGGGACCACTGACGGATGTCGTCAGCGGTGGCGAGGCCGATGCGCAGCTCGTCGAAGAAGTTGACGTCGAGCACTATGTCCCCTATGTCGTCGTCTTTACAGCTAGATCATGGGCGGGGTCGGGGGCCGGCCGGCCCGCGTCGGGATCAAGCCTGACCGCCCAGAGCGGACCGGTCGGCCCCCGACCTCACCACTTACACCTCTTCGACCGAGCTCGGCTCGCGCCGGGACAGGTCGATGCCCAGCTCCTCCGCCGCCCGGAACACCTCGTCGTCGGTCTCGCGCATCTCCAGGGCCACACCGTCGCTGGAGAGCACCTCGACGTTGAGGCACAGCGACTGCAGCTCCTTGAGCAGCACCTTGAACGACTCCGGGATGCCCGGCTCGGGGATGTTCTCGCCCTTGACGATCGCCTCGTAGACCTTGACCCGGCCCAGGACGTCGTCGGACTTGATGGTCAGCAGCTCCTGCAGGGCGTAGGCGGCGCCGTACGCCTGCATGGCCCAGCACTCCATCTCACCGAAGCGCTGGCCACCGAACTGCGCCTTACCACCCAGCGGCTGCTGCGTGATCATCGAGTACGGACCGGTCGACCGGGCGTGGATCTTGTCGTCGACCAGGTGGTTGAGCTTCAGGATGTAGACGTAGCCGACCGCGATCGGGTCGGGCAGCGGCTCGCCGGAACGACCGTCGAACAGCTGCGCCTTGCCGCTGCCCCCGATGAGCTGGTTGCCGTCCCGGTTGGGCAGGGTCGACGCCAGCAGACCGGAGATCTCCTCCTCGCGGGCACCGTCGAAGACCGGCGTGGCCACGTTGGTGTCCGGCTCGGACTCGTGCGCGTTGATCGAGCGGAGCTGGCGCTTCCACTCCTCGTCGTCGCCGTCCACGCTCCAGCCGGTCTTGGCCACCCACCCGAGGTGGGTCTCCAGGACCTGGCCGATGTTCATCCGGGACGGCACGCCGAGCGGGTTCAGCACGATGTCGACCGGGGTCCCGTCCTCCAGGAACGGCATGTCCTCGATCGGCAGGATCTTGGAGATGACGCCCTTGTTGCCGTGGCGGCCCGCGAGCTTGTCACCGTCCTGGATCTTGCGCTTCTGGGCCACGTAGACCCGGACCAGCTCGTTCACGCCCGGGGGCAGCTCGTCGCCGTCCTCGCGGGAGAAGGTACGCACACCGATGACCGTGCCGGTCTCGCCGTGCGGCACCTTCAGCGAGGTGTCCCGGACCTCGCGCGCCTTCTCGCCGAAGATCGCGCGGAGCAGCCGCTCCTCGGGGGTCAGCTCGGTCTCACCCTTCGGGGTGACCTTGCCGACCAGGATGTCGCCGGGGACGACCTCGGCGCCGATCCGGATGATGCCGCGCTCGTCGAGGTCGGCGAGCATCTCCTCGCTGACGTTCGGGATGTCGCGGGTGATCTCCTCCGGGCCGAGCTTGGTGTCCCGGGCGTCGACCTCGTGCTCCTCGATGTGGATCGAGGTGAGCACGTCCTGCTGCACGAGGCGCTGCGACAGGATGATCGCGTCCTCGTAGTTGTGGCCCTCCCAGCACATGAACGCCACCAGCAGGTTGCGTCCGAGCGCCATCTCGCCCTCGTCGGTGCACGGACCGTCGGCGATGACCTGACCGGCCTCGACGCGGTCGCCCTCGAAGACGACTGGCTTCTGGTTGACGCAGGAGCCGGCGTTGGAGCGGCGGAACTTGTGCAGCAGGTACGTCCGGCGGTGGCCGTCGTCCTGGTGGACCGTGATGTAGTCCGCGCAGAGGTCCTCGACCACACCGCCGACCTCGGCGACGACCACGTCACCGGCGTCGACCGCGGCGCGGTACTCCATGCCCGTACCGACGAGCGGGGCCTCGGCCTTGACCAGCGGCACCGCCTGACGCTGCATGTTCGCGCCCATGAGCGCGCGGTTGGCGTCGTCGTGCTCCAGGAACGGGATCATCGCGGTGGCGACCGAGGTCATCTGCCGCGGCGACACGTCCATGTAGTCCACGGCGCCCGGCGCGACGTCCTCGGTCTCGCCGCCCTTACGGCGGACCAGGACGCGGTCCTCGGCGAAGGTGCCGTCCGACTTCAGCGGGGCGTTGGCCTGCGCCTTGACGAACCGGTCCTCCTCGTCCGCGGTCAGGTAGTCGATCTGGTCGGTGACCCGGCCGTCGATGACCTTCCGGTACGGCGTCTCGATGAAGCCGAACGGGTTGACCCGGGCGAACGTGGAGAGCGCGCCGATCAGGCCGATGTTCGGGCCTTCCGGCGTCTCGATCGGGCACATCCGGCCGTAGTGGGACGGGTGCACGTCCCGGACCTCGAAGCCGGCCCGCTCACGGGACAGACCACCAGGGCCGAGCGCGCTCAGCCGGCGCCGGTGGGTCAGGCCCGCCAGCGGGTTGGTCTGGTCCATGAACTGGGACAGCTGCGACGTGCCGAAGAACTCCTTGATCGCCGCCACCACCGGGCGGATGTTGATCAGGGTCTGCGGCGTGATCGCCTCGACGTCCTGGGTGGTCATCCGCTCGCGGACGACCCGCTCCATCCGGGAGAGACCCACCCGGACCTGGTTCTGGATCAGCTCGCCCACGGTACGCAGGCGACGGTTGCCGAAGTGGTCGATGTCGTCGGCCTCGTAGCCCTCCTCACCGGCGTGCAGCCGGCAGAGGTATTCCACGGTGGCGACGATGTCGTCCTCGGTGAGCGTGCCGGTGGTGATCGGCACGTCCAGCTCGAGCTTCTTGTTGAACTTGTAGCGCCCGACCTTGGCGACGTCGTACCGCTTCGGGTTGAAGAAGAGGTTGTCGAGCAGGGTCTGGGCGTTCTCACGGGTCGGCGGCTCGCCGGGGCGGAGCTTCCGGTAGATGTCGAGCAGGGCCTCGTCCTGGCCGGCGATGTGGTCCTTCTCGAGCGTGGTCATCATGAGCTCGGACCAGCCGAACTTCTCACGGATGCGCTCGGCGGACCACCCGATGGCCTTGAGCAGGACGGTGACGGCCTGGCGGCGCTTGCGGTCGATGCGAACGCCGACCGTGTCGCGCTTGTCGATGTCGAACTCCAGCCAGGCACCCCGGCTCGGGATGACCTTGACGCTGGAGAGGTCGCGGTCGGAGGTCTTGTCCGGCTGCTTGTCGAAGTACACGCCCGGCGAGCGGACGAGCTGGCTGACCACGACGCGCTCGGTGCCGTTGATGATGAAGGTGCCCTTCGGCGTCATCATCGGGAAGTCACCCATGAACACGGTCTGGCTCTTGATCTCGCCAGTGGTGTTGTTGGTGAACTCCGCGGTCACGAACAGCGGCGCGCAGTAGGTGAGGTCCTTCTCCTTGCACTCCTCGATCGAGGCCTTGACCTCGTCGAAGCGCGGAGCCGAGAAGGAGAGCGACATGGTGCCGGAGAAGTCCTCAATGGGACTGATCTCGTCGAGGATCTCCGCGAGACCCGAGCGTGCGTGCGGGTCGTCCGCCGACCGGCCCTGCCAAGCCTCGTTGCCGACGAGCCAGTCGAAGGACTCGTTCTGGATGGCGAGGAGGTTGGGGACCTCGAGGTGTTCGGTGATCCGACCGAAAGAAACTCGGCGGGGCGCGAATGCGCTCGACGTACGACTGGTCTTCGCAGGGCGGGAAGCTGCCAAGATGCGTCCTTCCGAGGACCGGTGCTGCAGAACGGCTGGTACGCGTGCACTCCAATGACCCCACCAGAATTATCCGTAAACGGACATTTCCGAGCAGGGGTCAAGTCGGAAGGCAGCGCAAACTAGCAGTGTAGCCGAGAGGCTAACCGCTGTCCAGCCCACCCCGCAGGTCGTCGCGGAACAAGCCCTGGGACCTCGGAAAACCGGGTCGTCCGGGCCGCTCGGAACGCGACGCTCCTGCCGGTCCGCTCGGGTGCCGCGGCGGCGGTGCTGCCGTTGCCATTACCCGAGTGGCGGCCGTTGCAAGCGCGGAAAGTCTTGCTGATGTCAGCGTGCCTGGCAGGCCGGTGCCGCGTCAAGGGCCGGTTACCGGTCGGGGTGTCTTTCCCACCGACGGGCTACCGACAGACGCCACTGACCAGCCGGCACACGGCCGTCGTACGCCCTGCTCACACCGCTGCCGTCCGGGACCACCAACACGGCGGGCGGCGATCCGATTCCGGATCACCGCCCGCCGCGACGCGGTGTGCCCCGGCTCACGTGAGCCGGACGCGCGTCAGGTGGAGCAAGGTCACTTCATGGTGACCTTGGCGCCCTCACCCTCGAGCTTGGCCTTGGCCTTCTCGGCGGTCTCCTTGTTGACCTTCTCCAGGACGGCCTTCGGCGCGGCCTCGACCAGGTCCTTGGCCTCCTTGAGGCCCAGGCCGGTCAGCTCACGCACGACCTTGATGACCTGGATCTTCTTGCCACCGTCGGCGTCGAGGATGACGTCGAACTCGTCCTTCTCCTCCTCGGCCGGGGCGGCAGCGCCGCCGGCGGCCGGGGCGCCCGCGGCCACGGCGACCGGAGCGGCGGCGGTGACCTCGAAGGTCTCCTCGAACTGCTTCACGAACTCGGAGAGCTCGATCAGCGTCATCTCCTTGAACGCGTCGAGCAGCTCGTCGGTGCTGAGCTTCGCCATGTCTGGCGTCCTTTCTCGCAATGAAAACTAAGAACGTGGTGCGCCGGGAGGGCCTCAGGCCGCCTCGGCGCCCTCCTGCTCGCGCTTCTTGTCCGCCAGGGCGGCCGCCGCGCGGGCGGCCTTGGAGAGCGGCGCCTGGAACAGGGCCGCGGCCTTGCTCAGGTTGCCCTTCATCGCGCCGGCCAGCTTGGCCAGCAGCACCTCGCGGGACTCCAGGTCGGCGAGCTTCGTGACCTCGGCCGCGGAAATGGCCTTGCCCTCGAAGACACCGCCCTTGATGACGAGCTTCGGGTTGGCCTTCGCGAAGTCGCGAAGCCCCTTCGCCGCCTCGACGACGTCGCCCGAAACGAAAGTCAGCGCGGTAGGACCGGAGAACAGCTCGTCGAGGCCGGAGATGCCCGCATCGGCCGCGGCACGCTTGGCAAGCGTGTTCTTCGCGACCGTGTAGCTGGTCTCCTTGCCGAGCGAGCGCCGCAGCTGGGTGAGCTGCGAAACCGTGAGCCCGCGGTACTCGGTGAGCACGGTCGCCCCCGCGTTGCGGAAGCTCTCGGTCAGCTCGGCGACGGCCGTGGCCTTGTCGGCCCGGATCGGCTTGTCCGCCATGTCCCTCCTCTCTCGTTGCTCGGAGCTGGTACGCCGGCGACGAGCCAAGGCTCGACGGCGGCGGCGGAGGCATCACGACAACGAAAAAGCCCCGGCGCAGGGCGCACGGGGCGAGGGCCGGCGGCACGGGCACAGTCGGCGGACCATGCATGACACCGATTTCGCTTACCGCCCTGCGCGGGTCGCCCGTCGTCGCGGGACCTTCGACCGTGCCGGGGCACGGTGACCAGCGGTCTTTGGGTGGAACTACCGCACCAGGTTACGCGACCGGGACCGCAGCGCCAAATCGCGCCCCGGTGCTCCCGGTCACCGCGCCTCAGGCCCGGGTGCGGCGGGCCCAGGCGTAGCCGCTGAGCGCCACCGCCGCCCAGAGCGCCGCCCAGCCGGTGAGCAGCAGGCCGGCACCGGTGGCGACCGGCCCGGTGACCTCCCGCGCGGTCGCCATGACCGGTGGGGCCAGCCACGGCGCGACCGAGCCGGAGAGCCCCAGCACCACCACCCCGACCGCGCCGGTCACCAGCACCGCCACCCCGTAGCCGGCGCTGCGGGTCACGGCCCGGCTGGCCAGCGCGCCGAGCGCCACCGCCGCGGGCAGGGCGAGCAGGTGCGCCCAGAGCCCGAGCGCCACCCCCACGAGCACCGGCCGCTCCCCCGGCGCGACGGCCGCGGTCACCCCGCCGAGCGGCCACGGCAGCGCCAGCGCGACCACCACCACGGCGAGCCCGGCCACCAGCGCGGCGAGCAGCCCGGCCGCCCACTCCCGGCCCGGCCCGACCACCACCCGGGCCAGCCGGCGCTGCACGTCGGGCTCGACGTCCAGCAGGATCTTGGCCTGCCAGGCCAGCACCGGGAACAGGACCACGGCGGAGACGCCGTAGGCCTCCGCCGGGCGGGCCCGGCCGCCGCCGTGGAGGACGCCCAGGACGAGCAGGCCGGCCAGCACCGGCGCCAGCGCCCGTCCGGTACGCAGGAAGCCGGCCAGCCGCAGCCGGACCAGCGCGATCACCGGGCGACCTCCGGCGCCGGCCCGGGGCGGCCCGAGTCCCCGGCCCCGGCGTCAACGTGGCCCACCGGGCCGGATAGCGCGTCCGCATCCGGGCAGTCGTCATCGGCGGACGGGCCGACGGAGGCCGGCACCGGGTGCGTGGCCGGAGGCGGGACGGCGTGGTCGCGTACCCGAAGGATCTGGTGGCCGTCGGCGCGCAGGCGGGCGACGGCGGCGGCCAGCCCGGCGGCCGGCACCGCCAGCTCGACCACGGCGACGGCAGCGCCGCCCGACGGCGCCTGCTCGGTCACCGTGCCGTCGGTGACCGACCAGTGCCGGGCACCGGGCAGCCGGACGGTCTCGCCCCGATGGTCGCTCACGAGTACGGCGCCACCGGCGGCCAGCACCTCGCCGATGATCTCGGGGACCGCCTCGCGGGCGGCGGCGTCCAGCCCCTCCCAGGGCTCGTCGAGCACCAGCAGGCCGGGCGGGCGCAGCAGCGCCTGCGCCAGGCCGACCTTCTGCGCGGTGCCCTTGGACAGCCGGGGCAGACGGACGTCGTGGAACCGGGCCAGGCCGAGGCGCTCGACCCAGTGGCGCACCGCCCGGTCGGCGGCGGGACCGGGCAGGCCGGCGACGCGGCCCATGGCGGTCAGGTAGGCCCCGACGGTGAACGGCTGGTCGGCGGGGAAGCGCTCCGGCACCCAGCCGACCACCGGCGGCCGGTCGGCGACGCGGCCCCGGGACGGACGCAGCACCCCGGCGGTGAGCTGCAGCAACGTGGACTTTCCGGCCCCGTTGCGGCCGAGCACCACGGCGACCTCACCCGGGCCGACGGCGACGTCGACCTGCCGCAGGACCCAGGGGCCGTGCCGGTGGTAGCGGAACCACACGCCGTCGAGCCGCATGCGCCGAGACTGCCACACCGGACAGACGAACGGGGCCCCGCCACGACCTGGTGGCGGAGCCCCGTCCGGGACGTGCTGGTTGCTCAGGCCTCGGTCGAGGCCTCCTGCAGGTTCTTCACGACCTTCGGGTCGACCGGGACGCCCGGGCCCATGGTGGTGGTGAGGGTGACCTTCTTGAGGTACGTGCCCTTGGCCGCGGACGGCTTGGCGCGCAGCACCTCGTCCAGCACCGCGGCGTAGTTGTCGACCAGCTGGGCCTCGGAGAAGGAGGCCTTGCCGATGATCAGGTGCAGGTTGGAGTGCTTGTCCACCCGGAAGGTGATCTTACCGCCCTTGATGTCCGAGACGGCCTTGGTGACGTCCATGGTCACGGTGCCGGTCTTCGGGTTCGGCATCAGACCGCGCGGGCCCAGGATCCGCGCGATCCGGCCGATCTTGGCCATCTGGTCGGGCGTGGCGATCGCCGCGTCGAAGTCCAGCCAACCGCCCTGGATGCGGGCGACCAGCTCGTCGGTGCCCACCTCGTCAGCACCTGCGGCGACGGCCTCCTCGGCCTTCGCGCCGGCGGCGAAGACGATCACGCGGGCGGTCTTACCGGTGCCGTGCGGCAGGTTGACCGTGCCGCGAACCATCTGGTCCGCCTTGCGGGGGTCGACGCCGAGGCGCATCGCGACCTCGACCGTGGCGTCGAACTTGGTGTTGGTGGTGTCCTTGGCCAGCTTGACGGCCTCGACCGGGGTGTAGAGCTTCGACCGGTCGATGACCTCGGCGGCCTTGCGGTAGCTCTTGCTGCGCTGCATTTCTGGTGACTCCTGTGGTCTCTGGCGGGCGCGCGGCGTGCGCGGCCCTCCCACGAACAGAAAGATCGGGTGGAGCGGTGGAGCGAGATCAGTCGGCGACGGTCAGGCCCATCGACCGGGCGGTGCCGGCGATGATCTTCTCGGCCTGGTCGATGTCGTTGGCGTTGAGGTCCGCCATCTTCTTCTCGGCGATCTCGCGCAGCTGGGCGCGGGTGACCGAGCCGACCTTCTCCTTGTGCGGGACGCCCGAGCCCTTCTGCACACCGGCGGCCTTGATCAGCAGCCGGGCGGCGGGCGGGGTCTTCAGCACGAAGGTGAACGTGCGGTCCTCGTAGACGCTGATCTCGGCGGGGACGATGTCGCCCCGCTGGGACTCGGTCTGCGCGTTGTAGGACTTGCAGAACTCCATGATGTTCACGCCGTGCTGGCCGAGCGCGGGGCCGACCGGCGGCGCCGGGGTGGCCTGGCCCGCCGGCAGCTGAAGCGTGAACGTCTTGACGAGCTTCTTCTTCGGAGGCATGTCTCTTCCTGGGGCTTGAAACTGGGATTCTCGCCGGTCCGCGGGCGCGCACGGTCAGCGCGGTGCGGACAGCCGACGTTCTAGGGTAGCGCAGCCGTCGGCCACCCTCCGCGCCGAGGTCGGCAGGCGGCGAAACGGCGCACCGGCGGCCACCCCGGAAGGGGCGGGCCGCCGGTGCCGACGTACGTCAGATCTTGGCGACCTGGTTGAAGTTCAGCTCGACCGGCGTCTCCCGGCCGAAGATCGACACCAGCACCTTGAGCTTCTGCTGGTCGGCGTTGATCTCGCTGATCGTCGCCGGCAGCGACGCGAACGCGCCGTCGGTGACGGTGACCGAGTCGCCGACCTCGAAGTCGAGGACCTTGACCTCGGGCTTGGCCTTCTTCTGCTCGGTCTCGACCGCCGGGGCCAGCCACTTGAGCACCTCGTCGAGGCTCAGCGGCGCCGGCCGGTCGGCCCGGTCGGTCGCGCCGACGAAGCCGGTGACCCCCGGGGTGTTCCGGACGCAGGAGTAGGACTCGGCGGTCAGCTCCATCCGGACCAGGATGTAGCCCGGGAAGACCTTCGCCTGGACCTGCGACCGCTTGCCGTTCTTGACCTCGACCTCTTCCCGGGTCGGCACCTCGACCTGGTAGATGAAGTCCTCCATGTCGAGGGAGGTGATCCGGGTCTCGAGGTTGGTCTTGACCTTGTTCTCGTAGCCGGCGTACGAGTGCACCACGTACCAGTCGCCGGGCGCGTAGCGCAGCTTCTGGCGCAGCTCGGCGACCGGGTCGAAGTCCTCGTCCGGGGCCGGCTCGGTGGTCGGGAACTCCGGCTCGCTGGCGGCCTCGACCGACTCGTTGTTGGCCGCCGTCGCCACCGTGGACTGGTCGTCCGGGGTTCCGGCGGTCTCGTCGTACTCAGGCACGCTCGCTCACTTCCGTCAGTATCGCTGTCCGCAGGTCAGCTCGGCTCGCCGAAGACCCACAGCACCGCCTTGGCGAAGCCGTAGTCCAGGCCGGCCACGATCGCCAGCATCACCGCGACGAAGGTGACCACCACGGCCGTGTAGGTCAGCAGCTCCTTGCGGGTCGGCCAGATGACCTTACGCAGCTCTGCCACGACCTCGCGGAAGAACCGCGCGATGCGGGCGAACAGCCCGATCCGCTCGGTGTCCTTGCGGGTCTTCCGGCCCTCGGCCGGCTCGGCCTGCGCCCGCTTACGGGTCGCGGTGCCGCCCCGGGAGACCGGCTCGTCCGCGTCGGTGGCGTCGTCGTCGGCCACGTCGTCGTCGGCCACGCCGTCGACGGTCGCGTCGTCGTTCAGACGCTCGTCGCCGTCGTCCTCGCCGCGGCGCTTGCTCTTGGCCACTTCGCCCTCCGTGCGGGATATGGGGTCGCACGCCGGGCGGCGTGCGCGGCGTGTTGGTCACGCCGGCCGGACCAACCGTCCCGCGACGGGCCGCGGCCGGCGGACCGGCCGGGAGGGCCCGAGCGCCTCGGAACCACCCCACCGGTGCCACCACCACGGGCCGGACGCCGCCGGTGAGGGCGACGCGACCCACGGAACGGTCAGGCCTGAGGCGCAGGGGTGACAGGACTTGAACCTGCAGCCTGCGGTTTTGGAGACCGCTGCTCTGCCAATTGAGCTACACCCCTGTGCGGCAACTCACCTCCACCCGGACACACTGTGCCGAGCGGGGGTCACTTGCCCCACGGCGGACCAGTGTACGGGTAGTCGTGCGACTTTCCCAACCGGTCTGCCCCTCGCGCGTCGGGCGGACCCTCAGCGCGTCGTGCGGATCAGTGCCCGGGCCTGCGACAGCACCTTCTCGCCCTGGCAGGTGGCGGTGATGTCGAGCCTGGTCAGACCGTCTTCGGTGACCTCCTTGACCACCGCCGACACCTCGATCTCGGTGCCCTCGTCGGTGTCCGGGACGACCACCGGCCGGGTGAACCGGACGCCGAAGTCGACCACCGCGTCCGGCGCGCCGGCCCAGCCGGTCACCGCGCGGCCGACCAGGGCCATGGTGAACATGCCGTGGGCGATGACGCCCGGCAGCCCCACGTCGGTGGCGACGCGGTCGCTCCAGTGGATCCGGTTGAAGTCGCCCGAGGCGCCCGCGTAGCGGACCAGGTCCGCGCGGGTCACCCGGTACGTCTGGGTGGGCAGCTCCATGTCCTCAGGCCTCCCCGCGTACGACGATCTTGGACCAGACGGCGACCACCGGCTCACCGTCCACAGTGCTCACATCGGTGCGGGTGGTCAGGAAGCCGTGCCCGCCCCGGGTGGTGACCTCCTCGATGGTGCTCACGCACACCAGCTCGTCGCCGGCCACCACCGGCCGGGTGTACGCGAACCGCTGGTCGCCGTGCACCACGCGGCTGTAGTCGACGCCGAGCGCCGGATCCTCGACGATCTGCCGGCTCGCCGCCATCGTGACGAGCACCGGGAACGTCGGCGGGGCCACCACGTCGGCGTGGCCGAGCGAACGGGCCGCCTCCGGATCGTGGTGGGCCGGGTCGGTCGCGCCGATGGCGGTGGCGAACTCGCGGATCTTTTCTCGGCCCACCTGGTAGGGGGCGGTCGGCGGGTACGTCCGGCCGACGAAGGACGGGTCCAGGGACATGCCGCCGAACCTACACGGAAAACACGAACGCCGATCCGCCCGGTCGGGCGGCCCGGAGGCCACCCGTCAGGTGGATCGGCGTACGCGGAAGCTGGTGCCGACCGGCTGCGCCGGTCGCGATCAGCGGGTCTCGCGGTGAACGGTGTGCTTGCCGTCCCGGGGGCAGAACTTCTTCAGCTCGATGCGGTCCGGGTCGTTACGGCGGTTCTTGCGCGTGATGTAGTTGCGCTCCTTGCACTCCACACACGCCAAAGTGATCTTCGGCCGAACATCGGTCGCCTTCGCCACGGCGGAGTGCCTTCCTCGCTCACGGAACAACTACGGCGTGTCAGCCTACGCGCTGACAACGCGGACATGCAAAGTGGGCGCCTGTGGCGCCCGTCCCACCGACCACCGGGTGTACCCGGAGGACGAGAGTAGCGGTGGCCGGACTTGAACCGGCGACACAGCGATTATGAGCCGCTTGCTCTGCCATCTGAGCTACACCGCCGTGGCGGGTCCAGCCGGACCCTCTGAGCCCCCTTACGGAATCGAACCGTAGACCTTCTCCTTACCATGGAGACGCTCTGCCGACTGAGCTAAGGGGGCCTGCCCGATCACCCCGGGGGGTGTCGCGCAGGGGAAACAGTACACGACCGCGTCGCCGAGGTGAAATCGGATCCCCCAGGTACGTGTCGGCCCTGCTCAGGGCACCACACGCAGCCGCGGCAGCTCCCCCGTGGCCACCGTCTCCGGGTCGACCTGGGCACCGAACCAGGCCTCCAGACGCTCGTACGGCAGGGGGCGGCTGAACAGGAAGCCCTGGCCGATCTCGCAGCCGATGTCCTGCAGGAGTTCCAGCATCAGCTCGCTCTCCACGCCCTCGGCCACCACCGCCAGGCCGAACTGCTGGGAGAGCGTCACCACCGCGTTCACGATCGCCAGATCACCCGGATCGGTCGCCATGCCCTGCACGAACGACCGGTCCACCTTCACCTCGTGCACCGGCAGCCGGCGCAGCTGGGCCAGGGACGAGTTGCCGGTGCCGAAGTCGTCCACCGAGAGCCGGACACCGAGGTCACGGAGGCTGCGCAGGGTCGGGATGGGACGTTCCGCTCCGTCCAGCACACCGGCCTCGGTGACCTCCAGTGTCAGCCGCTGCGGCGGCACGCCGTACTCGGCCAGCAGATCGCGTACCAGCGCCGGGAAGTGCTGGTCGGTGAGCGTACGCGCGGCGAGGTTGACCGCGACGGAGAGCGGCTGCTCGCCGTGGCTCCAGTCGCGGCTGCGCCGCAGGCTCTCCCGGAGCACGAACTCGGTGAGCCGGCCGAGCTGGCCGGTGTGCTCGGCCACCGCCACGAAGTCGTCCGGCGAGACCGTGCCGTGCGCCGGGTGCTCCCACCGGGCCAGACACTCCACGCCCACCAGGCGGCGGTCCCGCAGCGTGACCTTGGGCTGGAAGTAGACCTCCAGCTTGCCCTCGTCCAGCGCCCGTTGCAGGTCGCCGGCGAGGCCGAGCCGGCGCAGCGACCGCGACTCCAGCGCCGGGCTGTAGAGCTGCACGCTGCCCGGGACCGACTTGGCGGCGCTGGCCGCCAGGTCGACGCGCTGCAACAGCGCCACCGCGTCGCTGCCGTGGTCGGGGTGGACCGCCACGCCGACCACCGTGTCCACGTCCACGGTGAGCGCGTCGAAAACCATCTCGTCGCGGATCTGCTCCCGGAGCTGGGCCGCCAGTTCCAGGGCCGCCTCGGTGCTCTCCAGCCGGAGCGTCACCAGGAACTCGTCCCCACCGGCGCGGCCGACCAGCGCCGAGGAGGGCGCGCAGGCGCGCAGCCGCTCGGCCACCTCGACGAGCACCTTGTCCCCGGCGGCGTGGCCGAGCGACTCGTTGACCTGGCGGAGCCGGTCGACGTCGAAGAGGAGCAACGCGACCACCTCGCCCGGCGCGCCGATCTTCACCGCCTCGGCCACCGCCGCGGTCAGCCGGCGCCGGTTGGGCAGCTTGGTGAGCGTGTCGTGGTCGGCGTCGTGCCGCAGCCGGTCGACCAGGCGAGAGTTCTCCAGGGCGACAGCGGCGTGTGCCGCCACCGTCTCCAGGACCGCGACGTCGCGCGCGGTGAAGTGCGAGGGGTCGACCAGCCGGTTGGTCACCTCGAGCGTCCCGATCACCACCCGGCCCGAGCGCAACGGGACGATGATCGTGTCCTTGACGCCCTGTTCGGCCAGGCTGGCCCGGAACTCCGGATCGCTGCACACGCCCCGGCCGACGGTGACCGGGCGGGCCTTCTGCATCGCCCGCTGGCGCAGCTCCACCCCGGTCGGGGCGGTGTCCAGCAGGCCGGGGTCATCGACCCGCGCGGTGAGCAGAGTCTCCGGGTGCCGGCCCTGGGCGGGCAGCCACAACGTCGCGTACTCCGCCTGCATCAGACCCCGGACACGGCCCAGCAGGGCGTCCGCGAGCGTGCCGTCCTGGCCGCTGGCCGAGATCGCCCGGCTCAGCTCGTACATGCCGCTGAGCGTGCGGTGCTGCTGGAAGAACTCGGTGTACGACCGGTAGACCGCCACCAGCCCCGCGGCCAGCGCGGCCAACGGCACCAGGGACCACCAGGACTGCTCCAGCAGCATCAGCACGATCAGGCCGGCCGACACGTTGATGCCGTTGGTCAGCACGCCCGAACGCAGCGCCCGGAACGTCTCCCGGCCGGCGTGCCAGCCGATGAGCAGGGTCTGGACCGCGGCGATCGAGGTGAGGCTCACCAGGATCACCATCGCCACCGCGAGGCAGAGGCCCAGCCACGTGGCGGGGCCCACGCCCTCGGTCGGCGGCAGGATGGTCAGCACCAGGGCGCCGACCGAGGTGCCCGCCGCCGCACGCGCGACGTTGAACCAGAGCTTCGGCGCCGACAACCGGTGACGCAGGTGCGTCACGAGCGAGGACAGCGTGTAGATCAGGACGACGGTGAGCGGCGGCAGGAAGTAGAAGGCGAGCACCAGCGGCAGCTCGGTGAGCGTCATACCGAGTGACTGCCGGCGGATGACCACGCCGACGACCGGCCCGCTGGCGACGATCATCAGCGCCAGGAGCAGCACCGCCGGAAGCCACCCGCCGATGGGTGGCTTCGCGATCAATCCGGTGACCGTCGAACAAGCCACCGCTACCAGGGCGAGCGGCGCGGTGATTATCCAGGCGTCCTCGGAGGGTCTGCGCCTCGGGTTGTCTCGCCCGCTCATCCCACTCCCTGTCCGGTGGGTCCCACTCCCGGTCCGGCGGGCAGGACCCACCGGCTTCCGCCCCCGTGGAGGTCAGCCCGGGTCGCTGTCAGACCCAGACGTAGTCGAGGAGGCGGAGGTCGCCCAGGCCGGACTTTGCACTGATTACCGAAACGCCCAAGGCGGCGGAAACGAGGAGGAGCGAGCCAAACAGCCGGCCCAGCCTACGACCAGACATGATTGCTCCTGTCGGGAGAGTTACAACCATCGTGAAGGTTCCACGATCGTGCCACACCCCGCTCACGGGCAAAAGCTGCGCGAGCCCTCGCGCAGGGGCAGTGGCAGGGAAATCATCCGTTCGACAGGCGCGGCTCACCCTCCGGCCCAGCATACCGTCACGATCAGCCCCGCAGCCGCTACGGAAGGCGCGCACAACGACTTCGCGCGTAAACCACGCTTAGCGCCTGATTCACCCGTCAGCCGGTCGGCACCCGGCCGCGGCCACAGTAGATGGCGTCGGCGCTCCCGTCGGCCGCCCTCGGACAGCCTCTACCATCATCGATGCCTGAGGCAAGGTTTCACGCCAGGAGAACCGAGTGAATCATCAGCCGGCCGGTGGCGGTTGCCCCGACGGCGTCGCCAGGTGCGACACCCACCCGCCTGACTGCTTCACCGCCGACGAGGCGGGCAACAGCCGGTGGCAGCACCCTGACGGTCGGCTACCGCCTCTGCCCGTTCACGCGGGCTTCGTGCCGGTGACGTCGTACTCGAACAGCGCCTTGTTGGAGTTCCGCTTGCGGATGGTCTCCACCTTGACGTCCGAATAGCCGAGTTCGCGCAGCATCACGGCATACCAGGTGTGCGCTGGCACCTCGTGCTTGTAGAAGGTGGAGTTTCCGACGATGTAGGAAACGCTGCCGCCCGGCTTCAGGTGCTTCGTGACGCTCTGGAAGTGCAGCCACATGTCGTGGTGGTACTTGTGAACGTAGCTGGCAAGCAGCGGACCGTTCTTGCCGCCGTCGGCCGCGATCTTCTCGCAGACCACCTTCATCGCCCCGTCGACAGGCGTCCCGACGTCCGGCTTCCACGTGTTGAGCTTGCTCGTGGCGGTGCCCCACGTGCCACCGATGGCGCGCCAGTCGAGCTCGCCGGCGTCGCCGGCCACATCCAGGTAGCGGAGCCAGTACATGTACGGGCGAAGCTCGCGGATGTAGCTCATCCGATTCACGTACGGCGGTGAGGTCAGCACGAAGTCCGCAGGCTCCAGGCCGTCCAGACCCGTCCGCGAATCGCCCTGCCGGACAACCGCCGTGCCGGCGAGGTCGAAACGGGCGGACTCGATGATCGTCGCCATTTCCGTGGCGTACGTGTCGAGCGCCTTGTCGAGGTCGTCGACCACGAAGAGCGCCTGCTCGGCCGGCGCTTCCTTGAAGGACATCGACTGATGGTTGAAAGCCGCGTTGGAGCAGGAGATCAGCGACCGGCAGAGACCGATCTCCAGCAGGTCGCGGATCTGCCCGTCGAAACGGTCGATCTCGTTCCGAAGCGCCTTGAGGGCGTGGAGCGCGCCCGGCGACCACCACTTCTCGATCCTGAACAGGCTCGGCTGCCAGAGATCGGCGTCCTCGTCGTGCGCCCGCGCCCCGTCGAGCACACTCGTCACGGCGTCAGCGAGCGCGACGAGCGTGTCCTCCGGGTAGTTCGTCGTCTTGACCGTGCCGAGCCAGACCAGGAACGGGTTGATGTCCACCGACTGCCCCCGGTGACCGAGCTCGGCAGCCGCGAGCGGCGTCGTGCCCGTGCCCGAGAAGGGGTCGGTGACGATGCTGCCGCTCGGCATGTGCGACATGCGATCGCGGACGAGGCGTACGCCGTAGGCGGGCGTGAGGCGCAACCAGCCGTGCCTGCCCACACCCATGTTGGCGCGGAACGTCATGTGCTCGTTGCGGCTGTGCGCCGCGCGCTCGACGATCTCCGTCATGTCGCCTCCGAGAGTCGCCGCAGAACGTGCTCCGCACCGGCGCGCAACTCAGTGGTCTCCCGCTGGACGTAGCCGACAACGTCCCGCAGGAAGCCGAAAGTACTGGACAGGGGGTCATGCCCGCCCACGGCTGGGAAGACACTCCAGTTGCCGGTCAGGTATCGCGAGCAGACCATGTGACCTGGTTCTCGGACAGTCCGAACTCCGCCTTGAGGACCTGGCGGAAGATGCGCTCGCAGCCGACGCCGAACTACCTGTGGATCGACGTCACGCCGCCCGCGGCTCTGCGCGGCGAACATCAGGGGCGAGGCGACGCCCATTCAGCGACAGAGCGGGTCAGCGCCGTACAGCGCGGTGAAGCCGGCAAGGTCGACCTCGTCGGCCCCTCCCATCTCGGGAAGGCAATCCGCCGACGTGCGGAGCGGCGCGAGCAGGATCTCGCGGTAGAGCCGGTCCCGCTCCTCAGTGCTCGACGCCATGGGACGGCAGCTTACGGCAAAGCTCAGACACCCCCTCGCACCCACACCAATCAAGCAGTTCAGTCCCATTTGGCGCAGATCCGGCGCTCTGCTCGTCACGAGCGCACTTCAGCAGCGGGATGGGCCGAGGCAGCTGCTGCTTTCCTGCCGACCAGCCAGGGCTTGCCGGTCCACGGCCCCCGTTTGCCCAACGCCCATGGATCCACCCCTGCCACCGTTCCCGGCGCCCAATAACTTCCGCGACACCACCAGCTTGCCGACCGATCATGTGTCGATGACCAGGGAAGCGGCTCTTGCCAACCTTCACGACACCGTCGCCTTCTGGAGCATCGGCTCCGCCACCGCGGTTGACGTGGTCAGGGCCGCCTGCGACTGCCTGGTGGCAGGCGTCGACAGTCCGACCCTCCGGATCCTGGCCGGCGTCTCCCCCGTGAAGGGCAGCGAGGACGACGAGCTGCGTCGCTGGCTGGCTGATGCGTTCGCGGAACTCTCCCTGACCTACTACGGGGAAGCGAGCCGGAAGGCCGAAGAGGAAGTCCTCCGCATCATGGCGCGACGACTGCTCGCCAGGAAGATCGCGCCTCGCGAACTCACGTCCTGGGTCTCACAGTTCATCACCTACGCCGGGACTCCCCTGGCAGGCGAACTGATCAACCTGGAGAGCGCCTACGAGTACGTCGAGGCCGCCAACGAGGTACACATGCTGGTCAGCACCAAGCCCGAGGATCTCGATGCGGAGGTCATCGCCGAAGCTCGACGACTGGTCGGCGACAGCGGTGCCGGCAGGGACCAGGGTTGAGCCACCACGGATCATCCCCGATCTTGTCGTGGACGTCCTTTCCGTGGCCCGCCCGCAATCAGTCGCAGACGGCTGGACTCAGCCGGACTCGGCCAGACGAACGAGAACGGCCCCCGATCAGCATCTCTGCTGGTCAGGGGCCGCATCTGCACCTGGTGGCGGGTAGAGGATTCGAACCTCTGTAGCTTTCGCGACGGATTTACAGTCCGCTCCCATTGGCCGCTCGGGCAACCCGCCAGGGCACACCACCGCGTCGCAACGCGGCGGCGGAAGCAAGGATAGCGGTTGCCCCCGGTACCGCCGCAACCGGGTACCGTCAGGAGGTCCCACGCTGGTCAGCGCGGGACGGACCAGGACAGACCGCCGGACAGCAGGAGCATGAGCATGGCAGCGAACCCCTCGTTCGACATCGTGAGCAAGGTCGACCGGCAGGAGGTCGACAACGCTCTCCGCCAGTCGGAGAAGGAGCTCTCGACGCGGTTCGACTTCCGGGGCACGGGTGCCGAGATCTCCTGGTCGGGCGAGGAGGCGATCAGCATCCAGGCGGAGACCGAGGAGCGCGTACGGGCCGCGCTGGAGGTCTTCAAGGAGAAGCTGATCAAGCGGAACATCTCGCTGAAGTCACTCGATGCCGGCGAGCCCAAGCAGTCGGGCAAGATCTTCAAGATCGATGCCAAGGTGGTGCAGGGCATCGACTCGGACAAGGCCAAGGCGATCAGCAAGAAGATCCGCGACGAGGGCCCGAAGGGCGTGCAGGCGCAGATCCAGGGCGACCAGCTCCGCGTCACCGGCAAGAAGAAGGACGACCTCCAGGCCGTCATCACGCTGCTCAAGGGTGAGGACTTCGGTCTGGCTCTTCAGTTCACCAACTACCGGTAAGAGACTCTGGCCGGCCTGGTCATCGGGCCGGCCGGGCCTTGCCACCCGCGCGGATGTCGGTCGGCCTCTCCTCGACCCGGCGCGCGCTCCGACCCCTCGCGGGCAAGGACCGCTGATGGGACACGACCCCTTCGGCCGGACGCATGATCGGAACGTGTTGCAGGCTCCTCGAAGACCCACGGCGGCCTACCGCAACCACCATGGACCGTGAGCCGTCGGCGGGCCTCCGTCATGCCGAAGGCGGGTGCGACCGGCCGGCCGGTCGCACCCGCCAAGGGATATCTCCTAGTTCGTCGCCTCGACACCAGGCGTGGCGGACGTCGCGGGGCCGAGGACCAGGTGCGGATCGAGCACCACGCCGATTGCCTGGTCCGGTGTCAGTGGCAGAGATCCGTTCCTCGCGGTGAGGCGGAGGGACGCTGCGGACCCGTCGGGCCGGAGCAGGTCCACGCTGAGCGTCTCGTACCGCACGACCTCGGCGCCGCGCTCCGCCGGAAGCCGGTGCTCCCGGAGCGAGGTTCGTACTTTGATCTTCTCGCCCGCGGGGCCCACCTGCTGCACACAGGTGCCGCTCGCCGTGCGGGAGGGGCAGGCAGTGGTGATCATCGACGCGAGGGAGGTACCGGCGTTTCGCGTGAGCTGGACCGACAGGTGAGCGTTGCCGTTCCCGGCGCCGAGGGTGCCCTGACCCCAGTAGCCGGTGAGAGTCGTCTCTCCCTCCGTCCCGCCTTGCTTGTTCCAGTTGCTGAGCAGGTCGGGCCGGGTCGGGCCGCTCAGCTCGGGCGCCTGTCGAAGCAGCGCCGGGATGACGGCCGCGTCGATCCGGGCCCAGTCTTCGGGTGTGCCGGCGGCGGTGGTTACGGTCGGGGTGGGCGACGGCCCAGCCGGTGGCACCGGGTCGGTTTGGCGGGGTGCGCGGACGAGCGCGGTGGCCCCGATGGCCACCACGAGGACCGCCACAGCGGCCAACGCCATCCCGCTTCTGCGGTGCCGACGACGCGAGTCGACGGCGGCCCGGAGATCGTCGAGCGGTGGCTGACGGACGGCGTCGGTGATGGTGTCCACGTCGAACCCGCTGAACTCACGATCGGACATCGGCCCTCCTACGACTGGCTACGGCATCGACGGTGTCGGCTGGGGAGAGCAGCAGGGCGAGCGCCTGACGCCCCCGGGACAGCCGGGACTTGACTGTGCCGACGGAGACGCCCAGGGTTCGCGCCACCTCCTCGACCGGCAGGTCCACGAGGTAGTGCAGGGCCAGCGCGTGCCTCTGCCCGTCCGGCAGGCGCCGCAGCGCGGCCAGCAGCGCCAGATGCTCCGGCGCGCTGTCGGCGACCACCGGCGGCGACCACGTCCGTCGCAGCAGCCCGTCGAGCACCCGCCGACGCCGATGCCGGCTGCGGGCGACATTGACCGCCACCCGGCGCAGCCACGCCTCCGGGTTGTCGAGGCCGGCGAACCGGCGGGGCGCGGCGAGCGCCCGGGTGAACGCCTCCTGTACCGCCTCCTGCGCCTCGCTCAGGTCACCGGTCACCGCGTAGAGCTGAACGACCAGCCGCCGGAAACACCCGGCATAGACATCCGCGATCACGTCGTCGTCGGACACCCTCACCTCCCTGCTCAGCTTGTTCCACTCACGGCGGGGCGGAAAGGTTCCGTCGTTTCCGGCCGGCTTCTGCCCACAGGCAACTTCGTTGTTCCGGAGGGCGGGCGTGGGGTCGGGTGGTAGCCATGACCTCCGCGCTGCTCCTCCCCTACCGTCCGGTGCTCGGCCATCCCGTGCTGCGCCGGCTGCTGCCGGGCCTCGCCACGTCCGCGCTCGGTGACGGGCTGGCCCTGGTCGCGGTGACGTGGCTGGCGCTGCAACTCGCCCCGGAGGGGCAGCGCGGCACCTGGACCGCGTTGGCGGTGGCGGCGTACACGCTGCCGGGGGCGGCCGGTGCGGTGCTGCTCGGTCGCTGGCTGGGTGGGCGGAGCGGGGCTCAGCTCGCGGGCTGGGACGCCACGGTACGGGCGGCCGCGCTGGGCGCGATCCCGGCCGCACACCTCGTCGGGGTGCTGGACGCCGGTCTCTACGTCGCCCTGCTGGCGGTGTCCTCGCTGTTGCACCCGTGGGGGTCGGCCGGTCGGTTCACGCTCGTGGCCGAACTGCTGCCGCAGCGGCACCACCTGGCCGCGAACGCGCTGCTCGGGACCCTCGGCCAGGCGGCGACGATCGTGGGGCCGCCGCTGGCCGGTCTGCTCATCGCCGGGGTGAGCCCGGTGTGGGTGATCGCGATCGACGCGGTCAGCTTCGCCGTGCTGGCCGTCAGCTACCGCCTCGTCATCCCGACCACCCGCCACGTGGGCACAGACCGCCACGAACGCACCGCCGGCACAGACCGCCACGCAAGCAACGCGAGCACAGGCAACCATGCAAGCAACGCCGGCACAGACCGCCACGCGAGCAACGCGGGCACGGGCAACCGCGCAGAACGACCGGCCTCCGGATTCCGGATCATCGCGCGGGACCGGTCGCTGCTCGGTCTGCTGTCGCTGTCCTTCGCGTTCTTCTTCCTCTTCGGCCCGTTCTACGTGGCCATGCCGGTGCACGTCACCGACGACCTGCACGCCTCCGCCGGAACGCTCGCGGCCTACTACACCGCGTTCGGCGTCGGCTCGCTGCTCGGCGGGCTGCTCACCGGGCACCTGCGCGGCTGGCCGCCGCGGACCACGCTCGCCGGCATCGTGGCGTTGTTCGGCACCGCGCTGCTGCCGCTCGGCCTGGGCGCACCGGTGGTGCTATCACTGTCCGCGTTCGCGCTCGCCGGGCTGGTCTGGGCCCCCTACCAGCCGACCGTGACGGTGTTGTTCCAGCGCCGGGCCGGGGCCGCCGACCTGCCTCGCGTACTGGCGGCGAACGGGGCTCTCCTGGTGCTGTCGGTGCCGCTGGGCACCATGCTCGGCGGTCCGGCGACCGCGTTGCTCGGGGCGCGGCCCACCCTGCTGGCGTGCGCGGTGGCGATCCTCGTGCTGGGCCTGCTCGTGGCCGGGCGCCCCGGCCGGGGAGGCGCCGGGAGGGGACCGGGCCGCCGGCCGGCGCACCCGGACACCACCGGTCAGGCGGCCAGTGACTGCTCGGCGCGTACCGCTGTGGCCTCGGCCCGGGAGATCGGGCCGGCGGGCAGCGCGGCGACCGCGGCCCCGACGGCGACCGCCACCCCGGCGAAGACGAACGCCCAGGACACGCCGCCGGCGTGGTCGATGATCAGGCCGGCGATCGAGCCACCGGCGGCGCTCGCCGCGACCGACATGGTCACCACCCAGGTGTACGCCTCGTTCAGCATGCCGGCCGGGGCGATCCGCCCGACCAGCGTGTTCTCCAGGGTGAGCGCGGGGGCGATGGCCGCGCCGCCGAGTACCAGCGCGACGCCGAGCGCGGCCGGGCCGGGCATCACCGCGAAGACGGCGAAGCTGGCCGCGACGGTGCCGAGCAGCCAGGCGAACTGGCGGGTCATGTTGGCGGCGGGCTTGCGTACGCCGAACCAGAAACCACCGATGGCGCTGCCGATGCCCCAGACGGCGAGCAGCACGCCGGCCAGGCTTTCCGGGTCGTCGGCGCCGGAGTTCCCGGCGAAGGCCGGGACGATGACGCCGGAGGCGCCGAACGCGATGCCGAGGCTGGCCACGCAGAGCAGCAGCGCGGGGAAGCCGCCGATCCGCAGCGGGCCGAGGCCCCGGGCGTGGTGCTCGCGCGGGTGCGGGCGCCAGCCGCGCATGACCCGGCCGAACGCGACGGCGCCGGTGCCGATCAGGGTGACCACGGCGGCGCCGACGAGCGCGGCGGAGGCGTCGGCGAACAGCACGAACCCGGCCACCAGCAGCGGGCCGATCACGAAGACGACCTCGAAGAGGGTGGTTTCGGCGGCGAGCGCGGTGTTGCGCAGGTGCGCCCGGCCGGTGGCGGGGGCGGTGAGGTCGTTCCAGGCGCCCCGGATCGCCGCGGTGAGCGGCGGGTACGTGGCGCCGGCCAGGCCCGCCGCCAGGTAGATCAGCGGGAGGTTGCCGGTGCCGGAGCGGGTGGCGACGAGCAGCCCGATCAGGGCGAGTGGGTGGGCCAGCGCGGTGGCCACCAGGACGGGGGTGGGGCCGACCCGGTCGGCGATGCGTCCGGCGACCGGGCTGAGCGCGGCGCCGGAGAGCGCGTAGATGCCGCCGGCGACGGCGGCCAGGGAGTAGCGGCCGGTGACCTGCTCGACGACGAGCAGCAGCGCCAGCGGGGTCATGCCGATCCCGAGCCGCCCGATGATGCCGAGGATCAGCAGCATCGGCGCGCCGGGGATCCGCCAGACGCCCTGGTACTGGCGCAGTGCGGCCACAGTCGACCTCCGAGGGAGTAATGGGTGGGAGACGTTTCGACCCTAACGGCGCGAACTGATCGGGGGAAACGCATTGTGCCCGGACACACCACCGCGCCCGCGTCCTGGGGACGCGGGCGCGGTGCGGGCGTACGGCGGGTCAGCGCTGGAACTGCACCGGCCCGGAGTTGCGGGCCATCTGCTCCAGGCGGGCCACCCGCTGCTCCATCGGCGGGTGGGTGGCGAACATCGCGGCGATGCCGCCGCCCCGCTTGAACGGGTTGTCGATCATCAGGTGCGCGGTGCTGGCGAGCTGGCCCTGCGGCGCGAGCGGGCGCGCCTGCGTACCCATGTGGATCTTGCGAAGGGCACTGGCCAGGGCCAGTGGGTCGCGGCTCAGCTCAGCGCCGGACTGGTCGGCCTGGAACTCCCGGCTCCGGCTGATCGCGAGCTGGATCACCGTGGCGGCGATCGGGCCGAGGATCAGCGTGAGCAGCAGCACGGCCGGGTTCGGGCCGTCCTCGTCGTCGGACGAGCCCAGCGGGATGAACCAGGCGAGGTTCGCCAGCATGGTGATGATGCCGGCCAGGCCGGCCGCCACGCTGGAGATCAGGATGTCCCGGTTGTAGACGTGCGACAGCTCGTGGCCGATCACGCCACGCAGCTCCCGGTAGTCCAGGATCTCCACGATCCCCTGGGTCACGCAGACCGCCGCGTTCTCCGGGTTACGGCCGGTGGCGAACGCGTTGGGCTGCGAGGTCGGGCTCACGTACAGCCGGGGCATCGGCTTGCCGGCGAGCGTCGACAGCTCCCGCACCATCTGGTAGAGCTCGGGGAACTGTGCCTCGCTGACCGGTTGCGCCTTCATCGAGCGCAGTGCGAGCTTGTCGGAGAAGAAGTAGGTGACGCCGTTCATCAGCAACGAGACGACGACGGCGATGACGAGACCGCCGCTACCGCCGAACCAGTAGCCGATCGCGAGGATCAGCGAGGTCAACAGGCCGAGCAGCGCTGCGGTCTTGAGACGGTTGTGATGCACGATCTCTCCTTCGGTGCGCGGGCCCTTGCGGGAGGCCCGCTGACCGGTTCAACACACCGGTACCCGTCAACCATCCGGCTCATGGCTGAAAGTTGGCTGGATGTTGCTGTGCACACGCTGAAGCGGTCGCCCACCAGGGCACGAATCGGTCAGCGCGCCGCCACGTCCAGCACCAGCTGCGGTGCGAAACCGATCACCACCGCCGCCACGGTGGCCACGCCGAGCGCCAGCGCCACGGTCCGCGCCGGCCGGACCGCCGCCGCGCCCGTGGGCGTCGCGTAAAGCGAGGCGGTGACCCGCAGGTAGTAGGCCAGGCCGATCACCGCGTTCAACGCCACCACCAGCGCCAGCCAGCCCGCGTGCCCGGCCAGCAGCGCGCGTACCACTGTCACCTTGGCGAACAGCCCGGCCAGGCCCGGCGGCAGACCGGCCAGCCCGATCAGCGCCAGCGCGAACGCGCCGCCCACCCACGGGTGCCGCCGCGCCGCGCCGCGCAGGTCGGCCAGCGTGCCGCCGTCGCCGTCCGCCGGGCGCAACGCCACCACCGCGGCGAACGCGGCAAGCTCCAGCAGCACGAAGAAGATCGCGTACGCGATGGCTGCCGCGTACGCGGCCGTGCGCGCGTCGCCGGTGCGGCCCGCGGCCAGCGCCAGCGCGCCCAGCGGGGCGAGGATGTACCCCGCCTGGGCCACCGACGACCAGGCGAGCAACCGCACGGTACGCCGCTGACGCAGCGCCACCAGATTGCCGACGGTCATGGTCAGCACCGCCAGCGCCGCCAGCACCGGGCCGGTCTGGTCACCGGGCAGCGCGCGCTGCACCACCGCCAGCAGCGCCACCACGCCACCGAGCTTGGAGGCGGTCGACAGGTACGCGGCCACCGGCAGCGGCGCGCCGTCGTACGTGGCGGGGGCCCAGGCGTGGAACGGCACGGCGGCGACCTTGAACGCGAGCCCGGCCACCACGAGCGCCGCCGCGACGCCGGTCAGCGGCAGGTCGGTCAGGTCGGCGCGGTCGGCCAGCGTGGCGCCGAGCCGGTCCAGGTGTAGCGTGCCGGCGACCGCGTAGAGCAGCGCCGCGCCGAGCAGCGTCACAGTGGTGGCGACCACGCTGACCACGAAGAACGTCACCGCCGCCTCGGCGCCGGCGAGGCTGCCCCGGCGCAGGCCGACCAGCACGTACAGCGGGAGCGTCAGCGTCTCCAGCGCCACGATCAGCGTGATCAGGTCACCGGCGGCGCCGAGCACCACGCCGCCGGTCATCGCGCAGGCGAGCAGGAAGCAGTATTCCCCTACCGGGGTGCGCCCGGCGCGCAGCAGCGGGCCGGACAGCGCCAGCACGCCGAGCGTGAGCAGCGCGATCACGGCCCCGGCCAGCGCGGCCCGGCCACCCCACACCCAGGAGCAGTCCGCGCCCACGCAGAACGTGCGCCGCTCACCGGCCGCCCCGACCAGTGCCGCGCCGGCCGCGGTGCCGGCCGCGCCGAGCGCCGCCACCGCCACCGTGACGGCGGGCCGGGCCACCAGCAGGTCGAACAGGAGCACCAGCACGGCCGTGCCGGCGGCCAGGTACGCAGGCAGCATCGCCAGGTTGTCGACAGGCTGCACCAGGCTCATGGGACGACCCCCAGCAGCGCCTCCACCGGGCCGGAGGCGTAGGACAGGACCAGCGCCGGGGCCAGGCCGACCGCGAGCGCGAGCAGCACCAGCGGCGCCCAGGCGGTCAGTTCCGCGCCGGCCAGCCCGGGTGCGAGCCCGGCCACCGCCGGGCTGGGCCGCCCGTGCGAAACCCGGCGCAGCAGCCGCAGGAAGTACGCGGCGGTGAGCGCCCCGCCCAGCGCGGCCAGCACGGCGAGGGTCAGCCAGAGCGGGCCGCCCCGCTGCACGGCGGCGACCACGGCGAACGCCTCGCCCCAGAACCCGGCCAGGCCGGGCAGCCCCAGCGAGGCGACGGCCGCGAAGCCGAGCAGCCCGGCCAGCCGGGGCGCGGTCTCCCGCAGCCCGGACAGGTCGGCCAGCGAGCCGGTGTGCGCGCGGTCCTTGACCGCGCCGGCCAGGAAGAACAGCAGGGCGGTGATGACGCCGTGGGCGATGTTGCCGATCAGCGCGGCCTGGAGCCCGGTGGCGGTGAGCGTGGCGATCCCGAGCAGCACGAAGCCCATGTGGCCGACGCTGGAGTACGCGATCAGCCGTTTCAGGTCGTCCTGGGCCAGGCAGACCAGGCCGCCGATCAGAATGGCGGCGACGGCGAGCACGCCGAGCACCGGCGCTGCCCAGCGGGCGCCCTCCGGGGCCACCCCCACGGCGACCCGGATCATGCCGTACGTGCCCATCTTGAGCAGCACCCCGGCGAGGATCACGCTGCCGACCGTCGGCGCCTGGGTGTGCGCGTCGGGCAGCCACGAGTGCAGCGGCCAGAGCGGGCTCTTCACCGCGAACGCGAGCGCCAGCAGCGTGAACGCGGCGAGCTGGGTGCCCCGGGACAGCCCGGCGCCGCCGGTGAGCGCGACCAGGTCGGCGGTGCCCGCGGCGGCCACCACCACGTAGACGCCGACCAGCAGCAGCACCGAGCCGAACAGCGTGTAGAGCGCGAACTTGCGGGCCGCCCGACGACGGTCCGCGCCGCCCCAGCCGGCGATCACCGCGTACATCGGCAGCAGGACGACCTCGAAGAACAGGAAGAACAGCACCAGGTCGAGCGCGAGGAACGTGCCGAGGATGCCGACCTCGACCACCAGCAGCAGCGCCACGAGCGCCCGCCCGCTGCCGCCGCCGGACGGCACCCGCCACAGCGTGTACGCGCAGCACAGCAGCGTCAGCAGCGCGGTCAGCACCACCAGCGGCCAGGAGATGCCGTCCACGCCCAGGTGGAAGCGCAGGTCGAGCCCGGGCACCCACGCCACGTCGACCTGGTGCCAGGGCTGCACCGCCGGGCGGGGCCCGTACCCGAACCAGCCGTGGTCACCGCCGACCAGCGGCAGCGTCGCCAGCAGCGTCAACGCGGCGGCGACGGTGCCGACCACCCGGCCGGCCCGGTCACCGGGCACGACCGCGGTGGCCAGCGCGCCGAGCGCCGGGACCGCCACCACGGCGACCAGCAGGACCTGCCCGAACGTCATGACGTGACTCCGATCAGGGCGACCGCGAGGCCGATCAGCAGCGCGCCCGCCAGCACCCCGGCCGCCGCCCGCGGCAGCGCCGCCCGGTGCAGCGCGGCCAGGCCACCGCCCACCTCGACCGCCGTCCGGCCGCTGCCCTCGACCAGCCCGTCCACGCCCAGTTCGTCACCGGTACGCACGACCCGCGCGAGCGCGCCCACCGGGCGTACGACGACTGTGTGCTGGACGTCGTCGAGCCGGAACGCCCGGGCGAAGACCGGCCGCAGCGGACCCAGGAAGCGGGCCGGGTCGGCGGCCGGGTCGCGGCGCCAGCCCGCCCAGGCGACGCCCGCGCCGACGAGCAGCAGCAGGAACGGCAGGACCAGGTTCGGCGCGAGGTGCACCAGCTCGACCGCCTCGCCGGTGTCGTCGCCCGGCACGCGCAGCCGGTCGGCGAGCCACGGCGCGAACGCGGCCAGGCCGAGCAACGCGGCCGGGACCGTGAGCAGCAGCACCGGCCAGCGCAGCAGCGCGGGCGGGTCGTGCGGGCGCAGCAGCGGCGTGCGCGTGGTGCCGAGGAACGTGCGCAACAGCAGCCGGGTCGCGTACCAGGCGGTCACCGCCACGCCGACCAGCCCGGCCAGCCAGACCAGCCAGCCGACCCAGGCCGCGCTCGGCCCGGCGCCGTCGAGCGCGGCCGCCTCGGCGGCGGCGAGCACGCCGTCCTTGCTCCAGAAACCCGAGAGCGGGGGTACGCCGGCCAGCGCGCCCAGGCCGACCACAGTGCACCAGAACGTCACCGGCATGGCGGTACGCAGCCCGCCCATCCGGGACATCAGCGTGGTGCCGACGGCGTGGATCACCGCACCGGCGGCGAGGAACAGCAGCGCCTTGAACGCGGCGTGGGTGAGCAGGTGGAACAGCGCGGCAGCCGGTGCGCCGACCGCCAGCGCGCCGGTCATGTAGCCGATCTGCGACACGGTCGACCAGGCGAGCACGCGCTTGATGTCGTCCTGCGCGGTGGCGGCGAACGCGCCCAGCAGCATCGTGATCGCGGCCATCACGCCCAGCACGGCGAGCGCGGCCGGTGCGCGCTCGAACAGCGGGAACAGGCGGGCCACCGCGTACACCCCGGCGGCGACCATGGTGGCGGCGTGGATCAGCGCGGACACCGGCGTCGGGCCGGCCATCGCGTCGGGCAGCCAGGTGTGCAGCGGGAACTGGGCGCTCTTGCCCGCCACCCCGGCGAGCAGCAGCAGGCAGGCGGCGGTGAGCGTACCGGTGCCGTAGTCGTGGGCCAGCACGTCGGCGATCCGGAAGCTGCCCGCGCCCACGCCGAGCAGCGCGATGCCGAGCAGGAAACCGACGTCACCCACGCGGGTGACAAGGAACGCCTTCACCGCCGCGCCGGGCGCCTCGGGCAGCCGCCGGTCGTGGGCGATGAGCAGGTACGAGCAGACGCCCATCACCTCCCAGCCGACCAGCAGCATGATCAGGTCACCGGACACCACCACGGTGAGCATGGCGGCGGTGAAGAGGCTCAACTGCGCCGCGTACGGCGGGTAGCGGTGGTCGACGTCCACGTCGTCGTGCGGGCCCCGGCGCAGGTAGCCGATCGAGTAGACCTGCACGGCCAGCGCGACAGCCGCCACGGCCGTCGCGACGAGCACTGCCACGCCGTCCAGCCGCAGGCCGAGCGTGACCCGCAGCCCGCCCAGGTCGACCCAGGTGGTGGACGCCTCGACCGGCGCGTCCACGCGGACCAGCAGCGCCAGCGCGGCCAGCAGCGACACCGCCGCACCCGTCACGCCCAGCGCGACCGCCAGCCGCCGGGCCGACGCGCGGTCGTGGCTCGGGGCGGGCGGCAGCAGCAGGCCGAGCAGCCCGGCGACGAGCGGGGCGCCCGGCAGCACCGCCGCGAGCCACAGCGTCGGCGTGCTCACCGGACCGCTCCTTCCGGGCGCTCGGCCGCGGTCACCGCGGGCGCCGGCTCGGCCAGCGGGACGTCGTCGACTGTGACGCTGGCGCGCAGCCGGTAGAGCTGGAGCACGATGGCCAGCCCGACACCGATCTCGGCGGCGGCGAGCACGATCACGAACAGCGCGAACACCTGCCCCGAGTGCGGCAGCACGGCCTTCACAGTGGTGTCGGCGGTGACCAGCACCAGGTTCACCGCGTTGAGCATCAACTCCACCGCCATCAGCACCAGGACGGCGTTGCGGCGGCGCAGCACGCCGTACACGCCGAGGCCGAACAGCAGCGCGGCGGTGACGTACGGGATGACCGGCCTCACGGGCGCCCGCCCTCGTCGGCGGACCGGCGGCCGATGTCGGGGCGGGACAGCACGATCGCGCCGACCAGCGCGGCCAGCAGCAGCACCGACAGCACCTCGAACGGCAGCACCCAGGAGCGGAAGATCTGCTCGCCGAGGCGCTCGGCGGTGCCGGCGGCCGGCAGGTCCACCCGGGACCAGCGGAACGCGTCGATCAGCAGCACCGCCAGGCCGAGGCCGCTACCGCCGCCGACCAGCGCGGCGGCCCAGCCGGGCCGGTCCAGGTCGTCCGACGGGCCGATCGGCGCGCGGGTCAGCATCACCGCGAACAACAGCAGCACCACCACCGCGCCGACGTAGATGAGCACCTGCACCCAGGCCACCAGCTCGGCGGTCAGCACCAGGTAGTCACCGGCGAGCGCGCCCAGGCACACCACCAGCCACAACCCGGCCCGGACCAGGTGCCGGGTCGCGACCACCAGCGCGCCCGCGCCCACCGCCACCGCGCCCAGCGCGAGCAGCAGCACGTCCGCACCGGTCATGAGGCGGTGCCTCCGCCCGGATCGGTGGCGGCGTCCGGGCGTACCCGGGAAGGAGCCGGACGGGCCGACGGACCCGCCGCCTTCCGGGCGGCGGTGGTCTCCTCCTTGGAGGGGTCGCCGAGCGGGTCGTGCGCCGGCGGCGGCGGGACGGTGGCCATCCACTCGCCCAGGTGGTCCTTGTCGTGCAGCAGGTCCTTGATGTCGTACTCGGCGTACTCGAACTCGGGCGACCAGTAGAGCGCGTCGAACGGGCAGACCTCGACGCAGATGCCGCAGTACATGCAGAGCGAGAAGTCGATGTCGAACTTGTCGAGCACGTTGCGCTGGCGGGGGCGGGCGGCGCCGGGCACCGCCACCTCCTCCTTGTGCGAGTCGATGTAGATGCACCAGTCCGGGCACTCGCGCGCGCAGAGCATGCAGACCGTGCAGTTCTCCTCCAGCAGCGCGATCACGCCACGGGAGCGCGGCGGCAGCTCGGGCGCCACATCCGGGTACTGCTGGGTGGTCGAGCGGCGGGTCATCGTCTTCAACGTGACCGCCAGGCCCTTCACCAGACCGCCGCCGGGCACTCCACCGTGCTCGCTCATGCCGCCCATCCTGCCCTGTGACCCGGGCGCGCGCGACCACCACCCGGCGCTTTGGCCCGGGCGTGCGGCCGGATCACGCCTCGCCGGGTGTGAGTGGGGGCAGCATCTCCACGCCGAGCTGCTGGAGCACCTGGAACAGCTCGTTGACGCTCCACACGTCCACGATCCGCCCGTCGTCGTCGAAGCGCAGGAACGTCGCGCCCGAATAGCTGACCACCCGGCCGGTCGGCGGCACCGGGCCGAACTGGCCCGCCTGGGTGCCGGCAGCCCGCCAGCGGACCGCCACCCGCGTACCGGCCGCCACCACGTCGACGATCTTGTAGCGCAGGTCGGGGAACGACGCCCGCCGGTCCCGGTGCCACGCCAGCATCGCCGCCGGGCCGGTGCCGCCCAGGCCCGGGCACTCCGCCGCCACCAGCTCGTACGCGCTCTCCTCGCGCCCGGCGTTCCACACGTCGGCGACGAAACGCCGGGCCGCCGTCTCCACATCGGTCACGGCGGGCAGCCTATGCCTCTTTGTGACGCGCTCGACCTGCCGGGAGCCGCCCGAGCGACCATGATGGGAGCGAAAAGCGAACTCGGAGGTAGAGCGTGGGCGGCAGCGACGACGAGGTCCTGGACCGGACCGGCGGCAAGTACGTGGAGCCGGGTGGCGAGTTCACCCGCGACCAGCGCTACATCGCCACCCGGATCACCGCCGACGGGCGGGACGGCTGGCCGGTGGAACCGGGGCGCTACCGGCTGGCGGTCAGCCGGGCCTGCCCCTGGGCCAACCGGCTGATCATCGTCCGGCGCCTGCTCGGGCTGGAGGACGCCATCTCGATGGCAGTGGCCGGGCCCACCCACGACAAGCGCAGCTGGACGTTCGACCTGGACCCGGACGGCAAGGACCAGGTGCTCGGCATCGAGCGGCTCGCCGACGCCTACTTCGCCCGCTTCCCCGGCTACGAGCGCGGCATCACCGTCCCGGCGCTCGTCGACGTGCCCACCGGCCAGGTCGTGACGAACGACTACGCCCAGATGAGCCTGGACCTCACGACCGAGTGGACGGCGTACCACCGGCCGGGCGCGCCGGACCTCTACCCGGAGCCGATGCGCGCCGAGATCGACGAGGTGAACGCGGTCGTCTTCGCGGACGTCAACAACGGCGTCTACCGGTGCGGCTTCGCCGGCAGCCAGGAGGCGTACGACAAGGCGTACCACCGGCTCTTCGACCGGCTGGACTGGCTGAGCGAACGGCTGGCCGGGCAGCGGTACCTGGTCGGCGACACGATCACCGAGGCGGACGTACGGCTGTTCACCACGCTCGTCCGCTTCGACCCGGTCTACCACGGGCACTTCAAGTGCAACCGGCAGAAGCTCAGCGAGATGCCGGTGCTGTGGGCGTACGCCCGGGACCTGTTCACCACGCCCGGGTTCGGCGACACCATCGACTTCGACCACATCAAGCGGCACTACTACGAGGTCCACCGGGACATCAACCCGACCGGGATCGTGCCGCTCGGCCCCGACCTGAGCAACTGGCTCACCCCGCACGGCCGGGAGGAACTGGGCGGTCGCCCCTTCGGCAACGGCACCCCACCCCCGCCCCCGTCCGAGCAGGTGGACCCCGCCCACACGCCGTTGCGCTGACGCGCTCTCTTCCGCCCCGCCCCGCCCGCCCCGCCCTGCCCCGCCCGCCCCTGCCTCGTCGATCTTGCACATTGAGCCCGGAACCTGCGAGCTCTGCCCCTTTCGCCGGGGCAGAAAGTGCAAGATCGCCGGGGAGAGGGCGAAGGGTGGGGAGGGGGGTGGGTTACAGGGCCAGGCGGACTGCGGCGGTCAGGACCAGCTGGGCCAGGGCCAGGGGGACCAGGACCAGCCAGCAGAGGCGCTGGAGCTGGTCCTCGCGCAGCCTCGGGTAGCTCACCCGCAACCAGATGATCACGAAGGCGACGGCGAACACCTTCAGCAGCGTCCACAGCCAGCCGAGCTGCGCGTCGGCGAACGGGCCCTGCCAGCCGCCGAGGAACAGCACAGTCGTCAGCGCCGCGATCACCACGATGCCGACGTACTCGGCGAGCAGGAAGAACGCGAACCGCAGACCGGTGTACTCGGTCATGTAGCCGAAGACCAGCTCGGAGTCGGCCACCGGCATGTCGAACGGCGGGCGGCGGATCTCGGCCAGCCCCGCCACGAAGAAGATCACCATGGCCGGCGCCTGCCAGAGCAGCCACCACGGCTGCCACGCCTCCACGATGCCGGAGAGGCTGAGCGTGCCGGCCGCCATCGCCACCGAAGCGGCGGCCAGCACCAGCGGCAGCTCGTACCCGAGCAGCTGGGCCGCGCCGCGCAGCCCACCGAGCAGGCTGTACTTGTTGGCCGACGCCCACGCGGACATGAGCACCGCCAGCACCCCGACGCCCACCACGGCGAGCACGAAGAACAGGCCGATGTCCAGCGGCTGGGCGACCAGGTCACCCGGCCCGAGCGGGATCACCAGCAGCACGAGCAGGTACGGCACCAGCGCCACCGCGGGCGCCAGCCGGAACACCTGCCGGTCCGCGTCGCGCGGGGTGACGTCCTCCTTCTGCACGAACTTGATGCCGTCGGCCACCAGTTGCGCCCAGCCGTGGAAGCCACCCGCGTACATCGGGCCCAGCCGGCCCTGCATGTGCGCCATCACCTTGTGCTCGGCCTGGCCCACGATCAGCGGCAGCGTGAGGAACGCGACGAGCACGCCCGCCACGCGCAGGACCAGCTCCAACCAGTCCGGCATCAGCTCTCCCCCGCCGCGTCGGGGTCCGGCTGCTGCCGGGGCGGACCGGTCGGCGGTTCCCCGGGCAGCGGCCGCCCGAGCGGACCCGCCTCATCGGCCGCCGGAGCAGCGCCGGACCGCGCTTGCCCCGCGCCGGTGGAGGGACGGGCAGCACGCGCCGGACGCTCCCGGGCAGGGCGGGCCGGCGTACCCCCGCGGGGGCCCTCACCGGCGCCCGCCGCGCCCGCCGGCGTGGGCGTCGTGCCCCACTCACCCGGCGCGGGCACGCCCGGCGGCCGGACCGGCCGGCGGCCGCCGCCCGCCTCCGACTCGCCCGGCTCCTTCGCGCCGGGCCACGGCTTGGCGACCCGGGAGGCGAGGACGAACTCCTTGCGCAGCGGGTGCCCCTCGAACTCCGGCGGCAGCAGCAGCGGCCGCAGCTCGCCGTGGCCGGCGAAGTCGATGCCGAACATTTCGTGGGTCTCCCGCTCGTGCCAGGCCGCGCCGGGGAACAGGTCGACCACCGAGGCGACGACGGGCGCGTCGCGGGGCACCCGGGTGCGCAGCAGCAGCCCGTGCCGGTGCGCGACCGACCAGAGGTGCAGCACCACGTCGAAGCCGTCGGCCAGCTCGTCCACCGCCGACAGCCAGTCGAGGAAGTCGAGACCCAGCTCGGCGTCGTCGCGCGCCGCACGCACCGCGTCCGCCCAGCTCGCCGGGGGTACGTCAACGGTGGCGCGGGCGTACCCCTGACCGCCGGAGACCGACGCGGTGGCCTCCACGGGCGCGAGCAGCTCGACCACCCGCCGGCCGACCTCTTCCGGAGTCATGCGCTGATCCTATGGCCGACGGCTGCGGACCGGGTCGGGCCGCCCGTGCCGGATCGTCGCTTTGCCGGGCGGACGGCGGGAGCGCGCGGGAGGATGAGGGACGTGCGCGCTGTGACTGTGACCCCCGGTGTCCCGGACTCGCTGCGGCTGGTCGAGGACTGGCCCGAGCCGGCGCCCGAGGAGGGTGCGATCCTGGTGGAGGCGCTGGCGGTGGGCGTCTGCGGCACCGACCACGAGATCGTCGCCGGCGAGTACGGCGAGGCGCCGCCGGGCCAGGAGCGGCTGGTGCTCGGGCACGAGTCGCTGGGCCGGGTGCTGGAGGATCCGACCGGCACGTTGCAGCCCGGCGACCTGGTGGCGGGCGTGGTCCGCCACCCCGATCCGGTGCCCTGCGCGAACTGCGCGGTGGACGAGTGGGACATGTGCCGCAACGGGCTGTACACCGAGCACGGCATCAAGGGACTGCCCGGTTTCGCCCGGGAACGCTGGCGGCTGCAGCCCAAGTTCGCGGTCGGCCTGGACCCGGCCCTCGCGTCGGTGGGCATGCTGCTGGAGCCGGCCAGCGTGGTGGCGAAGGCGTGGGACCACATCGAGCGGATCGGGCGCCGGGCCGAGTGGACGCCGAAGAGCGTGCTGATCACCGGGGCCGGGCCGATCGGCCTGCTGGCGGCGCTGCTCGGCAGCCAGCGTGAGCTGTCGGTGCACGTGCTGGACCGCAACACCACCGGCCCGAAGCCGGACCTGGTCCGGGCGCTGGGCGCCACGTACCACACGTCGTCGGTGACCGAGCTGGACGTGAAACCCGACGTGGTGATCGAGTGCACCGGCGCGCCGACGGTGGTGCTGGACGCCATGTGCAAGGCCGCGCCCACCGGGATCGTCTGCCTGACCGGTGTGTCCAGCGGCGGGCGGACCATCAACTTCGACGCCGGGGCGCTCAACCGGGAGCTGGTGCTGGAGAACAACGTGGTGTTCGGCTCGGTGAACGCCGGCCGGCGTCACTGGGACCTGGCCGCCGAGGCGCTCGCCCAGGCGGACCAGTCCTGGCTGACGTCGCTGATCACCCGCCGCGTACCGGTCTCGAACTACCGGGAGGCGTACGCCCGCACCGGCGAGGACATCAAGGCGGTGCTGGACTTCACGCAGTGAGGCGGGGCGCCGCGGTCGGCGCCCCGCGCCCTCAGATGCCGGGCAGCCGGCCGTTGCGGAACAGGTCCACGAAGAGCTGGTGGTCCTCGCGGGCCCGGATCCCGTACCGGTGCGCGAAGTCGACCAGGTAGTCGACGAACCCGTCCGGGTCGGAGTCGACGGCAGCGACGATCGCCTCCTCGGTGGAGTAGTCGACCAGGTCGTGGCTGGACTCGTCGTCGGCCACCGAGTGCATCCGGGCCACCGCGCGGCCCAGGTCGGCGAGCACCCCGGCCAGTTCCTCCGGCTCGTTCACGTCGGCCCAGTCGAGGTCCGCCGCGTACGGGGAGACCTCCGCGACGAGCTGGCCGACGCCGTCCAGCTCGGTGAAGCCCAGCCACGGGTCGGCGTGCGCCTGCAACGCGCGCTGCGACTCGGCGGTGCGGTGCCCCTGGTGCCGGAAGTACGACCGGACCCGCTCGTCGTCGACGTACCGCGCCACGGCCGGCACCTGCGCCTGCTTCATGTAGATGACGACGTCGTTCTCCAGCGCCTGGGTGTGCCCCTCCAGCAGCAGGTTGTACGACGGCAGCCCGGCCGACCCGATGCCGACGCCCTTGCGCAGCACCACGTCCTTGATGCCGGTGGCCACCGGGCGCAGCCGGGCGGCCGAGTCCGGCAGCGTGTGCAGGTAGTCGGCGAACGCGGCGCAGACCTTCTCCCGGGTCGCGTCGTCGATCTCGTGCACGCCGTCGCCGAGGGAGAACCGGCGCTCGTAGTTGTCGACGGTGGTCTGCGCGGCGAGCAGGTCCACCCGGGTGTTCAGCCGCGCCTGCTGGAGCACCCGGCGCAGCACGCCGTCGGCGTTGTCCAGCGTGATCGAGCCGATCGCGTCGTCCCCGCCGGCCGCGATGGCCCGCAGCTCGGCCAGGTACGACCGGGCGAAGCCGGTGACCAGTTCGCCGATCACCCGGTCGGAGAGGGCCTTCGCGTAGCCGATCAGCGCCACGCTCGCCGCGAGGCGCTTCAGGTCCCAGGTGAACGGCCCGACGTACGCCTCGTCGAAGTCGTTGACGTTGAACACGAGCTGCCCGGAGGCGTTCATGTAGGTGCCGAAGTTCTCGGCGTGCAGGTCGCCGTGGATCCACACCCGGCTGGTCCGTCCGTCGAGGAACCGGTCGCTGCCGAAGTCGCCGCGCTGGTCGGCGTAGAACAGCGCCGCGCTGCCCCGGTAGAACGCGAACGGTGACGCGGCCATCTTGCGGAACTTACGGCGGAACGCCGCCGGGTCGATCGCCATGGACGCGCCGAACTCCTCGGTCAGCACGTCGATGATGAATGCGGAGCGCTTCTCCGCGAAGTCGGTCATGAGCCGCAGGCTAGACCGGCGGCGCCACCCGACGGCTCAGCCGAGCGGCGGACGGACCGGCGGCGCGGTCAGCGCCTCGACCGGCCGCGCCACAGCGTCCGCCGGAGAGGCGAGCGCGTCGGGGCGGGCCACGCCGCCGACGCCGGACTGCTCGGCGGCGATCTTCTCCTGGAGGCGCAGGATGCCGTGCAGCAGCGCCTCCGGGCGCGGCGGGCAGCCGGGCACGTACACGTCGACCGGGATGAGCTGGTCGACGCCCTTGGTGACCGAGTAGGAGTCCCAGTACGGGCCGCCGCAGTTGGAGCAGGCGCCGAACGAGATCACGTACTTCGGTTCGGGCATCTGGTCGTAGAGCCGCTTGACCGCCGGGGCCATCTTGTCGGTGACGGTGCCGCTGACCACCATCAGGTCGGCCTGCCGGGGGCCGTGGGCGAACGGGATCACGCCGAGCCGCATGAAGTCGTGCCGGCCCATGCTGGTCGCGATGAACTCGATGGCGCAGCAGGCCAGGCCGAAGTTGAACACCCAGAGCGAGTAGCGGCGGCCCCAGTTCAGCACGAACCGGATCGGCTCGCCGAGCACGCCCGGCAGCTGCATCTCCGACCTCCCGCTGTCCGTGAACCCCGAGCAGACAGTCAACCACAGCGGTCCGGTGTCGTACCCACGACAGGGAACCCGGGCAACTGTCCCCGGGGCCGGCGGGTGTCTTCACTGTCGGGCGGACGGAACCACCGCCGCCCACCACGGGGATCACGGAGGACCTGTCATGACCACACGCACGGCACGAGTCGCCACCGCGCTGCTGGCCGGGGCGGCAGCCCTGTTCGCGCTGGCCACGCCCGCCGCCGCCACGAGCGGCACCGCGGCGGCACGGCTGACCGTCGACACCGGGCCGCTGGTGCTGACGCCCACCGACCGGGGGTACGTCGGCACGCTGACCGCGACGATCAGCAACCGGGGCCGGGCCGACGGCGTCGCCGACCTGCTCATCACCGAGCCGGCCGGCGCCTCGTTCATCGGCCTCGACGACGGCACGCCGTGGTTCACCGAGGGCCTGGTGGACAACCGCCGGGTCATCGGCAGCTTCGGCGGCCGGGTCGCGGCGGGCGACAGCCGGGCCCTCCGGCTCAACTTCCAGGTCTGGACGACAGCCCGCGCCTACCCGATGATCGCGCCGGGCGGCTCGGTCGCGGTGGTGCCGGGCGGCGGCACCCGGGTCGCGGACCGCGACGCCTTCCCGACCGTGTTCCGGTCGACCTCGGGCAGCGTCCGCGCGCCGCGCGTCTACCGGCAGGCCACCGCGACGGACCTGACCGTCAGCGGTGGTGACGCGACGCTGACCCGCCAGGCGGACGGAAGCCTGCTGGGCCGGATGCCGGTGACCGTGCGCTACGGCAACGACGCGCCGTCGTTCCGGCTCGCCGCGCGGGCGGTCCTGCCCGCCGGGGTCGAGGTGTGGGGCACCGACCCGCAGGACCTGCCCAGCTTCCCGGACTCGTTCGACGTCCCGGGTGGCCGGTTCATGCCGGGCGAGGAGCGCACGTTCGACGTCGTCCTGCGGGCCCCGGCCGGGACGCCGGCCGGCGCGCTGGGCAGCGGCTCGTTCACCGTCGAGGCCCGCTACGTGAACGAGCCGGTCGCAGACGTCGACCCGGCGGACGACACCACCACGTTCAGCATCAGCGCGGCCGGCTGAGACATCGCACGGCGCGGCCCGCCCGGTCTCCGGGCGGGCTGCGTCCGCGTCACCAGGCCGGGCGCTGGAGCAGCCCGACGAACTCGGCGAGCAGCCGCTCCCGCAGCCGGGCCGGCGCGGCGTCGAGGAGCGTGTTGACCACCGCCATCCGCTCCGGCGCACCGGCGCCGTCGGCCAGGCCGAGCCCGCCCGCCAGCCCGGCCACCAGATCGGGGGTGAGCGCCTCCGGGGTGAGACTGCCGGCCAGCGCCAGCAGCTCCGGCGGCAGCACGACCGGCCCGGCGGCGCGGGCCGCCGCGACCGCCTCGGCCAGCGCCGGGCCGAACTCGGCCACCCGGGGCGCCACCGCAGCGGTCACCGTGAGGTGCACGCTGGCCGGCAGATCGGCGTACGTGAGCTGGGGCTGGGTGTGCCAGCCGCGCGCGGTCAGCTCGTCGACCAGCACGAACAGGTCGAGCCCCGGATCGCCGCTGGTGAAGCAGACGACAGTGGTCTCCGGTTCGGCCATCAGCCGCAGCCCGTCGGTGGCCCGGATCGCGTCGGCGAGCCCGGCGACCGCGTCCCGGGTCGCGGCGGCCAGCCGCAGGTACCCGTCCTCGCCGAGGTGCCGCAGCGTGGCGTACGCGGCGGCGATCGGCCCGCCGGAGCGGGTGGAGGCGATCACCGGGTTGACCATCGTGTACCCGGGCCAGTCCGCGTACGCGAAGAACTGCGGGGCGCGCAGCGCCGGATCGCGGTGCAGCAGCACCGAGACGCCCTTCGGCGCGTACGCGTACTTGTGCAGGTCCACCGAGACCGAGGTGACCCCCGGCACGGCGAAGTCGAACGGCGGCACCGGCGCGCCGAGCCGCCGTAGCCAGGGCAGCGCCCAGCCGCCGAAGCAGGCGTCCACGTGGCATCGCACCCCGGCCGCCTCCGCGACGGCGGCGATCTCCGCGACCGGGTCGACCACCCCGTGCGCGTACGACGGCGCGGACGCGACCACCAGCACGGTCTCCGGGCGGATCGCGGCGGCCACCGCTGCCACGTCCGGGCGCAGCGTCACCGGGTCGACCGGCACCGTGTCCAGCGCGACCCGCAGGTAGTGCGCCGCCTTGGCGAACGCGGCGTGCGCGCTGGCCGGCGCCACGATCCGCGGCTCGGTCAGGTCGGGGCGGGCGTCCCGGGCCGCCTTGACGGCGAGCAGCAGCGACTCGGTGCCGCCACTGGTGACGCTGCCCACCACGTCCGGCGCGCCGGTGCCGGGGCCGCCGCCGAGCAGCCGGGCGGCGGCGCCGACGAGCGCGTTCTCCATCGCCAGCAGCGACGGGAACGCGGTCGGGTCGAGGCCGTTGACGTGGGCGCTCTGCGCGTACGCGGCCTGCGCCAGCTCGTCCAGACCGGCCACGCCGGGGTCGTAGACGTACGCGAACAACCGCCCGCCGTGCGTGGGCCGGTCGGCGTCCCGCAGCGCGCGGATCTCGCCGAGTACGTCCGCCGCGGGCATCCCCTGGGCGGGCAGCGCACCGGCGCCTGCCGTGTCGGTCATCGGGTGGTTCCTCTCGTGGACGGGGTGCTCACGCCCGCGCGGCCGGCGCGGCGTCATCGGCCTCGGGTGCGGCGGCGGTCAGCTGGGCCGGGGTCAGGGTGTAGCCGCGCAGCAGCACCAGCGGGATCGCCACCAGCAGGGCGGGCAGCACGGTGAAGCCGAGCAGCACGCCGAGACGTGCCGTGTCGGACTGGGCGGCGGCGGTACCGGTGGACGAGGAGACATAGCCGGACAGCTGGAGCACCAGCCCGTAGATGCCCGGCCCCAGCGCCAGCCCGAACGTCTCCCCGGCGGTCCAGAGCCCGGTGAACACCCCGGCCTGCCGGCGCCCGGTGCGCGCCGTGTCGTACGCGATGCAGTCCGGCAGCATGGCCAACGCGAACACCTGCTGGCCCGCGTACCCGACGCCGATCACCGCGACCACCGCGTAGGCCGCGGCGGCGGGCAGCGCGGGCGCGGCGACCAGGGCCAGCGCGCCCACCGCGAAGATCAGCGACGCGGCGACCAGCGACGCCCGCTTGCCCAGCCGGGCGCCGGCCCGCGACCACAGCGGCATGACCAGCAGCGCGGGTGCGACGAAGCAGGCGAACAGCAGCGTCGGGCCGCTGTCCGGCTCGCGCAGCACCTGGCCGGCGAAGTACTTCACCCCGGCCAGCACGGTGGCCACCCCGGCGGACTGGATCACGAAGCAGATCAGCAGCACCCGGAACGGCCGGTTGCCGGTGGCGACAGCGAGCTGGGCGCGCAGGCTCGGCTCGCTCTCCCCCACCGTGCCGGTCGGCGCGGACCGGGTGCCCAGGAACACGCCGACGGTGCCGGCGACGATCAGCGCGGCGACGAACAGGCCCATCCACCGGTGACCGGGCACGCCGTCGCCGCCCGCGCTCACCACGGCCGGGGCCACCGCGCCGGAGACCAGGATGGCCAGCGCCAGCACCGCGATCCGCCAGGTCATCAGCCGGGTACGCTCCGCCGGGTCGGCGGTCAGCTCGGCCGGCATGGCCACGTACGGCACCTGGAAGAACGCGAACGCGGTGGCGGTGGCCAGGAACGCCAGCGCCACGTACGCGGCGGCGGCCGGACCGTTCGCGAACGGCGCCGCGAAGATCGAGGCGAACAGCACGGCGAGCGCCAGCCCGCCGACCAGCAGGTACGGACGGCGGGCGCCCCAGCGGGAGCGGGTCCGGTCGGAGATCCGCCCGGCGACCGGGTTGACCAGCACGTCCCACGCCTTCGGCAGGAGCACCAGCAGCGCGGCCAGCCCGGCGGCGACGCCGAGCGTGTCGGTGAGGTACGGCAGCAGGAGCAGCCCGGGCACGGTGCCGAACGCGCCGGTGACCAGGGAACCGAGCGCGTATCCGAGGTGCACCCGGCGGGGCAGGCCCGAAGCTGTCATGGAGCCGAATGCTACTCACGTTATGGCTCGCGTCACATCCCCTCCCGGACGCTGCTTGTTCGATGCCGCCAGGCGCTCGCGAGTCGCAACAAGCCGCAGGTCGGCACCGTTACCCTGTAGGGCATGGACCCGGCCCGATCCGTTCGCAGCTCGCGGGCACCGTACGAGGCCCGCCCCGGCCGCCGTGCGGTCGTGGTCCCCGCCCTGAGCGAATTGCAGGGCCCGGTCACCGGCATCGTCGAGTTGCCCCACCGGCTGTTCTGGCAACCCGACCGGCACGTCGACCTCGACGTTCCGGGGCTGCTCGCCTGGATGTACGAGACGGTGCTCACCGAAGCCGTTCATCCCGACGAGCTGCGCACCTGGCTGCACGGACCCACCCTCGTCCGGCTGTGGCCCGAGCTTTACGTGCCCCGCGGTGTCCGCCGCGCCTGGGAAGAGAGCCACCCGGTGCTGCGCGCCCGGGACGTCGCCGCCTGATGTCACCCGCGCCGGACCCGTTCCAGCACGAGGTCGCCCGTATCGCGCTCGCCGTGGCCGGCCGACACGGCTTCGCCCTCGCCGGCGGCCAGGCCCTCATCGCCCACGGCATCGGCGCCCGTCCCACCGAGGACGTGGACCTGTTCACCGATCTCGACGGCGGGGTCACCGCAGCCGCCGAGCTGGTGCACGCCACCCTGCTCGATGCCGGGTTCCAGGTCGAGACCATCGCCGAGCCCACCGAGCTGGACGATGTCTTCTACGGCTTCGAACACGACATGACCGAGTTCGAGGTTCGCCGCGACGACCGGACCGTACGACTGCAACTCGTGCAGCGCCAGCCCGATCGTGCTCGACGTCGGGCCGGTGCTGCACCTGGACGACGTGATCGGCACCAAAGTCGCCGCCATGGTGACCCGTGCTCAACCCCGCGACTACATCGACGTAGCCGCCGCGCTCCGCCGGTACAGCAGGAACGACCTGGTGGACCTCGCACGGCGTGCCGACCCGGCGCTCACCGACGAAGAGTTCCAGGACGCGCTGCAGCGCCTCGACCGCCTCCCCGACACTGTCTTCGCGCTCTACCGCCTCACCCCGGCTGAGATCCACGACCTCCGGCACGCGTTCTCCGAGTGGCCGCGATGACTCGGCCCCGTTGAGCGGAGTCGCGATCGATCGACCGGCCGCCTCCGACGCGGTCGGGTCACCCCTCGTCCGGCGACCAGGACGCCGCCGCCAGGTCCACGCGGTCCCCACGCAGCGGGCACCCCTCGGCGAGCAGCCTCTCCCGCGCCTTGCGCTCGTGACCCGGCGGCAGCCGGCCGGCCGAGTTCACCACCCGGTGCCACGGCACGCCGCCCCCGTGCCGCGCCATGATCGAGCCGACCAGCCGCGGCGACGCCCGCCCGGAGCGGTCGGCGAGCGCGTCGGCCACCGCCCCGTACGACATCACGCGGCCCGGCGGGATCCGCTCGACAAGTGCCAGCACCGCCTCGACGTACTCGTCAGGTGTCACGAGCTGCCACGATATGGGAACGCGCCGCGGCGTCACAGACCGCAGCGCGCAGAATGGTCGGGTGCGCGAAGCAGTCACCTCGGCCCGCCGGATCGTCGTCAAGATCGGTTCGTCCTCGCTGACCACCGCGACCGGCGGCCTGGACGACGCCCGGGTCGACGCGCTCGTCGACACGCTCGGCGGGCTGGCCGCCGCCGGACGCGAGGTGGTGCTGGTCTCCTCCGGCGCGATCGCCGCCGGCCTCGCCCCGCTGCGGCTGCCCCGGCGCCCGCGCGACCTGGCCACCCAGCAGGCCGCCGCCAGCGTCGGGCAGGGCCTGCTGATCGGACGGTACGCTGCCGCGTTCGCCCGGCACGGCCGCACCGTCGGGCAGGTGCTGCTCACCGTGGACGACGTGACCCGGCGCGCGCACTACCGCAACGCGTACCGGACGCTGCGGAAACTGCTCGACCTGCGGGCCGTGCCGATCGTCAACGAGAACGACACGGTGGCCACCGAGGAGATCCGGTTCGGCGACAACGACCGCCTCGCCGCGCTCGTCGCCGCGCTCGTCGACGCCGACCTGCTGGTGCTGCTCTCCGACGTCGACGCGCTCTGGACCGGCAACCCGGCCCGCCCGGGCAGCACCCGCATCACCGAGGTGCACGGCGAGGGCGACCTCGCGGGCGTGGACATCGGCGGGGCCGGCCGGGCCGGGGTGGGCACCGGGGGCATGGTGACGAAGGTCGAGGCGGCCCGCATCGCGACCGGCTTCGGCATCCCGGTGGTGCTGACCGCCGCGCCGCTGGCCGCGCCGGCGCTGGCCGGGGAGCCCGTCGGCACGTACTTCCACCCGAGCAGCCGCCGTCCCGCCGCGCGCCTGTTCTGGCTGGCGCACGCCACCGCGCCCCGGGGCCGCCTGCACCTCGACCCGGGCGCGGTGCAGGCGGTGGTGGGCCGCCGCAAGTCGCTGCTGCCCGCCGGCATCACCGCCGTCGACGGCGCGTTCACCGCCGGGGACCCGGTCGACCTGGTCGACACCGCCGGCGCGCCGGTGGCCCGCGGGCTGGTCAACTACGACGCGGTGGAACTGCCCGGCCTGCTCGGCCGTTCCACCTCCGAACTCGCTGCGGCGCTCGGCCCGGCGTACGAACGTGAGGTCGTCCACCGCGACGACCTCGTCCTGCTGTAAGCAAGGGCCCCTTATTAACAGACGTCTGTTAATAAGGGGCCCCTCCTTAAAACACCTCCGAAGGAGTACGCACGATGAGCGTCGTCGAGCAGGCCCGGCGAGCCCGGGACGCGGCGGAAGCCCTGGCCACTGCCACCCGTACCGTCAAGGACGCCGCGCTGCACGCGATGGCCGACGCGCTCGTGGCGCGTACCCCCGAGGTGTTGGCGGCGAACGCCGCGGACCTGGCGGCCGGGCGCGAGGCCGGGCTGTCCGCGGCCGTGCTGGACCGGCTCGCGCTCGACGAGGGCCGGGTGGCGGCGATCGCCGACGCGCTGCGCCAGATGGCCGCGCTGCCCGATCCGGTCGGTGAGGTGGTACGCGGCTCGACGCTGCCCAACGGCCTGGAGCTGCGCCAGATCCGGGTGCCGTTCGGGGTCGTCGGCATCGTCTACGAGGGCCGGCCGAACGTGACAGTCGACGCGGCCGGGATCTGCCTGAAGTCCGGCAACGCGGCGCTGCTGCGCGGCTCCTCGTCGGCCGCGCACTCGAACGCGGCGCTGGTCGAGGTGCTGCGCGACGCGGTCGCCGGCGCCGGACTGCCGGCCGACGCGGTGCAGCTGCTCGACTCCAGTACCCGTGACTCGGTCAAGGAACTGATGCGCGCCCGCGGCCTGGTCGACGTGCTGATCCCGCGCGGCGGCGCGTCGCTGATCCGCGCCGTGGTCGAGGAGTCGACCGTGCCGGTGATCGAGACCGGCGTGGGCAACTGCCACGTGTACGTCGATGCCGCCGCCGACCTCGGCAAGGCGCTGGCGGTCACGCTGAACGCCAAGACCCAGCGCCTGTCCACCTGCAACACCGCCGAGTCGCTGCTGGTGCACCGCGACGTCGCCGACGCGTTCCTGCCGGCGGTGCTCGCCGCGTTCGCCGAGGCCGGGGTGACCGTGCACGGCACGCCCGAGGTGGCCGCCCACTCCGACGCCGTGGTGCCGGCCACCGAGGAGGACTTCGGCACCGAGTACCTCTCCGCCGACATCTCGGTCGCGGTGGTCGACTCGCTCGACGCGGCGGTCGCGCACATCCGCCGGTACGGTACCGGTCACACCGAGGCGATCGTCACCGACTCGCAGCGGGCGGCCCGGGAGTTCGTGGCCCGGGTGGACTCGGCCGCGGTCATGGTCAACGCGTCCACCCGGTTCACCGACGGCGGCGAGTTCGGATTCGGCGCGGAGATCGGCATCTCGACGCAGAAGCTGCACGCGCGCGGCCCGATGGGCCTGCCGGAGCTGACCAGCACCAAGTACGTGGTGACCGGCGACGGTCACCTACGCTGACCGACCTTGCCCGTTGTGGCGCGCCGGCGCCACCCCCGCACTTTGATGCCACCACCTCCCCGAACTGGTGTTGATCATCAGCTGGCCGGGCTAGGCGATCTGGAGTGGATCTCCGTCGGCCGGTGCGGCGGGGTCGACCGGCGGAACTGTGCCGGGCTGCGGCGGTGCGGCGATCACCTGGGCGGTGGGCTCCGATGGCGGCATGACCAGCGGAGGCAATCCCGGAGACACCGGGGCGGCCGGTGGCACCGCAACCGCCGGAGGCAGAGCGGGCGGCACCGGGCCGGGCAGCAGCTCCGACACCAGCTGCGCGGCAGGCCCGGCGCTCTCGTCGGGAAGCAGATCGGGCGTGACGATCCAGGCGGACCACGGCCCCGGCCCGCTGTCCGCACCGGCCGACACCTCAGCACCGGCCGACGGATCAGGCCCTGCTCCCGATCCGGGCATCGCATCCGGCCCGGTGTCCGGACGGAACCAGGTATCCGGCCCGAGACCCCGGGCCGGAAACAGCTCCGGCGCGCCGTCCGACAGCGCGGGCGCGATCCCGGCCGACGGGTCGGTGCCGAAACTGGACGACAGGTCGGAGCCGAAGCCCGCCGAAGGGTCGGAAGCGGGACCCGCCGATGCGACCGATGCCTCGGCCGGGCCGGTCAACGGGCGAGCCGGGGCGGGCAGCGGAGACACGGGCGCAGGCGACACGGGCGTGGAGGCGGGCGGCCCAGAGTCGGGCGCGGGCGGCGGAGACGTCGATGCGGGGAGCCGGCGCGGGCGCGGGGCCGGCACCGCGGGCGGCGGGGGCAGCTCGGCGGGGCGCGGCGCCACGAACGGCGCGCCGGCTACCGGGGCCTCGGGCGTGTTCGGACGGCACGCCCGGATCGCCCGCAGCGTGGTGTGCACGTCGAACTGGTGGCCGTCGTCGCTGTCCCAGCCGCCGTCGCTGCGCTGGGTCTCGGCGAGCCGCCTGCGCGCGGACACCAGCAGCCACTGCTCCTCGCCGACGTCGACCCGGCGCAGCGTGGCGGCGAGCCAGGCCACGTCGGCCGGGGACATCCGGGGGATCCGGTCGGCCAGCACCGCCTGGATGCGCGCCGACTCGTAGTACATCTGCTGGCGGTGCAGCACCGCCGCGGCGAGCCAGCCGGCGGGCAGGAAGGACGGCCAGCTTCCGTCCGGGGCGAGCTGGGCGGCGAGCGCCTGGGCCGCCGCCTGCACCACACCGGCGTACGCGCCGCCGACCCGGTGGTCCAGCGGCCCGGCGGCCCGGGCGTCCAACCCGGCCACCGTGAGCCAGAATCCGGCGTTGGCGGTCTGGTAGAGCCGGGCCTCCGGATCGCCGGGGGTGGCCCATTCGGGGGCGAGCCCGGCCAGCGACGGATCCTCGTCCCAGCCGCCGTCTGGTAGTTGCCGGGCGGCCAGCCAGTCCAGCGCGTGCCGGGCCGCCGGGCGGCCGAGCGCGCCGAGGTCGTCCAGCTCGGCCAGGCGAAAGCAGGTCGCGTCGATCGAGGCGACTTCGCCGTCGAGTACGGCGGGCCAGCCGCCGCCCGGCGCCGGCCCGGACTCGGCGGCGTCGAGCACGTCGGACGGCACCGGAGCGCCGGTGCGCAGCCGGGAGAGACGGGCACGGTCCACCGCGTCTCCGTGAGCGACGACGAATCCGATCGCCGCGTCCAAGTCCACCACGGCCCTGACGGTACTGGCGCGGCCGGGGTTACGCCTCGGTAGCTCGGTCAGGGCCGGTACCGCCCACCGGTCGCCGAAGGCATCCACCTGCGGGTCGGGCGACCAGGCGTTTGTCCACGCCACGGGGTACGGAGAGCACGACGGGCCCGCCCGGGGAACCGGGCGGGCCCATCGACGTGACTCAGTACGACGGCAGGGACGGGTCGATCTGCTTGACCCAGGACAGCACACCGCCCTGGACGTGCACGGCGTCGTTGAAGCCGGCCGCCTTCAGCGCGGCGAGCGCCTCGGCCGAGCGGACGCCGGACTTGCAGTGCAGCACGATCTGCCGGTCCTGCGGGAACTTCGCCAGCGCCTCGCCGGAGAGGATCTCGCCCTTGGGGATGAGCGTCGAGCCGGGGATGCGGACGATCTCGTACTCGGCGGGCTCGCGCACGTCGACCAGGAAGATGTCCTTGCCGGAGTCCTGCCAGTCCTTCAGCTCCAGCGCGGTGATGGTCGAGTCGACCACCGCCTCCTGCGCCTCGTCGGAGACCGCGCCGCAGAAGTCCTCGTAGTCCTCCATCAGGTCGGTGAGGGTCGGGTTCTCACCGCAGAGCACGCAGTTCGGGTCCTTGCGGACCTTGATCTTGCGGTAGCTCATCTCCAGGGCGTCGTAGACCATCAGCCGGCCGACGAGCGGCTCACCGATGCCGGCGAGCAGCTTGATCGCCTCGTTGACCTGGATCGACCCGATGGACGCGCAGAGCACGCCGAGTACGCCGCCCTCGGCGCAGGAGGGGACCATGCCGGGCGGCGGCGGCTCCGGGTAGAGGCAGCGGTAGCAGGGCCCGTGCTCGGCCCAGAACACCGACGCCTGGCCGTCGAAGCGGTAGATCGAACCCCAGACGTACGGCTTGCCGAGCAGCACCGCGGCGTCGTTGACCATGTACCGGGTGGCGAAGTTGTCGGTGCCGTCCACGATCAGGTCGTACCGGGAGAAGATGTCCCGGACGTTCTCCCGGTCCAGCGCGGTGTTGTGGATCTCCACGTTGACCAGCGGGTTGATCTCGCGGATCGACGCGGCGGCGGACTCGGCCTTGGAGCGGCCCACGTCGGAGACGCCGTGGATGACCTGGCGCTGCAGGTTCGACTCGTCGACGGTGTCGAAGTCGATGATGCCGAGCGTGCCGACACCGGCCGCGGCCAGGTAGAGCAGGGCCGGCGAGCCGAGGCCGCCGGCGCCGACACAGAGCACCCGGGCGTTCTTCAGCCGCTTCTGCCCCTCGACCCCGACGTCCGGGATGATCAGGTGGCGCGAGTATCGGCGGATCTCGTCTACGGTCAGCTCGGCGGCGGGTTCGACGAGCGGGGGCAACGACACGGTGGACTCCCCGGGATCGGCGGTGTGACCGCGCCATTGTCGCTCGCCCGGGCGGGGATCGGCCATGATGAGGGACACTCGGCCCGAACTGCGGGACCGGGAATAACTCAGACCCCGTCGGTGGGCTCGCCGGAGTATCGAGCCCCGTCGACGTACGGCCAGGCGTTCGGCAGGCAGCCGTCCAGCCCGTACGTCTGCTGCTGCATCACCGGGGCGGGCACGCCGGGCGCCGGGCACGCCTGGTGCAGCTCGCCGAACTCGTGCCCGACCTCGTGGTTGATCACGTAGGTCCGGTAGACGTCCAGCGGGGCGCCGTAGTCGGGCACCGCCGTCATCCAGCGGGCCAGGTTGAGCACGACCCGGCCGGGCAGCCGGCAGGAGGTGTACCGGTCGGTGCGCAGTCCGCCCTCGGCGCACATCCGCTCCGAGGTGACGGGGGTGGCGAGGTAGACGGTGAAGTCGGCGGCGGCCGCCTCGGGCACCCGCTGCACCCGCAGTTCCCCCGAGGCAATCCAGCTGCGCGGGTCACCGAGCACCGCGTCCACGGTGGCGGCGAAACCGTCGGCGTCCTGCCCCGTACCGTGCTCGACCTCGACCCGGTAGCGGCGCAGCGGCCCGGCGTGTCCGCGTACCGGGGATCGGCCCTGGGCCACGGCGAACGTGCCGGGGCCGGCGGTGGGGTAGCCGGTCGGCGGCGCGGCCGGGACGTCGGCCTCGGCGGCCCCGCGGGCGAGCGACGGCTCGGCCGCGAGCGACGTCCCGCCGGGCCCGGGGGCGTTCAGCCGGGTGACGCCGACCGCTCCGCTGCCGGCGGCCAGCAGCATCGCCAGCAGCAGCACCGAGCGGCGGCGACGACGGCGCATGCGGCGCACCGTGGGACGCTCGGCCGGGTGACGGGGCGGCGGTCGGCGGCGCGGCTCGGCGTGCATGTCGTAAGGGGACGACGAGGTCATGACATCAGCGTGCCATGCAATTCGGGCATTTAGCTGCTTTTACCGCCTATGCCGCGAATGTTCTTCACGAACCGGCGGTCACAGGCTCGGCCCGGCGTACCGCTTCCCGCCCACGTAGGGCCAGGGGTTCGGGCGGCAGCCGTTGAGGAAGAGCGTCTGCTGCTGCATCACCGGCGCGGCCCGCCCCGCCCGCGGACACCCCTCGTGCCGGTGCCCGAGCTGGTGGCCCACCTCATGATTGATCACGTAGAGCCGGTAGTCGTCGAGCGTCATCCCGGCGGCGACCAGGTGCGGCGCGGAGGTCCGCCACCGGTCCAGGTTGATCACCACCTTGCCCGGAACCCGGCAGGACGTGTACGGCACCCCGCCCACGCGGATGTCGATCCCGCCCGCGCCGCACAACCGCCGCGCCGTCTCCCGGGTGGCCAGGTAGATCGTGAAGTCGTACCCGCTGCCCGGCCCGACCCGCTGCAACCGCAGCCGGCCCCCGTCCACCCAGCTGCCCGGGCCGGCCAGCGCCCGCTGCACCGCCTCGCCGAAGTCGCGGACCTGCTCGCCCGAGCCGTTCTCGACCGCCACCCGGAACCGCTGCAGCGGCCCGGAGCGGCCCAGCACCCCGCCGGGCCGGTCGTCGTAGCCGAAGCTGCCCCGCCCCTTCGCCGGCCCCGGGTCGGACAGCGTCAGCACCGGCGGCGGCGAGGAACTGGGCGTCACCACCGGCGACGGGGACACGCTCGGCGGCGTCCGCGTCGGCGCCGGAGGCTGGGCCACGAACCCGTCGGTGACCCGCGTCCCCGCCCCCGCCGACGGAAGTTGCAGCGCCGCGCCGACGCCGACCGCGGCGACGGCGAGGAAGGCGCACACCACGAGGGCGGAGCGCCAGGGACGAGCGGAGGCCCGGGACCGGGCGGTGCGGGGAGGGCGTGAGCTGGGCATCCGGCTCAGCCTGCCATGTCGCGCCCCGTTCCGCTCTCCCCCGCACCGGCGTCCGGCGACGACGGCTCGCCGAGCAGCCCCAGCACCGCCCGCGCCACCGTCCGCGGGACCTCCAACTGCGCCACGTGCCCGACGCCGTCGAGCATCAGCAGCCGGCTGTCCGGGATCACGCGGGCCGCCTGCGGCGCCACCCGGACGTCGACCAGGCGGTCCTGCCTTCCGCCCACCACCAGCGTGGGCGCCCGCACCGCCGCCGCCTGCCGCCACAGCGCGCCCTCCCCCGGCAGGTACGAGCGCAGGAAACTGCCGACCAGTCCCCGGAAGGTACGCACGTACGCGGCGGCGTGGTGCGCGGCCTCGTACCGGACCCGGATCTCGTCGATCGCCTCCTGCCGGCGCTGCTCGCTGATCCGGGTCAGATCCGCGACGCACGCCTCCATCACCTGCTGCGCCGCCACCTCGGGCGTGAACTGGGCCAGCCGCCAGGCGGCCAGCCGCTCACCACGGGGGATCGCCAGCAGCGGAAGCATCCGCCCCTGCAACGAACGCCGGAAGTCCAGGAACGGCAGGGCCGGCGAGATCAGGGTGAGCGTGCGGACCAGGTCCGGCCGCAGCGCCGCCACCCGGACCGAGATCGCGCCGCCGAGCGAGTTGCCGAACAGGTGCACCGGCCCCCGGTCGGTGTGCTCGATCCAGCGGATCACCCGGTCGGCGAAGGCCGGGATGGTGTAGCGCGGTCCGGGCTCGCTGCGCCCGAAGCCGGGCAGGTCGATCGCCTGGCCGTCGAGCCGGCCGGCGAGCAGGCCGGCCAGGTCGGTCCAGTTCTGCGCGGACCCGCCGAGGCCGTGCACGTACAGCGCCGGTTCCGCGCCGGGCCCGGTCGCCGGGGTCTCCCGGACGTGCACGAGCGTGCCGTCGAGCCGGACGTGCCGGCCGGGCCAGGGCGGCGGGACCTCGTGCGCGGGGAGGCTGTGCTCCGGCCAGAGTGCGGCGCGTTTCATGTCTCCAGTCTTCCCCGCGCGCGCCGTACCGCACACCGTTCAGGCGAGCAGCGCCTCCAGCCGCCGGTTCACCGCCGCCAGCGTGGCCCGCACGACCGCCTGCCGGGGATCCCCGGCGACCAGGGCCGACCCGGCCAGTTGCTCCACCCAGCCGTCGCAGACCAGCAGCACGACAACGGTCGCCACCTCGCAGTTGCCGAACGGCACCACGGCGGCGTGCTCCACGAAGCACCGGCCGTGCTCACCGGCCGGGACGCCCCGGCCGAGCAACTCGTCCACCGCCGCGGCCGCCGCCACCGCGCACAGCCGCAGCACGTACCCGTCGACGGCCGGCCCGGTCGCGTGGCCCTCGGCCGTCCGGTCGCCCGCGATCAGGCGGACCTCAGTGGTGGCGTCCAGGCCGAACGTGCTCACCAGGACGTGCTCGATGACCACCCGGGGCCCGGGCGCGCCGCCGGTGTCGAGCGGTCGCGACGGCGCGGTCTCCGTCGTGGTCATCTGCCCACCGGAGTACGAGGTGCCGAGCGTCACCGGGCTGCCGGTGGACATGCCGGTCGGCGCGGCGGCCAGCGACGTCTCGTCGACAGCGGCCCGGCCCCGGTGGGTGGCCTGCCGGCGGCGGCGCGGCGGCTCGTCGCCCTCGGCCGGGGCGTCGGCCGGACGCGCCGCGCGGTCCGTGCCGCCGAACCGCCCTTCGCCGGAGCGGTTCGCGGCCGGGCGCACCACACCGGTACGCGTCGGCGTCTCGTCCCCGGCCGGTCCGGGCTCGTCACCGTTGCGGGGCGCGGGCACCGCCGTCCGCGTCTCGTCCGGCAGGGCGCGGGCGTGGATCGGCCCGGGTGAACGGCCCTCGCCCGCCCGTGCCTCACCGGCCCGGTCCAGCCGGGCCGATCGGCGGCGCAGTGGGGCCGGCGGCGGCACGACCGGCGCGCCGGGCAGGTTCTGCGGCGCCGCCGCCAGGCCCATCCGTTCCTGGAGCAGCCGGGCCACCAGGCGGCTGACCTCTGCCGGGTCCGCGCCGTCGGCCAGGTCGAGCCGGAGGCTGTGTGCGCCGGCCGGGGTACGGCGCAGCGCCGCGTCCCGTACGCCGGCCACCTCGCGGACCGCGTCCAGGATCGCGTTGACGTCGAAGCCCTCCGGGCGCTCACGCAGCGGCGCGGGTTCGTCGTCCCGGCGCAGGTGGGTGGCGATGCGGGCGAGTTCGGGGGTCTCGGCGGACGGTTCCACTGCGGGCGGCTCCGGCACGACTGGCACGTCCGGCTCGGCGGGGACGCGCTGCGGCAGCACCACTGGGGCCGGTTCCTCCGGTCGGGGCTCGGTGGCCGCGTCGGCGGCCGGCACGGGTTCCGGCGCGGACCGGCGGGCGGCGTAGGGGGGCGCGCTCGCCGGTTGGGGCGCGGAGGTGCGGTCGGTGTGCGCCGCACCACTCGTGGCGGGGACGCCGGAGATCGGCCGCGCCGGCACACCGGAGATCGGCCCGGCCGGGACGCCGGACGTCGGCCGGGCCGGCACGCCCGAGATCGGCTGTGCCGGGAGGCCGGAGGCCGGCTGCGCCGGGACTCCGGAGATCGGCCGGGCAGGGGCGGCCGGCGGCTGCCGGGGATCGTCGGCGGTCTCACCGGTGGCCCGGGTCGCGGGGTTGGCGACGGGCGCGGCGGCAGGCGGCGGCCCGGCGGGCGCGGAGGGGTAGCCGGGGAACGTCGGCGTGTACCCGCCGGCCGGGGCGGGTGGGGCGCTCGCCGGCTCGGGACCGGTGGCCGGGTTCACCGGCGGGACCGGCACCGGCGGCCCGGCCCACGAGGGTCGCTCGTACCCGTGCGGCGGCTCGCCGTCGCCCCGGGCCAGCCGGAACGGCCGGGTCGCCTCACGCGCCGGCTCCGGACCGGCGCCCGGCTCGGACTCGTACTGGCGCGGCGGTTCCGGCTCGTACGGCCGGGTCGGTTCCGGTCCGGCGGCCGGCTCGGCGCGCAGCGGCTCGTACGGCCGTACCGGCTCGGGCCGGGGCGGCTCGTAGCCGGACGGCGGCTCGACGCGGGCCGGCATGTACGGCCGCACCGGCTCGGGCGCCCACTCGGCCGCGCGCTCGTCGCGGGCCGGCCGGTCGTCCCAGCCCGCCCGGTCGTCCCAGCCCGCGCGATCGTCATGGCCGGCACGGTCGTCGTGGGCCGCGCGGTCGTCGTGGCTGACACGGTCGTCGTGGCTGGCACGGTCGTCATGGGCCGCGCGGTCGTCGCGGGCGGCGCGGCGGCCGGCGGTGTCGTCCTCCCGCTCGCGCCGGTCGGCGGGCTCCGCGGCGCGGCGCGCCGCCGGCTCGTCGGTGCGGGCCCACGGCGGGGCCCAGCCGTCGCCCCAGCTCGGGCGGTTCCAGGACGGTCCGGACCAGTCGGGTTCACCGGCGCCCGGGTCGTCCGCGGCGGGCTCCCGGGAGTCGGCGGCGGCCCGGGGCCCGGCGGCGCCCGCCGGTCCGTCCGGCGGGCGGACGTCGCCCACGGGCTGCGCGGAACGGCCGGCCGGGTCGGCGGACGGCTCGCCGGGCGCCCGGTCGGCCCAGCCACGGGAGAGCGACGGGGTGGACTCGGTGTTCGGCGCGTGGAAGCCCGGTGGCACCTCGAAGCCGGATGCGGCGGCGCCGACCGGCGGCACCTGCAGGGCCGGGGGCGCGGAGGCGGGGCCGCTCTCGGCCCAGCGGGGCGCGGCGGCCGGGTCGTCGGCGGCGTGCCGGGAGCCGGCGGCGTCGGCCGGGTTCACCTGCTGCTCGGCCGGGGGCGCCGGTCGCGGGGCCGGTACGGCCAGCCGCTCGCCGTCGCTCTGCCGGGGCGGTTCGTCCGCCGGCGGGGCACTGACCGGCGCCTGGCGGGTCACGCGCGACTCCTCCCCGGCGTGGTGCACGCCGTTGACGTGGCGGCCGTTCACCGGTCCCGGCTCCGGTCGGCCGGGTAGCGGAGCCGGCAGGTCACCGTGCCGGGGCGAGGAGGCGGCCCAGCCGCCGAGATCGCCGTAGGGCCAGCCGCCGGGCGCCGGAGCACCACGGGACCAGCCGTTCGGCGGGGGCGCCCAACCGCCGCCGGTACGGGCGGGTTCGTCCTGCCGGCCCGTCCCGTCGCCGTGCTCTCCCGGGGTGGCGGCTCCGGGTTGCCCTGTTTCACTCACCGCGCGCTCCTTGGTCGCCCCCGCTGAGGCTACCGTGTGGTGACAGTGGCGATAAGTTACAGCGGCGGGCCAATTCCGCGACGGGTTCACGAACCCGCACCGGTTCGGGTGATACGTGCCGGCTCGTACGCAGATACTCGGAGGTTCCCATGACCGCAGTGGGGAACGGTGCACAGACCGCCGGTCGGCCCACCCGCCTGCCCCGCTCGGCACGCCGTAAGCAGCTGCTCGCCGCTGCTCAGGAGGTGTTCGTCGCGCAGGGCTACCACGCCGCCGCGATGGACGACATCGCCGAGCGGGCCGGGGTCTCCAAGCCGGTGCTCTACCAACACTTCCCCGGGAAGATGGAGCTCTACCTGGCGCTGCTGGACACGCACTGTGACGCGATAGTGGCAAACGTGCAGGGCGCCATGAGCAGCACCAGCGACAACAAGGAACGGGTCAGCGCCGCGGTCCGCGCGTACTTCGACTTCGTCGACCACGAGAGCGAGGCGTTCCGGCTGGTCTTCGAGTCCGACCTGCGCAACGACCCGGCGGTGCGGCAGCGGGTGGAGCGGGTCGAGCAGGGCTGCATCGCGGCCATCACCGACACGATCATCTCGGACACCGGCGTCAGCCGGTCGCATGCCGAGCTGCTCGCATCGGGCCTGGTCGGCGCCGCCGAGACGGCCGCCCAGTTCTGGCTCGCCGGCGGCCGTCAGGTGCCCAAGGCGGAGGCCGAGGCGCTGGTCGCGGCCCTGTCCTGGCGGGGCATCGCCAGCTTCCCGCTGCAAGGTGAGTCAGCCTGAACATCGGGCCGCCGGATCGGATAGCCTTCCCACGGTGGCTTTTTCGCCCCAGTTGAGGAGGCACAGTGGAGGTCAAGATCGGCGTGCAGTACGCGCCGCGGGAGCTGGTCCTGGAAAGCGCGCAGTCGCCGGCCGAGATCGAGCAGATCGTGACCGACGCCTTCGCCAGGAGCGAGGGCACGCTCTCCCTGACCGACGAGAAGGGCCGGCGCGTGATCGTGCCGGTCGGCAAGGTCGCCTACGTCGAGATCGCCGAGGCGTCGCCTCGCGCGGTCGGGTTCACCGTTCGCTGATTCCCGCGGCGCCGGCCGCCGTGGCGGGCCTCCCGCCACGGCGGCTCAGTTGTTCAGCCCGACCGCCGTCATCCGCGCGGTGTGCGCCTCGGTCAGCCGGCGCAGCAGCCCCGGCACGTCCCCGCCGGTCCGGCCGATCAACGCGCTGAGCGCGCCCCGGTCGGCGGCGGCGACCCGGCCGGCCTGGGACAGCGCCTCCCCGAGCAGCCGCCGGGCCCACATGGAGAGCCGGCCCGCGGCCCGGGGATCGGCCTCGATCGCGGCCCGGATCTCGGCCGCGGCGAACTCGGCGTACCGGGAGTCGTGCAGCACGTCGAGCAGCAGCGTCCGCTCCGGCCCGTCCAGGCCGTCGGCGATCCCGCGCAGGAAGTCGTCGGTGATCGCGTCGCCCACGTACGCCTTCGTCACCGCCTCCGCCCAGTCCCGCGGCTCGGTCGAGTCGTGGTACGCCCGCAGCGCCTCGACGTAGGGGACCATCGCCTCCTCCGGGGTGACGCCCCACGCGGCGAGGCGGTCGGTCAGCCAGCGATAGTGGGCGATCTCCGCGGCGGCCATCTCGCTGAGCGCGGCGCGGCGGCCCAGGTCGGGCGCGAGGCGGGCGTCGGCGGCGAGGCGGTCGAAGGCGAGCAGTTCGCCGTACGCGACGAGCCCGAACAGGTCGATCGCGGCGGGATCGGGGGCGGTGGGACCGGCGGCGGCAGAGCCGGTCGCGGCGGGGTCGGGGGCGGCCACGAGCGCAGGCTACCGGCGCCAACGCTGTGACTCAAGTCACATCGAGCCGCCCCGCGCGCACGGCCACCACCTGGGAATCGGGACGACTCAGGGGCCGTTCAGGTAGGATGAGACAGTTGCCGTGGGCACCGATTCGGTCAGCTTCGCTGATCAAGACCGGTCCCCGACGCGCGTGCGGCCCGGTCCGGCTCGGCGATTCGCCCCCGACCGCGTGGCCCGCGCCACACACCGAACGCGCCCTGAGGACATGAGGGGCGCACCACGAGAGGGCACCCCCACATCCACATGAGCGACCAGATTTCCGGCCAGCCACTGGCCCCCACCGCTCCGGTCCCGCCGGAGGCACCCACGTTCGCCGCGCTCGGCGCGCGGCAGGAAACCGTCGAGGCGCTGGCCGCCGCCGGCATCACCCGCGCCTTCGCCATCCAGGAGTACGCGCTGCCGATCGCGCTGCGCGGCGTCGACCTGATCGGGCAGGCCCCGACCGGCACCGGCAAGACGCTCGGCTTCGGCATCCCGCTGCTGGAGCGCGTGTTCGCCCCGTCCGAGGGCAGCGACGGCGTCCCGCAGGCGCTCGTCGTCGTACCTACCCGTGAGCTGGGCATCCAGGTCGCCAAGGACCTCGACGCCGCCGGTCGCACCCGGGGCGTCCGGGTGCTGCCGATCTACGGCGGCGTGGCGTACGAGCCGCAGATCGAGGCGCTGCGCAGGGGCGTCGAGATCCTGGTCGGCACCCCCGGCCGCCTGCTGGACCTGCAGAAGCAGAAGCACCTGCGGCTCGACCGGGTCCGCGCGCTCGTCCTCGACGAGGCCGACCGCATGCTCGACCTGGGCTTCCTGGACGACGTCGAGAAGATCCTGGCGATGCTGCCGGAGGACCGGCAGACCATGCTGTTCTCGGCCACCATGCCGGACCCGATCGTCGCGCTGTCGCGGCGGTTCCTGCGCCGGCCGGTGACGATCCACGCCGGGCACACCGCCGAGACCGGCCCGTCCCCGCAGACCACGCAGCTCGCGTACCGCACGCACTCGCTGAACAAGGTCGAGATCGTGGCGCGCATCCTCCAGGCGGAGGGCCGTGGCCTGACCATGATCTTCACCCGTACGAAGCGGGCCGCCGACCGGGTCGCCGAGGATCTCGACTTCCGTGGTTTCGCCGTGGCCGCCGTGCACGGCGATCTCGGCCAGGGCGCGCGGGAGCGGGCGCTGCGGGCGTTCCGCGCCGGCAAGATCGACACGCTGGTCGCGACCGACGTGGCGGCCCGGGGCATCGACGTCACCGGCGTCACGCACGTGATCAACTACGACTGCCCCGAGGACCAGGACACCTACACCCACCGCATCGGCCGTACCGGCCGGGCCGGGGCCACGGGTGTCGCGGTGACGTTCGTCGACTGGGACGACATGCCCCGCTGGCGGATCATCGACAAGACGCTCGGGCTGGACATGCCCGAGCCGCCGGAGACGTACCACACCTCCGCGCACCTCTACACCGACCTGGCCATCCCCACCGACGTCAGCGGCACGCTGCCGACCGCCGAGCGCACCCGCGCCGGCCTGTCCGCCGAGGTCGAGGAGGACCTGGGTGGCGGCGGCCGGGCACGCCGGGGCGCGCGTCGGGGTGACAGCCGGGGCCGCGAGCGCGGCGACCGTGACCGTGGTGACCGCGGTCGGGGCCGTGCGAGCGACGGCGGGGACGCGCCCGCCGGGCAGGCCGAGGCCGGGGACGGCGAGGCGACCCGTACGCCGCGTCGGCGGCGTCGTCGCCGGGCCGGCGAGACGGTGGCCGGCGAGCCGACCGCGGTGATCAGCACCGAGGGCTCGACCGAGACCGCCGCCGCACCGCAGGCCGCGGAGGGTGAGACGGCGAGCAAGCCGCGTCGCCGTCGTCGCCGCCGCAGCGGCAGCACCGGCGCGCCCGCCGAAGCCAGCAACGCCGACTGACGAACACCAACGGAAACGGCCTCCCGGACCCCGGTCCCGGAGGCCGTCCCCGTCCCACGACCGCCGGACCCACGCGGTGATCATGAAGTTGACGGCGCGACACGCCGTGCTCACGTACGGCCAACCTCATGATCAACCAGGCCGGCGGGGTGGGTGGGTGGAGAACTGGAGAGGTAGGTAGGGATGCCGGAAGCGCTGGAATCGGCGCTCGCCGAGGTACGGGCGCTGCTGCTCGCGCCGGGGCTGACCCGGGCGGTGGCCGCCGGGCGGCGTCGTGGGCAGCGTCCCTCGGTGGTACGCGCGGAACTGCGCCCGGTCGCGCTCAAGAGCGGCCCCCGGTTGCAGATCGCCACTTCCGACGGGTCACGGCCGCACACCCGCAACGTGGCGCCGGGCGCCGAGGCCGACGCCGCGGTGGACGAACTGCTCGCCGAGCCGTTCGGCAACTGGCACGTCGAGACCGCCGACGCCACGATCCAGCTCCGGGTGACGAAGTCCGGTGAGGCGCAGGTGCACCGCGCGGCGGCCAGCCGTACCGCCGGCGAGCCGGAGCGGCACGACCGGGCCAAGGAGTGGCTGCTCGACCCGGGTGATCCCCTCTTCAAGGAGATCGGCGGCTCGGCGGCCAAACGCCGGCAGGTCGACGCGTTCCTGCGCGCGCTGGCCGCGACGCTGCCCGACGACCTCACCGGCGCGCTGCGGGTGGTGGACCTGGGCTGCGGCAACGCGTACCTGACCTTCGCCGCCTACCGCTACCTGCTGCGGCGCGGCCTGGACGTGACACTCGTCGGCGTGGACGTACGCGAGGACCAGCGCCGCCGCAACACCGAGCTGGCCGAGCGGCTGGGCTGGGCCGACCGGGTCAGCTTCGTGGCCGGCACCATCGCCGAGGCGCCCGTCGAACCGGCGCCGGACCTGGTGCTCGCGCTGCACGCCTGCGACACCGCCACCGACGAGGCGCTGGCCCGGGCGGTGCGCTGGGACGCCCGCTGGGTGCTCGCCGCGCCCTGCTGCCACCACGACCTGGCCGCCCAGCTCCGGGCCCGCCCGGCGCCGGGACCGTACGAGCTGCTGACCCGGCAGGGCATCCTCCGGGAGCGGTTCGCCGACGTGCTGACCGACGCGCTGCGGGCCGGTCTGCTGCGCCTGCACGGGTACCGCGCCGAGGTGGTGGAGTTCATCGACTCCCAGCACACGCCGCGCAACCTGCTCATCCGGGCACGCCGGACGGCCGGAGCGCCGACCGACGGGCAGCGCGCCGAGTATCGCGACCTGGTCGGCCAGTGGGGCGTGACGCCCCGGCTGGAGACGCTGCTGGCGGAGCGGGCCTGAGGGGCGCGCTACCGCCCCCGGTCGCCCCGGTTGCGATCGCCCCGGTCCAGCACAGACACGCGCTCACCACGGTTGGCGGGCCGCTCGCCGTCCTCGGCCGCGGTCGGGAACGGCACCACCTTCCCGCCGAGCTGCTCGGCGTTGCCGGCGGCGGCGAAGGCGTTCCACGAGATGTCCACGAGCATCCGCTTCAGCTCGGCATGCCGGAGGGCGGCGTTGCGCTGCAACGCCACCCGCGCTCCCAACACGACCGAGGCCAGCGTGGTGCAGATCGCGCCGGTCGCGGCGATCAGGTGTACGCCGGTCGCCTCGCCACCGCGTACCGCCAGCACCAGCAGCCAGATCCAGAAGCCGAGAGCGAACAACGCGGCCTTGGCCACGAAGAAGAGGCTCACCGCGCCGGGGCGATGCGGTACGGGACGGTCCGGCTCGGCCATGCTTCTCCTCCATCGATTCTCAGGGTTCACTCAGCCTATTACCCGAAGCGCATTACCCGAAGCAAGCTTCCGCATTCACCGAGTCCCGCCGACGAGATCTCCGGACCGATCAGTCAGTTACTTCTGCGCCCCGGCGTACTAGGCTCGATCGGCAGAGCCGGGCCACCGGCGGGAGGGGCAGATCCGACAGGGATGGGTTCGGCAGACGTTTCGCCGCAGATGGCCTTCGCGCGCTTCGTACGCCGGGCCATCGACGACGCGCGCGAGGAACGCGGCTGGACGGTCACCGATCTGGCCACCCACACCGGAGTCGGCCGCTCGACGGTGTTCCGCTGGCTGGCCGGCGACTGGCAGGACTACCCCGAACTCGCCAAGGTGCGCGGCTTCTGCGCCGCTCTCGACCTGCCCGTGGCGGCCGCGTTCCGCGCGCTGGGCCTGCCCGACGCCGGTCCGGTGCCGCGCCGCCGAGGTGCCGAGGAGGGTCCGGTGGAGGCCGACGTGCGGGTGATCCTGGACCGGCTGGCCGACCCGAGCGTGCCCGCCGAGGAGAAGCACCACATCCGCGATCTGCTCCGCTACCTGGCCCGCCGCCCGGTCCGCCGCGCCGGCTGACCGAGGGCTCAGGCCACTGTCAGCGTGAACTCGGCGGTCCGCACCACGCCGCCGACCTGGAAGTCCAGGAACATCCGGTAGTTGCCCGGCCCCGGCGCGGTCAGCCAGAACGTCACCTCGTCGCCGTCGCGCACCGGCTCCGGGTGTACGTGCAGGTAACCGAGGTCGCCCTCGCGCAGCGCGACCAGGTGCCCGAACGCGCCGAGGTACGGCTGAAGCGGCGCTGCCGCGCCGTCCGCGCCGGTGATCCGGAACCGCAGCGGCACCGAGCGTCCCACCTCCGGGGTGCCCGTGTACGCGGCGGTGAACGCGTCGACGGTGGCCGACGTCGCGGCGGCGGGCAACGGCCGGGGCCGGTACGCGCCGGGCGCGGCCAGGTCGGCGCCGAGCACCACGGCGACCTGTCCACCGTCGTCGGCGACGGCGGTGAAGTCCGCGTACATCCGCCAGGAGCCCGCCTCGATCGGCCCGAGCGGCACCGACCAGGTGCCGTCGGCGGCCATCGTGGGGTGCAGGTGCAGGTAACCGCTCAGGTCACGGCGCACCACGATCACATGCATCGGCTTGTCGTGCACCACGGCGAACCGGGTGACCGCGCGGCGCTTGTCGTCGCGGATCTGGAAGCGCAGCTCACCGGCGCGGCCGGCGGTCAGCTCGGCGTTCGACGGGACCAGCGTGTAACCGGCCGAGGTGATCGACAGCCCGGCCGCGCCGTCGCCGCCGCCCTGGGTGACGGTGGCGCCGTCGTGGGAGTGAGCGCCGGTGCCGGGCGCGTGGGCGTGCATGCCGCCGTCGCCCGTGGTGGCCCCGCTCGCCGTGGCTGCGGGCCGCGCCGGGTCGGCGGGCGCGTTCATCCGGCCGAGCCCGAAGCCGAGCAGCACGGCGAGCACGAGCCCGCCCACCACCAGGGCCAACCGCAGCGTCTCCCGATCCACCGCGACCGGGCCGCCCGCGGCCACCCCGGCGCGGGGCGGTGTCGCGCCGGCCACGGCGTCGTCGGGGACGACGCCGGTGCCGGACGTGCCGGACGACGACTCAGGCACCGCCGCCGACCAGCTCGTAACCCGCCTCGTCCACGGCGGCACGGACCGACTCGACCGCCAGCGGGGCGTCACTGGTGACGGTGGCGGTGCCACCGGCCAGATCGATCCGGACCTCCTCGACGCCGGGCAGCGCGGACAGCTCCTCGGTCACCGCCCGGACGCAGTGTTCGCAGGTCATCCCGGTCACGGCATACGTCTGGACGACGGGTAGCTGCTCGGTCATGACCCCACGGTACCGCCGGTCACCTGCGGCTCCGCCGACGGTCCGCCGACGGTGGCGACGCTCGCATTCCGGCCGCGCCGGGAACTTTTCGACGGCCGGGACCTGTCACGCGGACGCGACGGATCAGGCGGCCACCGCGAGCGCCAGCGGCAGCACGTCCGGCGCGCCGGCCCGGCGCAGCAGCCGCGCCACCATGGCCATGGTCCAGCCCGAGTCGACCAGGTCGTCCACCAGCAGCACCGGCCCGTCCAGCCCCGGCAGCGCGTCGGCCAGCTCGTCCGGCAGGCGGAAGGCGTCGTGCAGCGCGCGTACCCGCTGGGCGCTGTTGCCGCGCGGCCCGCCGCCGCCGGACGGACCGGCCGGGACGACGTGGCCGAGCAGCGGCAGCCGGCCCACGGCGGCGATCCGCTCGGCCAGCGAGCCCACCAGCAGCGGTCGCGTCCGCGAGCCGACCGCGACCACGCCCACCGGCCGCCGGGGCCACGGGTCGTCGCCGTGCGCCCACGCCTTCAGCACCTCGACCACGGCCGCCACCACGTCGTCGGGCACCGGGCCGTCGGGCGCCTCCGGCCCGACCAGCCCGCGCAGCCGCCCGCCCCACCCCAGGTCGGAGAGGCGTCCCACGGCCCGGCCGGGCAGCGCCTGCTCCGCCGGGGGGATGCGGCCCTTCAGGGGTACGCCGACCGCCTCCAACCCGGTGGGCCAGAGCTTCTTCGGCGGGATCGGCACGCCGGGGCGCCCGAGGAACGTCTGCGCGGCGGTCAGCGCCTCGTCGGAGACGGCTGCCTCGAACAGCGGGCCGGCGCAGTTGTCGCACCGCCCGCAGTCGGCCGCCCCGGTGTCGTCCAGCCCTTCCCGCAGGTAGCGCATGCGGCAGCCGGACGTCGAGGCGTACTCCCGCATGGCCCGCTGCTCGGCGGCGCGCGCGTCGGCGACGCGCCGCAACCGGGCCTCGTCGTAGACCCACGGATCGCCGGTGGCGAGCCAGCCGCCGCGCACCCGGCGGACCGCGCCGTCCACGTCGAGCACCTTGAGCATCAGCTCCAGCCGGGCCCGGCGCAGGTCGACCACCGGTTCGAGGGCCTGGGTGGAGATCGGCCGCTCGGTGTCCAGCGCGGCCAGCACGGCGCGGACCTGCTCCTCGGGCGGGAAGGCGAGCGAGGCGAAGTACCGCCAGATGGCCGCGTCCTCCACGCCGGGCAGGAGCAGCACCTCGGCGTGCTCGACGGCCCGGCCCGCGCGGCCGACCTGCTGGTAGTAGGCGATCGGCGACGGCGGCGCGCCCAGGTGCACCACGAAGCCGAGGTCGGGCTTGTCGAAGCCCATGCCGAGCGCGCTGGTGGCGACCAGCGCCTTGATCTTGTTGTCCAACAGGTCCTGTTCGGCGGCCCGCCGGTCGGCGTCCTCGGCCTGCCCGGTGTAGGAGGCGACCGACCAGCCCCGGCCGCGCAGGAAGTCGGCCGTCTCGGTGGCCGCCGCGACGGTGAGCGTGTAAATGATCCCCGAGCCGGGGAGCCGGTCCAGGTGGTCGGCCAGCCAGGCCAGGCGGTGCGCCGGGGTCGGCAGATCGAGTACGCCCAGGCGCAGCGACTCCCGGTCGAGCGTGCCCCGCAGCACCAGCGCGTCACCGAGTTGCTCGGCCACGTCCTGCGTGACCCGGGCGTTGGCGGTGGCGGTGGTGGCGAGCACCGGCGTGCGCTCGGGCAGGTTGGCCAGGAACGTGCGCAGCCGCCGGTAGTCGGGGCGGAAGTCGTGCCCCCAGTCGGAGACGCAGTGCGCCTCGTCCACCACCAGCAGCCCGGTGGTGGCGGCGAGCTTCGGCAGTACGCCGTCGCGGAAATCCGGGTTGTTCAGCCGCTCCGGGCTGATCAGCAGCACGTCGACCGCCCCGGCGTGGATCTCGGCGGTGATCTCGTCCCACTCGTCCAGGTTCGCCGAGTTGATGGTGCGGGCCCGGATGCCGGCGCGGGCGGCCGACTCGACCTGGTTACGCATCAGCGCCAGCAGCGGCGAGACGATCACCGTCGGCCCGTGCCGGTTGCCCTCGCGCAGCAGCGCGGTCGCCACGAAGTAGACGGCCGACTTGCCCCAGCCGGTGCGCTGCACGCAGAGCACCCGCCGCCGGTCGATCACGAGCGCCTCGATGGCCCGCCACTGGTCCTCGCGCAGCCGGGCGTGGTCACCCGCCAGCCGCCGCAGCACCGCCTCGGCGCGTTCCCGTACGGCCGTCCGATCCTGGCTCATCCGGCATTTCTACCAGGAGCGGCGGGGGCCGCCGTCCCTTCCGCGTGTCAGCGGCCGAGTACGGAACCGCCGTTGACGCCGAGCACCTGCCCGGTGACGTACCCGGCGGACGGGCCGACCAGGTAGCTGACCGCCGCCGCGATGTCGTCCGGCACACCGGCCCGGCCGACGAGCGTGGCGGCGACGCGCTTGGCGTGCCCCTCGGGCGTCATCCGGTCGCCGAAGAACTCGGTCTCGGCCACGTAGCCGGGGCTCACCACGTTCACGGTGATCTGGTCCGGGCCGAGCTGGGCGGCCAGGTCGTACGCCCAGCCGTGCAGCGCGGCCTTCGCGGCCGAGTACGGCCCGCCGCCGCCGCGCTGCGCGGCGATCGAGCTGAGCAGGACAACCCGGCCGCCGGGGCGGCGCAGGGCGGGCAGCAGCGCCTCGGTGAGCAGTACGGCGGTGAGCACGTTGGCGTCCAGGTTGGCCCGCCACCAGTCCGCCACCCCGTCGAGCGAGTCGGTGGACCCGCCCAGGAATCCACCGGCGTTGTTGACGACGGCGTCCACGGCGCGCTCACCCACGGCGTCCACGACCGCGCCGACCTGCCCCGGATCGGTCAGGTCGGCGACGACGGCCGTGACCGCCCCGTCCCGCCCACTCTCGGCACCGATCCGGCGTGCGGCGGCGTCGAGCACGTCCCCCCGCCGCCCCACCACGAGAACGTCGAACCCGTCCCCGACGAGCCCCCGCGCCACGGCAGCCCCGATCCCGGTCCCACCCCCACTGACCACGGCAAGCCGCCGCTCCCCCATGACCGCTCCCCTTCCCGCTGTCCCCGCTCTCCCCGTTGATCAAGGAGTTTGCGTCATCCTAACCGCGAAATCAGGACACAAACTCCTTGATCAACGGGGTGGAGGGAGGGGGCCGGAGGTCAGCGGGGGCGGTGGAGGGCCTTCAGGAGGGGGGTCACGCGGGAGCGCAGGCTGGCCAGGCCGCCGGGGAAGAAGTAGACGGCCAGGATGAACACCGTGCCCAGGACGAACAGCGGCTGGCTCAGCGGGTGACTGAGGAACGCGGGCAGGCTGTTCACCGCGTCGCTGCTGCCGAACGCGGTGAGCCGGTGGTCCAGGTACATGTACAGGACGCCGCCCAGCACCGGCCCCCACCGCGTACCGGGGCCGCCGAGCACCACCATGACCAGCAGCGACAGCGTCAGCTCCGACGAGGTGATGTGCGGGCTGGCGCCGCCGACGATCAGCACGTAGACCACCCCACCGGCCGACGCGAGCCCACCGGCGAGCGTGAACGCGACGAGCTTGAACCGGTACGGGTCGAGCCCGAGCACGCCGATCCGCCGCTCGTCGTCGCGCAGCCCAGCCAGCACCCGTCCGGTCGGCGAGGCGCTGACCCGGTGCACGACCAGGACCACTATGGCCAGGTACGCCAGCGCCAGCCAGTACAGGTTCACCGTGTTGGTGACCCCCACCAAGGCAGCCGGCAGCCCCGACACGTCCAGCGGCAGGCCCTCCTCGCCACCGGTGAGGCCGCCGAAGTCGCGGGCCACCAGGATCGCCCCGACCTGCGCGAACGCCAGCGTCACCATGGCGAACGCGATGCCGACGGTGCGCAGCGCCACCGCGCCGAGCAGCGCGGCGAGCGTGGTCCCGCCGATCACCGTGAGCACGGCGGCCTGCCACAGCGGCAGCCCGGCCTTGGTGACCAGGATGTCGGTGCCGTACACCCCGGCGGCGAAGTAGAGGGCGTGGCCGAAGGAGAGCATTCCGGTCCGCCCGAACAGCAGGTCGTATCCGGCCGCGAGCCCGCCGAACACCAGGCAGATGGCGAGCAGTTGCAGCGTGCCCGGCGAGTTCAGCGGCCCCTCGAAGATCCCGGGCAGGTTCAGCGTCGAGTACGGCAGGATCGCCGCCACCACCAGGGCCACCAACGGCAGGTACGGACGCAGGCCGTGCCAGCGGGAACGCCCGGGGGTCAGTTCGTCGGGCACCTGCGCCGGAGGCGCGTCGACCACCGAGTTGGTCATGCGTGAGCCACCTTTCCGGCCAGGCCCTGCGGACGCAGCAGCAGCACCACGGCGAGCAGACCGACCACGCACAGGTCGCCCAGCCCGGACGTGCCGTAGTAGTTGACGAACTGTTGCAGCAGCCCCACCGCGACCGCCGCGTACGCGGACCCGACCACCGAGCCCATCCCGCCGATCACCACCACGATGAACGCGAAGATCAGCAGTGAGCCGCCCTGCCCCGGCGAGACGGTGCCGAAGTAGACGCCGCCGAGCGCGCCGGCCAGCGCGGCGGCGGCCCCGCCGATCGCGAAGACCAGCGTGAACGCCTTGCGCACGTCGATGCCGAGCGCCGTCACCATCTCCCGGTTCTCCACGCCGGCCCGGATGATCAGGCCGTACCGGGTCCAGCGCAGGAACGCCAGCAACGCGCCGAGCACCACAGCGGCGGCGACGATCAGCAGCAGCCCGGCGTTCGGCACCTGCGCGCCGAGCACCGACGTCACGTTCCGGCTCCACTCCGGGCGCGGGAACGGTCGCGGGTCGGCGCCCCAGGTGGCCTGGAGCAGCGCCACCCCGGCGAGCGACAGGCCGACGGTGACGAGCACCTGCTCGATGGTGCGGGAGTAGAGCGGCCGGATCAGCACCAGCTCCACCAGCACGGCGACGAGCGAACCGGCCAGCACGCCGAAGACGACGGCGAGCACGAAGCCGAACCCGTCCGGCCCGGCGCCGGGCAGGTTGCCCGAGGCCCACCACGTCGCGTACGCGCCCACGCCGAGGAACAGCCCGTGCGCGAAGTTGAGCACGTCGGCGAGGCCGAACACCAGGGACAGCCCGGAGGCGACGAGGAAGTAGAGCGCCGCCAGGCCCAGCCCAGTCAGCGTCAGCAGGACCACGGTGTTCACGCGTGCACCTCCCCGGAGCCAGAACCCACACCGAGCAACGACTTCGTCAACGCGGTCTCCAGCAGCAACTCCTGGGCGTCACCGGTCCAGGCGACCTTGCCGGCGGAGAGCACCACCGCGTCGGTCGCCAGCCGCCGTACCACCGCCAGGTTCTGCTCGACCAGCAGCACCGGCACGGATTCCGCGACCCGTTCCAGCACCTCGGCCACTTCGGTCACCACCTTCGGCGCCAGCCCTTTCGTCGGCTCGTCGACGAGCAGCAGCCGGTTGTCGTTGAGCAGCACCCGGCCGATCGCGAGCATCTGCTGCTGCCCGCCGGACAGCGAGCCGGCCCGTTGCCGTCCGCGCCGCTCCAGCTCCGGGAAGAGCGAGAAGACCTTGTCGTACGCGGGCGTGACGCCGCGCCGTTCGGCCAGCCGCAGGTTCTCCGCGACGGTGAGCCCGGCGAAGACGCAGCGGTCCTCCGGCACGTAGCCGAGACCGTCACGGACCAGCCGGTGGGTGGGGCGGGCGAGCAGGCTGCGCGCCCCCATGCGTACGCTGCCGCGCACCTCGCCGCCGCGCGGCGTCAGCCCGACGATCGCGCGCAGCGTGGTGGTCTTGCCGACGCCGTTGCGCCCGAGCAGCACCGTCACGCCGGTCGGCGCGACCTCGAACGACACGCCCTGGAGGATGTGCAGTCCGGCGATCCGCACGGACAGGTCCGCCACGGACAGGACAGGTTCGGTCATCAGAGCGCCTCCCCCAGGTACGCCTCCTGCACTGTGGCGTTCGCCATCACCGTCTCCGGGGTGTCGCACGCCAGCAGCGCGCCGTGGTGCATCACGGCGATCCGGTCGGCCAGTTCCAGGATCACGTCCATGTGGTGTTCCACCATGAGCACCGCCCGGCCGCTGTCCCCGGTCAGCGACTTGATCACGCTGACCAGCTCGGGCACGTCCTCGGCGCTCACCCCGGCCATCGGCTCGTCGAGCAGCATCACCCGGGGTTCACCGGCGAGCAGCAGCGCGATCTCCAGCTTGCGCTTCTCGCCGTGGGCCAGGGTGCCGGCGAGCGCCGTACCCCTGTAATGCAGGCCGACCCGGTCGAGCGCCGCGTCGGCGGCGGCGGCCACCTCCCGGTCGGCCGCCGCCCGCCGCCACAGCTTCATCGAGCCACCCCGGTGTGCCTGTACGGCGAGCCGGACGTTCTCCCGCACGCTGAGCGAGCCGAAGACCGAGGACGCCTGGAAGGTACGCCCCAGTCCGAGCCGGGCACGCCGGTGCGGCGCAAGCGCGGTGATGTCCGCGCCGTCCAGCAGGACCGTGCCCTCGGTGGGCCGGCGCAGGCCGGTGATCAGGTTGAACAGGGAGGTCTTGCCGGCGCCGTTGGGCCCGATCACGCCGAGGAACTCCCCCGGCGCCAGATCGAGGTAGACGGAGTCGACGATGGCGACCTCACCGATCCGCCAGGTCAGACCGCGGGTGGCGAGCATCGGTCAGCCCTTCATCTGCGCGACCGGCGGCGCGCTCTCGTCACCGGTGAGCGACTTCTGCGCGGTCGCCGTGAAGGTGGTGCCGCTGCCGGAGAGCTTCGCCTGGTACATCGGCTGGAGCAGGGCGTGGTCCTCGGCGCGGATCTTCATGGTGCCCTTGACGCCCTCGAACTCCCAGCCCTCCAGCGCCTTCACCATCTTCTCCACGTCGTCGCCGCCTTCCTGCACGGCCCGGACGACCATCTGCGCGGCGGCGAACCCGTCCGGGTGGAACAGGTCGAGCGTGCCGCCCGGCACCTTCGCCTTCGCGGCCTTGGCGGCCTCGGTGTCGCTCGCGCCGTCGAAGTAGTGCGACAGGAACGAGATCTTGCTGCCGGCCGCGCCGAACGTCGGCCACGAGGCGCGGATGTCCAGACCGGTGACGACGGTGGTGGAGGCGAGGACGCCCTGCTGGTCGAGCGTCTGCCACATGGCGCCCGCGGTGGTGCCGGCCCAGGCGACGAAGAGCAGGTCCGGCTTGGCGGCCTTGATCTGGCTGGCGAACGGCGTGAACTCGGTGGCGCTGGCCGGGGCCCGGACGCTGCTCACGTTCGCGCCCGCGCCGCCGATGACGGCCTTGACGGCGGCCTCGTTGGCGTCGCCGAACGCGCCGTCCTGCGCGAACACCACGACCTTCTTGCCGCCCGCGTCGCCGATGAACGAACGGGCGGTCACCACGTCCTGCCACGACTGCCGGCCGGAACGGAACGTGTACTTGTTCGCGCCGGTCACCGCGTCCGTCGCGGCCGGGCCGGAGATGAACAGCACCTTGTTCTGCGCGGCGATCGGCGCGACCTGGAGCGCCACCCCGGAGGAGGTGGACCCGGCGATGATCTTCGTACCCTTGCCGATCAGGTCCTTCGCGGCGGACACGGCCTTGGCCGGGTCGCCCGCGTCGTCGGCCTCGGTCACCTCGATCGTGCGGTCACCGACCTTGCCGGTGCCCTTGGTGGCGAAGTCGAGGCCGGCCTTGAAGCCCTCGATGTACTGCTTGCCGTAGCTGGCGAGCGGGCCGGACTGGGAGTAGACCAGACCGACCTTGACCGGGGCGGCGGCGTCGCCGCCGCCGGATGCGGTGTCCTGCGGGCTGCCACAGGCCGTGGCGGCCAGAGCGACCGCCACCGAGGTGGCGGCGGTAAGGAACACCCGTCGCGTGTGCCGGATCGTCATTGCGACTCCAGGTGAGGACAGGGGGAATGTCAGTTGTCGGCTCACGCTAGAAGTGACGTCACCCACGGGCTATGTGGTCGGCGCACACAAGTGCCCGGGACAGGGTGGCCGCTCGTTACAACGCCGGACATCGGCACGTAACCGCGCCGACCCGGGATGGCCGCACCCACCACGCGCACCTCGCCGGCAATGTCGTCCCACGCCATCGCGCGCCGGTCAACGCCCGCCGCATTCCCCGTCGTGGTCGGCCGCCCGTGCGCATCGCCGGCCACCGTCGCGCGGCCGGTCGCACCAGACCCAGTGGCGTACCGACTGCTCGTCCTCCCGCGACACGGTCGTCCCGGCGCGCTCCACGTCGGCCAGGAACCCGAGCGCCCGGCAGATGGCCCGCGCGAACCCGCGCGCGCCGTCGAGGTCGGCCGCGAGAACCGGCAGGTGTACGACGAACCGCTCCCGGCTCACCGCTGCGCGCCCGGCGTGAACCGGGACTGCCAGCTCTTGAGCGCCGCCTTGATGCGGGTGTTCTCCTCGGCGTACCGGGACGCGTCGCGCCGGGCCAGCGCCAGGTCACCGGCCACCCGGTAGAGGAAGGCGTGCACCTCCGCCGGGTCGAGTCCGTGCCGCACGGTGCGGAACTTCCGCTCGCGGATCTGCCCGACGCTCAGCGGCCGGCACGACTCCGAGCGGTACCAGCCCTGGTTCGGCGGCCTCCGGGTCCGGTTACGCCGCGCCGACTTGAACAGGTTGAGCACGTTTCGCACGCCGATCCTCCTCACCGAGCCGTGGAGGCGGCCCACCCGCAGACAGGGGACACGGGCGGGCCGCCGACCCCGAGACCGCAGCCCGTTCGGCGGTACGGCCCCGGAGCCCAATCCGGGTCCGACTCCCGAGGTTTGCCGAACCAACCGGAGCCGGACGCGGGTCAGCCTACCCAAAATACCTGTGTAGGTCGAGCGTCCACATCGGGCTTTCTGCTTGTTGCAGTTACTGGTGTAGGCCCGGCATGATCGGAGGTGCCGAACCGACCGGAGTCCTCACCATGCCTACAGCCGAAGCGCCGTATCGTCAGATCGCCAACGAACTCGCCGCAAAGATCAAGAGTGGCGAGTTGAAGCCCGGCGACAAGTTGCCCTCGACCCGTGAACTCGCCGAAGCCTACGGCGTCCACATGAACACGGCGTCCCGCGCTCTCTCACTGCTGCACGATCGCGAGCTGATCACCGGCCAGCCCGGCCGAGGCACCTACGTAGCCGAACCGCCGGCCTGATCAACTCCACTACGCCGAGGTGGCGGCATCATCCCGCCCCGCCCCGCCGATCTTGGAGTTGTGGCGCCTCAGATGCCCGGTTCGCGGCTTACGCGAGGCACCACAAGTCCAAGATCGGTGGGGAGGCCCGAGATCTTGGTACGGGATGGCCCCTCGGGGGGCCGTTTCGTACCAAGATCTCGGGCGCGGGCGAGCGCGACGGACCCCGGGCACGCTAACGGGGTGCCCGCCGCTGCGGCGGGCACCCCGTGAACAGGAGCAGGGGTCAGCGGCCGGCTCGGGCGGCCACCGCCGTGTCGGGATGGTCGCTGAACACGCCGTCCAGGCCCAGGTCGAAGAACAGCTCGTACTCGGACGTGATGTCACCACGCGCGTTCGGGTCGGCACCGATGCGGAAGTCCACCGGCAGGAACTGGTTCTCGGCCCGGAACGTCCACGCGTGCACCACCAGCTTCTGCCGGTGCGCGTCACGGATCACCGAGGTCGGCGCGAGCAGCCGGCCGGCCGAGTCGCGGGGCACGATCAGATTCTTGTTCAGGCCGACGCCGTCGGCGTACCGGGAGATCCAGGCCAGTCCGGCGGGCGTGGCCAGGTCCGCGTAGGTCCGCTTGTCGCCGCCCGCGACGAAGTCGTAGGGCGCGCCGCTGGCGTCCATGAGCTGCACCAGCCGCACGTCGATCATCTTGTCGAGTTTGCGCAGGTTGGCGGTCTCGAAGCTCTGCACGAACACCGGGTCGGCGCGGTGGGTGAGCCGGTTGCGGCGCAGCACCGCCACCAGCGGCTCCTCCAGCGGGCGGCCGATCGAGGCGAAGTAGGTGGGGTGCTTGGTCTCCGGGTAGACGCCGATGGTCCGGCCGCGGGCCTTCGACTCGGCCCGCGCCAGGTCGATGACCTCCTGGAACGTCGGGATCTCGAACCTGCCGTCGAACGCGGTGTTCGCGACGCGCACCTGCGGCAGCCGCTCCTTGGCCCGCAGCGTCTTCAGCTCGGCCAGCGTGAAGTCCTCGGTGAACCAGCCGGTGACTGTCACCCCGTCGATGGTCTTCGTGGCCTTGCGGGCGGCGAACTCGGGGCGGGCGGCCACGTCTGTCGTACCGGAGATCTCGTTCTCGTGCCGCGCGACCAGGACGCCGTCCCTGGTCGCGACCAGGTCCGGTTCGATGAAGTCGGCGCCCTGCCGGATGGCGAGCCGGTAGGCCTCCAGGGTGTGCTCCGGGCGGTAGCCGCTCGCGCCGCGGTGGCCGATCACGATCGGCCGCTGGGTCGCGCGGGCCTGCTCGGCGGCGCGGTGGTCCGGGCCGGCCTGGGCGGCCACGGCCGGCACCACCACAGCCGCCGCGAGCAGCGCGCCGGCCACGCCGAGGGCGGAAAGGGTACGTCGCAACGCCGTCTCCTGTCGTCGATGGGTACGCACAGCAGACCGGGCGCGGTTGACCGCCAGTTGGTCGGTTCCTGACCTGCCGGTGAATCTCCGGACGGAAGATGACGGGATGCGCCGCCTGCTCCGGAAGCCCGTACGGCTGGTGCCGTTGGGGTTCCTGGCGGTGATCCTGGTCGGCACCGGTCTGCTCATGCTGCCCTGGGCCACCAGCGAGGAGCGCTACACCCCGTTCGTCACCGCGCTGTTCACGTCCACGTCGGCGGTGTCGGTGACCGGGATGGCGGTGACCGACACGCCGAACTACTGGAACGGCTTCGGGCTCGTGATGATCACCGTGCTGACGCAGCTCGGCGGCCTGGGCATCCTGACCGGGGCGTCGCTGGTGATCCTGGCGGTCTCCCGCCAGCTCGGCCTGCGCAACCGGCTGCTCGTGCAGGCGGAGACCGCCGAGTTCGGCCTCGGCGACGTACGCCGGCTGCTGTTGCGCATCGCGGCGACCGTCTTCGTCACCGAGGCCCTGATGACGGCGGTGGTCGCCGCGCGCCTGTTCCTGGCCTACGACTACCGGCCGGGCCGGGCGCTCTGGTCGGCGGTGTTCCACTCGGTGCAGGCGTTCAACAACGGCGGGTTCGCGCTCTACTCGGACGGTCTGATCGCGTTCTCCCGCGACGGCTGGGTGGCGCTGCCGCTCAGCATCGGCGCGATCATCGGCGGGCTGGGTTTTCCGGCGCTGTTCGAGGCGGTACGCGAGTGGCGGCAGCCGGCGCGCTGGGCGGTCGCCACGAAGCTGACCGTCTGGGGCAGCGTGGTGCTGACCGTCTTCGGCGTCGCCTACCTGCTGATGGCCGAGTGGGGCAACCCGTTCACGATCGGCACCTTCGACGTGCCGGGCAAGCTGCTGGCGTCGTTCACCCAGATCGCGTTGAGCCGTACCGGCGGCTTCGACGTCATAAACGTCGGGCGGCTCACCGACGAGAGCTACCCCATGCTGATCGGCCTGATGTTCATCGGCGGCGGCAGCGCCAGCACCGCGGGCGGCATCAAGGTCTCCACGTTCTTCCTGCTCGGCTTCGCCATCTGGGCCGAGTTGCGGGGCGAGCCGGACACCACTGTCGGGCGCCGCCGGGTGGCGGCGGCCAGCCAGCGGCAGGCGCTGACCGTGGCGCTGCTGAGCGTGGCGCTCGTGGCGGGCGGGACGGTCGGCCTGATCGGTTTGACCTCGCACGTGTCGTTCTCGGCCGCGTTGTTCGAGGTCACCTCCGCGTTCAGCACCACCGGCCTGACCGTCGGGGTGTCCGGGCAGCTCTCCCCACCCGGTCAGTACGTGCTGATCGCGCTCATGTACATCGGCCGGGTCGGGCCGCTCACGCTCGGCTCGGCCATCGCGTTGAACACCCGTCGACGGCTGTACCGCTACCCGGAGGAGCAACCCATTGTCGGCTAGACGCCCGGAGGAGACCGGCATCGCGGTGATCGGCCTGGGCCGGTTCGGCTCGCGCCTCGCGGACTCGCTGTCCCGCCTCGGTTACGAGGTGCTGGCGATCGACCACGACCCGGCGCGGGTCCAGCACTGGTCGGCCGACCTCGACCGGGTGGTGCAGGCGGACACCACCGAGGAGGTGGTGCTGCGCCAGCTCGGGCTGGCGGACTTCCGCCGGGTGGTGGTCGCGATCGGGGCGTCGCTGGAGGCGAGCGTGCTCACCGTACTGGCCCTGGCCGAGCTGGGGATCGAGCAGATCTGGGCGCGGGCCACCTCGGAGAAGCACGCCAAGATCCTGCACTCGGTCGGCGCGCACCACGTGGTCTTCCCCGAGGCGGAGACCGGTGAGCGGGTGGCGCATCTGATCGTCAGCCGGATGCTCGACTTCATCGAGTTCGACGACGACTTCGCCATCGCCAAGGTCAAGGTCCCGGCGCCGCTGGTCGGGCGGTCGCTGCGCGACATCGCGCCGCAGGACCGGTACGGCGTGATGGTGGTGGGTGAGAAGCAGGCCGGGGAACGGTTCCGGTACGTCGGACCGGACACGGTGCTGGAGGCGGACAGCGTGCTCATCGTGGAGGGCGGCATCACCCAGGTGCAACGCTTCTCCGCGCTGGCCTGACCGTCAGTCCTTCTTCGGGCCCTTGCCCTTGCCCTTGCCCGGCCCACCCCCCTTCGACTGGTCTACTGTGCTTTTCCCTTGGGGCCCTCCTTGCCCTTGCCGGGCTTCGGTGCGGCCTTGGGCTTCGCCGGTTTGGGCTTCGCCGGCCCGCTCTTGGTGGTGGTCTTCGCGGTGGTCTTGGTGGGCGACTTGACCGGCGTCTTCACCGGCGGCGCGGTGGTGGGCGCCGAGCCGGCGATCCCGGACACCTGCACGCCGCAACTCTTGCCGCCGACGGTGAACTCCACCGGCAGCGTGTTGCTCCCGGTGTAGCGGCCGGCCAGCGTGAGCTTCGCCGAGGCGCCGGGCGCCAGCGCCGGGGTCGCGGTGGGCGCGGGAATCGACACGGTACGCCCCTCCTGCCGGGCCGGCGGCTGGGCCGTGGTGACCGTCTGCTTGCCGGGGAACGTGAAGTTCATGGTCCAGCCGCGCAGTTCCCGGTCACCGGTGTTGGTGAGCGTCAACTCGGCGGAGAAGTCCTTGCCGGTGTCGCGGCGCAGCGAGTAGTCGACGGCGCAGGGCGTCGGCTCGGGCAGGCTCATCCGCGCCTCGGTCGGCTCGACACCGCCGCTGGCCGGGCTCCGCGACGTCAGTCCCCACATCGTGGCGGTCACCGCGATCAGGCCGACGGCGGCGACACCGGCCTCCACCTTGCGCCGCCGCGCCACCGCCCGCCGCGTGCGGGTACGCACCGCCGAGAACGGCAACGCGTCGGTCTCCGCCGACCACGGCAGGATCGTGGTGCCCGCGTTCTCGGCGAGCGCCGGGTCCATCCGGCCGAACGCCGGTGACACCGGCACGATCGCCGCGATACCGGCCGCCTCGGCGAGCGTACGGGCCACCTCGGCGGTCGCCGGGCGGTCCTCGGGGCGCTTGGCCAGGCACCGCTGCACCAGCGCGGCGACCGGCTCGGGCAGGCCCGGCACCGGCGGCATCGGGTCCGGGTCGCGGTACATGTGCGCGCGCAGCATCTCGGTGGTGGTGCTGGCCTGCCACGGCAGACGGCCGGTGAGCATCCGGTACAGCAGCAGCCCGACCGCGTACACGTCGGTGGCGGGCGAGACGTGGCCGTTGTCCAGCCGTTCCGGCGCGAGGTAGGCCGGCGTGCCGAGCAGCGCGCCGTCCGGCCCCTTGTCGCTCTCCCCCACCAGCGCCGAGATGCCGAAGTCGACGACCTTCACGCCGGTCGGGGTCAGCATGACGTTGCCCGGGGTCACGTCCCGGTGCACCACGCCACGGGCGTGCGCGGCGGCGAGCGCCGAGGCGACCTCCGCGCCGATGGTCATGGCCTCCCGCCACGGAAGCTGCCCGTCGCGGCCGAGCCGCCCGCTGAGCGGACCGCCGTCGACAAGCTCCATGACCACGTACGGCACGGTCAGGCCGACCTGGACCGACTCGCCGTAGTCGTACACGTTTGTGATGTTGGGGTGGCACAGCCGCGCGGCGGCCTGCGCCTCCACCCGGATCCGGTGCCGGAACGCCTTGTCGCTGGCCAGCCGCGAGGCCAGCACCTTGACCGCCACCTGGCGGCCCAGCACCTCGTCGTAGCCGCGCCAGACGACCGACATGCCGCCCGCACCCAACTGCTCGACGAGCCGATAGCGCTCGCCGAGCAGTTGCACGCCGTTCCTGACCGGTCCACCCATGGTCGGTCCTGTTGCCCGAAGTGGGCCCCGGTACACCTCAGCGGTCGGAATCGGTCAGGAAAGTCACCCGTTCAGGCGGTCGCGAGGAGTTGGTCCACCGGCGCGTAGTCGTCGGTGAGCACCATCGCGTCGCCCACCCATTCGGTCACCGCCGCCTCGTCCATCAGCTCGGCCCGCTCCGGCAGCAGCTTCAGACCGGGCGGGATCGCGGCGAGCGGCAGCGGCGCGTCCGAGGCGACGATCACGAAGTTGGCGCCCTGCTCCCCGTCGATCGCGCCGGGCGGCGCGATCAGCGCGACGTGCGCGAACTCGGCCTTCACCGTGGCCAGCTCGGCCCGGATGAACCGGCCCGGCGGGTAGTCGATGACGTTCTGCACGTAGATCCCGTCCGGGCGCAGCACCCGCCGGATGTCGGCGGCCATCTCCCGGGTCGCCAGGTGCCACGGCACCACCAGGTGCCCGAACGCGTCGCCGACGATGAAGTCGCGGCTGTCGGTCGGCTCGCCGCGCAGCAGCACCCGCGCGTCGCCCACCTCGGCGCGCATCTTCGGGCCGGTGCGCAGGCCCAGCTCCCGCCGGTCCAGCTCGACCAGCCCGCCGTCCAGCTCGAACACCAGGTTGTCGGTGCCGGGCCGGGTCGCGGCCAGGTAGTTCGGCACGGTGAAGCCGCCGCCGCCCAGGTGCAGCGCGTCCATCGGCTGCTTCGCCGGCCGCGCCACGTCCGCGACCAGGCCGATCCACTGCGTGTACGCGTACTTCAGGTGGTTCGGCTCGTTCAGGTCGACGTAGGAGTGCTCGGCCGAGTTGAGGTAGAGCGTGCGTCCCTGCGGCCACGACGGGTCCACCTCGACCCGGGCGCAGTGGTACGCGGTCTCCACGTCGCACGGGTTCGGCGCGGCAGCGGTGAGCCCCGCCGCGGCGAGACCGAGCAACGCCAGCGCGGCCTTGACCCGGCCCGGCGTGGACGGCCCGCCGGCCCCGGCCTGCCGTCGCAGCCACACGCCGAGCCCCAGCCCGGTCACCCCGAGCGCGGCAGCGAGTCCCAGCACGATGACGGAGCTGGACAGCGCGGCCACCAGCACGAAGCCGGTGCCCAGCGTGGCGGTGATGCCGCCGAGCGTGCCGATGCTGGACAGCTTGCCCACCACCTGGCCGGTACGGCGCAGGTCGGCGAGCTGAAGCTTCACCACGAGCGGGGTGATGCCGGCCAGCAGCGCCGCCGGCAGCACCACGGTCAGCGCGGTCAGCAGGAGCACCGCGCTCGCCGCGCCACCGCGCAGCACCTCACCGGCGTACCTGACGATCGGCAGCGTGACGGCGGTGGCGATGCCGGCCAGCACCAGCGCCGGGGCGAGCAGGGTACGCGGGTCACGCCGGTCGGCGAGCCACCCGCCGAACCACGCCCCGTACGCGATCGCGGCCAGCGCCATGCCGATGACCGAGCTGGTCACCTGGAGCGTCACCCCGACGTACGGGCCGACCAGGCGCAACGAGACGGTCTCCAGCACCAGCACCGCGCCGCTGGAGAAGAAGACGAGGAACGCGGCGAGCCCGTTCGGGAGGGCCCGCGGCGGAACCGGGGCGTCGGCCGCCGGTTCCGCCATGACGTCGGACGATGTGCTGCTCACCGTGGCGATGGTACGCAGCGCCGCCGGCGGGCCGCGTCAATACATCGAGATGTGAACATGGTTTGTGTGGTCGGCAGCCGGGCTGCCGCCACCGCTGTACGCGCGCCAGCCGGTGTTCGGCATCCAGATCTGCCGATACCAGATGACGTACATGATGCCGAGCCGGTTCGCGTTGTTCTTCGCCCAGGCGGCGAGGCTGTCGCCGTACGCCTTGTCGCCGCCGGTGGCCGTCTTGTCCTCGAACCCGCCGCTGGCGGCGGAGAAGTCGCAGGCCCGGCCCTTGGGGTGCTCGCCGCCGCCACCGCTGCGGTGACACGAGGCGTAGCGCTTGTAACCGGCCGCCTTGGCCTGCTGGAGCATGTGCAGCGTGCGCGGCGTGATGCAGCCGGACGCGGGCGTCGGGTCGTCCACCGAGCACGACTCCGACGGCCACGAACCGTCCGAGTTGCGCGGCGCGGGCTTCGCCGACGAGGAGGTGCCGTTGAACCCGGACCCGGCGCCGGAGCTGACCTTCGCCAGCGCCACCTCGGCGTCCTTCTTCTTGCGGGCCTGCACCGCGACCTGCTTGGCCTGCTCGCGCACCTCGGCGTCGATGGCGAGCTTCGCCTCGGCCGCCTGCGCCTTCGCGTCGGCCAGCTCCCGCAGCCGTTTGCTGTCCCGCTGGGCCATCACGTCCAGCTCGGCGGCGCGCTTGAGGAAGTCGTTCGGGTCGGCGCTGGCCAGCAGCATCGACGTCGCGGTCAGCCGGCCCATCCGGTACGACTGCGCGGCCACCTCACCGGCCTGCGCGCTGAGCCCGACGAGGCGTACCTCGATGTCCTTGAGCTGGGTGTCGAGCGCCTTCTGCCGGCGCTTGGAGTTCTCCAGCTTGTTCTGGGCCTCGATGTGGCCCTTCGCCGCCGCCTCCAGCGCCGCCCGCAGCTGCTTGCTGCCGCCCTCGTTCGGGGCGTTCGGGCTGGGTACGGCGGCGGCCGGCCCGGCGGCCACGCCGGAGCCGAGAAGCACGGCCAGCGCGGCGAACGCGGCGAGCAGCGACCGCCGGGCGCGCCGGCCGGTAGAGCTGGTCCTGGGCACGTGTTGGTCCTTCCGTCGACCGCCGGCCCCCGTACACCGAGCGGCGTCTCCGCCGGCGCCGGTCGGCGGCCTGCTGGCGGAGACCGCCGGTCACGATACCGGAACACGCGCGACACGCCAGGCCGGAGACGGCGTACGGCGGCTGGCGTCGACGCAGCGTGCCGTGGCCGTCGCGCAGCGCCGCTCAACCACCCAGCAGGGCGGCGCTCACCTCGTCCCAGACGTCCGGGCTGGCCGCCACGAGCAGTCCCGTGCCGTCGTCGGCCGGGTGGTAGTCGGCGCCGTCGAAGCGGCGGGCCACACCGCCGGCCTCGCGCACCAGCAGGGTGCCCGGCGTGTGATCCCACGGCAAGGTGCGCCAGAACAACACGAACTGCTGCGCGCCGGTGAGGATGTCCAGGTACTCCCGGCCGGCGCAGTGCTGGCCGGGCAGCAACTCACCGATGCGGCGCCCGCCCTCCTCCACCTGGCGGCGGAAGTCCGGCGGCAGGAACTTCGTCGCCGCGGTGCCCCGCAGCGCGCCCACCCGCGGCTCCGCCGGCGGCGTCCGCAGCGTCGCTCCGTCCAACCGGGTGCCCGCGCCGAGCCGGCCCGCCGCCATCGTGCCGTCCAGCGGGTCGTACACCCAGGAAGCCACCGGTACGCCGTCCGTGAGCAGCGCCGCCATCAGCGCGAACGGCCGCCGCCCGGCGGCGAAGTTGGAGGTGCCGTCGACCGGGTCGACGAGCCATACGTCACCGCTGCCGCGCAGGTGCCGCAGCAGGTCCGGGTCCTCGGCGACGGCCTCCTCGCCGACCACCACCGAACCGGGCAGCAACTGACGCAGACCCTCGGAGATCAGCGCCTCGGCCTCCCGGTCGGCGACAGTCACCACCTCGCCGGGCGCCTTCTCGGAGATGTCGGCCTCGTCGAGCCGGCGGAACAACGGCACGACGACCTTGGCCGCCGCCTCCCGCAGCAGCGCGCCGACGTCGTCCAGCAACGGGTCAGCCACGCGGAGGCAGCTTGACCACGCTGACGAAGAACTCGTCGATCTGGCGGACCACCGAGATGAAGCGTTCGAAGTCCACCGGCTTGGTCACGTAGGCGTTGGCGTGCAACTGGTAGCTGCGCAGGATGTCCTCGTCGGCCTGCGAGGTGGTGAGCACCACGACCGGGATGCGGCGCAGTTCCCCGTCCTTCTTGATCTCCTCCAGCACCTCCCGGCCGTCGCGCCGGGGCAGGTTCAGGTCGAGCAGGATCAGGTCGGGCGTCACCGCGTCCGCGTACTGGCCCTCACGGCGCAGGTACGCGAGCGCCTCGGCGCCGTCGGAGACGACGGTGAGGCGGTTGCGGAGCTTGTGCTCCTCGAACGCCTCCTGGGTCATCAGCACGTCGCCCGGATCGTCCTCGACGAGCAGGACCTCGATCGGGCTCTTGCCGTCCGCGGGCGCGGTCATCCCACCGTCTCCTTCATGCCACCGTTTGTACCGTGTCCGTCCGCCTCCGCGGGCGGCTCTTCGCGTGCTTCGCCGTCCGGCTGACGCCCGACGGCCGCCGGGTCACCCTCGGCGGCCTCGGCCTGCTCCCCGGCCTCGGCCACCTCCGCCGCTTCCGCCGCCTTGGCGGCCTCGATGTCGGCCTCCAGCGCGGGCAGCGTGAACCGGATCGTGGTGCCCTCGTCGGCGTCGGTGTCCACCCAGACCCGGCCGCCGTGATACTCCACGATCTTCTTGACGATCGCCAGCCCGATGCCGGTGCCCGGGTACGCGTCCTTCGAGTGCAGCCGCTGGAAGATCACGAAGATCTTGTCGGCGAACTCCGGCTCGATCCCGATGCCGTTGTCCCGGCAGCTGATCTCCCACTCGCCGTCGACCAGCCGCGCCGACACGTGCACCTTCGGCGGCACATCCGGGCGGCGGAACTTCACCGAGTTGCTGACCAGGTTGACCAGCAGGTTGGTCAACAGCGGCTCCTCGCCGCGGATGGTCGGCATCTCGCCCCAGGTCAGCTCCGCGTCGGCGTACTGCACGGCCGCCTCGGTCTGCCCCGCCACGTCGCCCATCACCTTGTTCAGGTCGACCTCGGTGAAACCGGTGGTCAGCCGGCCGATCCGGGAGAACGCCAGCAGGTCGTTGATCAGCCGCTGCATGCGCTGCGCGCCGTCCACCGCGAACGCGATGTACTGGTCGGCGCGCTCGTCGAGCTGCCCGGCGTACCGCCGCTGCAGGAGCTGGCAGAAGCTGGCCACCTTGCGCAGCGGCTCCTGCAGGTCGTGCGACGCGACGTAGGCGAACTGCTCCAGGTCACGGTTGGAGCGGGTCAGCTCCTCGGCCTGCTTCTGCAACTGGCTGTTGACCCACTCGATGCGCTCCCGCGCCTCGCGTACCTCGTCCAGCTCGCGGGCGATCTTCATCCGCATCTGGTCGATGTCCTCGGCGAGGCGGCGGAACTCCGGCGGCCCGGACCCCTCGATGCGGTGCCGGTAGTCGCCGTCGGCCACCTCACGCACCTGGCCGACCAGGGCGGCCAGCGGGCGGATCAGGATCCGGTCCAGCGAGAGCAGCATGACCACGCCGGCCGTCGTGACCACCAGCGCGGCGATGATCAGCAGCACGACAAGCGTGTTGCTCGTCGCGTTGACGCGGTCGGCGGTCTCCTGCCGGACGGTGAGGATCTCGTCCTGGAGCGTGTTCACCGACGAACGGATGCCGTCGAACTGCTGCCGCGTCGCGTCGGTGATCAGCGCCTGGCCCGCCGCCGCGCCGTCCCGCTCGACCGTGCTGATCACCGGCTCGGCCACCTGGCTCCGCCACTGCGCGGTCTTCTGCTCCACCACGTCCAGCGACCGGCGCACGTCCGGGTAGTCGGCGGAGAGATCGCGGATCGAGGCGGCCAGGCTCTGCTCGCGCTTCACGCCCTCCTGGTACGGCTCCAGGTCGGTGCGGTCGCCGTTCACCGCGTACCCGCGCACCGAGGTCTCCTGGTCGAGCAGCGCGCTCATCAGCTCCTGCGCCTGCACCCGCAGCGGACCGGTCTTGAGCAGCACCGCGTCGATGTTCTGGCGGTTCTGCGCGGCGACCGCCGCCTCCGCGCCGGCCAACCCGAGCAGCAGCACAACCACCACGCCGAGCAGCGCGGCCACCCGCCGCCGCAGGGTCCACCCCTGCTGGTACGCCTTCACCGGTTCCTCCCCGTCGCCCTTCGCGCTCGCGCTCACCGGCCGCTGCCCCGCGTGACCAGCAACATCGCCACGTCGTCGGCCAGCGGGCCACCGTTTATCTGCTCGGCGCGGCCCACCAGCCAGGCGGGCAGCTCGGACAGCGGCACCGCCCGGTTGGCCGGGTCGGCGAGCAGATCGGTCAGACCGGGCACGTCGAGCCGTTCGTCACCGCCGTCCACCCGGCCCTCGATGAGGCCGTCGGTGTACATCAGCAGAGACCAGTCGTCGGTGTCGAACTCCAGGTCGAAGGCGATCGGGCGGCGCGGCCGTACGCCCAGCAGCAGCCCGCCCCTGGCCGGCACCGGAGCAACAGTGCCGCCGCTGAGCAGCAGCGGCGGCGGGTGACCCGCGAGGCGTACGGTGGCCCGCGCCGACGCCAGGTCGAGCCGGGTGGTGGCCACCGTCGCGAAGATCTCCTGGAGGCGGCGCTCGCTCATCAGCACCTGCTCCAGCGCGGGCAGCACCTCGTCGTCCGGCACCCCGGCCAGCACCAGCGCCCGCCAGGCCACGCGCAGCTCGACGCCGAGCGCCGCCTCGTCCACGCCGTGCCCGCAGACGTCGCCGACGATCAGGTCGATCCGGTCCGGCCGGGTCTGCACCACGTCGTAGAAGTCGCCGCCGATCAGCGCGGCGTGCCGGCCGGGCCGGTAGAACGTGTGCACCGACACCTCGTCGGTGGTCATCAACGGCTGCGGCAGCAGGCCGCGCTCCAGGCGGGCGGACTCGGCCTGGCGCAGCTCCACCTCACGCAGCCGGCGGGCGTTCTCGTCGGCCCGCTTGCGCTCCACCGCGTACCGCAGCGCCCGGGTCAGCAGGACCCCGTCGACCTGGCCCTTGACCAGGTAGTCCTGCGCGCCCTCGGCGACCGCGACGATGCCCAGGTGCTCGTCGGACCGGCCGGTCAGGACGCAGACCGCCGCGCCGCTGGCCATCTCCAGCACCCGGCGCAGCCCGTCCAGGCCCTGCGCGTCGGGCAGGCCCAGGTCGAGCAGCACGCAGTCCACGCCCATCACCCGCTGCCGGGCCTCGCTGAGACTGGTCGCCACCAGCAGGTCGATCATCGAGTTGGTCTCGGCGAGCAGCTCGCCGACCAGGAAGGCGTCGCCCTCGTCGTCCTCGACCAGCAGCACCCGTAGCCGCTCGCCCGGCGGTACGCCGCCGTGCAGCCCCGCCCCGGCCGACGGCACGTGGACGGCGCCCGATGCGCCGGAACCCCGCTGCGGTCGGGTAACCGCCGCGAGTCGCGGGAGTTCGCTGGTGATGTCGGGCTCCTTCCGAATGCCCTGCTGATCCTGACTCAGACCACAGTCATACACAACGCGGCCGACACCGGCGCGGCGGAGCGGGTGACCGGTCCACCTCCACAGCGGCACGGTCGACAGACGATGTTACGCCGGGAGCGCTGTCACGCCCGCAGCGCACCGTCCGAGGACTGCCGCCGCAGCCCCCCGGGGGTGCAGGATGATGCCCACCCCGTTGATCCACCCCGAGGAGTCCCCGTGGGCGCACCCCCCACCCGTCCCGCCGACCGGGCGCTCACCAAGCCCCGCCGCCGGCTGACCAGCGCCGTCGCCGCGCTGATCGCGCTGCTCGCCGTCGGGGCGGGCGTCCTGGTCGGCCTCTCCACCCCGGCGCCGGCCCCGGCGGACGCGCCCGAGCGCGAGTTCAGCGCCGCCCGGGCGTACCGGAACGTCGAGGTGATCGCGGCCGAGCCGCACGTGGCGGGCAGCGCCGCGAACGACCGGGTACGCGAGCACCTGGTGGCGACGCTGCGCGGGCTGGGCCTGCAGACCGAGGTGCAGGACGCGGTCGCGCCCGAGGCCGGGCAGCTGTCCGGCGCGGCCGGCGGGGCCACGCTGGCGCGGGTCCGCAACGTGGTGGCCCGCCTGCCCGGCACCGATCCGACCGGAAAAGTGTTCCTGGTCTCCCACTACGACTCCGTGCAGACCGGGCCGGGCGGCAACGACGACGCCGCCGGCACCGCCACGATCCTGGAGGTGGCACGGGCGCTCACCACCGGCCCGCGCCCCCGCAACGACATCGTCTTCGTGCTCACCGACGCGGAGGAGGCGTGCCTGTGCGGGGCCGCCGGGTTCGCCGGCGACCACCCGCTCGCCCGCGACGGCGGGGTGGTGCTCAACCTGGAGGCGCGCGGCTCCACCGGCCCGGTGATCATGTTCGAGACGTCCCGGAACAACGCGAAGCTGGTCGAGGTGTTCGGCAAGGCCGCGCCGCACCCGGTGGGCACCTCGTTCGCGGTGGAGATCTACCGCGCGCTGCCGAACGACACCGACTTCACCGCGTTCCTCGACCGCAAATTCGTGGGCCTGAACTCGGCGTACATCGACGGCGGCGCGATCTACCACACCCCGCTGGACGTGCCGGCCCGGGTGGACCGGGGCAGCCTCCAGATGCACGGCGACAACGCGCTCGGCCTGGCCCGCGAATTCGGCCGCACCGACCTGGGCGACCTGAGCGCCGACCACGACGACACCTACTTCCCGGTGCTCGGCGGCCTGGTGAGCTACCCCGGCTGGCTGACACTGCCGCTCGCCGTCGCCGCGCTGCTCGCCGTCGGCGCGCTCGGCTGGCTCCTGCGCCGCCGTGGCCGGGCCACCGCCGGCACGCTCGCCGCCGGCTTCGGCCTCACCCTGCTGCCGGTCGTCGTGGCGCCGCTCGGCGCGTGGCTGCTCTGGGCCGCGATCACCACGATCCGCCCCGGGTACGCCGAGCTGCTCGACCCGTACCGCCCGGTCTGGTATCGGCTCGCCGTGGTGGCGCTCTCCGCCGCGGTGCTGTTCTGCTGGTACGCGCTGCTGCGCCGCCGCGTCGGCCCGGCCGCGCTGGCGTTCGGCGGGCTGGCCTGGCTCGCCGTGTTCGGAGTGCTGCTCGCGGTGGCGGTGCCCGGCGGGGCGTACCTGACGACACTGCCCGCCCTGGCCGGCGCGCTCGCCGGTTTCGCCGCGCTCGCCACCCGGCGCGACGGACCGTGGCCGGTGGTCGCGGTGACGCTCGCCGCCGCCGTGGCGGTGGTGATCCTGCTGCCGCCGGTGGTGCTGCTGTTCCCGGCGCTCGGCATGGGCATGGGCGCTGTTGCCGCGCTCGTCGCGGTGCTGCTCGGCCTCGCCGTACTCCCGGTGGTGGACCTGCTGCACCCCCGGGCCGGCGGCCAGCGCGGCCTGCTCGCGCTGCGCGCACGCCGGCTCGGCGCGCTGCCCGCCGCGGCCGCCGCGCTGGCCGCGGTGGTGCTCGCCGGGGTCGGCCTCGCCGTGGACCGCTTCGACGCCGCGCATCCCGTGCCGACCCACCTGATGTACGCGCTGGACGCGGGCACCGGCAAGGCGACCTGGCTCACCCGGGAGGAGAAGCCGCAGCCGTGGACCGACGGTTACGTCGACGGCACGGTCTCGATCGCCGACGACTTCCCCGGGCTGGGCGCGACCGAGTTGCGCGGCGGGCCGGCCACCGCAGCGCCCCTGCCCGCCCCGAAGCTGGACCTGCTCTCCGACACCCGCACCGGTGACCAGCGCGTGCTGCGGGTGCGCGTGACGCCGCAGCGGCAGGTACGCCTGCTCACGCTGCACGTCGACACCAGCACCGCCACCGTGCGGTCCGCCTCGGTGGCCGGGCGGGACCTGCCGGTCGAGCCGGGCGGCGGGAAGTGGGGGTTCGGGATCGTGTTCCACGCCCCGCCGCCGGAGGGTGTCGAGGTGACGCTGACGCTCGTGCCCGGCGCCGGGGCCGTTTCGGTGCGCGCGATGGACGCCAGTGACGGGCTCTCCGGGGTGCCCGGGTTCCGGGAGCGGCCGGAGGGTGTGGGCGTGGTCGGCTCGCACAGCTCGGAGATGCTGGCGGTGGCGCGCACGTACCCGCTCTGACCGCCGCTTACTTGCACCACCTCGCCGAAGTGGCGGTATCCCCGCGCCGGGATACCGCCACTTCGGCGTACTGGAGTGGATCAAGCTAGAGCAAGCCGCGCCCGATCGTGCTGACAGCGATGGGGCGGCCGGTAAACGGCCTGATGTTGAACGGCACTCTCCCCCGACTGCGCCATTAGCCATCCAGGAGTGCCTGAGCGCAACAACCAGGAAATGCTTACGAGCGGTAGTGCTTCGTGACAGACATCATGCCCTTGCGCCCGCTCATCTTCCTCGATAGCTTGCTACGAGCAACGGGCACCGGCCGCTCACGGAAGGTGTGTGGCCCAACTATCGGGGGATTCCTTGCGTCTGATTAAATTGCGGTCCGCTGTTGCGTCGATTCTCATAGCCGCAGGTCTGGTTGGAGTCGCGTCTCCTGCGAATGCCGCCGCAACCGCTTACCTGACCAAGTCGACGAAGCTTGCGCGGATCCCGGCGGAGGGCATGGCCACTGCGTGCATCTCCAGGCAGATCCAGCTCGCCTCGGGTACCTACTCGTGGGGTCACGTCATGCTCAACCAGGAAGGCTATCAGGAAAGAAGCATCTATCTCACTGCCGCGAACTACAACTGGAAAGAGTGCATTGATCCGCGTTCCGGATACTACACTCTCACCGGCTCCCTGCAAGTTATCGTAGACTCGGACCCCCTTCCGGCGGCCCACCTCGAACCGCTCGATATTGATATCCGCGGCATGAGCGATGAAGACCAGAATTGGACCTGGGGTAGCTACATAAACCCCAAGTTCTGACACGGACGGCGGTACGTGCCGGAGCACCCGGAAACGGCATGATCTTGCTTTCGGCCCCCTCTGAACGACCCAGGACGCAGGTCAGGCGGCATGCCGGTTCTACTTCCAGCGGAAATGCACGAACAAACGGCCGAAGTTCTTCGAGTCCTTTTCGACCCGGTGGTAGAGCTGCTTCACGTCCTTCTGGTCGAGGAACCGCAGCACCTTCTTCTTCAGCGCGCCCGACCCCTTACCCGGGATGATCTCCACGAGCGTGGCCTTCTTCGCCACCGCCTCGTCGATGATCCCGCGCAGCGCACGGTCGATGTCGTGGCCCTTGTTGTAGATGTCGTGGAGGTCGAGCTTGAGCTTCACGGTCCCATCCTAGGTACGCGGAAGGGCAGCCCGGGCGGGCTGCCCTTCCGCGTGATCAGTCAACGACCGACCTTGCCCTCCACCCGGCGCAGCGCGGTGGCGTAGTCGGTGTTCGTCGAGTACATCGCGGCCGCGATGCGCAGGTGCCGCAGCGCGTCCACGGGCCGGTTCATCCGCTCCAGCGTGCGGCCGAGCACGTGGTGCGCGTAGTGGTCGCTCGGGTCCCGGTCGACCAGCTCGCGCAACTGCTCCTCGGCCCGGTTGAGCTGGGCCGACTGGAAGTAGGCGCGGGCCAGCAGCTGCCGGACCGACGAGTTGTCCGGCTCGGCCTCGATGATCGGTTCGAGCAGCCGGGCCGCTCCGGTCGGGTCACCCGCTTCGAAGAACATGGTCGCCCGCCGGTACTCCGCCAGAAGATCCACTCGACCCACCTCCTCGTGTCGCGCCAGGCCTTGGTCCGACGCTGGCACAACACCGGCGGGAGCGCGAGTGTTCCTGCGGGGCGAAAGATCAGGTTGTGGGGTCGTACCGGCCGCCGACCAGGTCCCAGGCCCGGACACCGCCCACGATTCCGGCAGTGTTCGGGACGATCACCACGTCGTCGCCCATCCGGGCCACCTGCTCGGGCCGGATCAGCCGGGAGTTGCCGCCGCCGAGGTACAGCCGGTCCCAGCGGAACACCGGCCGCAGGCCGTCCACCACCTGCCGGATCCGCCGGGACCAGAACGCGTCGCCGAGGCGCCGCCGTTCCGGCTCCCCCACGTACGTGTCATAGGTGGTGTTCCACCGCACCGGCGCGTGCGACAGCTCCAGGTGCGGCGCCAGCACCCCGCCGTCGAAGAGCGCGCTGCCGAGCCCGGTACCGAGCGTCAGCACCAGCTCGCAGCCGGTCCCGGCGACCACGCCCGCGCCGTGCACCTCGGCGTCGTTCAACACCAGCGCCGGCACGCCGAAGGCCTCGGCCAGCGCGGTGCGCGCGTCGTACCCGGACCACTCGGCCAGCAGGTCCGGGTCGACGCGGCTGCGCGGCCCGGACCGGGTCACATAGTGCGGCGTGGCCACCACGACGCCGTGCCGGATCATGCCGGGCATGCCGACGGTGAGCCGGTCCGCCGTGGGCAGGCGGGCGCCGAGATCCAGCAGCGTCTTGACGAACAAGCCAGGCGGCAGCGGGTACGGCGTGGGCACGCGCAGCGGCCGGGCGCGCATGGTTCCGGCGGCATCCAGTACGGAGGCCTTGATCCCGCCGCCACCGCAGTCGATCGCCAGTGTGGTCACCACGGCTGTGAGTCTCCCTCAGATCGGTGCCGCCGCAAGCGTGGGTCGCGGTAATCCGGATGCGCGCGCCGGTAGGCTCGGTGCCCTGATGAGCGCCACGTTGATCGCCAAGGACCTCACCGCCGGCCACGGTGACCGCCTCCTCTTCGAAGACCTCGACCTGGTCGTCGCGCCCGGCGACGTGGTGGGTCTGGTCGGGGTCAACGGCGCGGGTAAGTCCACGCTGCTGCGTACCCTCGCCGGGCTGGTCCCACGCGAGCAGGGCACGGTCTCGCTCAGCCCGCCCACGGCAACGGTCGGCTACCTGCCGCAGGAGCCGGAGCGCCGGCCCGGCGAGACGGTCCGCGAGTTCCTGGCCCGGCGCACCGGGGTCAGCGCCGCGCAGGCCGCGCTCGACGCCGCCACCGAGGCGCTCACCGCCGGGGCGGCGGGCGCCGACGACGCGTACGCGAATGCTCTTGAACGCTGGCTCGACCTCGGCGGCGCGGACCTGGACGAGCGGGCCGCGCAGGTCGCCGCGGAGCTGGGTCTCGACGTCGGCCTGGACCACCCGATGACCGGCCTGTCCGGCGGGCAGGCCGCCCGCGCCGGGCTCGCGTCGCTGCTGCTCAGCCGGTACGACGTCTTCCTGCTCGACGAGCCCACGAACGACCTCGACCTGGCCGGGCTGGACCGGCTGGAACGCTTCGTCACCGGGCTGCGCGCCGGGACCGTGGTGGTCAGCCACGACCGCGAGTTCCTCACCCGCACCGTCACCCGGATCGTCGAGCTGGACCTGCATCAGCGGCAGGTCAACCACTTCGGCGGTGGCTACGCGGCCTATCTGGAGGAGCGGGAGGTGGCGCGCCGGCACGCCCGCGAGGAGTACGAGGAGTACGCCGACACGAAGGCCGACCTGGAGGCGCGCGCCCGCACCCAGCGGGCGTGGATGGAGAAGGGCGTCAAGAACGCCCGCCGCAAGGCCACCGACAACGACAAGATCGGCCGCAAGTTCCGCACCGAGTCGACCGAGAAGCAGGCCGCGAAGGCCAAGCAGACGGCCCGGCTGATCGAGCGGCTGGAGGTGGTCGAGGAGCCGCGCAAGGAGTGGGAGCTGCGGATGGAGATCGCCGCCGCGCCCCGCGCCGGCGCCGTCGTGGCCTCGCTGCGAGGAGCAGTGGTACGCCGTGGCGGCTTCACGCTCGGCCCGGTGGACCTGCAGATCGACTGGGCCGACCGGGTGGCGATCACCGGGGCGAACGGCTCCGGCAAGAGCACCCTGCTCGCCGCGCTGCTCGGGCGGCTGCCACTGGACGAGGGACACGCCGCGCTCGGCCCCGGCGTGGTGGTCGGCGAGGTCGACCAGGCCCGGGGACTGTTCCTCGGCGACCAGCCGCTGCTCGACGCGTTCGGTGCCGCCGTACCCGATCTCGCCCCGGCGGACGTGCGGACGCTGCTGGCGAAGTTCGGGCTGCGCGCCGACCACGTGCTGCGGCCGGCGGCGACGCTGTCCCCCGGCGAGCGGACCCGGGCCGCGCTGGCGCTGCTGCAGGGGCGCGGCGTGAACCTGCTGGTGCTCGACGAGCCGACCAACCACCTCGACCTGGCCGCGATCGAGCAGCTGGAGTCGGCGCTGGCGAGCTACCCGGGCACGCTGCTGCTGGTGACCCACGACCGGCGGATGCTCGACGCGGTAAGCGTCAACCGGCGGCTGCGCGTGGCGGACGGACGGATCGCCGAACACTGATCCATGCCGACCGGCGCGCGCGGGTCCACAATGAGCGCATGCTCAAGTGGGAGTACGCGCTGCTGGTCCGTCGTCGTCAACCCGCGTCGACCGACCTCGGGTTCGAGGTCGTCTTCATCTGGTACGGCCCGGACGGCTCCATGATCGACGTGACACCGTACGGCGACACCGCGCTGGCCCACCTGAACCGGGCCGGTGACCAGGGCTGGGAACTGGTCGCGATGAGCGAGGACCCGTCGCTGCCCGGCAACAACGAGCTGCACCGCTACCACCTCAAGCGCCCGAAGGCAGCGGCCGCCCAGCCGCGCCAGCGGATGCGCAGCTCCCGCACCATCCGCCGAACCCTCTCCCCCTGACCCCCTCCCTCCTCCCTCCCTCCCGCCCTCAGCGCGTCGATCTTGCAGTTGCGGCCCCTCGTCTGCCCCTTTTGCGAGCTTGGCCCGGGCCACAACTCCATGATCGACAGCGCCCGCCCCCAAGCCGCCCGTCGGAGCGTGCACCCCCGCCCCGAAACCGGCGGTGATCAAGGAGTTCGTGTGGACGTCGCCCTCGAAATAGGACACAAACTCCTTGATCAACGGGGTGGGGGGTCCTCTCGCGATCGAGGAGTTCGGGTCCATCCACGCCAACGCCAGCACGAACTCCTTGATCCCCGAGTCGCGGGAGATCTTGGAAGGAAAGTGCCCCCATGACCGCCGAAATCTTCCAAGATCTCGGGCGCGCCCCGGTGATCAAGGAGTTTGTGTCCTCGCGGGCGTCTTCTGGTGACACAAACTCCTTGATCAACGGGGTGGGGCGGGGCGGACGGCGGGACGGGGTGGAGGAGGACGGCGGACGGGTCGGGGCATATTGGGGTGAAATGGGGGTAACGGGCCGCCGGAGGTGGCGCATGGTGGCGATGGGGCAGACCGCGCTCTCGGGTGAGCGACTCCGGCAGACCGACGAGTTTCTCGCCGAGGCGTGGGCCGACCTGGTCCGGCACGACGAGCGGCTACGCGGGACGACCGTCGAGGTGCGCTTCGACCGGGGGGTGGCGCACCTGACCGGCGCGGTCGCCGACCCGGCGCAGTTGCGGCTGGTACGGGAGTTGATCGGCCGGCTGTCGGGCGTACTCGGGGTCTGGTGCCGGGTCGCCGTGGGCGGGCGGGCGCCGGTGGTGGTCGACCTGGGCTGCGGCGCGACCAAGCAGTGGCCGGGCAACCTGGGGCTGGACATCTATCCGGCGCCGGGGGTGAACGCGGTCGCCAATCTCGCCGGCTCGCTGCCGCTGCGCGACGCCTCGGTGGACGTGTTCTTCGCGGTGCACATCGTCGAGCACCTGATCGACTTCCTGCCACTGTTCGACGAGTGCCACCGGGTGCTGCGGCCCGGCGGTGTGCTCCACGTGATGAGCCCCTGGTGGCGGCACGTCAACGCGGTGGCCGACCCGACCCACGTACGCCTGCTGGACGTGCAGACGTTCAAGGGCATCTGCGGTCAGCGCCCGCCGGGTACGCCGCGCTGGTATCCGCTGCACGTCGGCTGCGACGGCGCGTCGGTCTTCGCCGACCTCACTCCCCTGCCCCCGGACGCGCCGCCCCCACCCGCATCCCACCTGGCCCGCTTCTTCGACTGACCCCGGCCGAGCCGGACCGACCCCGGCCCCACCCCGGACCCGGACCCGGACCCACCCCGGCCCCGGACCCACCCCGTCGATCATAAAGTTGGCGGCACTCAAGGAGATCGACATCGCCGCCAACTTCATGATCGACGCGGCCGGGACGCGGCTGGGACGCGGCTGAGACGCGGCCGGGACGCGGCCGCGACGCGGGGCTAGAGGGGGGCGGACTCTCGCAGGGCTAGGTGGTGAGGGGTTACCAACTCGCGGGGTGGGGAGTCGCGGTCGGGGCCGAGACGTCCGGCCAGGAGCTCGACCGCCAGGCGGGCGATGCGTTCCTTGTCGGGGGCGACTGTGGTCAGCGTCGGGATCGAGAAGCGACCGTCCTCGATGTCGTCGAAGCCGGCCACCGCGACGTCCTCGGGCACGCGCAGGCCCGCCTCGTGCAGGGCGCGCAGCGCGCCGAGCGCGAGCGTGTCGTTGAAGCAGAAGACGGCGTCGGGGCGTACCCCGGTGGCGAGCAGGTGCCGCATGGCGGCGGCGCCGTCCGCGCGGTACCAGGCCGGCGCGGGCGCCACCAGGCGGTCGTCGTACGCGATGCCGGCCTCGGCCAGCGCGGCGGTGTAGCCGGCCAGGCGGAGCCGGGCGCTGGCGCCCTCGGGGGTGCGCTGGGAGCCGATCGCGGCGATCCGGCGGCGGCCGAGCCCGATCAGGTGGGCGGTGATCTCCCGGGCGGCGGCCACGTTGTCGATCATGATGTGGTCGGCGGGGCCGTTGTCGACCCGTTCGCCGAGCAGCACCACGGGCAGGCCGTGCAGGGCGGCGAGGTCGTCGGAGGTGAGCGCGAGCGGGCTCAGGATCAGGCCGTCGATCATGTGGTCGCCGATGCCGCTGGCGGCCTTGCGCTCCTGCTCGGAGCCGCCGCCGGTCTGGTGGATGAGCACCGTCCAGTCGTGGTCGGCGGCGGCGGTGACGACGTGCCGGGCCAGCTCGGCGAAGTAGGGGATGTCGAGCTCGGGCACGGCCAGGGCGATCACCCCGGTACGCCCTTTGCGCAGGTTGCGGGCCGACAGGTTGGGCCGGTAGTTGAGCGCGGCGATGGCCTCCTCGACCCGGGCCCGGGTGTCGGCGCGTACGTGTTGGTAGCCGTTGACGACGTTGGAAACGGTCTTCACCGACACTCCGGCCCGCTCCGCGACGTCCTTGAGCCTGTGCCGCACTGAACTGTCCTCCCGGTGAACGCTGGCCGCACTGTACCGCCTCACGACGACGTGACGACCTCTTCACACGGAGAGTTACAACGTTGCAGAAATTCACGATCGATCAGGGCGGAGCCCTCCCGACCCGCGCGTCGAGAGGGCTCCGCGGTGCCCGCCTCAGGGGGTGGGGGCGGGCTCGGGGGTGTCCGAGTGCTCGCGCCGGGCGAGCCGGTTCTTGCGGTTGCCGTACCCGAAGTAGATGACCGCGCCGATCAGCATCCAGGCGAGGAACCGCAGCCACGTCTCGACCGACAGGTTCAGGCTCAGGTAGAGGCACGCCACGGCGGTGAGGATCGGCAGCACCGGCGAGAACGGCACCTTGAACGGCCGCTCCAGGTCGGGCCGGCGCTTGCGCAGGATCGGCACCGCGATCGCGACCAGCGTGAACGCGCAGAGCGCGCCGATGCTGACCAAGTCGGCCAGCGCCGACAGCGGAAGGAAACCGGCGAGCAGCGCCACCGCGACGGTCATGATCCCGGCGATCCGGTACGGGGTACCCCAGCGCGGGTGCACCTTGGCGATGGCGGGCGGGATGAGCCCGTCCCGGGCGATGGCGAAGCCGATCCGGCCCATGGCCACCAGGTCGACCAGGATCACGCTGGTGAGCCCGGCGACGGCGGCGATGGAGACGAGCACCGCGGCCCAGCCGGCGCCGACCGCCCGGAACGCGGACGCGATCGGCGCGCCCTCGTCGATCTCGGTGTACTTGACCATGCCGACCACGACCAGCGAGACGCCGATGTAGAGCACCGTGGAGATGAGCAGCGTGCCGAGCAGACCCAGCGGCAGGTCCCGCTTGGGCTTGCGGGTCTCCTCACCCAGGTTCGCCACGGCCTCGAACCCGGTGTACGCGAAGAACACCACGGCGGCGGCGGTGAGCACCCCGACGAAACCGAAGACGGAGGGCTCCAGCCCGAAGATGACCTGGGTGACCGGCTGCTTGATGCCGTCGTCCCCGGCGCCGGCCGGCTCGGCGGCCGGGATGAACGGGCTGAGGTTGGCCGCCTTGACGAAGAACAGCCCGGCGATGATCACGAAGGCGCAGATCGCCACCTTGACCAGCACCAGCAGGTTGGTGACCCGGGCGGACTCCCGGATGCCGACGATGGCGACCACGCCGAGCACCAGCACGATGCCGATCGCGCCGAGGTTGACGACGCTGCCCTCCTCGGCGAACCAGGCGCTGGGCAGGCCGAACAGGTCGGCGAGGTAGCCGGACCAGCCGCGGGCCACCACCGCCGCGCCGAGCGCGAACTCCAGCAGCAGGTCCCAGCCGATGATCCAGGCGACGATCTCGCCCATCGTCGCGTACGCGTAGGTGTAGGCGCTGCCGGCGGTCGGCACGCTGCTGGCCAGTTCGGCGTAGCAGAGCGCGGCGAGCAGCGCGACCAGGCCGGCGATGCCGAACGAGATCACCACGCCCGGCCCGGCGCTGTTGCGCGCCTCGACACCGGTGAGCGTGAAGATGCCGGTGCCGATCACGATGCCGATGCCGAAGCCCATCAGGTCGACCGCGCCGAGCCGACGCCGCAGTCCCGGCTTGCCGTCCTCGCCGTCGGCGTCGCCCTGGGCGAGCACGTCCCCGATCGGCTTGGTTCGCAGGACCGACATCTGATCACCTCCCCCGCCGTGTGGCCGCCACGGTGGCGGTCTGTGACCGGGCTAGCTACCCAGCCGTTTTCCGCTCCAATCCCGCACGGCAGGTATCGGAATCGTCACGATCCGGCCGAGGTCGGACGGCGCGGGACATCGATCACCGGTCAAGGTCTTGCGCCGGGCACGGATAGATGAAAGTTTCCTACCGGAGGCGTGGGCAGTGCGGCGAATCTTGCCGCAACCCCGCCGCCGACCGTCCCCCCGGACCCGACGAAGGGACCGCACCGCATGAAGGCAACTCGGCTCGGAGCCGCCGCGCTGGCCGCGGCGCTGCTCAGCGCGCTGGTCGCCGGCACGCCGGCGCAGGCCGCACCCGACGACACCAGCACCGCCACTTCCCCCTCCACCGACTGCGTCACCGACCCGGCCACCCCCAAGCGCCAGTTCCGGGCCATGTGGATCGCCTCGGTGACGAACATCGACTGGCCCACAAAGGACTCCTGGACCGCGCCGGACCAGGTGGCCAAGCAGAAGGCCGAATACCTGGCCTGGCTCGACCTGGCCCAGAAGCTCAACCACAACGCCGTGGTGGTCCAGGTCCGCCCGACCGCCGACGCGTTCTGGCCCTCGCCGTACGAGCCGTGGTCGGAGTACCTGACCGGCGTACGCGGCAAGAACCCCGGCTGGGACCCGCTGGCCTTCCTGGTCGACGAGTCGCACAAGCGGAACCTGGAGTTCCACGCCTGGTTCAACCCGTACCGCGTCTCCATGCCCGCCCCCGGCGGCGCCGGCGCCGACCTGTCGCAACTGGCCCCGGACAGCCCGGCCCGCCAGCACCCCGACTGGGTCTTCGCCTACCCGCCCGCCGGCGTCGCCGGCAGCCGGCTCTACTACAACCCCGGCGTCCCCGAGGTCCGCGAGTTCGTCCAGACCGCGATGATGGACGCGGTCAAGCGGTACGACATCGACGGCGTGCACTTCGACGACTACTTCTACCCGTACCCGAGCGGCACCCACCAGGTGCCCGACGACGCCACGTTCGCGGCGTACAACAGGGGCTTCACGGACAAGGCCGACTGGCGGCGGGACAACATCAACCTGCTGATCCAGGAGATGAACGCCAAGATCAAGGCGGTCAAGCCGTGGGTGAAGTTCGGCGTCAGCCCGTTCGGCATCTGGCGCAACGCGTCGGCCGACCCGAACGGCTCGGACACCACCGGCTCGCAGTCGTACGACATCATCTCCGCCGACTCCCGCAAGTGGGTGAAGGAGGAGTGGATCGACTACATCGTGCCGCAGCTCTACTGGTACATCGGCCAGTACCCGGCCGCCGACTACGCCCGGCTCGTGCCGTGGTGGGCCGAGCAGGTGCGCGGCACGCGGGTGCAGCTCTACATCGGCCAGGCCGACTACAAGAGCGGTGACCCGGCGTACGGGTCGTTCTGGATGAACCCGCAGGAGCTGTCGAACCACCTGACGCTCAACCGGTCGTACCCGGAGGTGCTCGGCAACGTGCACTTCTCCGCGGTGCAGGTACGGGCGAACCGGCTCGGCGCCACCGACATCTACGCCGCCGAGCACTACTCCCGCCCCGCGCTGGTGCCCACCATGACGCACCTGCCGCGCAAGCCGCTGCTGTTCCCGGTGGTCACCAAGGCCCAGCGGGAGGCGGACGGGGTACGCCTGAGCTGGCGTCAGCCGGCCGACGGCAAGGGCCCGCTCGGCACCGCCGCGTCGTACGCGATCTACCGGTTCGACGGGCACGGCCTGGCCGGGCGCTGCGACTTCGCCGACGCCTCGCACCTGATCGGCACCGTGCGGGCCACCGACGGCGCCGTGCAGTCCTGGGTGGACACCACGGCGGCCGACGGCGCCCGGTACACCTACTACGTGACCGCGCTGGACCGGCTGGCGAACGAGAGCCCGGCGAGCCCGCCGCGCTTCGTCCGCTGATTCACCCCGAATGCCCCCGGGCCGCCTCGCCGGTCCGGGGGCATTCGTCTGTTCAGGCGGATGTCAGCGAGCCGTTCCCCGGGGCATCGCCCCAGCTCACCCCTTTGATCGACACTTGTCGACACCCGGAGATCCCGGCCACCACCACGCGGAGGTTCCCGTGTCCCGTCGCCTCGCCACCACCCTCGCCGCCGGCGCACTCGCCCTGCTCACCCTGCTCGGTCTGGCCACACCGGCCGCCGCCGCGGTGAGCACCCAGCAGAAGCTGTCCGTCCTGACCAGCTGGACGCAGACCAGCGCGTCCAGCTACAACGCCTGGAACAGCGCCCGGCAGAACCGGTCCCCCTGGACCGAGTACGGCTTCGACTGGTCCACCGACTACTGCTCGTCCAGCCCGGACAACCCGATCGGCTTCAACTTCAAGCTCTCCTGCTACCGGCACGACTTCGGCTACCGCAACCACAAGGCGATGGGCGTCTTCTCCGCCAACAAGGCCCGCCTGGACAACGCCTTCTACGCCGACCTGAAGCGGGTCTGCGCCACGTACAACGCGGTGGTCCGGCCCGCCTGCTACAGCCTCGCCTGGACGTACTACCAGGCGGTGAGCGTCTTCGGTTCGGTCGCCGCCGTGTCCCCGGCCGACCTCGACCGCGCCGCCCGGATGAAGGCCGACGCCGAACGCCACGCCGCCGCCCGCGCCTGACGCACCACGCGGGGAGTCCGCCGCACGGCGGGCTCCCCGGCGCAGTACGGAACGGTCGCCCGCCTCAGCCCGCCGTGCTGCGCGGCTGGAACGCCGGCCAGGAGCCCTGCGCGGGAACGCCGAACCGGGGCGAGTCGGCGGCCAGGTCCGGGTGCTCGACATGCAGGGCCAGCGCCGCCACCTCGTCCAGCCGCAGCCCCGTCCCGGCGCCGTAGGCCGCGTCGAACGCCTCGTCGCCGAGCACCCGGCGCAGCTCCGCCTGCCGGGCCGCCCAGTACGGGCCGTATATCCCCGGCGTGGCCCGCAGGTTCGACCGGGTGGCCTGCGCCGCGCCGAACAGCCGGGCCGCGGAGAGCGCGTCCCCGGCCAGCGCGCAGCGCACCGCTATCGCGTTGATCGTGTCGCAGGCCCGGCCCAGGTAGCCGTGGCTCATCCGCGACCGCAACGCCACCAGCAGGTGCTCGTGCGCCGCCACCAGGTCACCCCGGGCCAGCGCCACCATCCCGAGCAGCATGTCCACCGAACGGCCGCCCCGCTCCGCCGGCCGCGACGCCTCGACCGGGCGGGCCGCGGCGAGCACCTCGGCGGCCTCGTCCAGCGCGCCCCGGCGCCAGAGCAGCTCGGCCAGGTTGTAGACGGCGAGCAGCGCGTCCCCGACCACGTCCTGCGCGTACGCCCAGTCGATCACCTCGCGGCAGACCCGCTCCGCCTCGGCGAACTGGCCCATGTCGACGAGCGGCGCGGCGCGCCCGGCCAGCACCCGGGCCAGCAGCCCCCGGTCACCGGACTGCCGGGCGGCCGCCTCGGCCCGCTGCGAGTACCGCAGCTCCTCGCCGAACTCGCCGTCCGCGCCCGCGTGCAGCGAATGCATGTGGTACGCGGCGGCCAGCTCGGCCTCCGGCATCACCTCACCGGTCTCGGCGAGCCGGCCGTAGAGCCGGAACAGCCAGAGCCGCCCCTCCCGGGCCAGCCCGCGTTCCCGCCACCACTGGTCCAGGTCGCCGGCCAGGCGCAGCCCCGCCCGGGCGCTACCGCCGGTCGCGCACCAGCGCAGCGCGGCCCGCAACTCACCGGCCAGCGGATCCAGCGCGTACAGGGAGAGCGTCACCGGACGGCCGTCCGGCCCGAGGCACGCCCGGTCCAGCGCGTGCCGGCACCAGTCCACGTGCCGGTCCCGGGCGCTCTGCTCCTCGCCCGCCTCGACCAGCCGCCGGGCCGCGTACGCCCGGATCGGGTCGAGCATCCGGTACGTGCTGCCCGAGGCGTGCGGCTCGGCCAGCACCATCGACTTGTCCACGAGCACCGAGAGCGGGTCGAGCGGGTCCTCGCCGAGCAGCCACTGCACGGTGGGCAGGTCCACCGGTCCGGCGAACACCGCCATCCAGCGCAGCAGCCGGGCCGAACGCGCGCCGAGCGTCCGGTACGACCAGGTGACGGTCGCCTGGATGGTCAGGTGCCGCTCACTGGCCGAGCGCTGCACCGCGCGGGTCGCCGGCGTGGGCGGTGCGGCGCCGGTCGCCGCGGCCACCAGGTCCACGGTGTCCTGCTGGTTGCCGCTCCAGCCCGCCTCCACCGGCGGCGGCTCCGCCGTCTCCCGTCCCGCGTCGAGCGTGCCCAGCATGTCGTCCAGCCGCTCCGCCAGCTGCCCGGCGGAGAGCACCCGCAGCCGGGCGGCGGCCAGCTCTATGGCCAGCGGCAGCCCGTCCAGGCGGCGGACCACCCGGTGCAGGTCGGCCTGCTCGGCCGCCTCCGGCGCCCGCCCGCCCCGGGCCACCGCCGTGCGGTCCAGCAGCAACGCCACCGCGTCACTGCCACCGTCGGGCCCCTCGTCCACCGACAGCGGCGGGATCCGCCACACCACCTCACCGGGTACGCCGAACGACTCCCGGCTGGTCGCCAGCACCCGTACGCCCCGGCCACCGGCCAGCAGCCGGCTGATCACCTCGGCCGACGCCGCGGTCTGGGCGTCGCAGGTGTCCAGCAGCACGAGCATCCGGCGCGGCGCCGCGTACTCGACGAGGGTGTCGAGCATCGGCCGGCCGGGCTCCGGGCGGAGGCCGAGCACGGCGGCGATCTCGAACGCCACGAGCCCCGGGTCGGTCACCGCGGCGATGTCGACGAACCAGACCCCGTCCGGGTAGTCCTCCACGATCCCGGAGGCCAGCTCCACGGCCAGCCGGGTCTTGCCGGCGCCGCCCGCGCCGAGCACCGTCACCAGGCGGTACGCCTCGACCAGCCGGCCCAGCTCGGCGCGCTCGGCCTGCCGGCCGACGAACGAGGTGACCTGGGTGGGCAGGTTGTGAGCCGCCGCGTCGGCGGTACGCGGGCGTGGGAAACGCCGCTCCAGACCGGGCGCGACGAGCTGGAACAGCCGCTCCCGGTCGTCGAAGCCACGCAGCCGGTGCAGGCCGAGGTCCAGCAGGGACACACCGTCCGGCAGCGGTTCGGCGTGCTTGGCGGTGGCGGCCGAGCAGAGCACCTGCCCGCCGTGCGCGGCGGCGGCCACCCGGGCGGCCCGGTGCACCTCGGGGCTGGCGTACTCGCCGTCGCGCGGCTCGGCGTAGCCGGTGTGCAGTCCCATCCGGACCCGGGGCGTGGCGTCCGGGTTGGGCCAGTCGTGGCCGGCGAGCGCGCGCTGCGCGGTCAGGCAGGCGTGCACCGCGGCGGCGGCGTCCGGGAACGCGAGGAAGAACGAGTCGCCCTCGGTCAGCAGCTCGGCCCCGTCGGTGCCGGCGAGGGTGTCCCGCAGCAGCCGGCGATGCTCGTGCAGCACCGGCCGGTAGACCGGGCCCAGCATCCGGGCCAGCCGGGTCGAACCTTCGATGTCGGTGAACACGAAGGTCACCCACCCGCTCGGGAGGTGGTGTTCTGGCGACATACGTCGAACCTCCGCCCGCTGACGTCGGATCCATGCTGCCCTATGATCGCGCCGTCACGCATCGTGAGAACGGTTGGGCGGATTCCGACCCAAGGTGCCAAAAGATCACACGGGCGGCAAGAGCCGGTTCGACCCGCGGGACGAGCGGCGGAAACTCAGCAGCCGCAGGAGCCGCCGCAGCAACCTCCACCGCTGGGAATCCCACCAGTAGGGCCGGAACCACCACGCCCGGTGACGGCGACAGCGGAGAGCAGCTTCACCGTGTCGGCGTGACCCCGTGGGCAGGTGGCCGGCTGGGCGGCCTCGGCCATCGGGCGGTTGACCTCGAAGGTGTCGCCGCAGGCGCGGCAACGGAACTCGTACCGGGGCATGACATCAGCGTACGGCGGACCTGACGCCGTCACACGGATGGGTGATACTCGACGGGTGGTGGACGGCGAACGGCGAGCGACGGCCCGGCCCCTGCGACCCGCCGTGCCGCCCGACGGCGACGCCCGGCCCGTCCCGCGTCCCCGCCGCGAGCGCGACCCCATTCCCCCGAAGCCGCCCGCCGGCCCGGCCCGCGACCCGGACGCCACGGCTGGCGAGCCGAGCACGGACCCGGGCGCGAAGCCGCAGCCCGAGCCGGACGCGAAGCAGGAGCGCACGCCCGCCGCCGGAGCCGACACGGACACCAAGGCTGACGCGGGCGCCCCGTCCGGCGAGAAGCCGGAGGCGAAGGCCGAGGCGGCGGACGACGCGCAGCCGGCCGGCGGGCGACGTCGGCGCGTGCCGTTCGCGCACGCCGTCCGCACCCGCCCGCGGCAGCTCGCCGTCGGCGCGGCCAGCGCCACCCGCGCCTGGTCCCGCCGCCCCGCCGGGCGGACCACGCTGCCGGCGCTGTTCCTGCTCGCCCTGGTCGGCGCCGCCACCACGGCCGGCGCGGTGATCGTGCCGGCCGCCGTCGGCAGGCCGGCGTCGGTCGACGAGGCCCTGCCGGAGCCGACCGTGGCGCGGACCGCCGCGCCCGCCGCGACGCCCCTGTTCCCGGACCCGTCCGGGCTGTCCGGCACCGCCGCGCCGACCGGAACGCCGCTGCCCGGCGGCGTGACTGTCGCACCACCCACCGGTCGTCCCGCCGACGCCCTCGCCGACTGGGCGAGGCGGGTCAGCGCGGTCACCGCCATCCCGGTGGTGGCGCTCCAGGCGTACGCCTACGCCGAGCTGGTGCTCGCCCAGACCAACCGTGCCTGCCAGCTGAGCTGGACCACGCTCGCCGCCATCGGGCACGTCGAGTCCGGGCACGGCTCGGCCAACGGCGCCACGCTCGGGCCCGACGGCCGGGCCCTGCCGGAGATCAAGGGGCAGCCGCTCGACGGGCAGGGCGGCCGGTCCCGGATCCTCGACACCGACCAGGGGCAGCTCGACGGCGACCGCGTCTACGACCGGGCGCTCGGGCCGATGCAGTTCATCCCGACCACCTGGCAGGAGATCGGCGCCGACGCGGACAACGACGGCGTGAAGAACCCCCACGACATCGACGACGCGGCGCTGGCCGCCGGCCAGTATCTGTGCAAGGGCGGCCGGAACATGACCATCCCGGGTGACTGGTGGGGGGCCATCCTCTCGTACAACGATGTGCGCCGGTACGCCCAGGCGGTCTTCGACAAGGCCGACGAGTACGGCAGGCTCAGCCGCAACGTGAGGTGACCGCTCGCGTACATTCGCGGACTGAACCCTTCCCCCCGGCAGCGGTTGACGGCAAGCTAGACGGGTGATGGTGCGCGAGTGGAACCCTCGGACCGCCTCGTCCGCCGAGATCGCGTCCCTGCTGGACACGCTGAACGCGGTCCTGGCGGCCGACCTGCCGCAGGACCCGCCCTGGCAGGAGAGCTCCATGCGGGAGTACCTGTCCGAGGTGATGCCCGGCGAGCGGCGGATCTCCTGGGTGGCGCAGGAGGACGACGCTCCGGACGGCACGCCCGGAGCGATCGTCGGGCATGTGCACGTGCTGCTGCTGGGCGGCATCGGCGTACTGGAGGTGCTGGTGCATCCGGCGGTCCGGCGCACCGGGCTCGGCCGTGAGCTGGTCCGGGTGGCCGCCCGCCGGGTGTGGGACGAGGGCTTCCAGTCGATCGGCGTGGAGGTGGTCGGCGACACCCCGGCCGTGGCGTTCTACGAGTCGCTGGGCTTCACCCGCGACTATGTGGAGACCCGCAGCGTGCTCGACCTGCGTACGGTGGACTGGCCGGCGCTGACCGAGATGGCCGCCGAGGTGGGCGCGGGCTATCACGTGGAGTTCTGGCCCGGCGGGCCGCCGGACGAGCTGCTCGAGGCGTACGCGCGGGCCAAGGCCGAGGTGCGCGACTCCGACGACGTGGAACTGCGGCCCAGCTCCTACGACCCGGACCGGCTGCGGGACAGTCTCGCCACGTTGCACCGGCGCGGCATGAAGCCGTACATCGTGCTGGCGTTGCACGAGCGGACCGGGGACGTGGCCGGGCTGACCGAGGTGGTGGTGCCGGCGCAGCACCCGACCCGGGCCGACCAGTACGACACGATCGTCGTCCACGACCACCGTGGTTACGGCATCGACCGGGCCATCAAGGCGCGGATGCTGCTGGAGCTGCGCTCGGCCGAGCCCCAGCTGGTCGAGGTGCAGACCTGGAACGCGCAGGACAACGAGTCGATGCTGAAGGTCAACGCCGAGCTGGGTTACCGCCCCGACCGCGACTGGTGCGAGTACGGGGTGGACGTCGCCGAACTGGTGCACCGGCTGGACAGTCACCGCTGACCGTTCACCGGACGGCCACCGAAGGGCTGGACGGTGGACCCACGAGACCCTTAACGTTCGTTAGTTCCTGTCCACCCACCGTGGAGGCCCCATGCGCCCGCGCCGCACCCTCGCCGCGCTCGCGACCACCGCCGCCGTCACCCTCACGGCGATCGCTGTCGCACCCCCCGCGGCCAGCGCCGCGCCCACCGACCTGCTCATTTCCGAGTACGTCGAGGGGTCGTCCAACAACAAGGCCGTCGAGCTGTACAACGGCACCGGCGCCCCGATCGACCTGGCTGCCGCGGGCTACCAGCTCCAGCTCTACTTCAACGGCGCCAGCACGTCGACGAACATCGCGCTGACCGGCACCGTCGCCGCCGGGGACGTGTTCGTCTTCGCCGCCGCGTCGGCCGCGCCCGCGATCCTCGCCCAGGCCGACCAGACGTACGGCGGGTCGCTGTTCAACGGCGACGACGCGATCGTGCTGCGCAAGGGTGACACGGTGGTCGACTCCCTCGGCCAGGTCGGCGTCGACCCGGGCAGTGAGTGGGGCAGCGGGCTCACCAGCACCGCCGACAACACGTTGCGCCGGCTGCCCTCGGTGACCGCCGGCGACACCGATCCGGCGGACCCGTTCGACCCGGCCGCGCAGTGGGCCGGCTTCGCCACCGACACGTTCGACGGGCTGGGCAGCCACACCATCGGCGGAGGCGGCCCGGTCGACCAGCCGCCGACGCTGGCCTGCGGCGGCGCGCTGACGCTGTCGGCGGGCGCCACCGCGACCCGCGAGGTGACCGCGACCGACGCCGACGACACGATCACCGACCTCGCGGTCACCAGCGTCGTGCCGGCTCCGGCGAGCGGCTCGATCAGCCGTACCGCGTTCACCCCGGCGGCCGGGGACGGTGGCACGGCCACCGCCACGCTGACCGCCACCGGCCTGCCGGCCGGCAGCTACGCGGTCACGGTGACCGCCACCGACGACGACGGCGACACCGCCACCTGCACGCTCTCCGTGCAGGCCACCAGCGTGCTGTCGATCGGCGAGGTGCAGGGCCGCACCGGCGACGACGAGGACGGCCGCGCCGACCGGTCGCCGCTCGCCCCGGCCAGCGGCAACGGCACCAGCTCACAGTTGTACGACGTGCGCGGCGTCATCACCGGCATGTCGCTGACCCGCAGCTCGGCCGGGGCCGACCAGTGGGGCTTCTACCTGCAGAGCCGGCTCGGCACCGAGGACGGCGACCCGCTCACGTCCGACGGGCTGTTCGTCTTCATGGGCTCGTTCACCACGCTGATCGGCGGGTACGCCCCCACCGTCGGCGACGAGGTAGTGCTGCGCGGCCGGGTCTCCGAGTACTTCAACCAGACCCAGCTCTCCGGCGCCTCGCTGGTCCGCAAGCTCGACTCCGGCCTCGACGTGGACACCGCGGTCCGGGTCGACGACGCGGTCCCGCCGGCCGAGGCGGCCGCCGCCGACCTGTTCTGGGAGCGGCACGAGGGCGAGCGGATGCGGGTACGCGCCGGCAGCGGCGTATCCGCGCCCCGGCACATCTACTCCTCCACCGCCGACTCCGAGATCTACGTGCTGGACCGGGAGGACCCGGTCATGAAGCGGTCCGACCCGTACGCCCGCCGGGTGTTCCGGGACGCGCACCCGCTCGACGACATCCCCGGCACGCTCTTCGACAACGGCAACAACCAGCGCATCCTGCTGGGAGCGGGCGGCGTGAAGGCGGCCGCCGGTGACTCCCGCGCGCTGCTGCCCGAGGCGCGCACGTTCGACACGCTGACCGAGGACGCCTACGGCTCCGTGTCGTACGCGTTCAGCAAGTACAGCGTGCAGCCCGAGCAGCTCACCCTGACCGGTGGCGCGGACCCGGCCGCGAACCACCCGCCGCAGCCGGCCGACCGCGGCAGCGAGGTCGCGATCGCCACCTACAACGTGGAGAACCTGTACGACTACCGGGACGACCCGTTCGACGGCTGCGACTTCGCCGGCAACACCGGATGTACGGGGGTCAGCCCGCCGTTCGACTACGTGCCGGCGAGCCAGGAGGCGTACGCCGCCAAGCTGGCCGCGCAGGCCCGGCAGATCGTCAACTCGCTGCACAGCCCGGACCTGATCCTGGTGCAGGAGGCCGAGGACCAGGACATCTGCTCGGTGGTCGACGGCGCCCTGGCGTGCGGTGACACGAACAACGCCGACGGCGCGCCGGACACCGTGCAGGAGCTGGCGCTGGCCATCGCGGCCAACGGCGGCCCCGCCTACGCCGCCGCGTACGACCGCACCGGCGCGGACGCCCGCGGCATCGCCTCGGCGTTCCTCTACCGCACCGACCGGCTCACGCTGGCCGAGGCGACCGCCGCGGACCCGCTGCTGGGCTCCGCGCCGACCGTCCAGTACCGCTCGGCGGCGCTCGCGTCCAACACGGACGTGCAGAACCCGAAGGCGTTCAACGCGGTGCTGCCCGCCGACGTGGACCGGTCGACCGGCGTGGACGGCAGCAACGTCTACACCCGCGCGGCCCAGCTGGCCCGGTTCACTGTCAAGGCCGCGCCCGGCTCGACCGAGCGGTTCACGCTCTGGGCGGTCGCCAACCACTTCTCGTCCGGGCCGGACAGCCGGGTCGGGCAGCGCCGCGAGCAGGCCGCGTACGGCGCCGCGATCGTCGCGGCGGTCGAGGCGAGCGACCCGAACGCCCGCGTGGTCTACGGCGGCGACCTGAACGTGTTCCCCCGCCCGGACGACCCGATCGCCACCGCACAGAACCCGACCCCGTCGGACCAGCTCGCCCCGCTGTACGAGGCCGGGCTGCACAACCTCTGGGACGACCTGGTGGCGGACGCGCCCGCGTCGGCGTACTCGTACACCTTCAGCGGCCAGGCGCAGACGCTGGACAACCTGTTCGTGAACGACCCGATGCACGACGACCTGGTGCAGGTACGGACGGCGCACATCAACGCCGACTATCCGACCGACGCGCCGGAGCTGGGTGACCGGGGCGCCAGCGACCACGACCCGCAGGTGGCCCGGTTCCGGTCGCGTGCCTCGCTGCGGGTGGCCGACACCTCGGTGGCAGAGGGCGACAAGGGCACCCGCGCGATGACGTTCACCGTCACCGTGTCCCGCCCGCTCTCCGAGCCGGCGTTGATCTGCGCGACCACCTACGGCACGACCGCCCAGGCGGGGTCGGACTACGACCCGTACGTGGGTTGCAAGCTGCTCCCCGCGGGCCAGACCTCGCTGGCGTTCCCGGTCACCGTGCGCGGCGACCGCAAGCGCGAGGCGGACGAGAAGCTCACGCTGTACGTGGCGGGTGTGCCGGGCCTGCGGCTGGCCGACCCGTCCGGCGTCGGGACGATCCTGAACGACGACTGACAGGTGTTCCGGGCGGCGGCCCGTCGATTCGCTCATGGGCGGATCGGCGGGCCGCCGCGGTATCCGCACCGCTGCGGATCGGGCGGGGGCGGCACGTTCCGGTACTTGGCCACCCGCACCTCCCACTGGCTGCGGCGGCGCAGCGCGTCCCGGACCGCCCGGTCGCGGTAGAAGGTCTCCGGCGGGCGGGCCAGCCCGTACCGGTCGGCCCACCACTCCCCCGGCTCCGGGTCGGTGACGACGTCGAGGTGGGACGGGTACCGCCGCTCCGCGCCGTCACGCAGGTCGGCCCGGTCACGCATCGGCTTGAGCACCGTGCCGGCCTCGTCGACGACCACGAGCCGGAAGCCGGCCGTGCCCACGATGCGCGACAGCATGGCCAGGCTCGGCGTCAGGCTGCCCGCCTCGATCCGCCCGACCGTGCTCGGATGCACCCGGGCGAACCCCGCTCCGCACCCCTGTGGAAAACCTGGAATCCGCCGCCCGACCAAACCTCGCCGTGCGTCAACCGCCCCACTCAAGGCACACGGAGCGTGACATCACTGTGCGTTAGCCAGTACTGCCGAAGCGAACGCCGCACACTCAAGACAAATAACAACCAATCCGGACACGACGCTCGGCATAGCCGAGCCAAGGAAGACCACCTCAGTCGACTTTGCTCTGCAGCCTTCGAAGCACTGCTTACGCTTCGTGACAGTTGCGCCCGTGGCTGCAGAGCAAAGTCGGCTGAGGGGCATAGCGCCTGCCGCCCTGAAAACTACTGTGAGCTACCGCGTCTGGCTGTGGACAACTTGAGGCAACGCACCGCCCGCGGATCTCACCGACGCGCCACGACACGCGCGCCGGCGCGAGCCCGCCCCGGGTCCGACGCCGGGCGGCCGGGCGAGGGTCAGTAGCGCTCGCGCAGCAGCTGGGCCGCCTCGACCGCCCAGTAGGTGAGGATGATCTGCGCACCGGCCCGGCGGATCGAGGTGAGCGTCTCCAGCATCACCCGCTCCCGGTCGATCCAGCCGTTCGCGGCGGCCGCCTCGACCATCGCGTACTCGCCGGAGACCTGGTAGGCGGCGACCGGGACGTCCACCGCGGCCCGGACCGCCGACACCACGTCGAGGTAGGGCAGCGCGGGCTTCACCATCACCATGTCGGCGCCCTCGGCCACGTCCAGCTCGACTTCGCGCAGCGACTCGCGCAGGTTCGCCGGGTCCTGCTGGTAGGTACGCCGGTCGCCCTCCAGCGCCGACTCCACCGCGTCGCGGAACGGGCCGTAGAAGGCGGAGGCGTACTTCACCGCGTACGCGAGCACCGAGACGTCCTGGTGCCCGGCGGCGTCGAGCGCCTTGCGGACCACGCCGACCTGGCCGTCCATCATCCCGGACGGGCCGACCACGTGGACCCCGGCGGCGGCCTGGGCCACCGCCATGTCGGCGTACGCGGCGAGCGTGGCGTCGTTGTCGACCCCGCCGTCCGGGGTGAGCAGGCCGCAGTGCCCGTGCGAGGTGAACTCGTCCAGGCAGAGGTCGCTCATCACCACAGTCGCGTCACCGACCTCGGCGACCACGTCCCGGATCGCCACGTTCAGGATGCCCGCCGGGTCGACACCGCCGGAGCCGGTCTCGTCGCGCGTCGCCGGCACCCCGAACAGCATGATCCCGCCGACCCCGGCCTGGACCGCTTCGACGGCCGCCTTGCGCAGCGAGTCCCGGGAGTGCTGGAGCACTCCCGGGAGCGAGGCGATCGCCCTCGGCTCGGTCAGCCCCTCCTTGACGAACATCGGCACGACCAGCTCGGCCGGGTCGACGCGGGTCTCGGAGACCAGCCGCCGCACGGCCGCGTTGCGACGCAGCCGGCGGGGCCGGATCTCGGGGTACGGCATGAGGGAGCCTCCTGTCAGCGGAACCTCAGGGCGGTCGGGCCCTGCACCTTGGAGCCCCGGCGCTGCTTCGCCGGCATGGCGGCGAGCTTCTCCCGCAGTTCGACGGCGTAGGCGGCGAGCGCCTCCACCAGGTCGGGCACCGAGGCGTGCGGCGGCTGCACGTCGACCCGCAGGCCGAACTCGGTGGCGGTCTCCGCCGTCTTGGGCCCGATCACTGCAACAACCGTGCGCGCATGCGGCTTCCCGGCGATACCGACAAGGTTCCGCACCGTGGACGACGAGGTGAACAGCACGGCGTCGAACCCGCCCGACTTGATCGCGTCGCGGATCTCGGCCGGCGGCGGGGCCGCCCGCACCGTCCGGTACGCGGTCACGTCGTCGACCTCCCAGCCCCGCTCGGTGAGCCCGGCGGCAAGCGTCTCGGTCGCGATGTCGGCGCGCGGCAGCAGCACCCGGCCGACCGGGTCGAGGACCTCGTCGTGCGGCGAGAACTCGGCCAGCAGGCCCTCGGAGGACTGCTCCCCGGAGGGGATCAGCTCCGGCTGGATGCCGAACGCGCGGACCGCCTCAGCGGTGGCGTCACCGATACAGGCGATCTTGACGCCGCCGAAGTGACGGGCGTCGAGGCCGTGCTCGGCGAACTTCTCCCACACCGCCCGGACCGCGTTGACCGAGGTGAAGATCACCCAGGCGTACCGGCCGTCGACCAGGCCCTTGACCGCCCGCTCCATCTGCGCCGGGGTACGCGGCGGCTCGACCGCGATGGTCGGCACCTCGCACGGGATCGCCCCGTACGCGCGCAGCCGGGCGCTCATCACGCCGGCCTGCTCCTTGGTGCGGGGCACCAGCACCTTCCAGCCGTACAGCGGGCGGTTCTCCCACCAGCTCAGCTTGTCGCGGTCGGTGACGGCCGCGCCGACGGTGAGCACCACCCGGCCGGTGAAGCCGAGCGCCGCCGCGACGAAGGAGTCGACAGTCGACGTGGTGGTGTACTGCGTCTCGCCGGTGCCGTCGCCGGTCACCCCGACCGCTGTGGTGCCGTCGACGCCGGCGGCCAGCAGGCCGTCCCGGACAGCGGCCAGGTCACCGGCGTCCACGGCGAGCGCCAGCGAACCCCGGCCCACGGCCGTGGCGAGCGCGTCGAAGTCGAGCGCGGTGACGTCCTCGACGTCGGCGGCGGTGCGTACGCCCGGCAGCGGGACGCCCGCGTAGGTGGCCACGCCCTCGGCCTGGCCGACGCCCGGCACCACCTCGAAGTGCGCTGCGGTACGCGCGACCGCCTGCACCTCCTTGACCACCGAGTCGTGGCCGAACGGGTCGCCGGCGACCAGGTGCACGGCGTTCTGCCCGGACCGGGCCGCGGAGATCAGCACCTTCGCCACGTCCCCCGGCACGCCCTCGGCGGGGCTGAACTCGGCGTCGGGCCGGGCCTGGGCGCGTACGTGCGCCAGGAGCGACTCGGGTACGCCCCGGTCGTAGACCACCTGGTCGGCCTCGACCAGGGCGTCCAGCGCCCGGCGGGTCAGCAGGCCGGGGTCGCCGGGACCGGCCCCGACGAAAGCGATCTGGCCTACGGGCTTACGGGTGCGGGTCATTCTGTGCTCCCAAGTTGCTGGGTCCCCGGGCCGGCCTGTGCGTCCTGGCCGAGGATCGAGTCGGCGCCGAGTTCGAGGAGTTCGGCGGCGAGTGCCTTGCCGATCTCCGCCGCGTCGGCGGGCGTTCCGGTGCGGGACAGCCGGAGGTCACGCGAACCGTCCGGGCTGATCACCGCACCGCGCAGGTAGATCTCCTGAATCACGTCGCCCTCGTCGGTGGGCTCGCCTTCGGCGAGGACGGCGTACGCGGCCACGGGTGCGCTGCATCCTGCCTCCAGGGTGGCCAGCAGCGCCCGTTCCGCGGTGATCGCGGCGCGGGACGGCTCGTGGTCGAGCAGCGCGAGCATCTCGATCACGTCCTGGTCGTCGGCCCGGCACTCGACGGCCAGCGCGCCCTGAGCGGGCGCGGGCAGCATGAGCATCGGGTCGAGCGTCTCGGTGATGACGTCGGCGCGGCCGATCCGGTTGAGCCCGGCGCGGGCCAGCACGACGGCGTCGAGGTCGGCGTCCGGGCCGAGCACCCGGCTGAGCCGGGTGTCGATGTTGCCCCGGATCGGGGTGACCTCCAACTGCATGCCCAGCGCGTGCAGCTGGGCGATCCGGCGCAGCGCGCCGGTGCCGACGCGGGCGCCGGGGGGCAGCTCGGCGAGCGTACGGCCGTCGGTGGCCACCAGCGCGTCGCGCGGGTCCTGCCGGGGCGGCACGGCCGCGACGTGCAGGCCGGGCGCCGCCGCGGTGGGCAGGTCCTTGTACGAGTGGACGGCGAAGTCGATCTCACCGGCGGTCAGCGCGTCGCGCAGCGCGGACACGAACACGCCGACGCCGAGTCGCTGCACCGGGGCGGTCGACTTGTCCCCGGCGGTCACCACCTCGACCAGCTCGACCGGGCGGCCGGTGGCCGCGGTGAGGGCTTCGGCCACGTGGCCGGACTGGGCCATCGCCAGGGCGCTGCCCCGGGTGCCGAGGCGCAGTGGGGCGGTCATCGCGCACCTCCGGTGGGCGGGATGTCGGCGGCGTCGAACGACGGCCGCCCGTCGAGATCGGTGGCGACCACGTCGGGAACGGTGTCGACCGGGGACGTCTGCGGAACGTCCAGGTCGAACAGCTCGCGCAGCAGCGCCGCGTACTGGTCGCCGCCGGGCTCGGCGGCGAGCTGGCGGACCCGTACGGTCGGCTGGTGCAGCAGTCGCTGGACGACCCGGTGCACGGTCCGGGCCACCTCGGCGCGCTGGTCGTCGCTGAGGTCGGGGCGGCGCTGGCCGAGCCGGCGCAGCTCGGTGGCGACCACGTCGTCGGCCCGGCCGCGCAGGGCGGCCACCGTCGGCGCCACGTCGGCGCCGCGCAGCCAGCTCAGGAACGACTCGACCTCACCGGCGACGATCCGGGCCACCTCGGCGGCGTCGGCGGCGGCCGGCCCGTCGGCGAGCACGGCGGCCATCCGATCGATGTCGACGACCTCGACGCCGGGCAGCTCGGCGACGCCGGGCTCGACGTCGCGCGGTACGGCCAGGTCGAGCAGGACCAGCGGGCCGCGGTCGGCGTTCCGGCGGGCCAGTGCCCGGGTCACCACGTCGCGGGTGAGCACCGGCTCGGTGGCGGCGGTGGCGGCGACCACGACGTCGACGTCGGCGAGCGCGGTGATCAGCTCGGCCATCGGCACGGCGGACGCGCCGTACGACTCGGCGAGCCGGACGGCACGGGCGGCGCCCCGGTTGGTCACGGTGAGCGGGCCGGCGCCCAGCCGGGACAGCGTGGCCACGCCCAGCGAGCCCATCGCGCCCGCGCCGACGATCATCGCGGGCCGCCCGGCCAGTTCGCCGTCGAGCATCTCGGCGGCGAGGTCCAGGGCGGCGGTGACGACGCTCTGCCCGGCCCGGTCGATGTTGGTCTCGGCGTGCGCGCGCTTGCCGACCCGCAGCGCCTGCTGCATCAGCTCGTGCAGCAGGCGGCCGGCCGAGTCGGCGCCACCGGCGGAGTGGTAGGCGTCGCGGAGCTGGCCGAGGATCTGCGCCTCGCCGACCACCATCGAGTCGAGCCCGGCGGCCACCCGGAAGACGTGGTCCACGGCGGCGGCGTCGTAGTGCACGTAGAGGTGCGGGGCGAGCGCCGCCGGCTGGCACCCGGCCTGATCGGCCAGGACCGCGCAGATGTCGCCGAGTCCGCCGTGGAACCCGGAGACGGCGGCGTAGACCTCCACCCGGTTGCAGGTGGAGACCAGGACGGCCTCGGCGACGTACGGCTGGGCGATCAGGCGGTCCAGCGTCCGGGTGAGGTCGGCGGGCGGGACGGCGAGCTGTTCCAGGGTGGCGACCGGGGCGGTGCGGTAGGACGCGCCGACGACGAGCAGTTTCACGTGCCGATCGCCTCCTGGGTGTCGGTGGCCGCGAGTCCGCCGGGCAGGGCGGTGAGGGCGGTCCCGCCGGTGGCGGGGAGCGCGGTCAGCGACGCCTTGCGGTGCTCGTGGAAGGACAGGATCTGCAGCTCGATGGCGAGGTCGACCTTGCGCACGTCGACCCCGTCCGGGACCGAGAGTACGCAGGGCGCGAAGTTGAGGATGCTCGTCACGCCGACGGCGACCAGCTGATCGGCGACCGCCTGGGCGGCCGGGGCGGGCGTGGCGATGACGCCGATCGAGATCGATTCCTCGGCGACCACCTGGGGCAGGTCGTCGATGTGCTGGACGACGAGTCCGTTGATCCGCTCGCCGACCCGGGACCGGTCGGCGTCGAGGAGCGCGGCGATACGGAAGCCGCGGTTGGCGAAGCCGTCGTAGCCGGCCAGCGCGTGACCGAGGTTACCCACGCCGACGAGCGCGACGGCCCGGCACTGGGTGAGCCCGAGCACCGAGGAGATCTGGTCGACCAGGAGCGCCACGTCGTAGCCGACGCCCCGGGTGCCGTACGAGCCGAGGTGAGACAGGTCCTTGCGGAGCTTCGCGGAGTTGACGCCTGCCGCGTTGGCGAGCCCTTCGCTGGACACCGTCTCGTGCCCGGAGTCGGCGAGCGTGTGCAGCGCACGCAGGTATTCCGGGAGCCGGGACACGGTCGCCTCGGGCAGGTCCGGAAGCGCCGGTACGGCACCGGTGCGGCCGGGCGCGCCTGGTTGACGGTGCTGACTCATGAGACTCCGTGCGGTGCGATCCTCGACCAGCGACGGGGGCCGGTCGTTTCGGGACTCCCGCTGGCGACCGAGATTGCCGGCTGTGCTAGCAGGGCGCGTCGGAACTACAGAGTAGGCGCTTGTGAAGAGGTGCACAAATCGCGATCTTGAAAGCTCGCGACGCGCCTTCACCTGCCCCTCCATTCCCGCAAGATCGATCGACCGCCTCCCTTGGCGGCGCGTGGCGATTATTGCTCAATCCCGACTTCCCTGACCAATCGCGCGCGGCTCGTAGCGCTCCGTCACCGGCGTGGCGAGGCGAGTCTCACGTTTTGCAGTAGGGAGAACCCCACCCCCAAGAGGCCAGCGTGCGGGATGGGTCGGCGGGGCACGCGCCCATAGCCTCGAACCATGACCGCCGCACCACTGGCCACCGCGCCCACTCCGCTGTCCCCCGTCCACGGGCTGCTGCGCCGCCTCGCCCGCGACACCACCTACGTACTCGTGGGCTTCCCGCTGGCGATCGTCGGCTTCGTGCTCGCGGTGGTGGGGATCTCACTCAGCGCCGGGCTGCTGGTGACCACGCTCGGCCTGCCGATCCTCGCCGGCTTCCTCTACGCCGCCCGTGGGCTGGCCGACATCGAGCGGCTCCGGCTCGCCGCGGTGCTGGACCGGCCCCGGGTACGCCCGGTCTACCGCCGGCCGGAGCCGGGCGCCGGGTTCTGGCGGCGGGTGTTCACCCCGATCCGGGACGCGCAGTCGTGGCTCGACCTGCTGCACGCGTTCGTCCGGCTGCTGGTGGCCCTGCCCACGTTCGTGCTGCTGGTGGTCTGGTGGGTGCTGGCCCTGGGCGGCACGCTCTACGTCGCCTACGACTGGGCCATCCCGCGCGGCGTCGACGACCAGGACCTGAGCCAGCTCCTCGGGATGGGTGACGGCGCCGGCGCGCGGATCGCCCTGAACACCGCGATCGGGCTGTTCGCCCTGTTCACGCTCCCGCTGGTGGCGCGCGGCTGCGCCCGCCTGCAGGCCGGGCTGGCGTACTCGCTGCTCACCGGCGTGGCCGAGATGCGGCAGCGGATCATCACGCTGGAGGAGCAGAAGCGCGCCGCCGCCTCGGCCGAGGCGGTCGCGCTGCGCCGGCTGGAGCGCGACATCCACGACGGCCCGCAGCAGCGGCTGGTCCGGCTCGCCATGGACCTCGGCCGGGCCCGCCACCAGCTCGCCGACAACCCGGACGCGGCCCGGCAGACGCTCGACGAGGCAGTGGCCCAGACCCGGGAGACGCTGGACGAGCTGCGCGCGCTGTCCCGGGGCATCGCGCCGCCGATCCTGGTCGACCGGGGCCTGCCCAGCGCGCTCGCCGCGCTGGCCGCCCGGGCGCTGGTGCCGACCGAACTGGTGGTGGACGACGACCTGGGCACCGCCGCCGGCCGGCTCGACCCGGGGCTGGAGAGCACCGCGTACTTCGTGGTGGCCGAGGCGCTGACGAACGTGTCGAAGCACAGCCGGGCGAACGCCTGCCGGGTGGAGGTCACCCGGAAGGTGGGCCGGCTGGAGATCACCGTCACCGACGACGGCGTCGGCGGCGCGCACCTGGCCAAGGGCCACGGGCTCAACGGCATCGCCGACCGGGTCCGGGCGGCCGGCGGCACGCTGGAGGTGACCAGCCCGGCCGGCGGCCCGACCCGGGTCCACGCCGAACTACCGAGGTGACCCGGACCGCCGGGTCGGGGCGTGATAGACACCGGACCCATGCGGGTGGTGATCGCGGACGACGCCGTACTGCTCCGGGAGGGGCTGATCCGGCTGCTGACCGAGTACGGGCACGAGGTGGTGGCGGCCGTCGGTGACGGTGACGCGCTGGTCGAGGCGGTGGTGGCGCACCGGCCCGACGTCTCGGTGGTGGACGTGCGGATGCCGCCCTCACACACCGACGAGGGACTGCGCGCCGCGGTGGAGGCCCGCCGCCGGGTGCCGGGTACGCCGATCCTGGTGCTGTCCCAGTACGTCGAGGTGTCGTACGCCGACGACCTGCTGGACACCGCGGGCGGGGCCGGCGGCGGCATCGGCTACCTGCTCAAGGACCGGGTCGCCGCGATCGACGAGTTCCTGGACGGCCTGGCCCGGGTGGCCGCCGGCGGCACCGTGCTCGACCCGGAGGTGATCAGCCAGTTGCTGGTCCGTCGGCGGCGCGACGACCCGCTGGCGTCGCTGACCCCGCGCGAGCGCGAGGTGCTGGCGCTGATGGCCGAGGGCCGCTCGAACACCGCCATCGCCCGGGCGCTGGTGGTCAGCGACGGCGCGGTCGAGAAGCACGTCCGCAACATCTTCACCAAGCTCGACCTGCCCCCGGACGCGACCACGCACCACCGCCGTGTCCTGGCCGTCCTGGCCCACCTGCGCGCCTGACCGGGCCGGGTCAGGCGAGCGTGCGGGCCAGCGTCACCGCCTCGGTGAGCGTGTCGGCGGCCGGGTGGCCGCTGCCGCGCAGCCGGTCCGGGTCGGACAGGCCACCGGTGTAGAGGACGCAGCGGGCGCCGACCGAGGCGGCCGCGTCGGCGTCGTCGAGCGAGTCACCGATCAGCACCACCTCGTGGCCGCCCAGCCCCAGCTCGGCCAGGTGCTTCTCCAGCCACTCGGCCTTGTGCCCGCCGCCGACTGTGGCACGCAGCCCGTCCACCCGGCGGAAGTGCGGCGTCAGCCCGTACGTGTGCACCGTCGGCACCAGCTCGTCGTGGAACCACATGGACAGCAGCGACTGGCTGCCCTCCCAGGACTCGATCGCGGTGGTGGCGTCGGCGGCCAGGGCGCAGGTGGTCAGCCCGGCCCGGTAGGCGTCGTGGAAGACCCGGTCCAGCGTGCCGAACGCCTCGGCGTCCACGGCCCGGCCGAGCATCTCGGCGTAGTAGTCGGCGATCGGCCGCCGGAACCGGACCCGGTGCTCGGCCGCGGTGACCGCCGGCCCGCCGGCGCTGGCGAAGGCCACGTTCGTGGCCTGGACCACCAGGTCGAGGTCGTCGAGGAGCGTTCCGTTCCAGTCCCACACGAGGTGGCGTCGCATACCCGTCACCCGAGCACTCTAAGGCTAGAGCTGCGGCGTGGTCAGGTCGCGCAGCAGCCGGTCCTCCTCGACCCGCCAGTAACCGTGTTCCTTGCCGTCGAGCAGCACCACCGGCAGCCGGTCGCCGTAGTCGCGCTCCATCTCCAGGTCGCCGGTGACGTCCCGCTCCACCCACCGGTCGCCGGTGACCGCGACCACCCGGTCGAGCGCGGCCTTCGCGTCGTCGCACAGGTGGCAGCCGGGCCGGGTGATCAGGATGAGCCTCGGGTCACTGGACATCGGATACCTCCGTGCGGATCTGGGTCGGCGACGCCGGCGACGGCACCGCGGGCGCCGGGCGCAGCTCGGTCTTGCGTACCTTCCCGATCGCCGAGTACGGCAGTCTGTCGACGAACTCGACGGCGGTCGGGCACTTGAACCGGGCCAGGTTACGCGCGCAGTGGGCGAGCAGTTCGTCAGCCGTCACCGGCGAACCGGCCGCCCGGACCACGTACGCCCGCACAGTCTCGCCGGTCCGCGGGTGCGGCACGCCGAGGACCGCCGACTCGGCCACCCCGGGGTGCGCCTGGAGCACCAGCTCCACCTCGTGCGGGTAGACGTTGAAGCCGTTTACCAGGATCAGCTCGCCGAGCCGGTCGACCAGGAACAGGTCGCCGTCGCCGTCGGCGTACGCGACGTCGCCGGTGGCCCACCAGCCGTCCGGGTCCGGCCCGCCCCGCCCGTCCGGCCAGTAACCGGCGAACAGGTTCTCCCCGCGTACCACGATCTGCCCGGGGTCGGTGCCGGCCAGCTCGTCGGAGAGGTCCATCTCGTCCTCGTCGGGGGCGTCGGCTGGCACTCCGTCGCGCCACAGCTGGACGCCGTCGGCCCCGGTCAGGCGCAGCTCGACGCCGGGCAGCGGACGGCCGATCGAGCCGGGTTTCGGCTCGCCGCCGACGAGTGTCGACGTGAGCACCGGCGCGGTCTCGGTGAGCCCGTAGCCGACGTGCACCGGGTGCCCGGTCAGCTCGGTGAAGCGCGCCCCGACGGCCGGCGGCAGCGGCGCCGCGCCGCACACCGCGACGCGCACCGAGGCGAGCGCCGCGGCCGGGTCACGCTCCGCCTCGGCCCAGGTCAGGAACATCGACGGTACGCCGACGAGCACCGTGACCCGGTGCCGGGCGATCTCGTCCAGCGCCCCGGACGGGCCGGGCTCGTCGACGAGCACACCCGTCGCGCCGTGCCGCACCACGGCGCCGAGCACCGTGTTCAGCCCGTACGCGTGGAACAGCGGAAGGGCGAGCAGCACGACGTCGTCGGGGCCGACCACCGGCGGCTCGATCCGGTCGGTCTGGTCGTGGTTGGCGGCGAGCGCGCGGTGCGACAGCATCGCGCCCTTGGGCCGTCCCTCGGTGCCGGAGGTGTAGAGCAGGACGGCGAGGTCGTCGCCGGCGCGGGCCGGGAACCCGTCCGGCCCGGTGTCGCCGCGTACCGGCGGCGCGGTGTGCACGGCGCGCAGCCCGGGCAGCTCGGTGCGGTCCACCCGGGCGGTCACCTCGGGGGCGCCGACCAGCACCGTCGCGCCGGAGTCGGTGAGCACGTGCCGCAGCTCGCGGGCGGTGAGCGCGGGGTTGACCGGTACGGCGACCAGGCCGGCCCGGAGCGCGGCGAGGTAGGTGACCACGAAGTCCGGGGTGTTGCCGAACGCGACAGCCACCCGGGGCGGATGTCCCGGTCCGGCGGCCGGCGGCGCGTCGGCGAGCAGCGCGCGGGCGGTGGCGGTGACCGCGTCGTCCAGCTCGGACCAGGTGAGCGTCCACTCGCGCCAGCGCAGCGCGGCCCGGTCGCCCCGTTCGGTGGCGGCCCGGCGGAGCCGGTCGGCGAGGTTCGGCGCGGAGCTTTCGGCGGCGTCCTGCACGGTGGCTGAGTCTGGCACAGCGGCGTCCGCCGGACCATGCCCGGACACGGCACCGGGTCCGCCACACGGGACTGGGAATGCAGTACGGTGGGATTCCCGAGCGCGGGATAACGATCTCCAGCGGCACGAGCCGAGCGACCCGGGGCGACCCGTGCGAGCCGCCCTCGCGACACGCCGAGCGGAAAGAAAATCTGCTCCGACCAGGACTTTCCACTGCGGACCACGATCCGGCGCGAAAGTCAACCACACGCGACGGACAACGGGTCCGCCATTCGTGCGATCCGGCGGGAAATACTTCCGCTCTGTGTAACGGACTTGCCACGCGTGGGTGACGTTGGCCCTATCATCACTCGGGTCGGCTCACCCCATTTGCCGTGAGTCGACACCCCTCAGCCCGAGGAGGCCCCCGTGCCCGTCAGCGCATTGGACCAGCACCTCAAGGGGATCTGCCGCCCGTCGGCACGTCCCGACCCGGCCGTGCCCGGCCGGGTTCCACCCGGTCCCCCGGCACCACAGTGGCGCCCGGTGCGGTCGCTGCCCACTCGGACCGGGGAGGCGCGGTGACCACCTTCGGTTACGCCGAACGGCCGGCCGGCGTCACCGGCCCGACCCAGCGCAACCCGCTCAACGAGCGCGCGGACCCGCCTCCACGCAGCGCCGAGAGCCAGCTCGCGGTACGCGGCGAGGGGCGGCGCGTACGCAGCCGCGCGCACCACACGAACGAGGCGCCGGCGCGTCCCGCGACGCCCGGCGGCAACGCGAAACCCGCGGCCGGCCGCCTCGGCAGCCCGGCCCGCCCGACCATGCCGGCCCAGGCCCGGCGCGGTGACGCGGCCACCGGCGCGGAGCCGTCCGCCGCGGAGACCGCGATCCTGCCGGCGGTGACCACAGGCGACACCGCCGTCCTGCCCGCCGTGCCGGCCGCCACCCCCGCCACCGGATTCCCCAGCCGCCCCGACCCGTCCGACCCGGCGACCGAGGTGTGGACGCTCGTCGAACGCGCGCAGGCCGGCGAGTCCGAGGCGTTCGGCCTGATCTACGACAGGTACGTCGACACCGTCTTCCGGTTCGTCTACTTCCGGGTCGGCAACCGCCAGCTCGCCGAGGACCTCACCTCCGACACGTTCCTGCGCGCGCTCAAGCGGATCGGCAGCTTCACCTGGCAGGGGCGCGACCTCGGCGCCTGGCTGGTCACCATCGCCCGCAACCTGGTCGCCGACCACTTCAAGTCGGGGCGCTACCGGCTGGAGGTGACCACCGGCGACGTCCTCGACGCCGACCGGGAGGACCGCGGTCCGGAGGGCAGCCCGGAGGCGGCGGTGGTGGAGCACATCACCAACGTCGCCCTGCTCACCGCCGTCAAGCAGCTCAACCCGGAGCAGCAGGAGTGCATCGTGCTGCGGTTCCTCCAGGGCTTCTCGGTGGCCGAGACGGCCCGTGCCATGGGCAAGAACGAGGGCGCCATCAAGGCCCTCCAGTACCGCGCGGTACGGGCCCTGGCCCGCCTGCTGCCCGACGGCTTCCACTCCTGACCGGCAGCCACCGTCCCGTTTCCTCACCGGCGCCACCGCCGGGCGCTGTCGCGTGCCCGACGCCCCACGCAGGCCGATCACTCATGGTGATTTCGCCGCCGTCCCAGCCGTAACCGGCGACCGGCGCGGTCCGTTTCTCCGGGTGCGACCAGTGGTTGTCCCGGCGTCCCCCGGGCCACCCGGTCCGGCGGGTCGGGTCGGCCGTTCCGGTCGACTCGGTGCCACACGCTGCCACCGGTCGCTGGTGACGACGACGGCCGCCCGGCCGTGACCAGCGAGAGGGGGTGCCGCGGTGGACAGCGACCTCTTCTCCCGTCGGCGGGCCGAGCGCTTCGCGCAACTCCTCGACGAGGCCAACGGCGGACGCCGGCACCACGTCCGGTCCAAGGCGGACGGTGAACTCACCGCGCTCGTCGAGGTGAGCCGCCGGCTCAGCGCCGAACGGCCCGACGTCGAGGTGGACGCCGAGTTCCGCACCGGACTGCGGGCGATGCTCGTGGCCACCGCCGAACGTGAGGGCGTCGGCACTCCGGCCAAGACCACCACCGGGGTACGCGGAACGCTGCTGCCCGCGATCACCGGACGCCGGGCGCGGGCCCGGGGCGCGATCCTGGTCGGCGTGGCCGCCGGCGCGGTCGCCCTCTCCGGCATCTCCGCCGCCAGCGAGAACGCGCTGCCCGGTGACGCCCTGTACGGCATGAAGCGCTCCACCGAGCGCGCCCAGCTCGCGCTCGCCAGCTCGGACATCAGCCGTGGGCAGCTCTTCCTCGACTTCGCCCGCACCCGGCTGGACGAGGCCGCCTCGGTACGCGGCGACCGGCTCGGTTTCAGCGCCGTCCTGGACGACATGGACGCGGACACCCGCCAGGGCGTACGCCTGCTGACCACAGTCGCGGCGCAGCGTTCCGACCCGGTGGCGCTGGACGCGGTGGACACGTTCCTGGCCGGCCAGCGCCGGGTGGTCAGCGGCCTGCTGGACCGGCCCGACCACGCCGAGCGGGACCGCACCCGCCGCTCGCTGGCGCTGCTCGACGCGGCCGGCAAGCGCGCCGACGCGCTGCGCGAGGCGATCGCCTGCGGACTGCCCGCGCCGCAGGCCAGCGACGCGCTCGGGCCCGCCCCGGCGGCCTGCCCGGCGGACCGCTGAGCGCGTACGCCGACCGCGCCACACTTCTCCCGGCGGACACCCACCCGTCACACCGTGCCGGATACGCTCGACGCGGAGGGCGTACGCGGTCGTCGAGGCAGGGAGGTCACCGTGGCCGGAACCCGGAAGGTGACCGTCAGCACCGACGCGCACGGGCACACCACGGGCTGGTCGGAGGCCCCGTCGGCGCCCGCGACCACGATCCCGCCGGACCCCACCGCCGCCGCCTTCTTCGACGTGGACAACACGATGATGCAGGGCGCCTCGATCTACTGGTTCGCCCGCGGGCTGGCCGCCCGGAAGTACTTCACCACCGGTGACCTGGCCCGGTTCGCCTGGCAGCAGGCCCGGTTCCGGCTGCTCGCCACCGAGCACGCGGGCGACATGTCCCAGGCCAAGGAGGCAGCGCTCGCGTTCGTGCAGGGCTGGCGGGTGGACGACATCGAGCGTCTCGCCGACGAGATCTTCGACGAGCTGATGGCCCCGCGCATCTGGGCCGGCACCCGCCGCCTGGCTCAGCGTCACCTCGACGCGGGCGAGCGGGTCTGGCTGGTCAGCGCCGCCCCGGTGGAGATCGGCCGGGTGATCGCCGCCCGGCTCGGCCTGACCGGCGCGATCGGCACGGTGGCCGAGGTGGTCGACGGCGCGTACACCGGGCGGCTGGTCGGTGACCTGATGCACGGGCCGGCGAAGGCCGAGGCGGTGACCCAGCTCGCCGCCGTGGAAGGGCTGGACCTGGCCCGCTGCGCGGCCTACAGCGACTCGGCGAACGACCTGCCGATGCTCTCCGCCGTCGGCCGTGCGGTCGCGGTGAATCCCGATCCGGCGCTGCTGCGGCAGGCCCGCGAGCGGGGCTGGGACGTGCGCGACTTCCGCACCGGGCGGCGGGCCGTACGCATCGCCGTGCCCTCCACCGCCGCCGCCGGGCTGCTGGCCGGCGCGGTCACGGCCGGACTGGCGCTGCACCGGCGCCGCCACCGCGAGGCCTGAGCCGGCGCGCGTTCGCTCAGGGCCCGAACGGGTCGGGGCGGCGTTCGAGCAGCTTGTGCAGCGTCTGCTGGATCGTCTCGCGCACCTGGTCGGCGAGGTTGAACACCACGAGCGGGTCGTCGGCGGAGTCACGCAGGTGCGCGGTCGGGATCGGCGGGCAGAACTCGATCAGCCACTTGCTCGGCAGTGGCACCATGCCCAGCGGCCCGAGCCAGGGGAACGTCGGCGTGACCGGGAAGTACGGCAGTTTGAGCAGCCGCGCGAGGGGCTTGATGTCGGCGAGCATCGGGTAGATCTCCTCGCCGCCGACGATCGCGACCGGCACGATCGGCGTGCCGGTGCGCAGCGCGGCGGAGACGAATCCGCCCCGGCCGAAGCGCTGGAGCTTGTAGCGGTCGGAGTAGAGCTTGCCGACCCCCTTGAAGCCCTCCGGGAACACGCCCACCAGTTCGCCGTTGCCGAGCAGCCGCTCCGCGTCCGGGTTGCAGGCGACGGTGCCGCCGGTCTTGCGGGCTATCTCGGAGACGACGGGCATGCGGAAGACCAGGTCGGCGCCGAGCAGCCGCAGGTAGCGGCGCGCCGGGTGCCGGTCGTGCAGCGCGGTGGAGAGGATCAGCGCGTCGAGCGCCACGGTGCCGGAGTGGTTGCCCACGACCAGGCCCGCGCCCTCGGCCGGTACGTGCTCGATGCCGCTGACCTCGGTGCGGAACCAGTCCCGGTAGAGCAGCCGGACCAGCGGGTGGACGACCGCGTCGGTCAGGTCGGGGTCGAAGCCGAACTCGTCGACCTCGTAGTCACCGGCGAGCCGCCGCCGCAGGAACGCCAGGCCCTGCGCCACCTTGCGGTCCCAGTGGTCGCCCGGCCGGTCGGCCACCGCCGGTCCGGGCGGCGTGTCACCGGCCGGCGCGTCGCCGGCCACGGCCTTCTTCGCCACGGCCTTCTTCGCGACCGTCTTCTTGGCCACGGTCTTCTTGGCCACCGTCTTCTCGGCCGTCGGGCGGTGCGCGGCCGGACCCGGGGCGGCCGACCCGGCCGGGGTGCCGGGCTCGTCGGCGGAGGTGTCCGGCTCGACCGGCGCGGCCGGGCGGGCGGACGGCGCGGTCACCCGGCGGTGTCCGTTGCGCCGTGCCGGCTCCGCGCCCGGCCCGGGCACGTCCAGCGGTACGTCGTAGCGCGCGTCGCGCCGCTCCTCCGGGCTGGTCACGAACGCTCCCGTACGGTCGAGCGGACCTGCCGGATACTCTCCAGCACCAACCGCTCGGCCGCGGCCAACTGGTCCCGGGTCACCACGACGCCGCCGTGGTGGGCGCGGATGAAGTCCTCGAACGCGGCGGCGGTCGAGCGGGGCGTGAAGCCGAACTCCCGCTCCAGCCGGCTGGTGTCCACCACCCGGCCGTGCACGAACAGGTCCACCTGGTCCAGGCCGTACCGGCCGAAGCCCAGGCTACGGGCGATCGCGGCGACCCCGGCCAGTCCCGGTTCCAGCACCGGCACCGCCACCCGGCCGGCCCGGCGGATCGCCTGCGACAGCGACAGCACGCCCGGCCCGGCGACGTTGTACGTGCCCGGGTGGTCCTCGGCGACCGACCGGTGCAGCACCTCCAGCGCGTCGTCGAAGTGCACGAACTGCAGGCGGGGGTCACGGCCGAAGACGGTGGGCACCACCGGCTGGGAGAAGTAGCGCGTGAGCGTGGTGTCGGCGGCGTACCCGATGAACGGCGCGAAGCGCAGCACGGTCGCGGTGACGTCGGGCCGGCGGCGGCGGAACCCGCGGACGTACCCCTCGATGTCGAGTATGTCGCGGCCGAAACCGCCGCGCGGCACCTCGCGCGGCTCGGTCTCCTCGGTGAAGACGGCCGGATCGCGGAACGACACCCCGTACGCGGCGGTGGACGATCGGACCACGAGCTTGCGCAGCCGGGGCGCGCGCTGCGCGGCGGCGAGCATCTGCATCGTGCCGATGACGTTCTGTTCCTTCATCGCCGACCGGCCGCCCTGCTGCGGGTCGGGGGACGTGACGAGCGCCAGGTGCACCACGGCGTCGACGTCGAGGTCGGCCAGGAGACCGCCGAGCGAGTCCAGGTCGAGACGGACCCGTTCCACGTCGGTGAGCAGGTCGGCCAGCTCGGGGTTGGGCGGCGCCGGATCGACCCCGATGACCCGCTCGATCCGCGGGTCGGCGGCGAGCCGGGCGGCGACGTGCGCGCCGAGCCAGCGACCGACCCCGGTCACGACGACGACCCCCGGGGCACCGGAGGTGTCACCGGGGGTCATGTCGTGCGCCTTGCGCGGCAGGCGGGATCGAGCCGGGACGTCCACGGCCTGATCACCTGAGCCTCCGAGGGTCGACAGTTGGCAAGTGGTGCCGGGTGCCGGGCCAGTGCCCGGCACCGGTCACTTGCCGAGACGGCGACGCTGGACGCGGGTCTTGCGCAGCAGCTTGCGGTGCTTCTTCTTAGCCATGCGCTTGCGGCGCTTCTTGACCACCGAGCCCATACGACAGCCTTTCGATGCAACGTTCGGGGCGGACCGGAAGACACCACCGCCGGTGGCGTCTTGACCGCTTGCGGACAACGGACCGGACCAGCGTGGTGGGCAGGGCACACCAGAGGGCGATCACGGTCGTGGTCCAGCCTAACCGGAGTGCGTCAGCAGGACCAACGCGCCCCCGTCGATGCCCCTTTTCGTCGCACTCGGCGGACCGGCCCGCCGAGTGCTCAGGCGGACTCCTGGAAGGCGCCCCGGAGGTATTCGTGCACGGCGTGCTCGGGCACCCGGAACGAGCGGCCGACCCGCACCGCGGTCAGCTCACCGCTGTGCACGAGACGATAGACAGTCATCTTGGAGACCCGCATGACCGTCGCCACCTCGGCGACGGTCAGGAACCTGACATCCGACAGCCGTGCGTCGGACTGCGACCCGGCCATGGCTCACCGACCCATTCCCGTGCCCGGCGCGTGTCACCGGGCAGGTGCTCCCGCCTCGACGAGCGACGCGCGTGTAACCAGTACGGTAGCGGGACGGCTGTGACCTGCGCGATCCCTTCCACCCTTTGATCATGGCGGGACAGCCGTTCACCCGATGTCCACCAGGGGTTTTTCGCCCGGACGGGTGTCTCGTCCGTAACGCCTACTCGGCGCGCAGCGCCACCACCGGGTCGAGCCGGCCGGCCCGCTGCGCCGGCACCACACCGAAGACGATGCCGACCGCCGCGGAGACGCCGAACGCCAGCGCCAGCGACCACCAGGTGATCGCCGCCGGGATCGGCGAGAGCGCGTCGACGAGCAGCGCGGTGCCCACGCCCAGCGCCATCCCGGTCAGGCCGCCCACCGAGGTGAGCAGCACCGCCTCCAGCAGGAACTGCACGCCGATGTCCCGGGGACGCGCGCCGACCGCCTTGCGCAGGCCGATCTCGCGGGTCCGCTCGCGTACCGAGACCAGCATGATGTTGGACACGCCGACGCCGCCCACCAGCAGCGAGATGCCCGCGATGGCGGCCAGCACACCGGTGAGCACGCCCAGGATGTCGCCGAGCACGCCGAGGATCTGCCGCTGGGTGACGGCGCTGAACTCGGTGTCCGGGTGCCGGCGGGACAGCTCCGCGACGATCCGCTCGCCGAGTTCGTCGATCCGCTCCCGGTCCGGCGCCTTCACCGCGATGCCGTCGATGCGCTGGGTGCCCCACAGCCGTTGCGCCGCCGTCACCGGTACGTGCACCTCGTCGTCCCGGTCCACGCCGAGGCTCTGCCCGAGCGGCGCGAAGACGCCGATCACCCGGAACCGCACGCCGGCCAGCGTGACCTGCTGACCGAGCGGGTCCCGGTCGGGAAACAGCGCCCGGGCCACCGAGTCGCCGAGCACCGCCACCCGGCGGCTGGTGTCGACGTCCGCCCCGGTCAGGTAGCGGCCCCGCGACAGCGACCTGGTGAACACCGACGGGGTGGTCTCCAGCACCCCCTGCACGGTGGTGAAGTCGGACCGGTTGCCGGCCCGGGCGGTCGCGCCGGAGGCCACTGTCACCGCGACCCGGCCGGGGTCGCCGACCACCCGGGAGACGGCGTCGGCGTCGCTGAGGTCCAGCGGCGAGACCACCGGCGCGTTGCCCACCTCGATCCGGCCCGGCACCACCAGCAGCAGGTTCGAGCCGAGCCCCTCGACCTGCTGCTCGACCTGCTGTTTGGTGCCGGTGCCGATGGCCACCAGGATCACCACCGAGGCCACCCCGATGATCACCCCGAGCATGGTCAGCACGCTGCGCAGCCGGTTGGCGCGAAGCGCGTCCCACGCCACCCGCCACGCCTCGGCCAGCCTCATCCCGCGTCCCCGCCGGTCCGCGGACGGCGCTGCTCGGCGCGAGGGCGCTCCCCGGGCCGCGGAAGGCGCCCGGTGGCACCGGCGGCGCCACCGGAGCCACCGGGCGGGTGCCCCGGGCCGCTTCCGGACACGGACCGGGGCTCCGCGCTGGGAGCGGGGTCCAGTGTCGCAGGTACGCCGGAGCCGTCCGACGGCGGTCGATCATGAGCGCTGTCCGAGCGGATCAGGCCGTCCCGCACCGCGATCCGCCGGCGTGCCCGGGCGGCCACCTCCTGGTCGTGGGTCACCATCACCAGCGCCACCCCGGACTCGGCGTTCAGCTGTTCCAGCAGCTCCAGCACCGCCTCGCCGGTGGCACTGTCCAGATTGCCGGTCGGCTCGTCGGCGAGCAGCACCGCCGGTTCGGTGACCAGCGCGCGGGCGATCGCCACCCGCTGCTGCTCGCCGCCGGAGAGCTGGTTGGGCCGGTGGTGCAGCCGGTGGCCGAGCCCGACCCGGCCCAGCATCGCCGCCGCCCGCTCCCGCCGCTGCCGCGCCCCGACGCCCCGGTAGACAAGCGGCAACGCCACGTTGTCCACCGCCGACGTACGAGCCAGCAGATGGAACGCCTGGAACACGAAGCCGATCGTCTCGTTGCGCAGCGTCGCCAGCTCCGGGGCGGTGAGCGTGGTGACGTCCCGGCCGCCGATCACCAGCCGGCCGCCGCTGGGCCGGTCCAGCCCGCCGAGCAGGTGCATCAGCGTCGACTTGCCCGAGCCGGACGGGCCGATCACCGCCACGTACTCGCCCTGGTCGATGGTGAGCGACACGCCGCGCAGCGCGGACACCGAGACGCCGTCCAACTCGTACGTGCGCCAGACGTCGACCGCCTCGACCGCCGGTTCGGTCACGGGAGTTCCTGGCCGTCGCGGACCTGGTCGGCGCCACGTACCACCACCCGGTCGCCGGCCCGTACGCCGTCGACGATCTGCACCAGGTCCTGCCCCTGCACGCCCACCGTCACCGGCACCCGGTCGGCCCGGCCGTCCCGCAACACCCAGACCGCGTCCCGCCCGTCGGCCGAGAACACCGCCGACGCCGGCACCGCCACCGCGTCGGCGGCCTCCCGCACCCGCAGCCGTACCACGGCGTTCATGCCGGGGCGGGGTGCCGGGGCGGCCTCGGCCTCACCGAGGCGGCCGGCGCCCAGGTCGAGCCGGACCCGGTAGGTGACGCCACCCCGCGCCGAGCTGGTCGGCAGCACGTCCACTGACCGCACCGTGGCGTCGTACGTCGCGCCGGTCACCGCGTCCAGCTCGACCGAGGCGGGCACCCCGGCCCGGACCAGCAGCACGTCGGTCTCGTCCACCTCGGCGAGCAGGCCGAGCCGGCCGATGTCCACCACGGTGAGCACCGGCGTGCCGGCGGTGACCCGGCCACCGGCCGGGATCGCGTCGTCCACCCCCGGCGGCGGGCCGCCCTGCCCGCCACCGGCCAGCGCCGACGGGTCGAGACCGGGCACCCCCGCGCCACCCGCCGCACCGAGCAGCCCGGCCAGGTCGGCCGGTGCCGTCGACCGGGTGCCGCCCGGCTGCACCACACCGGCGATCGGCGCGCGCAACGTCAACGCGTCCACAGTCGCCTTCGCCAGGTCGTACGCCTGCTGGGCCTGGAGTCGTTGCGCGGCCGACAGCGCGCCGACGGCGCTGTTCAGGCCGGCGACGCCGCGCTGCACCTGGGCCACGGCCCGGTCGGCGGCGCGGGCGGCCGACTCGTACTGCCGCTGCGCCGACTGGACCTGGAGCAGCAGCGCGGCGCGTACCTGCGGGTCGCCGACCTTGCCCGCGGCGGCGCGGGCGGCGGCGAACGCCTCGTCGGCGGCCCGGTCGGTGCCGCGCCGGCTGCCGCCCAGGTCGCCGGTGCCGGTGCCCCGCCCGGCCCGCTTCGCCGCGCGCAGCGCGTCCCGCGCCTTCGCCAGGCGGTCCCGGGCCGACGGCGAGTCGATCACCGCGAGTACCTGCCCCCGGCTCACCCGCTGCCCCGGCTGCACCCGCAGACGGGCGAGCGTGCCGTCGGCGGGCGCGGTGAGGGTGGCGGCGGCCCGCGCGGTGACTGTGGCGGGCGCGTCGATCACCTCGCTGACCGGCGCGCGGCCCACCTCGGCGACGGTGACCGCCGGGGCGTCGTCGCCGCAGGACGCGGCGGTCGTGCCGGTCAGCGCGACGACGGCGAGCACCGCGGTGACGAGACGGGGGCGGCGGGCCGCGGGCAGCCGCGGCGAGGGAGTGCGGGCCACCCGGCCCATGCTACGACCCCGTCGACAGGCGTCGACGTGTCAGCCGACGACGGCCCGCACGTACGCGACGCACTCGTCGTGCAGCATCGACCACGGGTCGCCGAGCACCTCGTCGGCGGCCTGCGCCGGTGACCGCCGCTCGTGCACCACGGCCCGGTAGAAGTCGAGCATCCGCTGCTCGCCGTAGCGGTCGACCAGGTGCCGCACGGCCAGGTAGCCGACGCCGTAGGCGCCGCCGACCCGGCTGTCGCTCGCGTCCGCCTCGGGCGCCACCGCCTCCAGCCGCCCGGACCAGCCGCCGCGCAGCAGGTCGCGCACCTCGGTCAGTCCCTCGTAGCGGTGGACCGGCTGGCCGTCCGCACCGGCGTACTCGGCCAGCCCCTCCACCAGCCACCAGTCCGCGCGGTCGGCGTACCCCCGGTCGGGCAGCGAGGCGGCGTGGGTGAGTTCGTGCCGCAGCAGGTCGTCGACGCCGTCCGGGGTGACGGTCTGGGCGTTGAGCACGACGTCGTGGCGTCCACCGCCGACGCCGACCGCGTACCCGGCGGTCCACTTCGGCCGGCCGCCGCCGTACCAGCGCCGCCACTCGGTCTTCCCGGCGTAGTAGACGAGATACCGGTCCGGCCGCGCGTCGCCGACCGCGTACCGGTCCGCGACCCGGGCGGCCGCCTCGGCCTGGGCGAGCAGGCCGGGCAGCTTGCTCCGCTGGGCGGTGGTGGTGGCCACCACCACCCGCTTCCCGACCGTCACGGCCAGGTCGTTCGCCTGCCACGGCCGCACACCGGCCGGGTCCGTGCCGGACGGTTCCAGCGCGGTCAGCCGGGGCTCCTCCCCCACCAGCCGCCAGCGCGCGTCCAGCTCCACAGTGCTCGGCGCGCAGCCCGGCGCCACGAAGCAGTACCCCACTGTGATCGTCTGCCGCCACTGTCCGGGCTGCCCGTCGGCCGCCTCCGGCACCCCGTCGGCGGCCGGCCGCCACACGGTGACGCGCAGCGCCCGCAGCGCCGCGTACCGCCGGCTCAGGGCCGGCCGTGCCGCCGGTTCGGCGATGGCGAGGAAGCCGGCCCGGTCGGCGCCGACGAGCGCGGTGGCCTGCCGGTCCAGCAGCGCGAGCATCCGCTCGCCGAGCCGCCGCTGCGCCGCCGTGCCCGGGTCGCTCTTCGCGGCCGACCGTCCGGCCGCGTCCTGCGCGGGCCCGCGCAGGAGTACGCCGGGCACCGCGCCCGCCACCAGGCCGAGCGCGAGTCCGAGCGCGGTCCAGAGCGGCCAGCGCCGCCGCTTCCGCACCGCCCGCGTCGGCTCGCCCACGTGCGCCATTGGTACGGGGTACGGCGCGGGTACCGCGACGAGGTGCGGCAACGACGCCGCGTCCGGTGCCGGTGCCGGTGCCGGTGCCGGTGCCGGTGCCGGTGCCGGTGCCGGTGCCGGTGCAATGGTGTCAACGGCGGCGTCCACCTCGGCGCTGTCGGCGCCGGCGTCAGCCGCGCGGGCGGTCTCGGCGCGGGTGTCGTCAGCGCCGGCGTTGGCGCCGAGGTTGGCCGCGACCGCGTCGGCGGCGCTCGCCTTGTCGACGGCATCGACGGCATCGACGGCGGGACGATGCTCGTCGCCGTCCGTCGTCCGGCCGGGAGGCTGCTCGTCGCCGTCGGTCACCGGCGAAGGGTACGACCAATCGGGCGTTCCGGGAAAGAGTCCCGCCACTGTTCCGCCGCGCTGCGAGATCTTGGAAGGAAAGGGCCCCCAGAGGGGCCGAATTCTTCCAAGATCTCTCAGATCGGGGTGCCGGTCAGCGTCAGCGTGGCCTTGTCGGCTGCCCAGAGGGCCACCAGGGCCACGCCGGGCACGGCATGACCGGCCAGGGCGAGCAGCACGCCGCCGGTGAGGAAGCAGGCGGCCTGGACGGCGAGCTTGGCCGGGTCGGGCAGCGTCACGGCGGCGCGCGGTGAGCAGAACAGTCCCCACACCACGGCGATCACCAGCGGCGCGCCGAGCCCGGCCAGCAGGCGCAGCGGCCAGCCGGCGTCGAGCGTGAAGCCCCAGTACCCGGCCGAGCCCAGCAGGGCCAGCTCCAGCAGGAAGATCACGCCCAGCAGCAGCGCGGTCATCGGTCTCCCCAGGAACGGTAGGCGCGGTCCAGGCCCGCGATCAGCTGGTCGAAGGAGCGGTCGGTGTCGCGGGGCAGCCCGAATCCGCCGGCCGCCTCCAGCGCGACGAAGCCGTGCACGGCGGACCGGAACATCCGGATCGCGTCGATCGCGTCGTCGCCGTCGAGGCCGTACCCGAGCAGGATCGCCCGGATCGCGCCGACCGCGCGCTCACCGGCGGCGAGGTGTTCGGCGTCGGCCGGGTCGGGCGCCCGCTGGGCGGCCGGGTAGCGGCCGGGGTGCTGCCGCGCGTACGCCCGGTAGGCGGCGGCGACAGCGCGCAGCGCGTCGCCACCGGCCCGGCCCGCGGCGGCGGTGGTGAGCACGTCGGCGATCTCGGCGGTGGCGAGCACGGCGAGCTGCTGGTGCAGCGCGTCCACGCCGCGCACGTGCTTGTAGAGGCTGGGCAACGCGACGCCGAGCCGGGCGGCGAGCGCGGCCAGCGTCAGCTTCTCGTAGCCGACCTCGTCGGCGAGCACGGCCGCCTCCCGCACGACTGTGGCCGGGGTCAGGCCGGCCCTAGGCACGCGCGGTCACCGCCAGGAACTCGACCAGGTCGGCGGCGGTGGCGTCGGGCTGGTCGGCGTGCGGGTAGTGGCCGGAGTCGGCGATCATGCGCGCCTCGGCGACGGCGAACAGTCGTCGCGCGGCCCGCGCCTCCGCGCCGGGGTCGGGGAAGTCCGGGTCCTTGGTGCCCATCAGCACCAGGACCGGGCTGCGCACGTCACGCGCCCGCGCGGTCCAGTGCGGGTCGGCCGGCGCGACCACGCCGCGCACGGCGGCCATCCGGCCGCGCAGCTTGGCGACCAGTTCCTTGCGGTACGCGGCGTCGTCCGCCGGGCGTCCGCAGGGGAACAGCGTGCGGTGGAACAGCCCGAACAGGCGAGGGCTGCGCAGCACGACGGCTTGCGCGGCCCGCATCAGCGGGTTCGGCTTCGGCGTGCCGACGAACGGGCCGACCTGCACGATGCCGCTGACCAGCTCCGGCGCCTCGGCCGCGGCGAAGACCACTGCGGCGCCGCTGGAGGAGCTGCCGACCAGGGTGGCCGGGCCTCCGCCGAGCGCCCGCACCACGGCGAGCAGATCGCCGCCGACGTGCTCCGGGGCGTACGTGGGCCAGCGCGGGCTGGAGTCGCCGTGCCCGCGTACGTCGACAGCCGCCACCCGGTAGCCGGCCGCGATCAGCCGGGGCGTCAGGTGCCGGAAGGCGGCCCGGTTCTCGCCCATGCCGTGCGCGAGCACCACGAGCGGGCCCGATCCGTGCACCTCGTACGCGATAGTGCCGCCGTCCCGCGTCACCTGGCTAACTGTCATAGCCTTAAAGCTAATGCTATTAGCCAAGATGCGTCAAGCTTGACCTCAACCCGGGATGAGGTCGCACGATCCCGCACATGCCGATCACCGCCGACACCCACGTACGCCTCGCCCGCCCGAGCCGCGACCTGGTGATGCTCGGCCTGCCCGGGGCCGGCTGGCACCTGGAGCTGGTCGGCGGCTCGACGCTCGCGGTCGAGCCGCGCCCCACCGGCGAGGACCTCTTCGTGCTCTACCTCGACGGACCACCCGACGACGAACTGGTCCCGAGAATCGAACGGGCCGGCGGGACCAGGGTCTCCGCCGGCCCGTACTGGGACAGGTGGGGTGTCACGTTCGCCTACCCGGACGGCTACCGCCTCGTGCTGTGCACCCGGGCCTGGTCGAACGACTGACTCACTTCTTCGACAGCACCGCGCGGCCGAAGAACGCCAGGTTCGCCGGGCGCTCCGCGAGCCGGCGCATCAGGTAGCCGTACCACTGGTCGCCGTAGGGGACGTAGGTCCGCACCGTGTAGCCCTCGCCGACCAGGCGCTGCTGCTCCTCCGGCCGGATGCCGTAGAGCATCTGGAACTCGAACCGGGCCGGGTCGCGGTCGAACCAGCGGGCGCGGTCCTCGCCGATCGCGATCAGCCGCGGGTCGTGCGTGGCGAGCATCGGGTAGCCGTCGCCGGACATCAGCACGTTCATGCAGCGCACGTACGACTTGTCCACCTCGCGGGCCGACTGGTACGCCACCGACTCCGGCTCCTTGTACGCGCCCTTGCACAGCCGCACGCGCGACCCGGCGGAGGCCAGCTCCCGGCAGTCCGACTCGGTCCGCCGCAGGTACGCCTGGAGCACCGCCCCGGTCGACGGGTGGTCCTTGCGCAGCTTCGCCAGGATGTCCAGCGTCGAGTCGGTGGTGGTGTGGTCCTCCATGTCCAGCGTGACGGTGGTGCCCGCCGCTTCGGCCGCCGCGCAGATCGCCCGCGCGTTGTCGTACGCGAGATGCTCGTCGAACATCTGGCCCAGCGCGGACAGCTTCACGCTGACCTCGGCGGCCGGGGTGAGCCCGGCGGCGCCGAGCCGGCTCAGCAGCGTGAGGTACTCGTCCCGGGTGGCGTTCGCCTGCTCCGGGGTGGTGGTGTCCTCGCCCAGGTAGTCGAGGGTGACCGCTTGGCCGTCGGCGACCAGCTCGCGGGTGGCGCGCAGCGCGTCGTCGGTGGCGGCGCCGGCGACGAACCGGCGGACGACGTCCCGGGTGAACGGGGCCGTCGCGACGAGCCGCTCCACCTGGGAAGACCGGGAGGCGGCGAGGATGACGGAACGGAGCATGAGCCGAGCGTAACGCTCATCACCGGCCCTCCGCCGGGCGCGTCCGAGGCCCGCTCGGGTCGGCGCGCGGACCCGGGGCGGGCACCCCCGGCTGGCGTCGATCGGCTACAACGTTCACGTGGATCGACGACACCCCCGGCGGCGGCTCCGCTCGGCCTCCGTGCAGCTCGGCGCGCTAACCGCGCTCGCCCTCGCGCTCTCCGGCTGCAACAACGGCTACGACGACGACGATGACGACTGCGCGCTCGGACCGGCCGGCGGGGGCGGCGACACCGTCGCGGTCGCCCTGCGTGTGCCGGCGACCGCCACCGCCGCGCGCGGCGAGCCGGCCCCGACGACCGCCGCGCTGCCCGAGCGCGGCGGCTTCGGCAGCCACCTCGCCTCCTGCGGCGGCTGACGTGCGCCGCGAGGCCAGCACGCCGCGCCCCGGCTGGGACGAGACCATCCGGGCCCAGGGCCTGGTGTACGTCGACACCGAGCTGCCCGACGGCAACGTCATGTCGTACTGGGACGAGACGGCCGCGTACTCGTTCACGCTCGACGAGGTGCTCCGCCTGGAGGAGGCGACGGAGGAGCTGCACCGGATGTCGGTGGCCGCCGCCGAGCACGTGGTGGCCCGCAACCGGTACGCCGAGTTCGGCATCCCCGAATGGGCCGCCGAGGCGGTCGCCCGCTCGCTGCGGGAGAGCCCGCCGACGCTGTACGGCCGGTTCGACCTCTGGTACGACGGCAGCGGCCCGCCGAAGATGCTGGAGTACAACGCCGACACCCCGACCGCGCTGGTCGAGGCGAGCATCGTGCAGTGGTACTGGCTGGAACACACCCGCCCGGACGCGGACCAGTGGAACAGCCTGCACGAACGGCTGGTCGGCGCGTGGGCCAAGATCGGCGCCGGGCTGCACGAGCGCCGGACGCACGTGCTCTGGTCCGAGGAAGAGGAGTCGGGCGAGGACCAGATCACCGCCGGCTACCTGGCCGAGACGGCCCGCCAGGCCGGGCTGGACGTGACGCTCATGCCGATCCAGCAGGTCGGCTGGGACGGGCGGCGCTTCGTCGACGCCGACGACCGCCCGATCACCACCTGCTTCAAGCTCTACCCCTGGGAGTGGATGCTGGCCGAGCCGTACGGGCGGCCCGCGCTCGACCCGGGCACGCCCACCACCTGGATCGAGCCGGCCTGGAAGCTGCTGCTGTCGAACAAGGCGCTGCTGGCGGTGCTCTGGGAGCTGTACCCGGGGCACGACTACCTGCTGCCCGCGTACCTGGACTCACCGCGCGGCATGACCGAGTACGTGGCCAAGCCGCTGCTCGGCCGCGAAGGCGGTTCGGTACGGATCGTGACCGCCGACACCGAGATCACCAACCCGGGGATCTACGGCGACGAGGGCTTCTGCTTCCAGGAGTTCCGCGCGTTGCCCGAGTTCGAGGGCAACCGGACGGTGCTCGGCAGCTGGATCGTGGACGGCGAGTCAGCCGGCGCCGGCGTACGGGAGAGCGAGAGCCTCATCACTGACGGTTACGCGCGGTTCCTGCCCCACTACATCGACGCACCGCGTCTGCCGTGAGTCGTCTACCGTTGGTGTCGTGAACTTCGACGCGTACGCCCGGACCGGGGTCGAGCTCGTCAACGCCCGGCTGGACGACCTGGACGGCCTACGGGCTGTCTTCTCGGACGAGCAGGGCTGGATGCGCGACGAAGTCGCGGAACGGGACCTGGCGATCTTCCGGCGGGCGCAGAAGCGACTCCGGGACGTCTTCGAGTACGGCACCTCGGGCCGGGACAACGAAGCGGTGGCGGAGCTGAACGCGCTGCTGGAGGCGTTCCCGGTGCAGCCGCGCATCTCCGGCCACGACTCCTCCGACTGGCACATGCACGTGACCAGCCGGGGCGCGTCGGTCTCCTCCGAATACCTGGCCGGCGCGGTCTGGGGCCTGTCGGTGTGGCTCTGCGAGTACGGCAGCGCCCGCTTCGGCGTCTGCGCCGACGACCGCTGCGGCAACGTCTACCTGGACACCTCGTCCAACTGCTGCCGGCGGTTCTGCTCCGAGCGCTGCGCCACCCGCTCCCACGTGGCGGCGCATCGGGCCCGCAAGCGGGCCGCGGTCGGCGAGCAGGCCGTCCCGGCGCAGCCGCTGTCCCCGGTGAGCTGACCTCCGGGGCGGCGCGCCCCGGTCAGGCGTCGACCGGCGAGGCGGCGGTCAGGTTCGCCCGGGCGAACTCCAGCGACTCGCGCAGGTCCGCCTCCCGGACCGCCCGGCTCTTCGCGCCCCGGGTGGTCACCTCTACCGCCACCGTGCCGCTGAACCCTCGGCCGGCGAGCGAGCGGAGCATCTCCGCGCAGGGCTGCCCGCCGCGACCGGGCACCAGGTGCTCGTCACGCCCCTCGCCGGTGCCGTCGCCCAGGTGCACGTGCGCCAGGCCGGAACCCATCCGGTCGGCCATCGCCATCGCGTCGGTGTGCGACGCAGCGCAGTGCGACAGGTCGAGCGTGTACGAGGCGTACCCGATCTCGGTCGGGTCCCAGCCCGGCGCGTACGGGACGAACTGCCGCCCCGCCATCCGCACCGGGTACATGTTCTCCACCCCGAAGTGCAGGCCGCCGAACTGCCCGGCGATCGTGTCGAGCCCGTCGGCGAAGGTACGCGCGTAGTCACGCTGCCAGGTGAACGGCGGGTGCACCACGACAGTCGGCGCCTCCAGCGTCTCGGCCAGCTCGGCGGCCTTGCGCAGCCGCTCCCACGGGTCGGGGCTCCACACCCGCTGGGTGACCAGCAGGCAGGGGGCGTGCACCGACAGCACCGGGACGCCGTAGTGCTCGGCGAGGCCGCGCAACGCGCCCGCGTCCTGGCTGACCGGGTCGGTCCAGACCATCACCTCGATGCCGTCGTAGCCGAGTTCGGCGGCGAGCTGGAACGCCGCCGCGGTCCGTTCGGGGAAGACCGAGGACGTGGACAGGAGTACCGGAACGCGGTAGGTCACGCCTCCGAGGGTAGCTCCAACCGCCAGCGAGCATCGGGACGAGCAACCGCAAAGCAACCCAGAGCGCTCGTACGGTCACATCGGCGCGAGCTGATCCAGCCGACGCAGGATGACGCCCTCGCGCAGCGCCCACGGGCAGATGTCCACGCCGTCCACACCGAGCCGCCGCATCACCGCCTCGGCCACCACCGCGCCCGCGAGCAACTGGTGCGCCCGCTGCGCGCTCACCCCCTCCAGCTCGGGCAACTGGGCCGGCGGGATGTGCCTGATGAACCCCAGCACCTGCCGCAGGCCGGTACGGGTCAGGCTGCGCCGCGCCCACAGGCCCGCACCGGAGGGAGCGGCGCCGGCCAGCCGGGCCAGCGTGCGGAACGTCTTCGACGTGGCGACCGGACGCTCCCAGCCCACCGCCGTCAACTGCTCCACCACCGGGTCGAGCTGCGCGTCCACGTACGCCCGCAGTTCCTCCACGGCCTCGGCCGACGGCGGCGCCGTGCCGGCCGGGTCGACCGCCAGCCGCTCCCGGCTCAGCCGGCCCGCGCCGAGCGGCAGCGAGATCGCCACGTCCGGGTGCTCGTCGATGCCGGCCGCCAGCTCCAGCGAGCCGCCGCCGATGTCCATCGCCAGCAGCCGCCCGGCGGACCAGCCGAACCACCGCCGCACCGCCAGGAACGTCATCCGCGCCTCGTCCGCCCCGGAGAGCACCTCCAGGCGTACGCCCGTCTCGTCGCGGACGCGGGCCAGCACGTCGGCGGCGTTCGTGGCGTCGCGAACAGCGCTCGTGGCGAACGCCAGCAGATCCTCGGCGCCCAGCCCGTCCGCCGCCGCCCGGGCCATGCCGACCGCCTTGACCAGGCCGTCCGCGCCACCGACGGTGAGCGCGCCGTCCGGACCGATCTGCTCGGCCAGCCGCAGCACCACCTTCTCCGAGTGCGCCGGCCACGGATGCGCGCCGTGGTGGGCGTCGACCACCAGCAGATGCACCGTGTTGGAACCGACGTCGAGGACACCCAGTCGCATGGGAAAGACCCTAGGGCCAACACGTTTCGTCGGCTCGGCGGCCGGGCGGGGTCACCGCGCGTACGCTGGTCCGAGTGACAGGGCAGATCGAGCTTCACGTGCTGGTGGACGACCCCGAGGACCCGCGCAGCCGCGAGGTCGGGCTGGACTTTCCCCGGGAGTGGATCGAGTTCGTCGACCCGGCCGACCCGAAGCACGTCGTCCGCGCCGACCTGACCTGGCTGCTCTCCCGCTGGACGTGCATCTTCGGGCAGGGCTGCCACGGCATCATCGCCGGACGGGCCGCCGACGGGTGCTGCTCGCACGGCGCGTTCTTCACCGACTCCGACGACGAGAAGCGGGTCCGGGCCGCGGTGAAGCGGCTGACGCCGGAGACGTGGCAGCACTTCCGGCGCGGGTTCAAGAACTGGACCGAGAACGACACGGTCGACGGCAAGACGCCGGCCCGGCGTACCGCCACCCGCGACGTGGACGCCCCGTGCGTGTTCCTCAACGACGCCGACTTCGCCGGCGGTGGCGGCTGCGCGCTGCACGCCCAGGCGCTGCGCGACGGGGTGCACCCGCTGGAGTACAAGCCGGACGTGTGCTGGCAACTGCCGGTACGCCGCGACCAGGAATGGCACAAGCGGCCGGACAACACGAAGGTGCTGATCTCCACGCTGGCCGAGTTCGACAGGCGCGGCTGGGGCGCGGGCGGGCACGACCTCGACTGGTGGTGCACCTCCTCGACCGACGCGCACGTCGGCGCCGAGCCGATGTACGTCTCGTACGGGCCGGAGCTGACCGCGCTGATCGGCGCGCCCGCGTACGCGAAGCTGGCCGAGCTGTGCGCCGCCCGGCAGCGCCAGGGTCAGATCGCCCCGCACCCCGCAAGCGAGTGAAGGCCGGCACCCCGTCTCGGGGTGCCGGCCTTCATATCTCTTACTTGTTCCAGTGCTCGGCGACGAGGTCGACGGCCTGCTGCTCCCACTGGGCGTAGTGGTCCGGGTACGCGCTCACCTGGACGGTCTGGGCGGCCTTGGTCAGCGGCATGTCCTGCCAGCCGTCGACCTGCTTCAGACCCTTCAGGAACGCGGTCGTGGAGTACTCGGGGTCGGTGATCTGCTCGACCGTGCCCCAACCGGAGGACGGGCGCTGCTGGAACAGGCCCTGCGAGTCGTGGTCGTTACGGTCACCGAGGTGGCCGAGGTTCTCCAGCTTCGACTCCTGCAGGGCGGTCGCGATCGACACGACCGCGGCGCGCTCGTCCATGCCGGCCTTCTTCGTCGCCGCGATGATGGCCTTCACGTTCTTGGTCTGCTCGTCATTGAGGTCGATGCGGGACTGGGCGCCCTGCACGCCGTGCGGGATCAGCTTGTCACCCTGCACGGTGGCCGTGACCGGCTTTGCCGCGTGGGTGGTGTCGGCCGCGTGGGCGGCGACCGGGCCGGCGAACACGCCACCGGTGAAAGCCAGACCAGCAATACCCAGAACGCTCTTACGCAGAATCGTGTTCATGATGGGGGCTCCATTCGGGGGTCGACACACCCCCCGGGGGGACCGGGGGTGCGTGGGCACCGTCAGGCGCTCAAGAAAGTCTCAAAGGGGATCCCGGCTGCTCGCGGGGCTGGGGGCCTCTACGCGGCGCCGGAAGCATGTCCAACGACCGTCGGCCCGGCATCATTCCCGGGCCAGCTCACGCTGTCGGGGGTGCGGCGCGGGGCTCACGTCGTCGGAACCATGCTCAACGACCAGCCGAGCGGGATGATTCCCCGCGGCTCACGCCGCCGCACGTACTCAACGACCGGGGCCTGAGGTCTGTTCCCACAGCCGACGCGCTCCGGGGCGCGGCCTTGCTCGGTCGTTCACCCGGTTACAACGCCACCGGCCCGCCCACGATTCCGCCACCAGAGTGCCGCCCACCACCCCCGAACCCGGCACCCCGCCCACACACGCCAAACCCCCTCCGCGCCCCGGCCCGGCCGCCTCGCTCCACGCCCTGTTGATCAAGGAGTTTGCGGCCCTTTCCGGCACCCACGAGCCCACTAACTCCTTGATCACCGCGATCTTGGAGTTGCGGCACCTCACGAAGGGCGTCAAGCCGGGCATCCCGGGCACCACAACTCCAAGGCCCAACAAACCTCCACCAGGCCCCCACACCGGGTTGATCATGAGGTTGGCGGTGACATAACGGACACCAAGTGCGGCCAAGTTCATGATCGACGCGAGCGGGCAGGGCGGTGCGCTGGACGGGAGCGAAGCGGCCGCGACCGGCCCCGCGATCTTGCAGTTTGCGCCCTCTGGGCACCCGATTTGCCCGGTTTGCGGGGCACCAATGTGCAAGATCGCGCGATCGAGGGAGGGCTGGGCGGAGAGTGGGGATCGAGAACTCCCCCGGGAGGCCCCGAGGGTCGGCGATCTTGGAGTTGTGGTGCCTCGTGAAAGGTGTCAAGCCGGGCATCCTGGGCGCCACAACTCCAAGATCGACGGGGGCGTGGACGGGGGGACGGGCGGGTGGCCGGCCCGGGGGGTCAGGGCTCGAACTTGTAGCCCAGGCCTCGGACCGTGACGATGTAGCGCGGCGCGGACGGCTCCGGCTCGATCTTGGAGCGCAGCCGCTTCACGTGCACGTCCAGCGTCTTGGTGTCGCCCACGTAGTCGGCGCCCCAGACCCGGTCGATCAACTGCCCGCGGGTGAGCACCCGCCCGGCGTTGCGCAGCAGCAGCTCCAGCAGCTCGAACTCCTTGAGCGGAAGCTGCACCCCGGCGCCGCCGACCGTCACCACGTGCCGTTCGATGTCCATCCGGACCGGGCCGGCGGCGAGCGTCGGCGCGCCCGTCTCGTTCGACTCGGCGCTCTGCCGGCGCAGCACCGCCCGGATGCGGGCGACCAGTTCACGCGGCGAGTACGGCTTCGTCACGTAGTCGTCGGCGCCGATCTCCAGGCCGACCACCTTGTCGATCTCGCTGTCCCGCGCGGTGACCATGATGATCGGCACGTGCGAGCGCTGCCGGAGCTGCCGGCACACCTCGGTGCCCGACATCTCCGGCAGCATCAGGTCGAGCAGCACGATGTCGGCGCCGGTCCGGTCGAACTCGGTGAGGGCGTCGGTGCCCGTCGCGGCGACGGAGACCTCGAAACCCTCCTTGCGGAGCATGTAGGACAGGGCGTCGGAGAACGACTCCTCGTCCTCGACCACCAGTACGCGGCTCAACGGGTGTTTCCTTTCCTGTGGTCAGACCTGCCGGAGCTCGGCCGGGCCGGCCTCGATCCCAGCGGAGGCGAGTGTCGTCTCCAGGTCGTCCGGGGGGCGGGCGGGCAACCGGAGGGTGAACGTCGACCCCCCACCAAGAGTGCTCGACACGTCCACCCGGCCGCCATGGTTGCTGGCGATGTGCTTGACGATGGCCAGTCCCAGGCCGGTGCCGCCGGTCGCGCGGGAGCGGGCCTGGTCGGCGCGGTAGAACCGCTCGAAGATCCGGTCCACGTCGTTCGGGGCGATGCCGATGCCCTGGTCGGCCACGGCGATCTCGACGTGTTCGTCGGTTCCGGTGACCGTCACCCGGACCGTGGTGTCCTCGCCGGAGTAGGTGATTGCGTTCTCCACCAGGTTCGCCACCGCGGTGGCGAGTTGGCTGTCGCTGCCGTACACGGTCAGGCCCCGCTGCCCGCCGACGGCGATCTCCACCCGGCGGGCGGCGGCCGCGGTGCGGGTGCGGTCGACGACCTCGGCGAGCACCCAGTCCACCGAGACCGGCTCGGGCGCGGGTTGCGGCTCGGCGCCCTGGAGGCGGGTCAGTTCCAGCAGCTCCTGCACGAGGCGGCCGAGCCGGGTCGACTCGTGCTGGATCCGCTCGGCGAACCGCCGCGCGGCGACCAGGTCCTCGGACAGGTCGGGCGCGCCGTCGGAGGCCGGTTCGGTGGCGTCGACGAGCGCCTCGGCGAGCAGTTGCAGCGCGCCGATGGGTGTCTTCAGCTCGTGGCTGACGTTAGCCACGAAGTCCCGGCGTACCCGGGCGAGACGGTGCGACTCGGTGACGTCGACCGCCTCGATCGAGACGTAGCCGGAGCCCAGTCCCATCGCCCGCAGGTGCACGCCGAGCGGGTTGTCGCCACCGCCGTCGCGGCCCCGGGGCAGGTCCAGCTCGATCTCGCGCCGCACGCCCGTGCGGCGGACCTGCCCGGCGAGGGTACGGATCAACGGATGCGCCGCGATCGAGCCGGGTGTCGCCCCGGTACGCAGCAGACCCATCGCCCGGGCGGCCGGGTTGACGAGGACGGGCACGTCGTCCGGGCCGAGCACCACCACGCCGGCGCGTAGCGAGTCGATCGTCTTGCGTCCGAGCCCGGATAGGCCCCCCTGCTGGTCGTCCGGAATCGTCGGCCTCCCTGCGTCACGACGGGTGGTCCCGCCGCCCCGCGACGCCCGCCGGCGCCGCCACTGCTCAACCGGTCCGGACAGCGTCGCCCCGGCGACCAGCCCGGTCACCAGCGCCACGGCCACCGCGACCGCCACCGCCCATTCCACCCGGCGATCGTAGGGTCATTGTTAACCCAGGGATCGGGCACAAAGGGACGAACCACTCTCGCTTCCGGCAAAGTTCACCTGCGGGCCCCGCGTCGTTCACCCACGTTCATCCTGGTGCCGACCGTTCGGCCTAGCGTGGGGCGCGCACCTGCTCCCGCCGTACCCCTCGGGGTCGCGGCACCGACCCCAGGAAGTGACGATGCGCGACGAGTTCCGGGCCGACCTGCAGATTGTCAGCCAGTTGCTGGTGGACATGGCCGAGGCGGTACGCGCGGCCATGCGGCAGGCCACGAAGGGTCTGCTGACCGCCGACCGGACGGCCGCCGAGACGGTGATCGCGCGGGACGCCGAGATCGACGAGCTGTACCGGCACGTGGAGGAGCGGGTCTGCGACCTGCTGGCCCGGCAGGCGCCGGTCGCCTCCGACCTGCGTGCCATGATCACCGCGCTGCACGTGGCAGCCGATCTGGAACGGATGGGCGACCTGGCCGACCACGTGGCCAAGACGGCGCTGCGCCGGCACCCGTCCCCGGCCGTCCCGGCGGAGCTGCGGCCGGTCTTCACCGACATGGCCGGGATCGCCGACCGGATGGCCGAGAAGATCGGCGCCGTGCTGGCCAAGCCGGACGCCGACGTGGCCGCCGAGCTGGACGGCGACGACGACGCGATGGACGACCTGCACAGGAGCCTGTTCGGTGTGCTGCTCGGCGACGACTGGCCGTACGGGGTGGAGACGGCGATCGACGCGACGCTGCTGGGCCGCTTCTACGAGCGTTTCGCCGACCACGCGGTGAACGCGGGCGAGCACGTGGTCTACCTGATCACCGGTTCGACGTCCGCCTGACCCCGGCCCGCACGCAAGGAAGGGCCCCTTATTAACAGCGAGCGTTAATAAGGGGCCCTTCCTCTACCGCAGACGTTAAAAAGGGGCCCTTCCTTACATCAAGCTCAGCGGCCCTGGTTGGCTACCGCGGCGGCGGCGTCCTTGGCCGCGTCCGGGTCCAGGTACGTCCCGCCGAGCACCTGGGGACGCAGGTCGGCGTCCAGGTCGTAGCGCAGCGGGATGCCGGTGGGGATGTTCAGTTTGGCGATCGCCTCGTCGGAGATCTGGTCGAGGTGCTTGACCAGGGCGCGCAGCGAGTTGCCGTGCGCGGCCACCAGCACCGTCCGGCCGGCCAGGATGTCCGGCACGATCGAGTCGTACCAGTAGGGCAGCATCCGGTCGACGACGTCCTTCAGGCACTCGGTGCGCGGCATCAGCTCGGTCGGCAACAGCGCGTACCGGGGGTCGCCGACCTGCGACCACTCGTCCGCGTCGTCGATCGGCGGCGGCGGCGTGTCGTACGACCGGCGCCAGAGCATGAACTGCTCCTCGCCGTACTCGTCGAGGGTCTGCTTCTTGTTCTTGCCCTGCAGGGCGCCGTAGTGGCGCTCGTTGAGCCGCCACGACCGGCGCACCGCGATCCAGTGCCGGTCGGCGGCGTTCAGCGCCAGCTCGGCGGTGCGGATGGCCCGGCGCAGCAGGCTCGTGTGCACCACGTCCGGCAGCAGGTCGTGCTCGCGGAGCAGCTCGCCGCCGCGCCGCGCCTCGGTCTCTCCCTTGGCGGTCAGGTCGACGTCGACCCAGCCGGTGAAGAGGTTCTTGGCGTTCCAGTCGCTCTCGCCGTGCCGCAGCAGGACCAGCGTCCCGACGGTGGGCCCCTCGCTCGCAGTCATGCCGATCATCCTGCCGTACCGGCGCGACGGACACGCGCCGACCGGTCGTGACGACCACCACGTGGAAAACCTGATGACCACGGCTCCGGCCCGGCACTAGGTTGTAAGGCGTTCTAAACAGATCGGTCATTACCACACGGGGGCGTCGGGATGCGGACGGTACGAGGCTGGTTCCAGGACACGGCGGGTGGCCTGCCACGGACGTTCTGGTACCTCTGGGCCGGCACGCTGATCAACCGGCTCGGCTCGTTCGTCCTGATCTTCCTGGCCATCTACCTGACCCAGGAACGCGGCTTCTCCGCCGCCCAGGCCGGTCTGGTGATCGGTCTCTGGGGCGCCGGCGGCGCGGTCGGCACCACCATCGGCGGCACCCTGACCGACCGCTGGGGACGGCGGCCCACGCTGCTCGTCGCGCACGTCGGCGCGGCGGGCATGATGATCGCGCTGGGCCTCGCCCGGCCGCTCTGGGCGGTCGCCGTGGGCGCGCTGCTGCTCGGCGCGTTCGCCGAGGCGGCCCGCCCGGCCTTCGGCGCGATGATGGTCGACGTGGTGCCGGACAAGGACCGGCTGCGCGCCTTCTCGCTGAACTACTGGGCCATCAACCTCGGTTTCGCCTGCGCCGCCGTGCTCGCCGGCTTCGCCGCCCAGGGCAGCTACCTGCTGCTGTTCCTGGTGAACGCGACCACCACACTCGTGACCGCGCTGATCATCTTCGCCAAGGTCGGCGAGACCCGCGGCCCGGTCACCGCACTGCCGGTCAAGGGGATGCCGTCGCCGGCCGGCGCGCTGCGCACCATCCTCGCCGACCGGGTGTTCCTCGGCTTCGTCGCGCTCAACCTGCTCGCCGCGCTGGTGTTCCTCCAGCACATCTCGATGCTGCCGATCGCCATGGGCGACTCCGGGCTCAGCCCCGCCACGTACGGCTCGGTGATCGCGCTCAACGGCGTCCTCATCGTGGTCGGCCAGCTCTTCGTACCCCGGCTCATCAAGGGCCGCAGCCGCTCGCACGTGCTGGCGCTCGCGTCGCTGGTGATGGGCGCCGGTTTCGGGCTCACCGCGTTCGCCGACACGGTCTGGCTCTACGGCCTGACCGTGCTGATCTGGACCGTCGGCGAGATGCTCAACTCGCCGTCCAACGCCACCCTGATCGCGGAGCTGTCGCCGACCGCGCTGCGCGGCCGCTACCAGGGCGTCTTCTCGCTGTCCTGGCAGCTCGCCGGCGCCGCCGCGCCGATCCTCGGCGGCCTGGTCCGCGAGCAAGCCGGCAACAGCACGCTCTGGCTCGGCTGCGCGGGCATCGGCGTCGTGGCGGCCGTCGCCCACCTGATCTCCGGCCCGGCCCGGGAGCGCCGCGCGCTCGCGCTGCGCGCAGTGGGCACGCCGGTCGCGCCGGTCACCGCCACCGCATCCCCGGCGCCCGAGGCGGCCGAGGCCGCGGCCACCGCACCCGCCGCGCCGGTCCGGGCCGGTTCCTGAGTACGCCCCGACGCAACCGCCCCGAGGCGGGTGGATACCGTACGGGACGGAATCGGTAAGGAAACCTTCCTGGAGGACTGGTGCACGGCCTGCGGCGCTGGTGGGACGACACGGCCGGCGGGCTCCCCGCCACGTTCTGGTACCTCTGGTCCGGCCTGCTGATCAACCGGGCCGGCGCGTTCGCGCTGCTGTTCCTGTCGCTGTACCTGACCGTCGCGCGGGGCGCCCCGCCGTCGCTGGCCGGGCTGGTGGTCGGCGCGTACGGGATCGGCGGCGCGGCCGGCACGCTGCTCGGCGGTGTGCTGGCGGACCGCTGGGGACGGCGGGCCACGCTGCTCGCCGCCCACCTGGTCGCCGCCGGGCTGATGGCGGCGCTGGCGTTCACCACGCACCTGGCGGTGATCGCCGTACTCGCCACGCTGGTCGGGGTGGCGCACTCGATGCCCAGCCCGGCGTTCGTGGCGGCCATCGTGGACGTGGTACCCGAGGCGCGCCGCTCCCGCGCGTTCAACCTGCAGTTCTGGGCGTTCAACCTGGGCATGGCGGTGGCCTCGCTGCTGGCCGGAATCCTCGCCGAGGCCAGCTTCACCGCGCTGTTCCTGGTCGACGCCGCAGCCACGCTGGCGGCGGCGGTGGTGATCGCGCTGAAGGTGCCGGAGACGCTCACCCGGCGGCCGGCGCTCACGCCACGGGCGGTGATGGGACGCCGTCCCGGGCTGCACACCGCGCTCACCGACCGCACGTTCCTGGTGTTCGTCGGGCTGACGTTCCTGCTGGCAGTGCTGACCATGCAGACCTCGACGATCATGCCGCTGGCGATGCGCGCGGACGGCCTGCGCCCGTCGGCGTACGGGCTGGTGGTGGCGCTCGGCGGGGCGCTCATCGTGGTCGGGCAGCTGTTCGTGCCCCGGCTCATCGAGCCGTACCGCAAGTCGACGGTGCTGGCCGCCTCCACCGCTCTGATGGCGCTCGGGTTCGGCACGCTGACAGTCGCCGACGGGCTGCCGCTCTACCTCGGCGCGGCGGTGGTCTGGACGGCCGGGCAGATGCTCGCCGCACCGCCGAACGCGCAGATCAACGCCGACCTCGCCCCACCCGAGCTGCGGGCCCGCTACCAGTCGGTGTTCTACCTGACGTTCCCGGCCGCGTCGTTCGTCGCGCCGGCGCTGGGCGGGCTCAGCCTGGAACATCTGGGCGAGCGGCACTGGCTGGTGGTCGGCGCGCTCGGGCTGCTGGCCGCCGCCGGGCACCTGCTCGCCGGGCCGCCCCGGGAGCGCCGGGTGGCCGCGCTGCGGGCGGCAGCCGTGGAACCGGTCTCGTCTGCCCGCTGAGCGCCGACAACGGCAGAGCGCCCATCCCGACCCCCGTCGAGATGGGCGCTCTGACCGTACGCCCGGCGGCGGCGGGCGACACTCACCCCCGTAAGCGTCGCCCGCTCGCGCCGCCGGTTCCACGGGTGGCACCGTCCCCCAACGGCGTGCTCCACCCGATCTTCGCATCTCGCCTGCGCGGATCTGATCGATCCACCGCTCCCCCGAACGGAAACAAGCGTGACGCGGTGCAATAAAGTTAGTTCGCCCAGATTCCGGATTCAACCCAGATCGCTGTCTTGCCCGTCACAGCGTCCGTGTCGGGAATCCGGCTGTCCGTGCTGCGGTCCCTGGGATGGCAAACACCGGGTTCCCGGGGTCCATTCCCGTAAACCTCAGCCGTCCTCGCGATTCGGGTTCTCGGTCCGGAAGAAGTTGCTCTGCCGCCCGTCCCGCATCTGCTCCTGGTAGATCAGGTTCAGCCGCCGCAGGTCGAACGTCCGGAACCAGTCGTCCCAGGTGATCTCCCGGATCCGGCTGCTCTCCCGGTAGCCGGGGATGTTGAACGTCAGCACCCCGGGCCGGCCCGCACGCTCGGTGCCGGCGATGGTGGCCGGCTTCGCGCCCCGCGCCCGCGCCCAGCGCTGGATCACCTCGTGGTTACGGGTGACCAGGCTGCGGCCCGGACGCTCCGGCCGGTCCGCGAGCGACGTGATGAGCTGCGACGATCCGATCGACCGGCTGGACGCCGGCCCACGGGTCGGCGCGCTCTGCGCCCGAGCCGACGTCGCCTTCCGGGCCGGTGCCGCCTTGGCGCGCGAAGGAGCGGTCTTCGCCCTCGACGGAGCCGCCTTCTTCGCCCGGGCGGGCGCGGCCTTCGCGCGGGACGGAGCCGCCTTCGCGCGCGTCGCGGTCGCCCGCGACGAGGTGGCCTTGGCGCGGGGCGGGGCCGCCTTGCGCGTACCCGTCGCCTTGGCCCTGGCACCGGTGGCCCGCGCGGCCGGCGCGGACTTGGCCGGCGACGTGGCCCGGCGGGCAGTGGTCTTCTTCGCGGCGGTGCTCTTGCGGGTCGCGGCCGGCCGCCCGGCCGGTCCGGAGCTGCGCCGCGCGGCGCCGCCCTCCCCGCGCATCGTCCGCGCCAGGGTCTTCACGAGTTCCGGCTTCCGCAGCGCGGAGATCCCGGAGACCCCGCGCCGCTTGAGCTGGCTGCGGATGTCGTCCACCTTCATCCGGGATATCGCCGACTCCGACACCCTCGGGGTGTTCGGCGTCTGGTTGCCGGGTTGCCGCTTGGTCCGGGTCGCAGTCGTGCCGCGACCTGAGCTGTTGCGCTGAGCCATGGGACACGCTCCTCGACAGTCCGTCCTCGGCCCGCGGTGGGTCCCAATGCTCCGCACCGCGCGGGGCGGCATACCCGTCAGGAGGGCTCCGAACCTCCGGCGGGCGATCCGGCAGTGGCGGACGGCTCGAAGAGGTGCGCGAACGCGGCCAGGTTGGCAGTCGACTCGCCGCGCTTGACCCGCCACTCCCACTCCCGGCGGATGGCCGTGCCGAAGCCGATCTCCAGCATGCTGTCGAACGACTCGTCGGCGTACGTCAGCACGGAGCCCAGCAGCCGGTCCAGCTCGTCGGCGTCGACCCCGGCCAGGTTGACCCGACCGGTCAGGTAGACGTCGCCGACCGCGTCGATGGAGAACGAGACGCCGTACATGCGGGCGTTGCGCTGCAGCAGCCAGGCCCACAGCTCCTCGCGGCGCTCGTCGGGCTGGCGCATCACGAACGCCTCGACCCGCAGCGCGTGCTCGCCCACGATCAGGTTGCAGATCGTCTTGAGCTTGTGCGTGCCCGGCAGGGTCACCGCGTACGACGCCTCGCCGGTCGACTCCCACTCCAGCTCGCGCTCGGCGCAGACGGACTCGATCAGCGCGGCGACCTCACTCCTGCGGCTCATCGCACCCACTCTACGACCGGTCGACCGGGGCCGCCGGACGGGTGATCACCAGGAGCACAGCATCGCCGGGTCGCCGAGCCGCCGCGCCAGCCGGGCCCGGTGCTCGGTGATCGCCTCCCCGTAGACGGCGAGCAGGCCGGAGGCGGTGCGGTGCCAGGAGAAGTCCCGGGCGTGCCGCTCGGCGCCCCGGCCCAGCGCGGCACGGCGTACCGGATCGGGCAGCAGGCGCGCCAGCGCCCGGGCCCAGTCGACCGGGTCGTGGCCGTCGATGAGCATGCCGCTGACGCCGTCGCGTACCGCGGTGACCAGGCCGCCCACGGCGGCGGCCAGCACCGGCGTGCCGCACGCCTGGGCCTCCAGCGCCACGAGGCCGAACGACTCGTTGTGCGACGGCACCGCGACCAGGTCGGCGGCGCGGTAGAGAGCGGGCAGGTCCGCGCCGGTCTGCGGCGGCAGGAAACGCACCCGGTCGGCGATGCCGAGCGCGTGCGCCAGCTCGATCAGGGCGGTGGGCCGGTCCAGGCCACTGCCGCTGGGCCCGCCGCAGATCACCACGGTCAGCTCGTCGGCCAGCGCCGGATCCCGTTCACGCAGCGCGGCGGCGGCACGGACCAGCACGTCCGGCGCCTTGAGCGGCTGGATGCGGCCGACGAACGCGACCACGTACCCGTCGGCCGGCAGGCCGAGCCGGCGGCGTGCGGCCCGGGTCGCGGCGTCCCGGTCACCGACGGCGGGACGGAACCGCTCCAGGTCGACGCCGGGTTCCACGATCGCCACCCGGTCCGGGTCGGCCGCGTACCGGTCGAGCAGATCACGGGCCTCGACCCGGGTGTTGGCGACCAGCCGGTCCGCCTCGGTGACCACCTGCTCCTCGCCGATCACGCGGGCCTTCGGCTCGGGGCGGTCCCCGGCGGCGAGGCGGGCGTTCTTGACCTTCGCCAGCGTGTGCGCGGTGTGCACCAGCGGTACGCCCCAGCGCTCCTTGGCCAGCCAGCCGACCTGGCCGGAGAGCCAGTAGTGCGAGTGGATCAGGTCGTAGTGGCCCGGCGGGCGGGCCGCCTCGGCGCGCAGCACCCCGGCCGTGAAGGCGCAGAGCTGGCCCGGCAGTTCCTCCTTGGTCAGCCCCTCCAGCGGCCCGGCGGTGACGTGCCGGACGGACACGCCGGGCGCCACCTCGACCACCGGGGGCAGGTCACCGGCGGTGGCCCGGGTGAAGATCTCCACCTCGACGTCGGCCTCGGCCAGCCGCCGGGCCACCTCCAGGATGTAGACGTTCATGCCCCCCGCGTCACCGGTGCCGGGCTGGTGCAGCGGCGACGTGTGCACCGAGAGCGTGGCGATACGGCGCGGCCGCGGCCACGGCAGGGCACCTCGCTGACGACCGACACCGGTGTGCAAATCCGCCACGTCCGCTCCCTCTGTCACGGTTGATGCCGTCCCGCACGACCGGCGCTTCTCGGTCAACCCGTGTGCCGGATCTCATCTTCCCCATCGGGGTTCGGAAATGCCCTTCGCCGGGTCCCCGGCGTGACGGACCTCATCACCGCGCGCGGCCGGGCGGCGGTGGACAATGTCCGGATGACTTCAGTCGCCATCGTCACCGGGGCGTCCAGCGGGATCGGCGCGGCCACCGCCCGCCGGCTCGCCGCCGAGGGATTCCACGTGCTCGCCGCCGCCCGGCGTACCGACCGGCTCGCCGCGCTGGTCGCCGAGATCGAGGCGGCCGGCGGCGCGGCGAGCGCGGTGGCCTGCGACGTGACCTCGGACGAGTCGGTCGCCGGGCTGGCCGCCGCGGCCGAGGCCGCCCCCGGGCCGGTCACGCTGCTGGTGAACAACGCCGGCGGCGCGCGCGGCCTGGACCCGGTCGAGACGGCCGACGTGGGCGACTGGCAATGGATGTACGACGTCAACGTGCTCGGCACGCTGCGCGTCACCAAGGCGCTGCTCCCGGCGCTGGAGCGCTCCGGCGCCGGCACGATCGTGATCGTCAGCTCCACCGCCGGGCACGTCGTCTACGAGGGCGGCGGCGGCTACACGGCCGCGAAGCACGCGCAGACCGCAGTCGCCGGCACGCTGCGGCTCGAACTGTGCGGCCGACCGGTCCGGGTGATCGAGATCGACCCCGGCATGGTGAAGACCGAGGAGTTCGGCCTGGTCCGTTTCGGCGGTGACGCCGACCGGGCCGAGGCGGTCTACGCCGGTGTCGCCGAACCGCTGGTGGCCGACGACGTGGCCGACTGCGTGGCCTGGTGCGCGACCCGCCCGCACCACGTCAACATCGACCGGCTCGTGGTCCGCCCGCTGGCCCAGGCCGCACAGCACAAGGTGCACCGGGAGTCCTGATGGAGCGTCCGCTCGGCGTGGCCACCCGGGGCACCACCAACCCCAACCGGCTCCGGCGGGTGGACAACTGGGTCGTCGAGACCTGCGGCGACGCGCTGCGTGCCGCCGCCGACCCGCTCGTGGTCGACCTCGGCTACGGCGCCACCCCGGTCACCCCGGTCGAGCTGCGCGCCCGGCTGGCGTCCGGCGTCCGCGCCGACGTGCGGGTGGTCGGCCTGGAGATCGATCCGGTACGCGTCGCCGCCGCCCTGCCCGCCGCCGACCCGCCCGGGCTGACGTTCGCCAGGGGCGGCTTCGAGCTGGCCGGACTGCGTCCCGCGCTGGTGCGGGCGTTCAACGTGCTCCGCCAGTACGACGAGAGCGAGGTGGCCGACGCCTGGCACACAGTCACCGGGCGGCTCGCGCCCGGCGGGCTGCTGGTCGAGGGCACCTGCGACGAGCTGGGGCGGCTCGGCTCCTGGGTGCTGCTGGACGCCACCGGCCCTCTCACGCTCACGTTGTCGGCGAAGCTGACCACGCTGGAGAGCCCGGCCACGCTCGCCGAGCGGCTGCCGAAGGCGCTGATCCACCGCAACGTCCCAGGTGAACGCATCCACGACCTGATCGAGGCGCTGGAGCGGGCGTGGCGCGCGGCCGCCGGCTACGCCCCGTTCGGCCCCCGGCAGCGCTGGCTGCGGACGGTAGAGGCGGTGAAGGAGTCAGGCTGGCCGATCCAGGACAGCCCTCGTACGTGGCGCCACGGCAACCTCACGCTCCCCTGGCCCGCCATCTCCCCCCGCTGACCCGCCCGCCCCCGCCCCCCACCCACCGCCCACCGCCCACCGCCCACCGCCCCGCCGATCTTGGACTTGTGGCGCCCATCTTGCCCCGTTTGGCCCAGTTCACGAGGCACCACAACTCCAAGATCAAGGGAGGCGTCACCCCTCCCCTGGAACCCTCGGCGGGACCCTTCGAGCCAAGCGTTGATCTTGCACTTGCTGCCCCGGCAGAACGGGTCAAAACGCTCGGACCGAGGGCCGGAAGTGCAAGATCGCGGGGGTGGGAGGGGGAGTGGGAGGGGGCGGGGGGCGGGGGGCGGGGGCGCGGGTCAGATGGTGCAGTTGATCAGGACTGGTTCGGGGTGGAGGGTTACGCCGAAGCGGGACTGGACGCCGTCTCGGATCTCGCGGGCCAGCGCCACCAGCGCGGCCGTGCTGGCGCTGCCGGAGTGGTTGGTGAGCGCGAGCGTGTGCTTGCTGGAGATGGCGACGCCCTCCGGGCCCGCGTACCCCTTGCCGAAGCCCGCCTTGTCGATCAGCCAGGCGGCGCTGACCTTCACCGTGCCGTCGGCGCCCGGCCAGTGCGGCGGCTCACCCACCTCGGCGGCGCGTTCCCGTACCTGCTCGAACACCTCGCCCGGCAGCACCGGGTTGGTGAAGAACGAGCCGACCGACCAGGTGTCCGGGTCGGCCGCGTCCAGCACCATGCCCTTGCCGGCGCGCAGCTTCCGCACGGTGGCCCGGGCTTCGGCCAGCGGCACCCGGTCGCCGACCTCGACACCGAGCGCCCGGGCCAGTTCGGCGTAGCGGACCGGGCCGGAGCGCGGGGACCGGGTGAGCCGGAAGTCGACCGAGAGCACCACCCAGCGGTCGCTGTACTTGAAGATGCTCCCCCGGTAGACGAACCCGCAGTCGGCCGCCGCGATCCGCGCCACCCGGCGTTCGGTCCGGTCGTACGCCTCGACGGCGACGATGGTCTCGGCGACCTCCTGGCCGTACGCGCCGACGTTCTGGATCGGTGTCGCGCCGGCCGAGCCGGGGATGCCGGAGAGGCACTCCAGCCCGGACCAGCCGCGCTCGACGGTGGCGGCGACGAAGTCGTCCCACGGCTCGCCGGCTTCGACACGTACCGTGACGGTGTCGCCCTCCTCGGCCACGGCCTGGAACCCGCGCGAGCGGACGAGCACGACGGTGCCGGGGAAGCCCTGATCGCCGATCACGACGTTGCTGCCGCCCGCCAGCACCAGCACGGCCTGCTCGCGGGCCTCCGCTTCCTGCACTTTTCGCACGATCTGGGCGGCGTCCTCGGCGATCTCCAGCCGCCCGGCGGGTCCGCCGAGCCGGAGCGTGGTGTAGCGCGCCAGGGTGGCCGGATCGGTCGGTTCACCGGCAGTAGCCGGTTCGGCGTAGACGTCTGACACGCCTTTCACCCTAGGCTGAGGGGTAGCCGGCGCACCCACTGGTGGCCCGGTCACCCCCGGGAGGATGGCGATGAGCAGACTGCACCACACGAAGGACTTCTGGATCGGCGCGCTGCGCACGGAGGGTCCCGCCTTCGCCGCGGCGGTTTCGGAGGCGCCGCCCGAGACACCCGTGCTGTCCTGTCCCGGCTGGACGGTCACCGATCTCGCCCATCACCTGACCCGCGTGTACGTCTGGGCGGGCACCGTGCTGACCGCCGGTGGCACCACCCGCCCGGAGCGGCACGACCCGGAGCCGCCGGCGGACCTGACGCCGGCCCAGTGGTACGTGCGGGAGTACGAGCGGATCACCGCGCTGCTGGAGGCGGCGGATCCGGAGGCGCCGGCCTGGAACTTCGCGCCGCAGCCGAAGAAGGCGGCCTTCTGGCCGCGCCGGATGGCGCACGAGACGGCCGTGCACCGCTGGGACGCCCAGCTCGCGATCGGTGCGGGTGATCCGATCGAGGCGAAGCTCGCGGCCGACGGGGTGAGCGAGGTGCTGGACACCTGGCTGCCGGCGGGCCGGCGGGTGCAGCCCGGGCAGTGGCGCGGCGTGGTGCAGCTGACCGCGACCGACGCGGCCCAGGAGTGGTACCTGCGGTTGCGGGGTGAGGGGGTCGCGCTGCTGGACACCGCGACGATCCTGGACCACGACGACCACCGGGCCCGGGCACAGGTGGCCGGCACGGCGAGCGATCTGCTGCTGGCGCTGATGGGCCGAATCAGCTTCGACGCGCTGGACGTGGCGGGCGACCCGGCCCTGCTGGGGGGCCTGCGGGTCGGCTGACGACGGGCACCGGACGGAGAGGGGCGGCGGGCGCCCCTCTCCGTTTCTTTTCGGACAGCTCTGAGAGCGCTCTCTTGACAAGGTCCGTGACCCTCCACCACGCTGTCGTGAGAGCGCTCTCTAAGTTCCGGAACCGCCTTCCACCACCCGTTTCGACGACCCGAGAGGTCAGGACAGCATGCTCACCTTCACGCGCCGCCGCCTGGCGGCGGTTGCAGTGGTCGCCGCCACCGCGCTGCTCGGCACCACCGCCTGCGGCGGCGGCGACGATGCCGCCGCCGACGGGCCGATAACGCTCACCGTCGACGTCTTCGGCCAGTTCGGTTACGCCGATCTCTACCAGGAGTACATGGCCAGCCACCCCGGCGTGAAGATCGTCGAGCGCGGCACCGGCGGCAACCTCGACGAGTACTCCCCGAAGCTCACCCAGTGGCTCGCCGCGGGCAAGGGCGCCGGTGACGTGGTCGCCATCGAGGAGGGCCTGCTCGTCGAGTACAAGGCCAACCCGCAGAACTTCGTCAACCTGCTCGACCACGGCGCGGCCGACCTGAAGGGCAACTTCCTCGACTGGAAGTGGAACCAGGGCCTCACCGCCGACGGCAAGCAGCTCATCGGCCTCGGCACTGACGTCGGCGGCATGGCGATGTGCTATCGCACCGACCTGTTCGCCAAGGCCGGCCTGCCCACCGACCGGGAGGCCGTGTCCAAGCTCTGGCCCACCTGGCAGGACTACATCAAGGTCGGCGAGCAGTTCACCGCGAAGAAGACGGGCGCGTCGTTCCTGGACGCCGCGACCAACACCTTCAACACGATCCTGCTCCAGACCGCCGGCAACAGCAGCGGCTACAGCTACTACGACACCAGCAACAACCTGGTCGTGGGCAGCAACCCGGCGGTGAAGCAGGCGTACGACACCACGATGGACATCATCGACTCGGGGCTGTCCGGCAAGTACGGCTCGTGGTCCGAGGAGTGGGTGTCGGCGTTCAAGCAGTCGAAGTTCGCCACCATCGCCTGCCCGGCCTGGATGACCGGCGTGATCGAGGGCAACGCGGGCGCGGCCGCCAAGGGCAAGTGGGACATCGCCCAGATCCCCGGCAACGGCGGCAACTGGGGCGGCTCGTTCCTCGCGGTGCCGAAGCAGAGCAAGCACCAGGCCGAGGCGATCGAGCTGGCCAAGTTCCTGACCAGCGCCAAGGGTCAGATCGGCGCGTTCAAGGCGAAGGGTCCCCTGCCCTCTTCGCCGCAGGCGCTGGAGGACCCGGCGATCATCGACTCGAAGAACGCCTACTTCTCCGAGGCGCCGGTCGGGAAGATCTTCGCCGAGGGCGCCAAGAGCCTGAAGCCGGTCTACATGGGACCGAAGAACCAGGCCGTACGCACCGAGGTCGAGAACGCCGTCCGCAGCGTCGAGCTGGGCAAGCGCTCCCCGGAACAGGGCTGGAGCGACGCGGTCGCCAACGCCGAGAAGGCCGCCGCCAAGTAACCCGAGCAGCGCGTGCGGGCGGCCACCCGGCCACGGGGGCCGCCCGCACGGCGGAAAGGAGTCCCGGGTCATGGCCGTCCAGCTCGACGCCCGCCCGCCGGTCGCACCGGCACCCCGCCCCACCCGTCCCGGCCTGGGCAACCGGCTCAGCCGACTCGACACGAAGTACTCGCCGTACCTGTTCATCGCCCCGTTCTTCCTGCTGTTCGGCGTCTTCGGGGCGTACCCGCTGGCGTACACGTTCTGGGTCTCGCTGCACGACTGGGACCTGCTCGGCGCCGAACACCCGTACATCGGCTTCGACAACTACACCCAGCTGCTCGCCGACTCGGACTTCTGGCACTCGGTGGTCAACACGCTGGGCATCTTCGTGATCTCCACGGTCCCGCAGCTGCTCGCCGCGCTCTGGCTGGCCAACCTGCTCAACCGGCAGTTGCGCGCCCGTACCACCTGGCGGATGGCGGTGCTGATCCCGAACGTCACCTCGACCGCCGCCGTGGCGATCGTGTTCGCAGTCCTGTTCGGCCGCGAGTTCGGCATGATCAACTGGGTGCTCGACCACGTCGGGATCAGCGCGATCGACTGGAAGGCGAACCGGTTCGCCGCCTGGGTCGCCATCTCCACGATGGTCGACTGGCGCTGGACCGGCTACAACGCGCTGATCTTCCTGGCCGCCATGCAGGCCATCCCCCGCGACCTGTACGAGTCGGCAGCGATCGACGGGGCCGGCCGGGCCCGCCAGTTCTGGTCAATCACGGTGCCGCTGCTCAAGCCCACGATCATCTTCGCGGTCATCATCTCCACCATCGGCGGCCTCCAGCTCTTCACCGAGCCGCGGATGTTCAACTCCGGCACCAACGCGATCCGCGGCGGACCGCTGCGGGAGTCGCAGACGGTGACCATGTACATGTTCGAGAACGCCTTCGCGCCGCACTACAACTTCGGCTACGGGTCGGCGGTCGCCTGGCTGCTGTTCGCGCTCATCGCCGTGGTCGCGGCGATAAACGTCCTGCTCCTGCGCCGGCTCGGCGGCGGCTCCCGCAAGGAGGTCTCCCGATGACCCGCCTCTGGTCGGCAAGCCGGCTCACCTACCTGGCGCTGACGCTCTCGGCCGTCCTGTCGATCTTCCCGATCTACTGGATGTTCGTGGTGGCCAGCCGCACCAGCGACACGATGGGCCAGGTGCCGCCGCCGCTCACCCCCGGCGGCAACCTCGGCGCCAACATCGCCCGGCTGTTCGACAACACCGACGCGTACTTCCTGACCGGCCTGATCAACTCGGCGATCGTGGCCACCACAGTCACGATCTCGGTGGTGTTCTTCTCCACGCTGGCCGGGTTCGCGTTCGCCAAGCTGCGCTTCCGGGGGCGCAACGCGCTGCTGCTGGTCATCGTCGCCACCATGATGGTCCCGACGCAGCTCGGCGTGATCCCGCTCTACCTGCTCATGACGAAGCTGAACTGGAACGACCGGCTGCCCGCCGTGATCGTGCCGGCGCTGGTCACCGGCTTCGGCGTGTTCATGATGCGCCAGTACGCGGGCCAGGCGGTCAGCACCGAACTGATCGAGGCGGCCCGGATGGACGGCTGCAACACCGCCCGGATCTACTGGAACGTGGTGCTGCCCGCGCTGCGCCCGGCCGCCGCCGTGCTCGGCCTGCTCACGTTCATGACCACCTGGAACGACTTCCTGTGGCCGTACGCGGTGCTGAACGACCCGGAGAACCCGACGGTGCAGCTGTCGCTGCGGGCCCTCTCCGACGGGTACTACCAGGACATGTCGCAGGTGTTCACCGGCACGGCCATCGCCACGCTGCCGCTGCTGCTGGTGTTCATCGTCTTCGGCCGCCAGATCATCGGCGGCATCATGGAAGGTGCGGTCAAGGCATGAGCAACGTCCGATTCCCGGAAGGCTTCGTCTGGGGCGGGGCCACCGCCGCGTACCAGATCGAGGGCGCCGCCCGCGAGGACGGTCGCGGTCCGTCGATCTGGGACACCTTCAGCCGTACGCCGGGCGCGGTGTTCGCCGGCCACACCGGCGACGTGGCCTGCGACCACTACCACCGGTACGCCGAGGACGTCGCGCTGATGGCCGAGCTGGGGCTGCGGGCGTACCGGTTCTCGGTGTCCTGGCCCCGGGTGCGGCCGGACGGCACCGGCCCGGTCGAGCCGCGCGGGCTCGACTTCTACGACCGGCTGACCGACGCGCTGCTGGACGCCGGCCTCGACCCGATCGTCACGCTCTACCACTGGGACCTGCCGCAGGCGCTGGAGGACCGGGGCGGCTGGACCGTCCGGGAGACCGCCGAGCACTTCGCCGAGTACGCGCTCGCCGTGCACGGCCGCCTCGGCGACCGGGTCCGCACCTGGACCACGCTCAACGAGCCGTGGTGCTCGGCCTACCTCGGGTACGGCTCCGGGGTGCACGCGCCGGGGCGGCGGAACGCCGGTGACGCGTTCCGGGCCGTACACCATCTGCTGCTCGGCCACGGCCTGGCGGCGCGGGCGCTGCGCGCGGCCGGCGTGGAGACGCTGGGGATCACGCTCAACCTGGCCGACGTGCAGCCGGCGGACGCCGCGAGCGCCGCTGACGCCGAGGCGGTACGGCTGGTCGACGGCCTGCACAACCGGATCTTCCTGGACCCGCTCACCGGCGGCGGCTACCCGGCGGACGTGCTGGCCCACGTCAACCGGATCGTCGCGCCGGACTTCATCAGGGACGGGGACGAGAAGCTGATCGCCGCGCCGCTGGACCTGCTCGGCCTGAACTACTACGCGCCCACCTACGTGGCCGGGCGGGCGGGCGGCGCGGGCGGGGACGCGTACCCGGGCACCGCCGGGACCGTCGAGTTCCTGCCGCCGGCCGGGCCGCTCACCGACATGGGCTGGTCGATCGAGCCGGCCGGGCTGACCCGGCTGCTGGAACGGGTGGCCGCCGACCACCCCGGGCTGCCCCTGATGATCACCGAGAACGGCGGGGCGTTTCCGGACACCGACCTCGACGAGCAGGGCGGGGTGGCGGACACCGACCGGGTCGCCTACCTCGACGGGCACCTGCGCGCCGCGCACGAAGCCATCGCCCGCGGCGTGGACCTGCGCGGTTATCTCGTATGGTCGGTGCTGGACAACTTCGAATGGGCCGAGGGTTACCGGAAGCGATTCGGGATCGTCCACGTCGACTACCTGACCCAGCGGCGCACACCAAAGCACAGCGCCCGCTGGTACCAGGAGGTGATCGCCCGGAACGGGCTGTGACGAGGTGGTGGTTACGGGGATGACGACGGCACAGCGACCGACCCTGGAGGCGGTGGCCCGGCTGGCCGGCGTGTCCCGGGCCACCGTCTCCCGGGTGGTGAACGGCTCGACCACTGTGGCCGAGCCGATCCGGCAGGCGGTACGCCGGGCGGTCGAGGAACTCGGGTACGTCCCGAACCTCGCCGCCCGCAGCCTGGTCACCCAGCGGACCGACTCGGTGGCGCTGGTGCTGCCCGAGGCGGCCACCCGGGTCTTCTCCGACGACCAGGTGTTCCCGGGCATCATCAGGGGCGCGGCGCAGGAGCTGGAGGCGGCGGACAAGCAGCTCGTGCTGATGCTCGCCGGCTCACCGGCCGGACACGAACGGGTGGAGCGGTACACCACCGGCCGGCACGTCGACGGGGTGCTGTTCGCCTCGCTGCACGGCGAGGACCCGCTGCCCGGCCGGCTGGCCCGCCTCGGCATCCCGGTGGTGTGCAGCGGACGGCCGCTGGACGGCGCCGACGTGCCGTACGTGGACGTCGACCACGAAGGCGGCGTGAGCACGGCGGTCCAGCACCTGATCGCGAGCGGACGCCGTCGGATCGCCACCATCGCCGGGCCGCAGGACATGGTCGCCGGAATCGAGCGGCTGATCGGCTACCGCAGCGCGATCACCGAGGCCGGGCTGCCGGAGCTGGTCGCGTACGGCGACTTCACCCGGGAGTCGGGCACCGCCGCGATGCGCGAGCTGCTCGCCGCCGACCCGGAACTGGACGCCGTGTTCGCCGCCTCCGACCTGATGGCGCACGCCGCCCTGCGGACGCTGCGGGAGGCCGGGCGGCGGGTGCCCGAGGACGTGGCGGTGATCGGGTTCGACGACATCGAGACGGCCGCGTACACCGAGCCGCCGCTGACCACCGTGCGGCAGCCGATAGTGGAGCTGGGCCGGTCGATGACCCGGCAGTTGCTGCGCATAGCGGCGGGCGAGACGGTCGAGCAGGCACTGGTGCTGCCCACCGAGCTGGTGCTGCGCGAGTCCGCGTAAGGAAGGGCCCCCTCCTAACGCCTCCGGTAGAGGAGGGGGCCCTTCTTAACAGCCCGCCCCCCGTTAACCGGTCGCGGCGCGGGTGGCGGCGGGTCTAGGGTCCGCCGGATGAACGCAGCCGAGATCCGTCCCGCCCGCCCCGACGACGCGCCCGCCGTGGTGGCGTTACGCGCGCTCGTCTTCCCCTATCTGGTGCGCGGAGTCGAGTCGACCCGCCGCATGATCGCCGAACCGCCGCCCGGCGAGGACTGGGCGGCCTGGGTCGCCGAGGCGGACGGCGAGGTCGTCGGCTGGGCGTCGGCGTACCGCAACACGCAGACCTCGACGCCCGGCGTGGGGATGATCTCCCTGCTGCACGTACACCCGGCGCATCGCCGCCACGGCACCGGCGCGGCGCTGTTCGACACCGCGCTCGGGCACCTGCTGACGCTCGGGTCCACCGAGGTGCTCACCTACGCGCATACCGAGTCGCTGCCGTTCGCGCAGCGGCACGGCTTCACGCCCAGCCGGGAGGTGCGCTACTCGGCGCTGGACCTGAGCACGCCCCCGCCGATGCCGCAGCCGCCGCCGGGCGTACGGCTGGTGTCCGCCGCCGGGCTCGACCCGCGTCTGGTGCACCGGGTCGACGCCGAGGCGTCCCGGGACGAGCCGGGGGACGTGCCGACGGACTCGCTCGGCTTCGACCTGTGGCGCCACGAGTGCTGGGACAACCCCGGGCTGGACCGGGCGGCCAGCACGCTCGCCGAGGTGAACGGGGAACTGGTCGCGCTGAGCCTGGTCAAGCGGGACGGCGACCGGATGTGGTCGGACTTCACCGGCACGCTGCCCGCCTACCGGGGCCAGGGCTTGGCCCGGCTGACCAAGCAGGCCGCGCTTCACGGTGCGGCGGCGCGCGGGGCTCGCACCGCGTACACCTCGAACCACGAGGTGAACGCGCCGATGCTGGCGATCAACGAGCGGCTCGGCTACCGGCCGGTGGACAGCCAGTGGTCGTGCCGGCGCACGCTCAGCTGAGCCCGGCGGCCACCCGCACCGCAGTGGCGTACGTATCGGCGCCGAACAGCACCAGCCGCGCCTCGGTGACGTGCTCCGGGGTGGCCGCGTGCAGCACGGTGAGCGCCTGCGCCACCGCGTCCTCGACCGGCCAGCCGTAGATCCCGGCGGAGATCAGCGGGAACGCCACCCGGGTGGCGCCCAGCCCGTCGGCGACCCGCAGACTGTTGGCGTAGCAGTCGCGCAGCAGCGCCGAACGGTCCTCGCCCGGCGAGAAGACCGGCCCGACCGTGTGCACCACCCAGCGCGCGGGCAGGTTGCCGGCGGTGGTGGCGACGGCCTGGCCGGTGGGCAGCCCGCGCCCGTACCGGGAGGCGCGCAGCGCCCGGCACTCCTCCAGGATCGCCGGGCCGCCGCGCCGGTGGATCGCGCCGTCCACGCCCCCGCCGCCGAGCAGCGACGAGTTGGCGGCGTTGACTATCGCGTCGACCTGCTGCGCGGTGATGTCCCCCTCGATCAGCACGGTGTCCATCTCAGCTCTCCTCGATCGGCTGGCCCAGCGACCGGCGGGCCAGCAGCGCGGCCCCGGCCACGGCGGCCGGCATGACCAGCACCGCGCCGAGCGGGATCAGGAAGCACAGGAAGACCGCCACCCCGAACCCGAGCGCGGTGGGCCGGTCGGCCCGTAGCCGGGACCGCCGGTCCGGCAGCCGCATCCCGCGCCGGTAGAACGGCGCGCCGACCAGCTCCAGCGCCAGGAACCAGCCACCCACCAGGGCACCGACCACCGGGACCACCGTCTGGCCCACCACCGGGATGAAACCGGCCGCGAACAGGGGTACGCCGATCAGCGCGGACAGCGCCACCAGGCGCAACGAGTCGGCGAGGCTGCGTCGCAGCGAGGACCAGAACGGCACGTCCACGGCGCCGGGGGTGCCGCCGAGCCGGTCCTCGACCCGCTCCGAGATCGCCTCGTAGAACGGGTCGCCGATGACGAGCGTGACGGCGGTGAACGTGAGCACCCCGACCAGCCCGGCGACGCCGACCGCCGCCAGCCCGGCGGCGACCCGCAGCAGATTGCGCCAGGGCGACGACCAGTCGTCGGCGAACGGGGTGAGCCAGCCCGCCAGGTCGCCGACGAAGTAGAGCAGCGTGGCGAACAACGCCACGTAGAGCGCGCCGGTGATCAGCGCTGGGATCACGCCGAGCAGCATCAGCTTCGGGCTGCGGACGTACATGCCGAAGCCGCGCAGCAGCAGCCCGGCGCCGCCGAGGAAGCGGGTGGCCGCGCCGGTGACCGGCGCGATCGTACGGGAGGCGTTCACGACGGCACAGCCTAATCTGCCGGTGCACCACAATGGGCCGGTGCGTGCGTCCCGGCTGATCTCGCTTGTGCTGCTGCTCCAGTCGCGGGAGACGATGACCGCTGCCGAGCTGGCCCGCGAGCTGGAGGTGTCCGAGCGGACCGTCTACCGGGACGTGCTGGCGCTCTCCGCCGCCGGTGTCCCGGTGTACGCGGACCGGGGCCGGGCCGGCGGCTACCGGCTGCTGGGCGGCTACCGGACCCGGCTGACCGGGTTGAGCCGGGACGAGGCCGAGGCGCTGTTCCTGGCCGGGCTGCCCGGACCGGCAGGGGACATGGGACTGGCCGACTCGGTGGCCGCCGCCGAGCTGAAGGTGCTCGCCGCGCTGCCGCCGAGCCTGCGGGACGCGCCCGCGCGTACCGGGCAGCGGTTCCACCTGGACGTCCCCGGCTGGTTCCGGGAGACCGCGCCGCCGCCCGCCCTCGCCGAGCTGGCCCGGGCGGTCTGGCGGGACCTGATGGTGGAGCTGCGCTACCGGCGCGGGGACCGCGAGGTGACCCGCACGCTGGCGCCGTACGGGCTGGTGCTGAAGAACGGGGTCTGGTATCTGGTCGGCCGGGTCGGTGACGGCTGGCGGACGTACCGGGTGGACCGGGTTGTCTCGGCCGAGGTGAGCGCCGACGGCTTCGACCGGGACGAGGACTTCGACCTCGGGGCGTACTGGCGGGAGCAGGCCGGCGCGTTCCTGCGCGAGCTGCTGCGGGAGCGGGTCACCGTGCGGCTCGGCCCGGCCGGGTTGCGGGCGCTTCGGCACCTGGTGGACGCGCCGTTCGTCTACACCGAGGCGGTCGACGCGGCCGGTCCGCCGGACGAGCAGGGCCGGCTGGTGCTGCGGCTGCCGGTCGAGTCGGTCGATGTGGCGTACACCCAGTTGCTGGCGCTCGGCCCGGAGGTGGAGGTGCTGGCGCCGCCGCAACTGCGGGCGCGCTTCGCCGAGGCGGCCCGCCGCGCGGCGGCGCTCTACACCGATCCGCCGTCAGACGGTCAGCGGTAGCCGTCCGGGTCGGCCGGCTTACCAGGCTTGACCACCTCCTCGTAGTAGCGGGCCCAGTGCGGGCGGCTGCCGTCGACGTCGGTGAAGCCGTACACCTGGGCCAGACCGCCGCTGTCCAGCGACTTGCCGTTCCAGCGGGCCCGGTCCGGGTCGGCGGCCAGGGCCGCCACCGCGCGCCCGACGAACGCCGGCGTCTCCGACATGACGAAGTGGGGCTCGGTCTTCGCGCCGTCACGCCAGTTCGCCTCGGTGACGCCGTAGTGTTCGAGCATCGCCTCCGAGCGCAGCCAGCCCGGCGTGAGCGCGACGGCGGTGCAGCCGTGCGGGGCCAGCTCGTGCGCCTGGCTGAAGCCGAGCCGGTTCACCGACACCTTCGCCAGGTCGTAGAAGACCGACAGGCGGTACTCGCTGTCGTTGTGCTCCTTGGTGCCGTCGCCGACCTCGACCACCAGGCCGCCCGGGTTGCGGATCAGCAGCGGCAGCGCGAAGTGGCTGGTGATGATGTGCGTGTCGACAGCCAGCCGCAGCGTACGGAAACCGGCGTCGAGCGGCTGCTCCCAGACCGGCTTCTCCCAGGTGATCAGCGGGTCGGCGCCCCAGACGTCGTTCACCAGCACGTCGAGGCGGCCCTGCTCGGCGTCGATCCGCTCGACCAGGGCGCGTACCTGCTCGGGGTCGAGGTGGTCGACAGCGACGGCGATTCCGGTGCCCCCGGCGGCGGTGACCAGCTCGGCGGTCTCCTCGATGGTCTCCGGCCGGTCCATCTCGGAGCGGCGCTCTCGGGTGGTGCGGCCGGTGGCGTAGACGGTGGCCCCGGCGGCGCCGAGCTGCACGGCGATCTGCCGGCCGGCGCCCCGGGTAGCGCCCGCGACGAGCGCGACAGTTCCGGTCAGTGGTGAGTTCATGGGACCACCGTGTCAGCGATACCTGACAACGGAAGTCCGGTTTCCCGAACGAACCGGATGGGCGATCATCACCGGTATGCACCTGCTGTTGTCCGGGGTCGTCGGCTCGGTCGCGTACGGGCTGGCCGGACCCGGCTCGGACACCGACCGGCTCGGCGTGTTCGCCGCGCCCACAGTCGCGTTCCACGGCCTGCGCCCGCCCCGCGAGTCGGTGGTCACCACCGACCCGGACGTCACGCTGCACGAGGCCCGCAAGTACGCGCTGCTGGCGCTGAGCGGCAACCCCACCGCCACCGAGCTGATGTGGCTGCCCGACGACTGCTACGAGACCCGTACCGGGTTCGGTGAGGAGCTGATCGCGATCCGGTCGGCGTTCCTCAGCGCGCCGCGCGTCCGTGACGCCTACCTCGGGTACGCCGCGCAGCAGTTCCGCAAACTCGCCGGCCGGCCCGCCGACGCCGGTGGGCGGCTGCGCTCGGCGAAGCACGCCCGGCACCTGGCCCGGCTGCTGCACCAGGGCCGGGTGCTGTACGCGACAGGCGTACTGGAGATCCGCCTCGCCGACCCGGAGTGGTTCCGCGCGTTCGGCGAACGGGTTTCCGGCGGCGCGCTGGACGAGGCGCAGGCGCTGGTGGCGGACGCCGAGGCGGAGTTCGACCGGATCCGCTCACCGCTGCCGGAGCGCCCGGACGAGGAGACGGTGGAACGCTGGCTGCTCGCCGTCCGGGCGGCGTACCTGCCGCGCTGAGCGGGTCAGTCCGCCAGGCGTACGCGTACCCGGCGGTTGGCCCGGCCCTTGCTCTCCACCTTGACCACCTGGACCTTGCCGATCTGGGCGGTGGAGGCGACGTGCGTGCCGCCGTCGGCCTGCACGTCCAGCCCGACGATGTCGACGATCCGCACCTCCTGCTCCTCCGGCGGGATCAGGTTCGACTGGGTACGGATGATGTCCGGCAGCGCGAGCGCCTCGGCGCGCGGCAGCACCCGCACCGCCACCGACCGGTCGGCGGCCACCTCGGCGTTCACCAGCTCCTCGATGCGGGCCTTGAAGTCCGGCGGCACCTCGGGCAGGTTGAAGTCCATCCTCGCCTCGCCCGGCTCCATGTTGCCGCCGGTGACGAGCGCGCCGAAGTCACGGAACACCACGCCGCAGAGCACGTGCAGCCCGGAGTGGGTACGCATCAGCATGGTCCGGCGGGCGTCCTCCACCGCGCCGACCACCTCGGTGCCGACCGGCGGCACCGGGTCGCCCTCGGCCGGGATCAGCCACAGGTCGTCGCCCTTGCGGGTGCCGACGATCCGGGTCTGTACGCCCTGCCAGAGCAGCACCCCGTGATCCGGCGGCTGCCCGCCCCCGCCCGGGTAGAACGCGGACCGGTCCAGCACGATGCCCTGCTCGGGATCGGCCGCCAGCACCCGGCAGGTCCACTCGCGCAGGGTCGGGTCGGCGAGGTCGAGCCGGTGCGTACGGCCGTGGTGTGTGACGCCCATGGACGGCGACGTTACCCGTTCAGGAACTCCGAGACGCGCCCCCGCAGGTCGGCGCGTTCGGTCCAGAGCACGCCGGGCCTGTCGTACACGTGCAGTGTGGCGTTCGGGAGCGCGGCGGCGAGCCGTTCGGCGACGGCGACCGGGTGCAGGTCGTCGTCGGCGGCGGCGATGACCAGCGCCGGCGCGGTGACCGCGGCGAGCGACCCGGCGTCGTCGAGCGGGGCCTGGGCGGGCAGGTCGGCCAGCCCCGGCGCGAGCCCGTCGCGCAACAACTGGTCGAGCCGCTGCCGCAGGTAGGCCCAGCCGGCCGGGGTGTTGCGCACCGACGGCGGCAACTCCAGCGACACCACGTCGGCCAGCGCCGAGGCGTCGCCCTCGGCCACCGCGTCGAGCAGGCCGGTGAGCCGGGCGCGGGCCACCTCGCCGCGCGGTGTGTCCAGCACGGCGGGCAGGAAGAAGACGAGTCTCTCGAAGCGTTCCGGGCTCTCCGCGAGCAGCCGGCAGAGCGCGCCCGCGCCGAGGCTCGCGCCGAACGCCCGGGTCGCGCCGCTCAGGTCCGCCATCGCGCGCAGGTCACGGGCGAGGTCCAGGTAGGTCCACGGGCCGGGCGGGGAGTCGGAGCGGCCGTGCCCGCGGAACTGGAAGAAGACGCGCCGCCCGGCGACGCCGCTGCCGAACGGGCGGGTGGTGGCGATGCCACTGCCCAGCCCGTGCGCGAACACGGTGACTGGGTCACCGGTGCCGGTGACCAGCCGTTCCAGGCTCACCCCGTGCGGGGTGGCGACCAGCTCCGTCTCCGGCTCGGGCAGCGCGGGACGCCCGGTCCGGGGCGCGCCGGGGCCGGGCCCCCAGGTGCGGGGACCGCCGTCCGGCGGCGGAGGCCAGCGGAAACCTCTCACCAGGACCCTCGGCCGTCGTGCAGGTCCCGCAGGCCGGGCCGCACGTCGAGCAGGTAGATCAGACCGGCGGCGATGCCGATCAGTCCGAACAGGCTGATCGGGCCGAAGCCGAGCAGGGTCAGCAGCAGGCAGACCGCCAGGATGGCGACCCAGCCGCCCTTGGGCAGCGTGCCGAGCGCGGCGAAACCGTCGCCGCGCTGGGTGACCGCGTGCACCAGCGCCACTCCCTGTACGACCAGGGCGAAGACGAGCAGGATCAGCTGGATCACGTCTTGGACTGCGAACGCGAAGATCGGCGCGGCGATGGCCATGGGGGCAAGCTTATGCCGAGACCCCGGAAACGTCCGACAAGACGTTGTCCGGGGTCCGGGGTCCATCAGGTCACTCGGCGGCCGGGCGGGTCCGCTTCGTGGCCTTCGGCAGCTTCGCCGACGGGGTGGCCGGCTTGGTGGCCTTGGTGGCGGTCGTCTTGGCGACGGCCTTGGTGGCGGTCGCCTTGGTGGCGCGGGTGCGCTTCACCGCGGCCGGCTTGGCGGCCACCGCCTCGGCCACCGCGGCCGGGCTGGGCACATCGGTCGTCGCGGCGGCGGTGTCCGGCTTCGCGGCCATCTCGGCCTTCGTCGCGACCGCGGCCTTCGGGGTGACCTCGGCCTTCGGGGCCACGTCGGTGCCGGTGGCCTCGGTGGCCTGGATGTCGGCGTTCACCGTGTCGGCGGCCTCCAGCACGCCGGCGCCGACGACACGCTCACCACGGGCGACCAGTTCGGCGTACGCGGCCAGCGCGCGCTCCTGCGCGGCGTGCGCGCCGGCCACCACGACGGCGGCGTTGCGGGTGGCGGCCTCGCGGAGCTTGTCCAGGTTGGCGGCCTCGCGCAGCTTCTCCAGGTTCGCCGCCTCGCGCAGCTTCTCCAGGTTGGCGGCCTCGCGGAGCTGGTCGAGGTCGGTGGCGACGGCGCGCTCGCGCAACCCGGTCGCGGTCTGGTTGGCGGTCTTCAACGTCTCGGTGGCCTTCTGGCGCAGCTCGAAGCCGGTGACGACGGCCTTGCCGCCGAGGTCGGTCACGACCCGGGTGCCGAGGCCGCTGACCACGGTGGGCAGCTTGCGCAGCTGCTCCAGGGCCAGCTCACCGGCGCCGGCGGCGGCGTAGAGGGGTGCGGGGATGCGGTTGGTCTTCGGCTGGGTGGTCATGACTGCTCCTCTTCGGCCGCACCGGCGGCCTTCCGGGCCGCCCGGCGGGCGGCCGCTTGCTCAGGGGCGGCGGTGGTCGGGGCGGGCGCGGTGGTCGGGGCGGGCGCGGCACCCGCTTCGGTGACGGCCACCGATTCGAGGACCGCCTCGGTCGGCGTGCCCTCCGGCGTGACCGGACCGGTAGCGGCCGCCGCCACTGTCGCCGGGGCCTCCGGCGCGGTGGCCGGCTCGGTCGCGGCGGCCTTCTCGGCCGTCTCCGCCGCCCCGGCGGCCTCGGTCGCCTCGGCCAGGCGGGCGTTCTCGCGCCGGAACGTCTCGTAGATCTGGGTGAGCGACTGCTTCTGGGCCATGGTCAGCTCGGGGTCGACGGCGATCGCCGCGAGCACGCCCTGCCCCTCCTTGTCGTCCAGCAGCCCGGCCCGCAGGTACATCGCCGGGGTGGAGACGCGCAGCGCGCTCGCGAGCTGCTGGAGCACCTCGGCGCTCGGCTTGCGCAGCCCTCGCTCGATCTGGCTCAGGTAGGGATTGCTGACACCCGCCTGCTCGGCGAGCTGGCGCAGTGAGATCTTCGCGTTGCGCCGCAGGTCGCGAATGAACCCGCCGACATCGGGAAGGTCCTTGCTGGTGGCCATGACTCAACGCTAGCTCGGTCCGCTAACTGCTGCAAGCAAAACGCTTGCCAGAGTTAGCAGGGTCACCGATGGCGGGTTGCGGAGCCCATGTCCGTTCCGTACGGTTCTCCCCCGTGACCAAGATCGATATCAACGGTGCCCAGCTCGCGTACGACGAGAGCGGCACCGGCACCGCCGTGGTGCTGCTGCACGCCGGCATCGCCGACCGGCGGATGTGGCGCGGGCAGATCCCGGCACTCGCCCAGCGGCATCGGGTGATCGCGCTGGACCTGCGCGGCTACGGCGAGTCGGAGTTGCCGCCCGCGCCGTTCGCCCACCACGACGACGTGATCGGGCTGCTCGACGCGCTGGGCATCGAGCAGGCCGCGCTCGTCGGCTGCTCGTTCGGCGGCCGGGTCGCGGTGGACACCGCGCTCGCCCACCCGCAGCGGGTCTCGGCGCTGGCGCTCTTCGGCGCGCCCGTCTCCGGCAACGAGTGGTCCGAGGAGACCGAGCAGCTCTGGGAGGACCTGGTCGGCGACGTGGACCCGGAGGACTTCGCCGCCACCGCCGCCGGGGAGGTGCGGTTCTGGGTGGTCGGCCCGACCCGCCGCCCGGAGGACGTCGACCCGGAGCTGATCCGGTTCGCCGAGGAGATGGATCGCCGGGCGCTCGCCGCCGAGCAGGCGCTGAGCGCGGTCGACGTCCACGAGCTGGACCCGCCGGCGATCGACCGGCTGGGCGAGCTGCGCGTACCGGTGCTGGTCGGCACGGGCGCCGACGACCTGGCCGACATCCGCCGCCTGGCCGACCGCATCGCCGACGAGGCCCCCCGGGGCATACGCATGCCGGACGTCCCCGACGCGGCCCACCTGCTCCCCCTGGAGCGCCCCACCGAAACCAACACCGCCCTCCTCCCCTTCCTCCCCTGACCGCTCCCTCCCTCCCTCCCTTCGCCGCGTTGATCTTGCACTTGTGGCCCTCGGTGCGCCTGGAATGCGCGTTTCGCCTGGGCAGCAAGTGCAAGATCGACGGGGATGGAGGGCGGGGTGGGGTTACCAGATGGGGCGGGTTGCGCCTACGGGGAGGCCGCCGCCCAGCACGGGGGTCTCGGCGTACTCGGTGAGGATCGGCGCGTCGACGCCCAGCCGCGACAGCGCCGAGACGAGGACCGGCATGCGGGCCCTGGCCGCGCCGTCGTCGATCTTCAGCGCGACCGCGCCGACCCCCGGGACCGCCGCCGCGATCACACCCTCCGCGCCGATCTTGGCGAGCAGACCGGGTACGCCGCGCATCAGCCGCGTGTCCTCGGCCTGGGTGCCGCCGACCAGCTCCGGGTACGTGCGCATCGCGTCCGCCACGGTCCGCTCGACGGTGCCCGGCTCGGCGTCGACCAGCCGCAGGAACGCCCGCGCCAGCCCGGTGAGCGAAACGGCGAGCACCGGCGCGCCGCAGCCGTCCACCCCGACCGCCGCCGCCCGCTCCCCGGTGAACTCCTCGATCGTGGCGGTCAGGCGCTGCTGGAGCGGGTGCTCGGGCCGCCAGTAGCCGTCCAGCGGCCAGCCGGCGGCCAGGCAGGTGCGCAGCATGCCGGCGTGCTTGCCGGAGCAGTTCATCAGCACCCGGGCGGGACCGCCGCCGGCCCGCAGCACCGCCTCCCGGGCGGCTTCGCCGACCGGCAGGTCCGGCGGGCAGTGCAGCGCGTCCCCGGTGAGGCCGCCGCCGCGCAGCAACGCGGTGACCCGCTCGATGTGGAACTCCTCACCGGCGTGGCTGGCCGAGACGAGCGCCAGGTCGGCCGGGTCGGTGAGCGGCAGCCCGGCCCGCAGCATCCCGATCGCCTGCATCGGCTTGTTGGACGAGCGGGGGAAGATCGGCGAGGTCACGTCTCCGGCCCCGGCGACAGGCGCTCCGGCGGCGTCGAGCACCACCACGGAACCCCGGTGGAAGCCCTCCACGAAACCGGACCGGACCACCTCGGCGAGCGGCGCGCCGCCCTCGTACGTCTTTCCCACGTAATGGACCGTACCGATGGGGCGGGCCCGGCCGACGGCGGGGTGACCTGCGGCGTCGCCCGGGGCCATACAGGGCCGGCGGCCGGTACGCCGCTTACCCGCCGGTGGCCGGAAGACCGAGCAGCGTACGGGCCTCGGCGGTGGTCAGCGGAGGCCGCTGGGCGAGCTGGGCGAAGCCGACCGCCCGCGCGACGAGCTGCATGTTGGACTCCACCGGGCGCCCCTTGGCGTACGTGACCGTGTCCTCCATGCCGACCCGCAGGTGACCGCCGGCCGACAGCGACGCCAGCATCACCGGGATGGTGCTGCGCCCGATGCCGGTGGCCGCGAACGTGGTGCCCTCGGGCAGGTCACGCAGCATCTGCTGGGCCGCCACCAGGGTCGCCGTGGTGCCCGGCATGCCACCCGGTACGCCCATCACGAAGTCGACGTGCACGTGCCCGCCGTGCGGCAGGCCGTACTTGCCGAGCAGCCGCTGCAGGGCGGTGAGGTGGCCCAGGTCGAAGATCTCGTACTCGGGGACGACGCCGCGTTCCTGCATCCGGGTGTGCAGGTCGACGATGAACTCCCACCGGTTGAGGAACACGTCGTCGCCGAAGTTGACGGTGCCCATGGTGCAGGAGGCCATGTCCGGCGCGGCATCGAGCACCGCGAGCCGGGCGGACTCCGGGTCGGTCACCGCACCCCCGGAGGAGAGCTGCACGATCAGGTCGGTGCTCTCCCGCAGCGCCGCCACGGTGTCGCGCAGCCGCCCCTGGTCGAGCGTGGGCCGCGCGTCGTCGTCGCGGATGTGGACGTGGATCACGGCGGCGCCGAGCGCCTCGCACTCCTTGGCGGTCAGCAGCAGCTCGTCGAGCGTCACCGGCAGCGCCGGCACCTCAGCCTTCGCCGATTCCGCGCCGGTGGGGGCAACCGTGATCAACGTCCCTGTCGTCATGCCCCGGATCCTAGACCGGTGCCCGACGTCGGGTCGACCGGAGGATTTCCGGTGCGGGCGGCGTTAAGAAGGGACCCTTCCTCTACCGGAGGCGTTAATAGGGGGCCCTTCCTTACACGTCGATGGCGGCGGCGCTCTCGCCCACGAGCAGGCGGGCGTCGTCGGGCGTGTTGCGCTTCAGCACGGCGAGCGCCACCTGACCCAGCTCGAAGTGCTGCACGGCGGTGCCCACGAAGCCGACCGTCCGGCCGTCGAGCGTCACTGGCGTACCGGCCACCGGCGGCTGGTCGCTCGCCACGCCGTCCAGATGCAGCAGGACCAAGCGGCGGGGCGGCTTGCCCAGGTTGTGCACCCGGGCCACCGTCTCCTGGCCCCGGTAGCAACCCTTGTCCAGGTGCACGGCCGGGGCGATCAGGTCCACCTCGGCCGGGATCGTGCGGTGGTCGGTGTCCACCCCGGCCCGTACCTGCCTGGCGGCGACCCGGACGGCCTCGTACGCCCACAGCCCGGCGACCGGCACCCCGGCGCCGCGCAGTTCGGCGACCACCCCGTCCATGGCGGCGCGGGGCACCAGCAGGTCGACGCCGAGCGCCACCCGGCGGGCCCAGCCGCCGACCGGCAGCGGCTTGACGTCGTACACCACGGAGGGCCGCGCGGGCAGCTCGCCGGAACGGAACTTCGGACCCGGCACCGCCGCTACGTCGGGAGCGGCCAGCCCGGTCACGCCGAGCGTGTCGAGCACGCCGGGCGCCTCCGGCCCGACCAGCGACAGCAGCGCGAACTCGGCGGTGGCGTCGCGCGGGTCGACCTTGCTGAAGAACCGCATCTTCTCCAGGTACGACAGCAGGCCGCCGGTCATGCCCGGCTCGGTGTCCAGCCAGGTGGTCTCGCCGTCGTCGGCGACCATCGCGTGCTGCTCGACGTGCCCGTGCGGGGAGAGCACCAGCAGTTCGGTGCCCTGCCAGGGGGCCAGCGCGGCCAGGTGCTGGCTGGTGAGCGTGTGCAGCCAGCTGATCCGTTCCTCGCCGGGCACCGCGACCACGCCCCGGTGCGAGCGGTCGACCAGGCCCACGCCGGTGGCCAGGAGCCGCTGCTCACGCATCGGGTCGCCGTAGTGCGCGGCCACCGGCGCGACACCGGCCGCCCGGTGGGCCGGCTCGGGCTGGTCCCGGGTCTGGTCGTCGATGCTCTCGGTGGTCACCGCTCCGGCGATGTCGATCATGCGTGTTCCCCGTTCAGTGTGCAGCGGCCGCAGACCCCGAAGAGCGCGACGTGCCCGATGTCGACCTGGAATCCGCGCTGGTCGGCCAGCTGGTCGGCGAGCGGGCGGAGCATCTCGGGTGAGATCTCGTCGATCGCCCCGCACTCCCGGCACACCAGGTGCACGTGCTGGTGCTCGCCGGCCGCGTGGTAGGTGGGCGCGCCGTGCGAGAGGTGCGTGTGCGTGACCAGGCCGAGCCGCTCCAGCAGCTCCAGGGTGCGGTAGATGGTGGTGATGTTGACGCCGGCCGCCACCTCGCGGACCGCCGTGTGTACCTGCTCCGGGGTGGCGTGCCCGAGGTCGAGGACGGCCTGGAGCACCAGCTGCCGCTGCGCCGTCAGCCGCAGCCCGCGCGCGCGGAGCATTTCCGCGAGGGAGGATTCGGACACCCTTCGATCATAGTTCGGCCGCCGCGCCGGTCCGTCCGCCGCCGGGGTACGCCACTACGCTGCGCCCGTGGAGGCGACGCGGGTGGCGGTGCTCGGCCGGGGGCTCGTACCGGCCGGTGAGCCGGTGGTGCGCGGCGACGACCGGGGTGTGCTGCACGGCGACGGCCTGTTCGAGACGCTGCACCTGCGCGACGGGGTCCCCTGGCTGCTGGAGCCGCACCTGGCCCGGCTGCGGGCGGGCGCGGCGGCGATCGACCTGCCGCTGCCCCCGGACGGCGCGCTCGTCGAGCTGCTGGACGCGGTCCGCGCCGGCTGGCCGCCGGAGACCGAGGGCGCGTTGCGGCTGGTCTGCACCCGGGGGCCGGAGGGCGGCGGGCGGGCCACGGTGTACGCCACGCTGGGCGAGGTGCCGGCGTCGGCCCGGCTGGCTCGGCGTACCGGGGTGACGGTGGCCACGCTGCCGCTCGGGGTGGCCGCCCGGTCCCGCCCCGAGCTGGGGTGGCTGCCGAACGGCGTGAAGTCCACCTCGTACGCGCTCAGCACCGCCGCCCGGCGCTGGGCGCAGCGGACGGGCGTGGACGACGTGCTCTGGGTCTCGACCGACGGCTACGTGCTGGAGGGACCCACCGCGAACGTGGTGTGGCTGCGTGGCGGGACGCTCTGCACGGTGCCGGCGGCGCAGACCGGCATCCTGCCCGGCGTGACCGCCCACCACCTGGTGAGCCGTGCCGGAGAGCTGGGCCTGACCCCGGCCGAGCACCTGCCCACAGTGCCCGACCTGCACGCCGCCGAGGCGATCTGGCTGACCAGCTCCCTACGCGGCCCCACGGAGGTCACGACCCTGAACGGAACCCCCCGCCCGAGTTCCCCCCTGACCCCCCGCATCCAGGCCCTCCTGAACTTCCCCCGGTCCTCCCCCCGTTGATCATGAAGTTGGCGGTGACAAATCGGGCAGCCGACGCCGTCAACTTCATGATCGACCGGGGAAGCGGGACGGGTCAGCCGGCCACCCGGGTGAGGCGGGCGGAGAGGTGCGGGCTCAAGGGCTGACCCACGGCGGCCATCTCCTGCGCGTACAGCAGAGCGCCCTCGACGATGCCGAACAGCCGGGCGCCGGCGGTGACCTCCTTCGCCGTCGCGGTACGCACGACCGCGTCGGTGGCGAACTCGATCTGGGTGCCCTTGCGCTTGCCGATGTGCAGCTCCATCACGCCGGTCGGCGTGGTCATCAACGCCTCCAGCTCGTCGGTGACCCGCTCACCGTCGAGCACCGGACGCCACCAGCCCACCTCGCGGCCGGCCGGCCGGACCGGACGGCTCTGCTCGTCCAGGATCCAGGCCCGCGACTCGTAGAACAGGAACGGCCGGCCGTCGTGGCTGATCCGGATCTCCTGCGCGTAGTCGAAGTCCTCGATCGTCGGGAACCCACCCCGGCCCCGGCCGCGCCACACCCCGATGTACGGCAGCAGGCCGTCCAGGCTCGGGTGCAGCTTCGGGCCGACGCGCAGGTCGTGGCTCTCCTCGTACGGGTACTCCTCGACCGGCGGCGCGTTCAACCACGGCGGCTGAAGCGGATTCTCACTCACAGATTCACCACTTACCTCTAGCTATGCGGACCGCGAGATAGGCCAGGCCACCGGCGAGCGCGCCCAGGCCGGCGACCAGCAGGCTGACGAACCCGATCTCGGTAACCATCCGGACCATCCTATGCTGGGTGGCATGGCGCGCTCTCTCGTCGTCAAGGCCACCGCCGGCGCGGACTCCCCGGAACGCTGCGCCCAGGCGTTCACAGTCGCCGCCACCGCCGCCGCGGCCGGGGTGGACGTCTCGCTCTGGCTCACCGGCGAATCGACCTGGTTCGCGCTCCCCGGCCGGGCCGAGTCGTTCGAGCTGCCGCATTCCGCGCCACTGGGCGAGCTGCTGCACGTCGTCCTGGCCACCGGCCGGGTGACCGCCTGCACCCAGTGCGCGGCCCGGCGGGACATCGGCACCGGCGACGTCATCCCCGGCGTACGCATCGCGGGCGCAGCCGTGTTCGTCGAGGAAGCGATGACCGAGGGCGCACAGGCGCTGGTCTACTGACAACCGGCCCGGGTTGTCCATTCTGCCCAGTGCGCCGATCCTGACCCGGCATGTCCGGATGCTGCCTACCATGCGAATGTGAGTCAGGCCATCCAGGAGTTCTTCGCGTCGCTGCCGGCGCGTGCCGCAGCCGTTCTGAACAGCCCGATCGGCGGGACACTCCAGATCGACCTGGCCGACGGCAACCGCACCGAGCACTGGTACGTGACGCTGGCCCCCGGCACGGCACAGGTGAGCCGGGAGGAGCTACGGCCGGCGGACGGCGTGCTGACGCTGTCCACCGAGCTGTTCGAGAAGCTCGTCACCGGGCGGGCGGCCGGCATGGCGGCGGTGCTGCGCAACGAGGCCACGTTCAGCGGCCACGTCGTGCTGTTCCTGGCGTTCCGCCGATTCCTGCCGCAACGGCCCGACGTGCGGGACCCCCGGGACGCCGCCCGCGAGCACGCCCGGCGGCTGGTGTGAAGGACCGGGTCAGCATCCTCGACGGCAACACGTTCCTGGTCAGCGACGATCGCGGCAACATCGAACCGTCGTACGACTTCCCCACCGGGCTGTTCTCCTTCGACACCCGGTTCCTGTCCACCTGGTTCCTCACCATCGACGGGCAACGTCTGCACGCGCTCTCGATCGACGACTCGCTGTCGTACAAGACGCGGTTCTTCCTGGTCCCCGGCGAGCCGACGCACTACCTGGACGCCAACGTCTCGGTGATCCGCAGCCGCGCCATCGGCGGCAGCCTCGACGAGGAGCTGACCGTGCTCAACCACTCCGAACAGGAGCAGGAGTTCCACCTCCGGCTGGACATCGGCTCCGACTTCGCCGACCTCCTGGAGATCAAGAACCGGCGCGACAAGAAGGGACTCACCACGCCGACGGTGGAACCGAACGGCCTGCGGCTCACCTACCGCCGGGAGGCGTTCCGCCGCGAGACGCTGGTGACCAGCAGCGCGCCGGTCGAGGTCGACGCGGACGGGATGACCTTCCGGGTCCGGATCAGCCCGCACGGCGAGTGGACCACCCGGCTGCACGTGAGCACCATCATCTACGGCGCGCGTGGTGAGGACATCCGGGCCATCCTGCCGCTGGGCGGCCAGCGCACGGCGGCCGAGATCGAGGCCGAGCAGAGCGCCCTGATCAGCCGTGCGCCGAAGCTGGGCTGCGACTGTGAGCCGCTGGCCAGCGCGTACCGGCGCAGTCTCAACGACCTGGCCGCGCTCCGGTACGAGTCGATCACGCTCGGCGTCCGGCTGCTCGCGGCCGGCCTGCCCTGGTTCATGACGCTGTTCGGCCGCGACAGCATCTTCACCTCGCTCCAGGTGCTGCCGTTCCTCCCCGACCTGGTCAAACCGACGATCATCATGCTGGCCGGTCTTCAGGGCAGCCGGGTCGACGACTTCCGCGACGAGGAGCCGGGCAAGATCCTGCACGAGCTGCGCTACGGCGAGAGCGCCGGATTCGAGGAACAGCCGCACTCGCCGTACTACGGCGCGGCCGACACGACGGCGCTGTTCGTGATCCTGCTCGACGAGTACGAGCGGTGGACCGGGGACGCCGATCTGGTACGCAAGCTGGAGTACGAGACCCGGGCGGCGCTGACCTGGCTCGACACGTACGGGGACCTGCTCGGCACCGGCTACGTCTGGTACATGTCCCGCAACCCGGAGACGGGGCTGCCGAACCAGTGCTGGAAGGACTCACCGGAAGCCATCTCCTACGCCGACGGCCGGATGCCGGAGTTCCCCCGGGCCACCTGCGAGCTGCAGGGGTACGCGTACGACGCGAAGATGCGCGCCGCCCGCCTGGCCCGCACCTACTGGCAGGATCCGGCGTACGCGGACCGGCTGGAGCAGGAGGCGGCGGCGCTGAAGGAACGGTTCAACCGCGACTTCTGGATCGCCGACCGGGAGTACTACGCGCTGGCGCTCGATCCGCGCGGGCGGCAGGTGGACGCGCTCTCCTCGAACATCGGCCACCTGCTGTGGAGCGGCATCGTGGACGAGTCCCGGGCCCCCGCGGTCGCCGCCCATCTGCTCGGCCCGCGCCTGTTCTCCGGCTGGGGGGTACGCACGCTCGCCGACGACCAGGGCCGGTACAACCCGGTCGGATACCACGTCGGCACGGTGTGGCCGTTCGACAACTCGATCATCGCCTGGGGTCTGTGGCGGTACGGCTTCCGGCAGGAGGCCGGCCGGATCTGCGACGCGCTGCTCAGCGCGTCGCACTTCTTCGACGGGCGGCTGCCCGAGGTGTTCGCCGGCTACGAACGTGGCCTCACCGACTACCCGGTGGAGTACCCCACCGCGTGCAGCCCGCAGGCGTGGTCCGCCGGTACGCCTCTGCTGCTGCTACGGGTGATCCTGGGACTGGAGCCGCAGGGCGAGCACCTGATCATCGACCCGGCCGTACCGCCGGGGATGGGCCGGGTGGAACTGCTCGACATCCCGGGCCGCTGGGGCCGGGTGGACGCGCTGGGCCGCAGCCGGGAACCGCACGAGGAACCGGCACCGCCGCCGCTCGGGCTGCCCGGCCGGTGAGTCAGGCCGGGCAGGGCGTGGTCACCGCCACGCGCACCCGCTCGTCGGCCCGCTCGGCCAGCACGGCCGGCTCGCCGGGGCGCGCGTACCGGTCGGCGGAGTCCACCACCGGCGCGACGCCACCGCCGAACGCGGCGGCGAGCGGCTGATCCGCCGGCGCGGCGGCCTCACCCCGGGCGGTGCGGGCCGCGCCCCCACCGGGGCAGGGCGCGGTCAGGACCTGGACCGCGCCGGTCGCGCCGCCCCACCGGCCCAGCGCCGACGCCAGCGCGGCGGCTTCGGCAGCGGCGTCGGCGGTCGGCGCGCGGTAGCCGGAACCCAGCGGCCGGCAGCCGGTCGCGGCGGTCAGAAGGATCCGGCCCGGGCCGTCGGACCGGCCCTCGACCGCGACGAAGTCGCCCGCGTCGGCGCGCAGCAGCGGCTCGCCGTCGAACGTCGACACGCCCGCCCGCCACGCCTGCGGCAGCCGGTCGGCGACGCGTCGCAGCACTTCGCGTACGTCGTCGCCGCCGATCGCCACCTCGACGCCGCGCTCGAGCGTCGCGCCGGAGTCCATCGGCGTGATCCGGCAGCCGCGTTCCAGGCGGTCCGGTACGAGCGCGGGTACGCCGTCGGCGCCGACCGCGCCGGTCAGCTCGCCGATCGCCCGGTCCACCACCGGACCGGCCTGGTCCAGTGAGCGCTGCTCCTTGACCGTCGGCGGGTCGGTCCGCACCGACCACCAGGTCAGCCCGGCCAGCAGCACGGCCCACGCCATGGTGGCGGCCGTCAGCCAGCGCAGCCGACGCCGGCCGGCACCCGGCTGATCTCCAGGGTTGGGCGGGGCGTAGCCCGTCTCGACGGCAGTCACCCGGCAATGGTGTCACGTGCCGGCGAGGCGCCCGGCCGCGCCTCGGCACGCCCGGTCAGGCCGGGACGGACCGGCGGGACAGCAGCCACAGCAGGTAGAAGGGGCGCTGCCGCAGCTCGCCGCGACGGTCGGCGTACTGGTCGGCGGCGAGCACCGCGGAGAAGAACCCGCCCGCGCCCAGCATGCCGAGCACCGGCGCCAGGTGGGTGCCCTCGACCGCCACCAGCGTCGCGGCGACGGTCGCCACCGCGGCGCCCGCGGCCTGCACCGCCGAGCGCCGGGCCACCCGGGCGACCTCGGAGCGAGCCGCCCGCACCCCCTCCTGGATCTCCGCGTCGAGCTTCGCGAGCTGCACCAGCGCCTTGTCCGGATCCGTGTCGACGTCCAGCATCCGGCCGCGCAGGTACGCCTGGGTCGCGGCGAGCGCGTCGCTCTCCTGGGTCAGGATGGCGCAGTAGTCCCGCAGCGAGGTGCCCTCCAGCATCGGCAGGTCGAGCTGGAGCAGCGGGGTCACCAGCCGCGCCTTCACCGGATCCCCGCTCGGCACGTCGACGACCCGGTGCCCCTTGACGATCAGGTCGAGTGTGCGGTCCGGGTTGTCGCCCAGCTCGATCCGGCCCATCGTGTCGAACGGCGAGGAGGTCGACTGGGAGTCCGGCGCGCGCGACTCCAGGTGGGTGCGGCGGAAGGTCTGCGGGAAGTAGACGAGCTGCCCCAGCTCCAGCAGCGGCGCGCAGTCCCGCAGGTACGCGCCGAGGCGGTCCAGGTCGTCGCATTCGGCGTAGAGCTCGTCGATCCGGATGTCCTCGTACCGGCAGCGCGGGTCGCAGTGATCCGGATCCTTGCCGCACCTCTTGCAGGTCTCCCGGTTGGCCAGGTAGCAGTGCTTGCCGCCCGGCTGGGAGAGGACCAGCTTGCCGGTGACGAGCGTGGCCCGCTTCGTGAGGAACGACAGGTCCGTGTCGAGGCTGGCGACCGAGACGTCGAACGGGCGCGCGCGGCCGGACCCGGCGGTGCGCTGGAGTTCGCGGGCGATCTCCTCACCCCGATTGCCGTCGATGAAGTCGATCAGATAGCGAACTGCGTGGGCGGCGGCGTCGTCGGGCACCTGATCCCCCTCCGGCGCGTCCGGGGCGCGCCGCCGTCCAGCCTGCCAGCCACGGGCAAGCCGCACAGTCACCGGAACGGCTCGTGGCCCGCCACCCGGCTGGGGTGGCGGGCCACGATCAGAGCGTGGGTCAGGCAGCGACCGAGACGGTCACCTCGTTGATCCCGCGAGCCGCGGCGACGGCGGTGTCGCCGTTGCCCTGGCGGGACAGCGCCCGCAGCGTCCACGAGCCCGGCGCGGCGAAGAACCGGAACTGCCCGGCCGGCGACGTCACCACCTCGGCGGTGAACTCACCGGTGGAGTCGAGCAACCGCACATACGCGCCCGGCACGACCTCACCGGACTCGGACAGCACACGGCCGGTGATGACGGTTTCCTTCTCCAGGTCCAGGCTGGCCGGGAGGGGGGCGGCCTGGTCCGGCGCGGCGCAGCCGGCGGCAGCCGTCGAGGCGGCGGAGGTGGCGGTCATCAGGCCTCCCCCGGCTCGTCACCGAGCGCCACCGGCACGCCGACGAGCGAGCCGTACTCGGTCCAGGAACCGTCGTAGTTCTTCACGTTGCGGTGCCCGAGCAGCTCCTGGAGCACGAACCAGCTGTGCGAGGAACGCTCGCCGATCCGGCAGTACGCGATCGTCTCCTTGCTGTCGTCCAGCCCGGCGTCGGCGTAGATCTTGCGCAGCTCGTCGTCGGACTTGAACGTGCCGTCCTCGTTCGCCGCCTTGGACCACGGCACGCTGATCGCGGTCGGGATGTGGCCGGCCCGCTGCGCCTGCTCCTGCGGCAGGTGGGCGGGGGCGAGCAGCCGGCCGGCGAACTCGTCGGGGCTGCGCACGTCGACCAGGTTCTTGGTGCCGATCGCGGCTACCACCTCGTCGCGGAACGCGCGGATCGAGGTGTCCGGCTCCTGCGCGACGTACTGCGTCTTCGGCCGCTCCACCACGTCGGTGACGAGCGGACGGGCGTCCAGCTCCCACTTCTTGCGGCCGCCGTCGAGCAGCTTGACGTCGCCGTGGCCGTAGAGCTTGAAGTACCAGTACGCGTACGCGGCGAACCAGTTGTTGTTGCCGCCGTACAGGATCACGGTGTCGTCGTTGGCGATGCCCCGGTCCGACAGCAGCGCCTCGAACTGGCTCTTGTTGACGAAGTCCCGGCGGACCTGGTCCTGCAGGTCGGTACGCCAGTCGAGCTTGACGGCGCCGGCGATGTGCCCGGTGTCGTAGGCCGAGGTGTCCTCGTCGACCTCGACGAAGACGACGCCCGGGGCGCCGAGGTTCTTCTCGGCCCACTCGGCCGAAACGAGTGCGGTGTCGCGACTCATCAGATCACTCCCTGGTGAGGATGGATGGTGAGCCTGCGCGCGGAGATCGATGTCGATTGTTGTCGCACCACGCGCGGGACCCAGAGCTAGGAACGGATCACGGGTACGTGCGACGGCGCCGCTGCCGGGCGTTGAGGGGAACCGGGAAAGGTTCGTGGACCCTGGGTGGCCGCCGTTCAGGCGGCCGGAGACAGCCCCGCCGTCAGATGACGGGGCGACACAGGCAGGTGGCCACGCGGCACAGGTCGACCGCGCGCCGTTTGGTGAGGTGGGTCCCCATGGGCAGGGAGATTACCAGCCCATGCCACAGCTGCCACCAGGCCGACCAGCATCCGGGACGGCCGGCCCGCTCCCCGGACCGGCCGTGTACGGCTTTCAGCCGGCGGAGTTGATGGGCACGTTCGCCGCGTCCGCCGTGACCACCAGGCCCTCCGGCTTCGGCTCCACCTTGCGCAGGTTGAGCTGGAACGGCAGCTCCGGCAGCGGCACGTCGATCGAGATGCCCTGCGCGTACCGGGTGAGCGCGGCCCGGGCCAGCGGCACGTTCGGCAGGCCGTCGGCGGTGAGGTCGTTGAAGCGCAGCGCCACCTTGCCGCCGGCCACCGTGACGTCGGCGGTGCCGTTGACGGTGAGCTTGACGCCGAGGATGTCCACCGGGGCGGTGACGGCGAGCTTGCCGTTCCGCTCGCCGAGCGTCAGCCCGGGACGGTCCAGCAGCTTGGCCAGGCTCTCGTAGGTGACGGTGCCCCGCCCGTCCACGCTCTCGGCCACCACGTCGCCCCGGCCGGAGCGCAGCGTGTCCAGCGACGCGGTCACGTTGCGCGCGTCCACGTCCAGCTTCGGCACCTCCACGGCGTCACCCTGGACGGCGCCCCGCACGTCGGTGAGCTGGATCGAGATGCGCTCGTACCGGCCGTCGAGCACCTGAGTGAGGAACGGGAAGCCACCCACCTCGACCTGCGGCGCGGCGGACTGCGCGTCCTGCTTGGCGATCTCCTGCCGCACCTGGTCGGCGATCGCCCGCTCGGCGACCCCGGCGGCGACCCGGTCGGCGACGACGAGCAGCCCGACCAGCACCAGCAGCAGGACGACGAAGCCGATCAGCACCTTCCGGCCGCGTCGCCGCGGTCGGCCCTCCGCCGGATACGCCTCTGCCACGCCGCCTCCCGTCCTCGCCGCCGTCACCGCGTCTCGCGGCGCAACCGTACTTACCCGAGGCGAATCTTCCCCAACCGCGTCAGAGGAACAGCACGCACATCGCGTACGCGGCCGGCGCGGCCAGCGCAAATCCGCCCAGCGGCCCCTGCATGTGCCGGGCCACCCACATCGTCGGCGGTTCACCGGCCATCAGGCGGCCCGCCTCGGCGTACCCCACGGCGAGGTCGGCCAGGACGGCGGTGGCGGCGCTGACCACGCCGACCAGGGCGGCGCTGGTCGGGGTGAAACCGACCAGGTAGCTGCCGAGCAGGGCGCTGGTGAGGGTGCCGAGCATCGCGCCCGCGACCACGCCGGCCGCGCCGCGCGGCACCTGCGGGGCGAGCCGCGGCCACGGCGCCACCGCGTCGGTGAGCCGCGCCACCAGCAACGCCACCCCGGCGGCGGTGAGGCAGACCGTGATCGCCTGGGTGCCCTTGGGAATCCGGCTGAGCACGACGAGCGTGCCGAAGGCGACCACGCCCACCACGATGAGCAGGGTGCCGCCGAGCGAGTCGGTCACCCGGACCCGGTCCACCCGCCGGACGAGCTGCCCCAGCACGGCGAGCAGCAGCCCGGCGGCCGCGGCGTAGCCGAGCGGGGCCAGGCCGGCGATGTCCGACTGGACCGCCGCGACGTCGGCGATCACGGCCGTGCCGGCGCTGACCAGGGCGACGACCAGCAGGGCGGGCGGTCGCATGGCCATCGTCCAGGCGAGCACGAAGAGCATCTGGACGCCGAAGATGATGGCCGCGAACGGCAGCCGGTGCCCGGGGCCGGAGGTCTGCGCGCCGAGCACCAGGCCGACGCCGAGCAGCGCGGCGAAGCCGGCGACGGTGAGCGCCAGCGGCCGGCGGACCGGGACCGGTGGCATCTCCTCCTCGGGCGCCTCGTCGGACTCGTCGTCGGCGCGCCGGCCGGGTCCGCCCTTCCGTAGCCGACGCGGTCCCTTCCGCTCCGGCCGGTCGCCCTCCTCGTCGGCGGGGCCGGTACGCGGGGCGGGCGGGTAGCCACGGGCGGGGCCGGAGGGCCCGGCGGACGGGTCGTCGGCCCACGGTTCACGACCGGTGTCGCGCGAGGTGGAGGGAAACACGCCCCGATCGTGCCAGACCCGGGCGGCTCGGCGGAGGTCCCGGTTTCGGTGACGTTAAAACCTGCACCGCGATCAAGGGCAGAAGGGGCAAACGGGAAAGCACCCCGGAGGTGACGGCGGGTCCATCGGTTACGCTCAGGCCGTTACCCGCCCGTCAGCGACGCCGGGACCCACGCAAGTTCACAGCGCCGCCCTCACCCGGGCGTGTCGCTGGTCGCGCGCGGCCGAAGGGCCGCCGGGACGGAGGTGATCGTGGAGCTCCTGCTGCTCGTGACCGCACGGGCCGGTGAGCCGTCGGCGGTGTTGCCGGCACTCGACCTGCTGCCGCACTCGGTCCGCACCGCACCCCGCGACGTCCGCACGCTGGTCTCCGGCCCCACGCCGGACGCCGTCCTGGTGGACGCCCGCTCCGAACTGAGCGAGGCGCGCGCCACGTGCCGGATGCTGCACGCCACCGGGCTCGGCGTACCGCTCGTCGCGGTGGTCACCGAAGCGGGCCTGATCGCGCTCAACGCGGACTGGGGTGTCGACGACGTGATCCTGGCCGGCGCCGGGCCGGCCGAGGTGGAGGCCCGGCTGCGGCTCGCCGTCGGCCGGCTGAGCAACGCGACCGCCGGCGCCGGCGGCTCGATCCGGGCCGGTGAGCTGAACATCGACCCGGACACCTACGCCGCCAAGCTGAAGGGCCGCCCGCTCGACCTCACGTACAAGGAGTTCGAGCTGTTGAAGTTCCTGGCCCAGCACCCGGGGCGGGTGTTCACCCGGGACCAGCTGCTGCGGGAGGTCTGGGGTTACGACTACTTCGGCGGCACCCGCACTGTCGACGTGCACGTGCGGCGCCTGCGCGCCAAGCTCGGCTCGGAGTACGAGTCGATGATCGGCACGGTCCGCCAGGTGGGCTACAAGTTCGTCGTCCCGCCGTCGCGTTCGCTGCCGGAGTCGGAGCCCGCGCCGCTGCCGGTCTGACCGCCCACGCCCCACTCCGGTAGGGGGCATTTCCGCAGAACGCCCTTTTTGCCCGATCAGTCAGACATATCCTGACTGCCGGATTTACCGGGCAAAGGGGGCGGCGGTGCGTGCGGTGAACACGGGGGCGACGAACGGCCGGTGCCGCTGATGCGGGGCCCGACGCTGCGCGCCACCGGGCTCGTGACCGTGGTGCTCGCGGGCCTGCTCGGCTCGGCGTTCGCGCTGGGCCGCAGCCTGGTCCCGGAACACCCGCCGTCGAACGCCGGCGCCACCACCGCGCTCAACGGACCGCGCTACGCCGACCAGCCGCCCAGCACGGACTTCCCCGGCGGCCGGGCCACCGCCGGGCCGAGCCCCGACGCCGCGCCGGACGCCGCCCCGGTCGAACCGGGCGGCGACGGCCCGTACGGCAGCCTGGTCGTCACCGGCTCGTCCCGGGTCGCGCTGACCTTCGACGACGGCCCCGATCCGCGCTGGACCCCGCAGGTGCTCGCGCTGCTGGCCCAGTACGGCGTGAAGGCGACGTTCTGCGTCGTCGGCGAGAACGCCGAGGCCCATCCGGATCTGATCCGGTCGATAGTCGCCGAGGGGCACACCCTGTGCAACCACTCCTGGGAGCACGACGTCGACCTGGGCAAGCGGTCCCCGGCGACGATCCGGGCCGACATCCTGCGCACGAACGACGCGATCCTGGCCGCCGCGCCGGGGGCGCGGATCGCGTACTACCGGCAGCCGGGCGGGGCCTGGACGCGCCCGGTGATCTCGGCCTGCGCCGACCTGGGCCTCACCCCGCTGCACTGGAGCGTGGACCCGTCGGACTGGAGGGCGCCGGGCGCGCTCACCATCGAGTCGAGGATCCGCACACAGATGGGACCGGGGGCGATCGTGCTCATGCACGACGCGGGCGGGGACCGTTCCGGCACGGTCGCGGCGTTGCAGCAACTCCTGCCCGAAATACTGGCGCGGTTCGAGCTGGAGTCGTTGCCCGTCGGCCCGCAGTGACGAGCGCCACCGACCGCCGCCCTCGTCCGGCGCGAACCGCCGCCGGACGGCGGCTACCGTGACTCAGATGAGCCCCGAGACGACCAGTGGCCCCGCAAGCGACCGGATCGACCGGGCGGACCGCCTGACGCCGGCCGAGGTCGCGGAGGTGCTGGCGCTGGCCCGCGCCGCCGGTGACGCCGACGGCGCCGACCCGCTCGACGAGCACGTGCTGCTGCGGCTGCGCGACCCCGAGGCTCCCGCCGTGCACCTCACCGCCCGCACCGCCGACGGCACACTCACCGGGTACGCGCATCTCGACGTCACCGCCCCGGCCGAGGGCGTCGGCGCCGAACTGGTCGTGCATCCCGCGTACCGGCGGCGCGGCGTCGGCCGGGCGCTGGCCCGGGGCGTGGTGGACGCCGCGCCCGGTCCGCTGCGCGCCTGGGCCCACGGCGACCACCCGTCGGCCGCCGCGCTCGCTGTCGACCTGGGCTTCGCCCGGGCGCGGGTGCTCTGGCAGATGCGCCGTCCGCTGACCCCCGAACTGCCCGAGCCGGTGGTGCCGGACGGCGTGACGCTTCGCGCGTTCCGCCCCGGCGAGGACGACGAGGCGTGGCTGGCGGTGAACAACGCGGCCTTCGCCCAGCACCCCGAGCAGGGCAAGTGGACGCTCGACGACCTGCGCGTACGCATCGCCGAGCCGTGGTTCGATCCGGCCGGCTTCCTGCTCGCCGTCGACTCCACGACCGGGCGGCTGCTCGGCTTCCACTGGACCAAGGTGCACGAGCGGCCGCGCTCGGCCCGTATCGGCGAGGTCTACGTGCTCGGCGTCGACCCGTCCGCGCACCGGGGCGGCCTGGGCCGGGTGCTCACCGCCGCCGGCCTGACCCACCTGCGCGACGAGCGCGGGCTGGACCGGGTGATGCTCTACGTGGACGAGAGCAACACCGCCGCGGTCGCGCTCTACGAGCGGCTGGGCTTCGCCATGTGGTCCGCGCACGTCAACTACCAGCGCGGCTGAGCGTTCCGCGGCCCCGGAAAATCGCCATAAAGGCGATACCAGGCTGCTAGTTCACGAAATGGACAACCCTTCCTCAGCGTACGGCCATCTCGTCGGCTGAACGTGTTCACCGCGCGTTCACTTGCGTCCGGCGAACCGTCCACCTGGCCCTCCTACCTTTCGTGTCAGCCGGTCAGCGCCGGCCCCCGGCACTCCGGGCGACCTGACCAAAGACGTGAAGGGAAACCCCTGAAGTGAAGCTCCAGCGGCACGGCGCCATCGCCTGTCTCGCTCTTACCGCGGTTCTCGGTCTCAGCGCCTGCGGCTCGGACAACAACGAGCCCGCCGGCGCCTCCGGTTCCACCGCCGCGGTGGACTGCGCGACGGGCACGCTGAACGCGCAGGGCTCCTCGGCCCAGAAGAACGCCATGGCCGAGTGGATCAAGGCGTACCAGCAGAAGTGCGCCGGCACCACGATCAACTACGAGCCGAGCGGCTCGGGCGCCGGCATCCAGGCCTTCATCGCCGGTACCGCAGACTTCGCCGGTTCGGACTCCCCCCTCAAGCCGGAGGAGCAGCCGCAGGCCGACGCCAAGTGCGTCGGCGGCCAGGCGCTCAACCTGCCGATGGTGATCGGCCCGGTCGCCGTGGTCTACAACGTCAGCGGCGCGGACAACCTCCAGTTCAGCCCGGCCACCCTGGCGAAGATCTTCGCCGGCAAGGTGACCAAGTGGGACGACCCGGCGATCAAGGCCGACAACCCGGACGCCAAGCTCCCGTCGACCGCGATCCAGGCGGTGCACCGCTCCGACGAGTCGGGCACCACCGACAACTTCACCAAGTACCTGTCCAAGACCGCCGAGGCGGACTGGACGCTCGGCAACTCCAAGGCGTGGAAGGCCCCGGGCGGCGTCGGCGCGGCCAAGTCCGACGGCGTGGCCAGCAAGGTCAAGAGCACCGACGGCACCATCAGCTACGTCGAGTGGTCGTACGCCGAGAACTCCGACCTGAAGATGGCGAAGGTCAAGAACGGTAACGGCGAGTTCGTCGAGCTGACCGGTGACTCGGCCGGCAAGACCATCGCCGGCGCCAAGTTCGAGGGTCAGGGCAACGACCTGAAGATGTCGATCGACTACAACACCAAGGAGGCCGGGGCGTACCCGATCGTCCTGGCGACCTACGAGATCGTCTGCAGCAAGGGCCTCGCCGCCGACAAGCTGCCGCTGGTCAAGGGCCTGCTCGGCCACGCCGCCAGCGCCGAGGGGCAGAAGGAGCTGGTCGAGCTCGGCTACGCACCGCTGCCCGAGACCGTCCGCACCAAGGTCGAGGCCGCGGTCAAGAGCCTCTCCTGACGCTCCCGACCGACACCTCCTCAACGCGAAGCGAGCGAGCAGATGGGTGACACCCCTCAGCGCTCGGCCCACGCCGGCACCGGCGGGACTCCCGTGGCCACGAGCCACGAGGGACCCGCCGGTGCCTCGGCGCGTGTGGCCGAGCGCCCCGGTAACCCGGGCCGCCCCGACGGTGGCCTCGGCGGCGGCGGCGCCCTCCCCCGGGCCCGCGCCTTCGGCGCGGAACGGGCGTTCCGCGGCCTGACCCTGGCCGCCGGCACCACGGTCCTGGTGGTCATCGCGGCCATCGCGATCTTCCTGGTCGCCAAGGCCGTCCCGGCGTTGCGGGCGAACACCGAGTCGTTCTGGACGTTCGAGGGCTGGTTCCCGAACGACAACCCGCCGCAGTTCGGCATCGGCGCGCTCGCCTTCGGCACCGTCCTGAGCTCGCTGCTGGCGCTGCTCATGGCGGTGCCGGTCGCGCTGGGCATCGCCCTGTACCTGTCGCACTACGCGCCCCGGCGGCTCGGCAACGCCCTGGGCTTCCTGATCGACCTGCTGGCCGCCGTGCCGAGCGTCGTCTTCGGCCTCTGGGGCCGGGACTACTTCGCCCAGCCGGTCGCCGACCTGTCCGCCTGGCTGAACAGGTACTTCGGCTGGATCCCCATCTTCGGCGACGGCCCGTACGGGAACTCGATCCTGCTCGGCTCCGTGGTGCTGGCGATCATGGTGCTGCCGATCATCACCTCGCTGTCCCGCGAGGTGTTCCGGCAGACCCCGACCGCGAACGAGGAAGCCGCGCTCGCGCTCGGCGCCACCCGCTGGGAGATGATCCGCACCGCCGTCCTGCCGTACGGGCGCCCGGGCGTCATCGCCGCGGTGATGCTCGGCCTGGGCCGGGCGCTCGGCGAGACCATCGCGCTGGCGCTCACGCTCGGCTCCACGTACGCCATCTCGTTCAACATCCTGGAGAGCGGCGGCAACTCGATCGCCGCGAACATCGCCAACCGGTTCGCCGAGGCGAACGACACCGGCCGGGGCGCGCTCATCGCCTCCGGCCTGGTGCTGTTCGCGATCACGTTGATCGTCAACATCACCGCCCGGGCGATCATCTACCGGCGGCGCGAGTTCACGGAGTCGGCCGCATGACCACCACCCTCACCTCCCGCCGCCCGCGCCCGCCGGCCCAGCCGGCCACGCTGCGGGCGAGGCGACTTCCCGCGTACGCCGCTCCGGCCATCGCCGTCGCGGCGCTGCTGCTCGCGGCGGGCATCGTGTACGGCGCCGGCATCGGCGGCCCGGTCCTGGTCGTGGTGGTCGGCGCGCTGCTCTACCTGGCCGGTCTGTTCGTCGCGGCGAACGCGGTGGAGGGCCGCCGGTCGGCCCGCAACCGGACCTGGAGCGCGCTGATCCACTCCGCCTTCGTGCTGGCCGTGCTGCCGCTGGCCTCGGTGGTCTGGACGCTGGTCAGCAAGGGCTCCGAGCGGCTGGACGCGAACTTCTTCGGCACCTCGATGAACAACATCGGGTCGCGGGACGCCAACGGCGGCGCGTACCACGCGATCGTCGGCACGCTGCAGCAGGTGGGCATCGCCACGCTGATCACGGTGCCGCTGGGCGTGCTCTGCGCGATCTACATCGTCGAGTACGGCCGGGGCCGGTTCGCGTTCACCATCCGCTTCTTCGTGGACGTGATGACCGGCATCCCGTCGATCGTCACCGGCCTGTTCGTGCTGGCCTTCTGGGTGCTGATCGTCTCGCCGTGGTTCAACGACGGGCGGCCCGGTTTCTCCGGCTTCGCCGCCGCGCTGGCGCTGAGCGTGCTGATGCTGCCCACAGTGGTCCGCTCCACCGAGGAGATGCTCCGCCTGGTGCCGGCGCCGCTGCGCGAGGGCGCGTACGCCCTGGGCGTACCGAAGTGGAAGACCATCCTGCGGGTCGTGCTGCCGACCGCGCTGCCCGGCATCGTCACCGGCGTCATGCTCGCCATCGCGCGGGCCGCCGGTGAGACCGCGCCGGTGCTGCTCGTCGCCGGCGGCGGCGCGGCGATCAACTTCAACCCGTTCGAGAACAACCAGTCGTCGCTGGCCCTCTTCGTCTACCAGCAGGCCGGTGAGGCGTCGAGGTACTCGCCGGCACGGGCGTGGACCGCCGCGCTGACCCTGGTCGCCCTCGTCCTCGTCCTCACCGTGGCGGCGAAGCTGCTGTCCCGCCGCAACCGGCTCGGCCGATGAACCCCGGAGGTACCGCCACCATGGCCAAGCGCATCGAAGCCACGAACGTGACCGCCTACTACGGCGGGTTCAAGGCGATCGAGAACATCAACCTGACCGTCGAGCCGAAGACGGTGACCGCCCTAATCGGCCCGTCCGGCTGCGGCAAGTCCACCTTCCTGCGGTCGATCAACCGGATGCACGAGGTGCTGCCCGGCGCCCGGGTCGAGGGCAGCCTCACCATCGACGACCAGGACATCTACGACCGCGACGTGGACGTCACGGCGGTCCGCCGGATGATCGGGATGGTCTTCCAACGGCCGAACCCGTTCCCCACCATGAGCATCTTCGAGAACGTGGTGGCGGGCCTGCGGCTCAACGGCGTACGGCGCAAGTCGATCCTGGAGGAGGCCGCCGAGCGGGCGCTCCGCTCGGCGAACCTGTGGGACGAGGTGAAGGACCGCCTCGCCAAGCCCGGCGCGGGCCTGTCCGGCGGTCAGCAGCAGCGGCTCTGCATCGCCCGCACCATCGCGGTCGAGCCGCAGGTGGTGCTGATGGACGAGCCCTGCTCGGCGCTGGACCCGATCTCCACGCTGGCCATCGAGGACCTGATGTTCCAGCTCAAGGACAAGTTCACCATCATCATCGTCACGCACAACATGCAGCAGGCCGCGCGGGTGTCGGACCGGACCGCATTCTTCTCGATCGAGAAGACCGGCGACCCGGGCCGCCTGATCGAGTACGACAACACGCAGAAGATCTTCAGCAACCCGAGCCAGAAGAAGACCGAGGACTACATCACCGGCCGCTTCGGCTGAGGCGGAAGCTGGGCTCGGCGCCGTCCAGCCCCTCGATGTACGGCAGGATCGGCGTACCCGGGTCGCGCTCCGCCGCATCCCGCGCCACGCCGCCGAGGTCGCCCGCGGCGGCGACCTCGGCGAGCGTGACCATGGTCGGCGGCAGCATGGTCAGCTCGCCGGCCTCCGCGCGGGCCAGCGCGTCCGCCGGACGCAGCCACAGCGTGTGGTCGGCCTCGCCGGACACGTCCCGGGTCCGCTGCCCCTCGGGCAGCAGGGCGACGAAGAAGTACGTGTCGAAGCGGCGCGGCTCGAACTCCGGGGTGATCCACCGGCTCCACGGCAGCAGCAGGTCGGACCGGAGCGTGAGGCCGCGCCCGGCCAGCAGGTCCGCGAAGCCGACCCGCCGTCCCTCCAGGTCCTGCCGGGCCGCCTCCCAGTCGTCGCCGCTCACGTCGCCGACCACCGTGTCGGGGTCCGGCCCGGCGAGCAGCACGCCCGCCTCCTCGAAGACCTCGCGGGCGGCGGCGCACACCACCGCCTGCGCGGCCGCCGGGTCGAGTCCGAGCCGCACACCCCACGCCGCCGGGTCCGGGCCGGCCCAGCCGAGGTGCGCCTCCGAGTCGGAGCGGTCCACACCGCCGCCGGGGAAGGCGTACATGCCGCCGAAGGTCATCGCCGCCACCCGGCGGATCATGTAGACCTCGAACCCGTCGCCGGCCGGGCGGAGCAGCAGCACGGTGGCGGCGACCCGGGGCACGGCCGGTACGGCGCCCTCGGCCCGGAACCGGCGAGCGTGCTCCACCAGGGCGGGGGGTGCGGCGAAGCCGTCGATCGTCATGCGGCCGAGCCTAGTTCCCGCCCGAGCGGCCGGGCCGGGGGCGGCCTGGCACCGCCTGGCGCGGTGCGCGCCGCCCGCACGAGCATCCGCACCGCGCGAACCCAACCCGGTCACGTTGTGTAGTTTCGGCCGCCGCCACCATGAACCCCTCCGCCGACTTTGCTCTGCAGCCAGATCCGCAGCGGCAACCTTCCGTAACCAGTGCGCATGGGGCTGCAGAGCAAAGTCGGCGAGAGGCGATTGGCCCAGCCCGAAATCGGGCTGACTTATGTCTGCCTAGTGGCTTTTGGGTACCCGGCTCTGCGAGGAGTCGAACGGGATCCATTACGCTCCGCAACCTTCACGCTAAGTGGTCACTAGCGAAGTGACTTCAGCCGCCTGGAGGACCGCCGCGCACCCACCGGCGCGCACCGGGCAGCGTGCGCCGGCCGCGCCTGGCAGGGTGGTGACCTGTGATCGACGACTTCGCGAAGCAGTATCTGCACAACGACCTGCGTCAGATCCGCGAGGTGCTGTTGTGGAAGCTCGACGGGCTGTCCGAGTACGACGTGCGCCGCCCCCTGACCGCGTCCGGCACCAACCTGCTCGGCCTGGTCAAGCACCTGGCGTTCACAGAGGCCCGGTACTTCGGCGAGGTGTTCGGCAGGCCGTTCCCGGAACCGCTGTCCCGGTGGGACGATCCGGATCCGGACGGCGCCGACATGTGGGCGACCGAGCACGAGACCCGCGAGGAGGTGATCGGCCGCTACCGACGGGCGTGGGAGCACGCGGACGCGACCATCGAGGCCCTCCCCATCGACGCGCCCGGCCACGTGCCGTGGTGGCCCCGCCCCGACGTCAAGCTGTTCAACGTCATGGTCCACGTGCTGGCCGAGACCAACCGGCACGCCGGGCACGCCGACATCCTGCGGGAACAGCTCGACGGCTCGACCGGGGCATGGGCCGCGTACGCGCACCTGGAACCCGACCGGCCGACGCTGGCGACGCGGCGGGCGACGATCGAACTGGCCGCCCTGGCCGTCGCCGACACCCCCCGCTGAGCCGTCCCGACCGGTGGATCACCCTGCCGGTCCCGCAGCGGGAAGGGATAGCGTGCCGGGCATGACGCGTTGGGGAATCCTGGCCACCGGAAACATCGCCGCCCGCTTCGCCGAGGACCTGCGGCTGGTGCCGGACGCCGAACTGGTCGCGGTCGGTTCGCGTACCCGGGAGAGCGCCGAACTGTTCGCGCGCCGGCACGACGTGCCGCGGGCGTACGCCTCGTGGGCGGAACTGGCCGCGGACCCGGACGTGGACGCGATCTATGTGGCCACCCCGCACGCGGCGCACCACGAGGCGGCGCTGGCGTGCCTGGCCGGCGGCAAGGCCGTGCTGGTGGAGAAGCCGTGCACGCTGGACCTGCCGACCACCACCGAGCTGGTGGAGACGGCCCGTGCCCGGGGCCTGTTCCTCATGGAGGCCATGTGGATGCGGACCAACCCGCTGATCCTGCGCGTGCTGGAGCTGATCCGGGACGGCGCGATCGGCGAGGTGACGCACGTACGGGCGGACTTCGGCGTGGCCGGCCCGTTCCCGCCGGAGCACCGGATGCGGGCCCGCACACTCGGCGGCGGCGCGCTGCTCGACCTCGGCGTCTATCCGCTGAGCCTGGCCCACCTGGTGCTCGGCGTGCCGCAGCACGTGCAGGCGTGGGCGAAGCTGACCCCGGAGGAGGTGGACGAGAACACCGGCATGGTGCTCGGCTGGGACTCCGGCGCGGTGGCCACGCTCAGCTGCGGCATGGTCGGCGCGACAGCGATCACCGCGTCGATCACCGGCACGACCGGCCGGATCGACCTGCCCGAGCTGTTCTTCCGGCCCGCGCACGCCGTGCTGCACCGGGCCGGCGCCGAGCCGGAGACGGTCCCGGCGGACCTGACCGGCGGCGGCTACCAGTACGAGGCGATCGAGGTGCAGCGCTGCCTGACGGCCGGGCTGACCGAGAGCCCGCTGGTGCCGCACGCCGCCACGCTCGAGGTGATGGGCCTGATCGACGACATCAAGGCCCGGATCGGCGTCTCCTACGCGTGAGGGGTTCCCCGCCACGGCGGGGAACCCCTCGACGTCGTTGCGCGGGAGCTCAGAACAGGGGGCGGACCAGCAGGTACGCGAGGCAGGCGATCGCGGCGGCGGCCGGGAACGTGATGATCCAGGCGATCACGATGTTGCCGGCCACGTTCCAGCGCACCGCGGAGAGCCGTTTCGTCGCGCCCACACCCATGATCGCCGAGGTGATCGTGTGCGTGGTGGAGATCGGCGCCTTGAGCACCAGCGCGTTGAAGTAGAGCACCGCGCTGGCCACGGTCTCGGCCGCGAAGCCCTCCGCCGGGCCGAGGTCGATGATCTTCCGGCCGAGCGTCCGGATGATCCGCCAACCACCCGCGTACGTGCCGGCGGCCAGCATCGCCGCGGAGGTCCAGAAGACCCAGCCCGGGATGTGGGTCTTGCTCTCCTGGAAGCCACCGGTGTAGAGCGCCAGCACGATGATGCCCATGGTCTTGGCGGCGTCCTGCATGCCGTGGCCGACCGACATGGCGGCGGCGGACGCGGTCTGCGCCCAGCGGAAGCCGCGGCTGAGCTTGCCCGGCTGCCCCTTCCGGAACAGCCACATGATCGCCAGCATCACCAGGAAGCCGAGCACCAGGCCGACCACCGGCGAGAGCACCATCGGGAGGAGGACCTTCTCGATGATGGTGCCCCACTGGACGATGCCGTCGGCGGCGAACAGGGTCGCGCCGACCAGGCCGCCGAAGAGGGCGTGCGAGGAGGAGGACGGCAGGCCGAAGTACCAGGTGATCAGGTTCCAGATGATCGCGCCCAGCACGCCGGCGAAGACCACGCCGAGGCTCTCCACCCCGGTCGGCAACGTGACCAGGCCGTCGCCGACCGTCTTGGCGACGCCGGCGCCGAAGTGCGCGCCGACGAAGTTGCCGACGGCGGCCAGCGCCAGGGCGATCCGGGGGGTCAGCGCCCGGGTCGAGATGCTGGTGGCGATCGCGTTCGCCGCGTCGTGGAAGCCGTTCGTGTAGTCGAACGCCATGGCGACCGCGATCACCGCCAGCACGGCGATGAGTTCGGGACTCACTGGATCAGGACTCCTTGACCGCGATGGTCTCGACGGTGTTGGCGACGTGCTCGAAGGCGTCGCAGGCGGCCTCCAGCTCGTCGGCCACCTCCTTCATCTTCAGCACCGTGAGCGCGTCGTACTCACCGGAGAAGAGGCGTACCAGCAGCATCCGGTACGCCTGGTCGCCGTCGTTCTCGAGCCGGTTGCACTCGATCCAGTAGTCCTCAAGATCCTTCATCGACTTCAGCCGGGGCATCGCCTCGGCGGTGAGCTTGGCCTGCAGGTCGAGCACGTTGACCAGCTCGTGCAGCTCACGCGGAAGGGACGGGAGCTTGGTCAGGCCGTACAGGTAGAGCAGGTTGCCGACCGCCTCCAGGTGGTCCATCACGTCGTCGAGCAGCGAGCCCAGCCGGTAGATGTCCTCCCGGTCGAACGGCGTGATGAACGTGGAGTTGATCTTCTTGTAGAGCTCGTGCGTGATCTGGTCGCTGTCGTGCTCGATGTCGGTCAGCCGCTCGCTGATCGACTGCACGTCGGCGCCGGGCAGACCCAGCTCGTTGAGCAGGTCGGTCCCCTTGACCAGGTTCTGCGCGGCCCTGGTGAAGAGCTCGTAGAAGGCGCCCTCGGTGGGACGGAAGGAAAACTTCACAGCACGGACCTCGTCGTGTCGGTGGAAGGGTGGCCGTCGCCGCCCGGGCGTCTGCATTGCGCATGCTAGGGATCGCGTCCAGGCGGCTTTCGATCGGCCCACCCCTGGTCAAGCCCGATTCACCGCTCGTTCACCTTCCGTTCACCTGATCACCCGCCGAGTTGGCTCCGTAACCGGTCACGCTCCCGTTCAACGTCGAAATCGGCAGGCGGATACCCCAGATGCAACTCGTCGAACGTCTCGCGCAGCAGGTGGGCTACCGCCCAGTCCCGGTACCACTTGCGGTCCGCCGGGACCACGAACCAGGGCGCGTCGTCGGCGCCGCACCGCTCGATCGCCTCGGCGTACGCCGCCTGGTAGTCGTCCCATCGTGCCCGGGTGTCCAGGTCACTGGGGTTGTACTTCCAGAACTTCGTCGGGTCGGTCAGCCGCTGCATCAGCCGCTCGCCCTGCTCGGCGTACGAGATGTGCAGCATGACTTTGATCACGGTCACCGCCTGCTCGGCCAGTTCCCGCTCGAAGTCGTTGATGATCGCGTACCGGGATTGCCAGGTCGCCTCGTCGACAAGCCCTTCGACCCGGGCGATCAGCACGTCCTCGTAGTGCGAGCGATTGAACACGCCCACGTATCCGGGCGGCGGCAGCGCCCGGCGTACCCGCCACAGGAAGTCGTGCCGCAACTCTTCCTCGGTGGGCGGCCCGAACGAGCGGATGTGCAGCCCGAGCGGGTTCATCGCGCCCGCCACCCGCTTCACCGTGCCGTCCTTGCCGCCGCAGTCCATCGCCTGGAGCACCAGCAGCAGCCGGCGCGGCCGGCCCTCACCGAGCCCCGCGCCCGCCTGGGACGGCGCGCTCGTGGCGCTGCCCGGTCCGGCGGCGCCCTGCGCCGAGGCGTACAGCATCTCCTGCTGCCGCCCCAGTTCCGCGCCGACCAGCTCGACCTGGGCCCGTGCCCACTCCTTGCGCGCGGGCCCGCGCCCGGCCACCGCCGGCAACCCGGGCGTCGACCGGGGGTCGATCGCCGCCAGATCCACCGCCCCCGGCCCCACCCGCAGCAGTTCCCGCATCGGCCCGCCCTCGGGCCCCACCACCTCACTCATCCCCCGATCCTCACCCCCGAAGCCCTTTCCCGCCCGCCCCACCCCGCTGATCTTGCAGTTGCGGCCCCTGGTGCATCCGGAAAGCGGCTTTTGCCGGGGCGGCAAGCGCAAGATCGGCGAGGGTGGGCGGCGGGGTGCCGGGGCGGGTGGTGGGGCGGGAGAATGGGTGGGTGGATGAACTTACGGGGGAGTTCGAAGCGGAGCGGGGGCATCTGCTGGCGGTCGCGCGGCGGATGCTCGGCAGCCGCAGCGAGGCCGAGGACGCCGTCCAGGAGACCTGGCTGCGCTTCTCCGGCGCGTTGAGCGACCCCGAGCAGCGCGCCCGCGTACGCGATCTGCGGGGTTGGCTCATCACCACCTGCTCGCGGATCTGCCTGGACGTGCTCCGCTCCGCCCGGGTGCGCCGGGAGGCGTACCCGGGTCAGTGGCTCCCCGAGCCGGTGGTGACCACCGTGCCGGCGGCGGACGGGTTCGCGCCCGACCCGGCCGAGCGGGCGGTACGCGCCGACCAGATCGGCACCGCGCTGCTGGTGGTGCTGGAACGGCTGACGCCGGAGCAGCGGGTGGCGTTCGTGCTGCACGACGTGTTCGCGGTGCCGTTCTCCGACGTGGCGGACGTACTGGCGGTCACGCCGGAGGCGGCGCGTCAACTCGCGTCGCGGGCCCGGCGGGCGGTGCACCGGCCGGACGCGCCGCAGCACAGCGCCGACCTCGCCGAGCAGCGACGGGTACTCACCGCGTTCGTCGCCGCCGTGGAGTCCGGCGAGCTGGAGCAGTTGGTCCGGGTGCTCGCACCCGACGTGGTGGCGATCGGCGACTCCGGCGGCCACTTCCCGGCGGCCCGCCAGCCGGTGGTCGGCGCGGAGGCGGCCGGTCGCCTGCTCCTCGGCCTGTTCAACCAGGCCCGCAAGTGGGGCGCGATGCGGGTCCGGCCGGTGGTGGTGGACGGCACGCTGGGCTGGCAGTCGGAGGTCCCCTACCGGGACGGGCGGACCATGCGGATCGTCACCTCGTTCGCCGTCCACGAGGGGCGGGTCACCGGGGTGTTCAACCAGCTCAACCCGGACAAGGTCGGCGAGCTGCCGCCGCTGGGGCCGGACGCCGCCTGGCCGCCGCGCTGGTGAGCCGGCTCAGACCACCAGCGCCAGCCACTTCCGGTACGACGTGGCGAACGGCTCGGTGCCCTCGCCGAGCGCGCCGAGCAGCCAGCGGGCGGCCGCCTCGGCCTCGGTGACCACGTCGTCCGGGTAGCCCCAGCGGGCCCGGTGCTCGGCGAACTCGTCCTCGTCGCGCAGCTCGACCACTGCGGTCTCGCGGCGGCGCACCACGTCCAGGTCGAGGTCGATCAGGTGGACCGTCTCCGCGCCCTCCCAGCGGGCCGGGGTGGCGATGTCGCAGTAGACCTCGCTGGTGCGCGGCGGCGGGTTGAACATGCCGGTCCACCAGCCGTGGTGGGGCACCAGCAGGACGAACGGGATCTGCTCGACGGACGGGCGGCCGTGGTAGACGGATTCGGTGCCGGCGGGCACGCCGAGCCAGACGCCGAGATCGTCCTCGGCGAGGCGGCGGGCCGGGTAGTCGCGGTGGGCGCTGCCGTCGTACTTGCGGTAGATCACGCGGACCACGTCGCTCGGCATGCCTGGCACCCTAACCGATTCCGGCCACGCCACGCGATCGGGAGGTAACCAGACGCGACCCGCCGTCCCGCCACGCCGCCGGAGCGACCGGACCCCCGTCGGTGCCGGCGGGTACGGTCGCACGGTGACCCCGTCCCGCACCGCCACCGGCCCGGCCGTCCCGAAGAAGCGTCGCAGTGGTCGCGCCGGCGCCGGGGAGCTGCTGACCGCCGCGGTGGGCGCGGTTCCCGGCGGCGCGGCCCGGCCCGGTCAGCAGCAGATGGCCGAGGCGATCGAGCGCAGCATCGCCTCCGGCGAGCACCTGTTGGTGCAGGCCGGCACCGGCACCGGCAAGTCCCTGGCCTACCTCGCGCCGGCGCTGACGGTGGACGGGCCGGTGGTGGTCTCCACCGCCACGCTGGCGTTGCAGTCCCAGCTGGTCGAGCACGACCTGCCCCGGCTGGCCGACGCGGTCGAGCCGGTGCTGGGCCGGCGCCCCACGTTCGCCGTGCTGAAGGGTCGCCACCACTATCTGTGCCTGGCGAGGTTGGACAGCTCGGTCGAGGACGAGCCGGACGACGCGCTCTTCGACGCGCCGCGCCCCGGCAACGGCGGCACCAAGTGGCTCGGCGAGGCGGGCCGCCTGGGCAAGCAGGTGCAGCGGCTGCGTGACTGGGCCGAGGAGACCGCCACCGGCGACCGGGACGAGCTGGATCCGGGCGTGGACGACCAGGTGTGGCGCACCGTCTCCATGCCGGCGCGCGAGTGCGTGGGCGCGAGCCGCTGCCCGTTCGGCCAGGAGTGCTTCGCCGAGGCGTCCCGGGCGCGCGCCCGCGAGGCGGACATCGTGGTGACGAACCACAGCCTGCTCGCCGTCGACATGCTCGCCGGTCGGCACATCGTGCCGCCGCACAAGCTGCTGGTGGTGGACGAGGCGCACGAGCTGGCCGACCGGGTCTCCTCGGCGGCCCAGGCCGAGCTGGTGCCGGAGCTGATCGACAGGTCCACCCGCCGGGCCCGGCCGCTGCTGCGCCCGGACCTGGCCGAGCGGCTCACCGAGGCCGGTGACGCGCTCGCCGTGGGGCTGGCCGAGGCGCCGGCCGGGCGGCTCACCGCCGGTCTGCCGTCCGCGCTGCGCGAGGCGTGCACGCTGCTGGACTCGGCGACCCGGGCCGCGCTGGAGGCGATCGGCGACGTGAAGTCCGACGACCCCGACCCGGTACGCAAGCAGCAGGCCAAGGCGGTGCTGGACGAGTTGTCCACCACCGCCCAGCGGCTGCTGGAGGAGGCCGACCACGACGTCGCCTGGGTCGAGAAGCCGGACAACGGCAGCCGCCGGGCACTGGTGGTCGCGCCGCTGTCGGTCGCGGGCACGCTCGCCACCCACCTGTACGACGAGCGCACGGTCGTCGCCACCTCGGCGACGCTGGCGCTGGGCGGCCGCTTCGACACGGTGGCCCGGGCGCTGGGGCTGGACGCGCCGCCGCCCGCCCCGCCGTCCCCGGCCGCCGCCGCGATCGCCACCGCTGCCGCCGCGGGCCGCACCCCGGTCACGCCGCCGGTGGCCGCCGCCGAGGGCAGCCGGGCGTCGATCGGCACCGTGCCGGCCACCGAGGGGCCGGGCTGGAGTTCGCTGGACGTCGGCTCGCCGTTCGACTACGCCCGGCAGGGCATCCTGTACGTGGCCGCGCACCTGCCCCGCCCCAGCGTCTCCGGGCTGCCCGGGCCGGCCGGTGAGGAGCTGCTGGCGCTGGTCGAGGCGCTCGGTGGTCGTACCCTCGGGCTCTTCTCGTCGCGACGGGCCGCGCAGCAGGCAGCGGAGCTGGTCCGCGCGCGGACCGACCTGCCGGTGCTGCTGCAGGGCGAGGAGGCGCTGCCGCTGCTGGTGCGCCGGTTCCGCGAGGTGCGGGAGAGCTGCCTGTTCGGGGTGATGTCGCTCTGGCAGGGGGTGGACGTGCCGGGTGACGCCTGCCAGCTCGTGGTGATCGACAGGTTGCCGTTCCCCCGGCCGGACGAGCCGCTCGCCGCGGCGCGCGCGGCGGCGGTGGACGCCGGTGGCGGCTCGGGTTTCGCGGCGGTGAGCGTGCCGATCGCGGCGGTCCGGCTGGCCCAGGGCGTCGGCCGGCTGATCCGGGCCACCGGCGACCGGGGTGTGGTGGCGGTGCTCGACTCGCGGCTGGAGACGGCGCGCGGGTACGGCCCGTTCCTGCGCCGTTCGCTGCCGCCGTTCTGGTACACGACCCGGCCCGAGGTGGCCCGGGGCGCGCTGGAACGGCTCGCCAAGAGCTGACGCCCGCGCCTCCCCGGGCGGGGCGACACGGGCGTCAGGGGGTCGTGCGGGTCAGGGCGCCTGGGAGGCGACCACCACCGCGTCCGGTGGGGTGTCCGGCACGGTACGCGCGGCGAGCCGCCGGACCGCGGTGTTGAGCACGGCGATCAGCGGCACCGCGACCAGCGCGCCGGCGATGCCGGCCAGCACCACGCCCGCGGCGATGCCGATGATCACGGCGAGCGGGTGGATGGCCACCGCCCGGCCCATGATCAGCGGCTGGAGCACGTGGCCCTCTACCTGCTGCACCCCGACCACCACGCCGAGGATGATCAGCGCGGTCACCGGGCCGCTGTCGACGAGCGCGACCAGCACTGCCACCACGCCGGACAGGAACGCGCCGACGATCGGGATGAACGCGCCCAGGAAGACCAGCGCGGCCAGCGGGAACGCGAACGGGATGTCGAACAGCACCAGGAAGATGCCGATGCCGACCGCGTCGATGAAGGCGACCAGCACGGTGGCCCGCACGTACGCGCCGAGCGTCGCCCAGGACGCGCGACCGGCGTCGTCGACCTTCCAGCGGGCCGCGACCGGCAGCAGCCGGACCAGGAACCGCCAGATGGAGTTGCCGTCACGCAGGAAGAAGAACGTGGCGAACAGCACGAGCACGGTGCCGGTGAGCACCTCGGCCAGCGTGGCGGCGGTGCTGAGCGCACCGCTGGTGAACCGCTCGGTGTTGCCGTTGATCCAGTTCTGCGCCTCGTTGATGTAGCGGTCGAGCTGGCTGTCGGACAGGTGCAGCGGGCCGGTCTTGAACCAGTCCTGGATCTGCCGGATGCCCTGCGAGGACTTCTCGCTCAGCTCCGGTACGCCCTTGATGAACTCGTTGACCACCAGCGTCAGCGTGCCGACCACGGCGGCCAGGCCGCCGACGAGCACCACACCGGTGGCCAGGGAGCGGGGCAGGCGGGCCCGGAGCAGCCAGCCGACCGCCGGGGCGAGCAGCGCGGAGAGCAGCAGCGCGACGGTCAGCGGGATGATCACGATGCTGATGGTGCCGATGATCTTGATGAGCGCCCAGGTCACGATGCCGATCACGATCAGCCGCCAGCACCACGCGGCGGTGATCCGCAGCGCGTGCGGCACCTCGGTGTCGTCCCGGCTCACAGTCGAGGAGTGCATCGCGGCCGGCGGCTCGACGCCCACCACAGTCGCCTCCGGCGACGCCGACGGTCCCGGTGACGCGGGCGAGGCCACTCCTGCCTCCCCCGGCGCCGCTTCCGGGTCGGCCCGGCGGGTCCGGGCGGCCTCCCGGCCCGACTCGTACGCGCGGCGGAGCCGTCCGCGCATCCGCTCGAAGCGGCTCAAGCGCACCTCCGGCAAAGTCGACCCCACCACGTCGCAGGGGGCACAGGATACGTCTGCTCGCCCCACCCTAGGGCGGCTCGGCCACACATTGCCCGCCCGGCGCTCCTGCGAACCACGGCGGAATCGACAGCCGGGCACGCGGTAGCGTCTTCGCGTGACCGCCGACCAGAGTCTCGACGCCGGGCTGCCGATCCGCCTGCTGCACGACCGCGTGCTGGTACGCACCGAGGGCGCCGAGGGCGAGCGCCGCTCCACCGCCGGCATCGTGATCCCCGCGACCGCCGCCGTGGGCAAGCGGCTGGCCTGGGCGACAGCCGTCGGCGTCGGGCCGAACGTCCGCTCGATCGTGGCCGGCGACCGGGTGCTCTTCGACCCGGACGACCGCTCCGAGGTCGAGTTGCACGGGCGGGCGTACGTGCTCCTGCGCGAGCGGGACGTGCACGCCGTGGCGGCCGAGCGGGTGGAGAGCACCGCCGCCGGCTCCACCGGTCTCTACCTCTGATCCGGCTCTCCACCCTCTGACCCGGCATCGGCGCCGTTTGCGGCGCTTCCCGGCGGGAAGCCCAGGCACCTGAGCGCCCTGGGGAGGGACACCATGCCGGTAGTGATCAAGAAGATCCTCGCCTGGGGATTCCTCGCGTTCCTGATCTACTTCATGGCGTTCCGTCCGGACGGGGCCGCGCAGGTGTTCAGGGGGATCGGGGCCGCGCTCATGGCGATCGCCCAAGGGCTCGGCGACTTTCTGACCGGCCTGATGAGCTGACCCGTCAGCGCCCGGGATGCCAGGGCGCGCCCGGGCCGTGCCAGCCGCCCGGGCCGTAGCCGGGCGGCGGGTACGCGGGCGGCGCGGCGAGCACCACCGGGATCGGCACCACCGGGTCGTCGGGCGCCTCCACCGGGCGCTGCGAACCGTCCGGGAACCGCAGGTGGTAGCGCTGACCGTCCCAGACCCCGACCGGCGCCTGCGGGTCCCGGCCGACGAAGAACGACCGGTACGCGGAGATCGCCTCCAGCAGTTCCCGTTCCTCCCTCGCTGTCCGTTCCCGCTCGGCGGGTTTGCGGTCCAGTCCCCGGCGCATGCCGTCGCGCAGCAGCGCGAGCCGGGTCGCGGCGAACTGGTAGCCACGCATCGCCTTCACCCCGCCGTCACCGGCGACCCGCCGGGCCCACGTACGCGCCGCGTGCCGGCGACCCAGGCTGCCCAGCGCGGCCACCTCGGGCGGGGTGAGCCAGCCCGCCCGCACGTAGTCCGGCAGCGTGCGCTCGGTGAGCCGGCCCTCCCAGGCGCGCAGCCAGATCGCCAGCCCCACCATGGCGAAGAAGATCGGCACCATCACGCCGATGTACCCGTAGAGCACGATCACCGTCTGCCCGGTGGCCTGGGCCAGCGAGGGCAGCAGGTTCCAGGTGCCGTGCAGGATCATCGCCAGCAGCAGGCCGGCCAGCGGGGCGAGCACCCGTACCCGCCGGTCGGCGGTACGCGCCGCGACGCCCAGCCCGACGCCGGTCATCGAGGTGAACAGCGGGTGGGCGAAGCCGAACAGCAGGATCCGGACGATGAAGATCGCGATCACCTGCTGCGCGCCGGTGGCCGGGCCGTACTGCTCCACGCCGGTGCGGTAGCCGTACCCGCCCAGGTAGAGGATGTTCTCGACCATGGCGAAGCCGACCGCGGAGAGCCCGCAGTAGACCAGGCCGTCGGTGATCCCGGAGAACTCCCGGCGCCGGAAGATCAGCACCAGGAGCGGGCCGGCCGCCTTGGTCAGCTCCTCGATGAACGGGGCGACGAGCACCGCTGTCAGCGCGGCGGGCAGCCCCAGGTCGTCGAACAGCCGCGCGCCGGTCTCGTTGACCAACAGCGAGATCGCGGTGGAGACGAAGGCGCCCCACGCGAAGCAGAAGATCAGATACTTCAGCGGCTCCGGCTCGTAGCGGTCGAGCCACAGGAAGCAGGAGACCAGCACCGGCACCGGCAGGATCGCCGCGACCAGGCCCACCAGCAGCGCCTCGGCGCCGAGGCTCTCGCCCAGCGTGAAGACCATGAACAACGCGCCGGCCGCGATCAGCAGCACCACACCGGCCAGCGCGAGGAAGCGCCGCCAGCCGAGCCGGCGCAGCGGCATCCGGGGCGTCGGCGCCCCCGGCGGCGGGGCGGCGGGCGCGGGCGGCGGCGGCAGGGCTCCGCCGGGCGGGGTGTCGGCCATGCGGTCAGCGTAGTCACCCGCGACCCACTGGTCCGGGCCGAACGCTACGGCTATGCTCCCGAACAGGTCACGAGCGCCAGCGTCAAGCCCCGGCTTGCTGGCCGGCAACCCTCGTCGAGGTTCGCGGTGGGGTGCCCCGGGTGATGACCGGGCCCAGCGCCGCTCCGCGTGCTGGGCAAGCGCGGACCCCGTTCCGGCACCACCCGGGGTCCACCTGTGACCCGGGAGGCTCCGGCATGACCCTCACTCTCGTACCCCCGTCGCCAGTGCTGCCCGCGCCGGTCCGGCCCGACCCGCTCGGCGTGCTCGGCGTACCGGGGGAGATCAACCTGGACCACGCCGCCAGCGCGCCGTGCGCGCGGGGCGCGGCCGACGCGGTGGCCGGGCTCCTTCCCTGGTACGCGAGCGTGCATCGCGGCGCGGGCGCGCTGTCCCGGCGCTGCACGCTCGCCTACGAGCAGGCCCGGCAGACCGTCGGCGACTTCCTCGGCGCCCGCCCCGACGACCACGTGATCTTCACGCGGAACACCACAGACGCGCTGAACCTGCTGGCCCGTGCGCTGCCCGCGGGCACCACGGTGATCACGTTCGGCGGCGAGCACCACGCCAACCTGCTGCCCTGGCCGCGCGGCTCGGTACGCCTGCCGGTGCCGGACAGCCCGGCCGGCGCGGTCCGGTCCCTCGCGGCGGCGCTCGGCGAGCTGGCCCGCGACGCCCGGCCCGGCCTGCCGGTGCTGATCGCGGTCACCGGCGCCGGCAACGTCACCGGCGAGGTGTGGCCGATCGCCGAGCTGGCCCGGGTCGCGCACCGGCACGGCGCCCGCATCCTGGTCGACGCCGCGCAGCTCGCCCCGCACGCCCCGGTCGACCTGGCCGCGCTGGACGTGGACTACGTGGCGCTGTCCGGCCACAAGCTGTACGCCCCGTTCGGCGCGGGCGTGCTCGCCGGGCGGGCGGACTGGCTGGACGCGGCCCCGCCGTACCTGGCCGGTGGCGGCGCCACCAGCCACGTCGGCGCGGCCACGCACGAGGTGCGCTGGACCACCGGCCCGGCCCGGCACGAGGCCGGCACCCCGAACCTGCTCGGCGCGGTGGCGCTGGCGGCGGTCTGCGCCGCGCTCGGCGAGGCCGACCGGCAGGCGCTGCACGTACGGGAACAGGCGCTGCTGACCCGGCTGCGCCGCGGCCTCGCCACGCTGCCCGACGTGGTCGAGCTGCGCATGTTCGGCCCGGACGCGCCCCGGGTGGGGATCGTCAGCTTCGTGGTCGCCGGGCGGGACTCGGCCGACGTGGCCGCGCATCTGGCGAGCCGGCACCGGATCGGGGTACGGGACGGCCTGTTCTGCGCCCACCCGCTGACCCGTCGCCTGCTGGCCGAGGCCGCCGCCCGTACCGGCCGCACCGACCTGCCCCCGACCGCCCTGCGCGCCAGCCTGGGCCTGGGCACCACCGAGCCCCAGGTCGACACCCTCCTGACCGCCCTGTCCCACCTCCCCTAACCCAACCCCCTCCCCCTCCCCCTCCCGCCCAAGAGCAACCGGCCCGTCCGCACCCACGACAGCCAGAGATCTTGGTACGGGGACGCCCCGGTGGGGGCGTCCCCGTACCAAGATCTCGCCCCCCGGGGCCCCCATCGGGGCGATCATGAAGTTAGCGGTCACAGAAAGCGCTTTCCCGCCAGCCAACTTCATGATCAGCCGGCCCCCATGGAGGTGATCAAGGAGTTTGGGTCCGAGTTGATCTCCGGGAGGGACACAAACTCCTTGATCAACGCGGCGGGCAGGCGGCGGGGCGGGCAGGCGGGGCCGGGCCGGGCAGGGCGGGCGGCGGGACGGGGGCGGGTCAGCCGACTGGGGGGGCTGTGGGAGGGTGGGCGGCGGGGTTGCGGTCGGTGGGTGGGCCGGTGCGGTGCTCCTTCTCGCCGAACGCCTGCCGGACCAGGCGGTTCGCCTCCTCCTGCTCGATCCCGGAGGCCACCATCAGGTCGCTCGCCGTGGTACGCACCTGCGCGATCACCACGCTGCCGGAGAAGCCGACCCCCTCGGCGTACGCCCGGCCGGCCTCGCTCACCGCGCGCAGCGACCGTTCGCGGGCCTCCTGCGGCTCCTGCCCGGCGGCGAACTCATGGCGGAGCAGGCGCACCGACTCGGCCAGATGACCGATCGCGTCCGGCATCGGCTCGGGGGCCGGTTCGTCGTCCTCGATCATGGTGACCGCTCGGCGGATCAGCGTGCCGGTGTTGCGCATGGCCCGGTCGATCGGGTCGGCCGCCTCCGCGTAGTGGGTCAGCTCGCCGCGCCGGTGCCAGCGGGCCGGGGACAGCGTGCTGGTCTCCTTGGCACCCTCGATCGCCTCGGAGAGGGCGGCCAGTTCCTCCTTGTTCTCCCGCAGCCGGAACAGCGCGCGCTGGGCCGCCTCCCGGTCCTGGTTTCGCAGCGCCTCGGCGCAGGCGTCGAGCTGGTCGGCGAGGAGGTCCAGCGCGGGCCGGGCGGCCCGGTTGATCACCCGTAGCGGGTTGAGCGGCAGCAGGATGGCGGTGACGAGCAGCGCGATGCCGCCACCGAGTAACGCGTCGATGAAGCGGGGGAACTCCAGGTTCTCGGTGGACGGGCTGAGCGTCACGATCAGCACCGCGGTGGCCGCGGCCTGGATCACGATCGCCACGCTCGCCCCGGCGAAGATGCTCAGCAGGATCGCCGAGGTCACCACGAGCGCGAGCTGCCAGGCGCCGGTGCCGACGAAGTAGATGAGCGCGTCGCCGACCAGCACGCCGACGGCCACGCCGGCGATCAGTTCGACCGTACGCCGGAACCGCTGCCCCACCGAGGCGGCGAGCGTGCCGACGGCGGAGATCGGGGCGAAGACCGGCTGCGGGTTCTTCAGCAGCCGGTGCGAGATCAGGTACGCCAGACCGGCGGCGAGCCCGGCCTGCACCGCCAGGCCGAACGCGGTCCGGACCCGGTGCAGCCGGTCGTGCAGGGTCGCCTTGCCCCGGTGCCGCAGCTCCTCCATCGCGGAGGCGATCCGCTGCCCGTCGCGGTCGGCCCGCCCCTCACGCAGCTTTCCGCGACGCAAGAACTGCAGTCGTCCGTCCCGGGCCATGGCCGGTACTACCCGTACCGCCCCGGCTGAATCCCTCTACCCGGGCCGGAGGGGGCAGACTGCATCCGATGGACGACCTGACGGCACGGTGGCGGGAGACGGCGCGAGCGGCGGGCGCGACCGATCCGGCGGCTGTCGAGCGGGCCGGCGCCCGGCTGCTGGCGGGCTGGCGGGAGCCGCACCGGCGCTACCACGACGAGGCGCACCTGCGGGCGGTGCTCGACGTGGTCGACGCGTACGCCGGGCTGGCCCGCGACCCCGACCTGGTCCGGCTCGCGGCGTGGTGCCACGACGCGGTCTACGACCCGCGCGCGGCGGGTGACGCCAACGAGCGGGCCAGCGCCGACCTCGGCGGCGAGCTGCTGGCCGCCGCCGGGGTCCCGGCCGCGACGGTGACCGGGGTACGCCGCCTGGTGCTGCTCACCGCCGGTCACGCGGTCGGGCCGGACGACCCGGACGGCGCGCTGCTCTGCGACGCGGACCTGGCGGTGCTGGCGGCCCCGGCGGAGCGCTACGACAGGTACGCCGCCGCGATCCGCGCCGAGTACGCGCACGTGCCCGAACCGGACTTCCGCGCCGGCCGGTCGGCGGCGCTGCGGCACCTGCTCGCGCTGCCGGCGCTGTACCGGCTACCCGAGCCGCACGCCCGCTGGGAGTCCCGCGCCCGGGCCAACCTGTCCCGGGAGCTGGCCGCGCTGGCCTGAGAAGCGGTGCTTCGGACGGCGAAGGCCGGTGTCCCGCAGCAGCCGGACGATCTCCCGCGAGGGCACGACAGTCGCGCCCAGCCACACCGCCGCCCGGAACCGTTCGGCGGGCACGTCGTAGTGGTCCCGGTCGAAGCCGCGCCGGGGCGCGCCGAGCATCTCCGCGAACGCGTGCAGCTCGGCGTACGAGACGTCGCTGATCAGGTGCGACCAGAGCCGGCCGCGCCAGGGCACGGCGGGCGGGTCCAGGTAGAGCACGGCAACAGACGGTACGCCGGTAGCCTTCCCGGCATGGCCGCCCATCCCCTCCTCGACGACCTGCGGGGCGCGCTCGGCGACGCCGCCGTGCTGACCGACCCGGACCTGCTGGCCGGGCACGCCCGCGACGAGGCCGACCTGTGCGACTCGGGCGTCCCGCTGGTGGTGGTCCGGCCCCGTGACACCGAGGGCGTGGTGGCGGTGGTCCGGGCGGCGGGGCGGCACGGCGTACCGGTGGTGCCGCAGGGCGCGCGGACCGGGCTGGCCGGCGCGGCGAACGCGGTGGACGGCGCGGTGGTGGTGAGCACCGTGGCGATGAACCGGGTCCGCGAGATCGACCCGGTCGGCCGGATCGCCGTGGTGCAGCCCGGCGTGGTCAACGCGGCGCTCGCCCGCGCGGTGCGGGAGCACGGCCTCTGGTATCCGCCGGATCCCGGCTCGTGGGAGTCGTCCACCGTCGGCGGCAACGTGGCCACGAACGCCGGTGGCATGTGCTGCGTGAAGTACGGCGTGACCGGCGAGTACGTGCTGGGCCTGGAGGTGGTGCTCGCCTCCGGCGAGGTGCTGCGCACCGGGCGGCGTACCGCGAAGGGGGTCGCCGGGTACGACCTGACCCGGCTCTTCGTCGGTTCGGAGGGCACGCTCGGCGTGATCACCGAGGTGACAGTGGCGTTGCGTCCGGCCCCGGAGCAGTCACTGACACTGGTCGCGGTCTTCCCCACGGTGGCTACGGCCGGTGGCGCGGTCGCCGGGATCGCCGGGCGGGGGCTCACCCCGAGCCTGCTGGAACTGCTGGACCGGACCCATCTGCGGGCGATCGAGGCGTACCGGCCGATGGGTCTGCGCACTGATGCCGAGGCGCTGCTGCTGGCAGCGGTGGACACCGGCGCCCGGGCCGCCGACGACCTGGCCCGGCTGGCCGAGGTGTGCACGGCGGCGGGCGCCGACGAGGTCTACGCGGCCGGCGACGCGACCGAGGCGGCGGCGCTGCTGCAGGCCCGGCGGCTGGCCCACCCGGCGATGGAGCGGTTCGCGGCGCAGACCTACCCCGGCGGCAACGGTGGCCTGGTCATCGACGACGTGGCGGTGCCGCGCGCCCGGCTGGCGGAACTGCTGGACGGGGTGGCCCGGATCGCCGAGGCGTGCCGGGTGCCGATCGGCGTGGTCGGTCACGCGGGCGACGGCAACATGCACCCGAACATCGTGGTCGACCGGGCCGACCCGGACAGCCTGGCCCGGGGGCGGCGGGCCTTCGACGAGATCATGGCGCTCGGGCTGGAACTGGGCGGCACCTGCACCGGGGAGCACGGCGTGGGGCTGCTCAAGCGGGACTGGCTGGCCCGCGAGATCGGCCCGGTGGGCGTACGGGTGCACCAGGCGATCAAGGGGGCGCTGGACCCGGCCGGGTTGTTCAACCCCGGCAAGGTGTTCTAACCCTTGTCCTCGGCGGGCGTGGCCTGGGTGACGAGCAGCAGCACGTCGTAGGCCACCTTCGGCTTCGGCTCGCCCGGGCAGTCCTGGATGGTGACGGTCAGGCCGGGCGGGACGAGCAACGTCGAGGTCAGCACGCCGATGCAGCCCTGCTTGTAGCCGCGGGCCTCGTCGGTCTCCTTCGCCAGCGCCGGGTCGGCGAGCATCCGCTGGAGCCGCCGGCTCTGCTCGGGGCTCAGCGTGCCGGTGGCGTCCACGCCGTCACCGGCGCAGTCGCGGCACTGCCAGCGGCCGGACGGGTCCACGTCGAGGTGGCGGATCGGGCCCTCGTCGCCGAGCTTCTGCACCAGGGAGACGCGCTTGCCGGCCGGGGTGGGGCTGGCTGTTCCCGCTGTTCCGGGCGCGGTGGCGCCTTCGGCCCGGCCGAAGGCGCATCCGGTCAGAGCGGTCGCCAGCAGGACGGCAGCGGACAGGGCGGGGACGCGCGACGACCATGATGGGCGGACCACGCGGGGAAACCTACACTTCCGTAGGTAGCGCGCACTAGCGGCCGAGCGGCCCGGGGTGGGGATCCCCTACCTGGGGGAGGCCGGAAGTTCAACGCCCGGGCCGTCGGTCCCTCGGTCTGCTGCGAAACCACGCACATCGGGCGCGCCGAGGCGGGCCGCGTCGGCGGCGATGTCGTCCGTCATGAGCTGCGACTCCCGCTCGGCCAGCACCCGCGCCCGGTAGTGGGCCACCTCCCGGTCCCGGGTCGCCGCGTCCCAGCCGAGCACCGCGCCCATCAGCTCCGCGGCGTGCTCCGCCGACTCCAGGCCGCGGTGGCTGGTCTCGATCGAGATCCGGGTACGCCGGGTGAGCACGTCCTCCAGGTGCAGCGCGCCCTCGGCGCGGGCGGCGTACGTCACCTCGGCGGCCAGGTATTCCGGTGCGCCGGCCAGCGGCGAGCCGAGCAGCGGATCGGCGTCGACCAGCGCGAGCAGGTCCAGCGTGAGGTTGCCGTACCGCTCCAGCAGGTGCTCGACCACACCGACCGCGACTCCGTGCCGGCGGGCCAGGTCGGCCCGGTCCCGCCACAGGGCCGCGTAGCCGTCGGCGCCCAGCAGCGGCAGGTCGGCGGTACGCGAGGGGCGGGTCCGGCCGAGCCGGTGCATCGCGCGGTCGACCACGTCCGACGCCATCACCCGGTAGGTGGTGTACTTGCCGCCGGCCACCAGCAGCAGGCCGAGCATCGGCTCCACCACGGCGTGCTCGCGGGACAGCTTCGAGGTGGAGTCCGCCTCGCCGGCCAGCAGCGGGCGCAGCCCGGCGTAGACGCCCTCGATGTCGGCGGTGGTCAGCGGCCGGTCCAGCACCGTGTTGACCTGGGAGAGCAGGTATTCGATGTCGCTGGCGGTCGCAGCCGGGTGGGACCTGTCGAGTTGCCAGTCCGTGTCGGTGGTGCCGATGATCCAGTGCCCGCCCCAGGGGATCACGAAGAGCACGCTCGTGGCGGTACGCAGGATCAGGCCGGTCTCGCCGACGATCGCCGATCGGGGCACCACCAGGTGCACTCCCTTGGAGGCCCGGACCCGCAGCTTCGGGCGGAGCCCGACGTCGTTGAGCATCCGCGACATGTCGTCGCTCCACACGCCGGTGGCGGCGATCACGGTGCGCGCGCGTACCTCGAACTCGGCGTCCGGCGAGCCGGCCGGCGCCTCCAGGTCGCGTACCCGCACGCCGGTGACCTCGCGGGCCTGGCGGGTCAGGCCGACCGCGCGGGCGCTGGTCACCACCGTCGCGCCGAGGCTCGCCGCGGTACGCGCCAGCGTCACCACGAGACGGGCGTCGTCGACCTGACCGTCGTAGTAGCGGATCGCGCCGGCCAGCTTGTCCGGACGCAGGCTCGGGAAGATCCGGCGCGTGCCCTCGCGGCTCAGGTGCCGGTGCAGCGGCATCCCCCGCCCGCCGCCGAACACCCCGGCGAACGCGTCGTACGCGGCCACGCCGAGCCCGTAGTAGGAGCGACGGAAGAACCGCCGGGGCAGGTCCCGCGCGCCGCCCTCGGCGGGCAGCGGAACCAGGATCGGCACCGGACGGACCAGGTGCGGGGCGAGCCGGGTGGCGAGCAGTCCGCGTTCGGTCAGCGCCTCGTGGACCAGGTGGAACTCCAGCTGCTCCAGGTAGCGCAGGCCGCCGTGGATCAGCTTGCTGGACCGGCTGGAGGTGCCGGCGGCGTAGTCGCGCGCCTCCACCAGGGCGACCTTCAGCCCGCGGGACGCGGCGTCGAGCGCGGCGCCCGCTCCGGTCACCCCGCCGCCGATGACCAGGACGTCGAACCGCTCGGCCCGAAGGCGGCGCAGGTCGTCGGCGCGGCGCTCGGCGGAGAGCTGGCCGGCCACGGATCGGGACACGTTGGGGTCGCGCACCCGTCCACGGTAACCGTCCGGGGCGCGCGGCGACACGGCCCGGCCGTACCGTGATGACCATGCTGACCGGCCCGCCGTTCGCGCCCGTACCGCCGCCGCCACCGCGTGAGACCGGGCCGTGGCCGGTCGTCGCGGCCGTGCTCACCGGGTTCTGGGTCGTGCTGGTGACCGTTCCGGGTCAGGTCGGCGGCTGGCTCGTCGAGCAGGTCATGCTGGTCATGGGCCTGGACCGGGCGGTGGCGGTCTGGCCGGTGGTGGCGGTGGTCACCGTGCTGCTGGCCGGGGCGCCCTCGCTGGCGCTGGCGCTGGCGCCCCGCTCCCCCGCGCTGCGGGCGACCGGCCGCGCCTGGACCGCCGCCGTGGTCGCGCTGGGCGCGACGACGCTGCTGCGGACGGTGCCGCCGGTGCACCACGAGGCGTACCTGGCCGCGCTGGCGGTGACCGCCGCGGTGCTCGCGTTCGTCGCCGCCCGGCTGGCCCGCGTGCGTCCGCCCGTCGCCGTGGACGCGGTCCCGGAGGGCCGCTTCGGGACGGTGTCGCTGCTGGCGGTCGCGGCCGGGCTGGCGTCGCTGCTGCCCTGGGCGTGGGTGGGCGCGCTGGGCGGGGCGCTGGAGACGGTGCTCGCCGGGTTGGCCGCCGCCGCGCTCGGCACGCTCGCCGGGGCGCTGCTCGGCGCCCGGTTCTGGGCCGCGTTCGGGCCGGGTCCGGCCCGGTTGGTGCTGGTCGGCGGCCTGGTCGCGGGCGTCGCGTTGACGCCGCTCGCGGCCGCCGCCGGGCAGTCCGGCGTACAACTGCCGGCGCTGTTCCTGCTGCCGCCGCTCGGTTTCGTGCTGGCCGCGCTGGAGGCGGCGGCCCGGCAGTCGGGCCGCCCGGCCGGACCGGCGCCGGTGCGCTGGCTGATCGGGCTGGCGTTGCTGGGGCCGCTGGCGTTCACCGACCCGGAGGAGATCACCCTCCTGCTCGCCACCACCCGGGACACGCCGTTCTGGGTCGCCGTGGGCACCGGCGTCGCGTTCGCCGTCGCGGTCCTGCTCGCCCTCGGGTACGGCGTGCTGCTCGCCCGGTCCCGCGCCCGCGCGCCCCGGCGCGGTCCGGCCGCGCTCGCCGCCGCCGCGCTGCTCGTCGCCGTCGCCGTGGTGTACGTGGTCCCCGGCCAGCCGGGTCTGCACGGCGAGCGGCTGCTCGTGGTGCTGCGCGAGCAGGCCGACCTGACCGGGTTGCCGGCCGGGACGCCGGGACGGGCCGGGCGGGACGCCCGGGCGACCGAGGTCTACCGGCGGCTGGTCGCCACCGCCGACCGCACCCAGGGCGACCTGCGCCGCACGCTGACCGACATGCGGCTGAAGCCGACGCCGTACTACCTGGTCAACGCGATCGAGACGGACGGCGGCCCGGCGGTGCGGGCCTGGCTGTCCGGCCGGCCCGAGGTGGCCCGGGTGCTGGTCAGCCAGCGGCTGCGTCCGCTGCCCGCGCTCGCCCCGACGGCGCGCGGCGACGCCCCGGCGCCGACCGGACCGGCCTGGAACATCTCGCTGATCGGGGCGGACCGGGTCTGGTCGGAGCTGGGCGTCACCGGCTCCGGCGTGGTGGTGGGCAGCTCCGACTCCGGAGTGGACGGCCGGCACCCGGCGCTCGCCGGCGGCTTCCGGGGCGGCGACGACTCCTGGTACGACCCGTGGGAGGACCGCCGCGCCCCGGCCGACCGGGGTGGCCACGGCACCCACACGCTGGGCAGCGCGGTGGGCCGGGACGGCATCGGCGTGGCGCCCGGCGCGAGCTGGGTCGGCTGCGTCAACCTGGACCGCAACCTGGGCAGCCCGGCCCGCTACCTCGACTGTCTCCAGTTCATGCTGGCCCCGTTCCCGCCGGGCGGGAACCCGCTGACCGACGGCCGTCCGGCGCGCGCCCCGGACGTGCTCACCAACTCGTGGGGCTGCCCGCCGCTGGAGGGCTGCGATCCGGGGGCGCTGCGCCCGGCGACCGCGGCGCTGACCGCGGCCGGCATCCTGGTGGTGGCCGCCGCAGGCAACACCGGCCCGTCCTGCGGCTCGATCGTGGACCCGCCGGCGCCGTACCCGGACGTGCTGACCGTCGGGGCGGTGGACCGGCAGCGCCGCGTCACCGACTTCTCCAGCCGTGGTCCCGCGCCGGACGGCGTGGCCAAGCCGGACCTGGTCGCCCCGGGCGCGGCTGTGCTCTCCGCGATGCCCGGCGGCGGGTACGCGACGCTGGACGGCACCTCGATGGCCACGCCGCAGGTGGCGGGCGTGGTGGCGCTGATGTGGTCGGCGAACCCCGCGCTGGTCGGGGACCTGGAACGGACCCGGGCCATCCTGCGCGACACCGCGCAGCCGGTCCCGCGGCCCGCCGAGGCCTGCGGCGGACCGCGGGACGTCTCCGGCGCCGGGCTGGTCGACGCGTACGCGGCGGTGCGCGCGGCCCGGGCGGCCGCCACCGGTTAACAACCCTGTCCATTGGCCTGCCGATGCCCTACTGTCGGCGTCCATGGACGTGGAGATCATCGAGCTGGGCCGGGACCGGCTGCCCGAGGTGGTCGAGCTGTGCCGCGTGTCGCTCGACCTGCCGGAGGACGCGGTCGAGGCGTCCGGGGTGGTGGTCACCGTGGCGGAACGCGCCGGGGCCGACCGCCCGGTGCTGCGGCTCGGCGCGGTACGCGACGGCGCGTTGATCGGGGTGCTCGTCGGGTCGCTGTCGGCAGCCGATCCGCGGCTCGGCCACGTCGACCTGATCGCGGTCGCCCCGCCGGAGCGCCGCCAGGGTGTGGGCGGGGCGCTGCTGGCCGAGGCGGAGAGCCGGCTCGGCGCGCTCGGCGCGGCCGAGGTGCTGCTCGCCGGCAACCCGCCGCACTACGCCTGGCCCGGGGTCGACGTGCGCTACACCCCGGCGGTCTGCGCCGCGCAGCGGCTCGGCTACCGGCAGGACCGGACCGCCTGGAACATGACCGCCGACCTGTCCGAGGGGTCGGTGGCGCTGCGTCCCACCGAGGCCGCCGAGCGGCGGCTGGCCGGGCGGGGCGTGACGGTACGCCGGGCCACCCCGGACGACCTGCCGGCGCTCGCCGCGTTCGCCAGGTCCACGTTCGGCGGCACCTGGGACGGTGAGCTGGCCGGTTCGGTGGGGCGGCCGGACGCGGGCGTGCACCTGGCCGAGCGGGACGGTGAGATCCTCGGTTTCGCCGCCTACGGGTCGGCCCGGCCGAGCTGGTTCGGGCCGATGGGCACCGCGCCGGCGGCGGAGGGCTCCGGGATCGGCGGTGTGCTGCTGCGCCGCTGCCTGCGTGACCAGGCGGCGGCCGGGATCGGCGCGGCGCAGATCGGCTGGGTGGGGCCGGTGCCGTTCTACTCGAACGCGGCGGGGGCCCGGATCGAACGGGTGTTCTTCCTCTACCGGAAAGCCATCAAAGGGGCATAGACGCTAATAGCGCCATTCGACCTCCTTCGTCATCGACCGGGCTCTACGGTCGGGGGCAGAGGAGGCGGTGCATGACCACGAATGACGAACGGGCCGAGGAACCGTCCGACGAGCTTCCCGGCCAGCTCCCGTTCGACCGGCTCGACATCGGCGACGCCGAGCAGCTCGCCGAGCTGACCGGCGCGGACCGGCCACCGGTGGAGGAGCAACGGCAGCCGGTGGACGAGCCGCGGCGGCTGCCGCCGTACGACCGGACGCACAAGCGACGCAACCAGCGCCCGCTGCCCACCTGACACGCACACGGAAAGGGGCGGACCGCTGACGCGGCCCGCCCCTTTCGGCGTACTGGGTGGAGCTGGACTCAGAAGTCCATCTCCCCGCCACCCGGGCCCGCCGGAGCGGCCGGGGTCTTCTCCGGCTTGTCCGCCACGACGGCCTCGGTGGTGAGGAACAGCGCGGCGATCGACGCGGCGTTCTGCAGCGCGGAACGGGTCACCTTGGCCGGGTCGATGATGCCCGCGGCCAGCAGGTCCACGTACTCGCCGGTCGCGGCGTTGAGGCCGTGACCCGGGTCGAGGTTGCGAACCCGCTCGACGACGACGCCACCCTCCATGCCGGCGTTGACGGCGATCTGCCGCAGCGGGGCGTCCAGCGCGATCTTGACGATCTGCGCGCCGGTCGCCTCGTCGCCGGCCAGGTCCAGCTTGTCGAAGGCGGTCTTGCCGGCCTGCACCAGCGCGACGCCACCACCCGGGACGATGCCCTCCTCGACGGCGGCCTTCGCGTTGCGGACGGCGTCCTCGATGCGGTGCTTGCGCTCCTTCAGCTCGACCTCGGTGGCCGCGCCGACCTTGATCACCGCAACACCGCCGGCCAGCTTGGCCAGACGCTCCTGCAGCTTCTCCCGGTCGTAGTCGGAGTCGCTCTTGTCGATCTCGGCCCGGATCTGGTTCACCCGGCCCTGGATCTGCTCGGCGTCGCCGGCGCCGTCGACGATGGTGGTCTCGTCCTTGGTCACCACGACCTTGCGGGCGCGGCCCAGCATCTCGAGGCCGGTCGCGTCCAGCTTGAGGCCGACCTCCTCGCTGATGACCTGGCCACCGGTGAGGATGGCGATGTCGGTCAGCATGGCCTTGCGGCGGTCACCGAAGCCCGGCGCCTTGACGGCGACCGACTTGAAGGTGCCACGGACCTTGTTGACCACCAGGGTGGCCAGGGCCTCGCCCTCCAGGTCCTCGGCGATGATCAGCAGCGGCTTGCCCGACTGCATGACCTTCTCCAGGATCGGGAGCAGGTCCTTCACCGACGAGATCTTGCTGTTGACGATCAGGATGTACGGGTCGTCGAAGACGGCCTCCATACGCTCCGGGTCGGTCATGAAGTAGGCGGAGATGTAGCCCTTGTCGAAGCGCATGCCCTCGGTGAGCTCGAGCTCCAGGCCGAAGGTGTTGCTCTCCTCGACGGTGATGACACCTTCCTTGCCCACCTTGTCCATCGCCTCGGCGATGATCTCGCCGACGCTGGGGTCGGCGGCGGAGATGGAGGCGGTGGAGGCGATCTGCTCCTTGGTCTCCACGTCCTTGGCGAGCTTGAGCAGCTCCTCCGAGACGTTGGCCACGGCGGCCTCGATGCCCCGCTTCAGGGCCATCGGGTTGGCGCCGGCGGCCACGTTGCGCAGACCCTCACGAACCAGGGCCTGGGCCAGGACGGTCGCCGTCGTCGTGCCGTCACCGGCGACGTCGTCGGTCTTCTTCGCGACCTCCTTGACCAGCTCGGCGCCGATCTTCTCGTACGGGTCCTCGAGCTCGATCTCCTTGGCGATGCTCACACCATCGTTGGTGATGGTGGGGGCACCCCACTTCTTCTCGAGCACGACGTTGCGGCCCTTGGGGCCGAGCGTCACCTTCACGGCGTCGGCGAGCTGGTTCATGCCCCGCTCGAGGCCGCGGCGCGCCTCTTCGTCGAACGCGATCATCTTGGCCATACGGCGTTGTCCTCCTGGACACTCACGGGCCACCCGGGATGCCCGGATGGGCCGTCTGGTGTACGCACCTTGGGGACGTCGCCACCTGGCGACGACGACGTCTCCTCGGTCGGGCCGGACAGCCCGCGACGACCGGCCCCGTACCGCTCCGGCGCCACCTGGGACACCGGTGCGGCCGTGGCCCTACCGCCCCGACCTTCTGGCACTCACCGTATGCGAGTGCCAATGACTTGTTTAGCACTCTCCCTAGCCGAGTGCAAGCACGACCGCCCCGCTCAGCCGAGTTCCGCCGCCAGCTGAGCCGCGGTCACCGGGCCTTCCTGGGCCCGCTGCTCGGCGTACGTGACCACCAGCCCCACCTGCTGCGCCAGGTAGGCCGGAGCCGCCACCACGGCGCTGAGAACGGTGAGCGTCACCGCGCCGATCGCGGTGCCCACGGCGCCCATCGGCTCGAGCCCGAAGAGCGCCCCGCTGATCCCGCTCAGCACGACGTCCAGCAGCGTCGACACGACCAACGCCGCCACCACCAGCGCGACCCGGCCCAGCACCATGCCGAACCGGCTGTGGAACATCCGCCACGACCGCCCGACCGGATCCCGCCGCTCGAACAGGTAGACCGGACCGAACAGGGCGAGCGCGAGCGCGGCGTAGAGGCCGGGCAGCAGGCAGAAGCAGGCGCCGAGCGTGACCAGCAGCGACACCACGATGGTCCAGCCCCAGAGGCCGAGGGCTCGGCTCAGCCCGTACCGGAAGGCGGCGCCGAGCCCGGCCGGCTGACCGGCCGCCTGCCGGGCGATCACCCAGGTGCCCGCCGCCCAGCCCATCGCCTGGAGCGCGCCGAAGATCAGCCCGGCGAACAGGATCGCGCCGTAGAAGCCGAGCGTCTGCGCCCAGAAGTCCTCCGGCAGCACCGGCGACCCGTCCGGCGCGGTCGCCATCTGCCCGTCGGGGCTGAGGACGAGCGTGAGGACGCCGATCACCATCGCCGGGGGGACCTGGGTGAGCAGCACGATCGGCAGGAGCTGCCGCCAACCGCGCCGCAGCGCCCCCCAGCAACGGGCGAACCATGGGCCGATGCCCGCGTGCGGCGGGTTGACGAGCGGGTCCTGCGGGTCGATGCCGGGGAACCAGCCGGCGTACGCACCGGGGCCGGCGGCCACCGGGTAGGCGACGCCCGGCATCGGATGAGCCGGGTACCCGGGCCAGCCCGCCTGGGGAGGACCAGCCGGGTAGCCCGGCATCGTGGGGTAGCCCGGCGGCGTGGGGTAGCCCGGCGGCGTGGGGTAGCTGGGGGGCGGGGCGGCACCCGGCGCGGTCCAGCCGGCCGGGTCGCCCCCACCGGGCGGGGTGGCCGGGTCGGCGGGAGTGGCCGGGCCGGACGGGTTCGGGTGGGCGGGCTGCGCGTCGTACCCGGGTTGTTGCGGAATGCTCGGGCCGTAGCCGGTCTGGTCGGCCCAGGGATCGGCGGGCGCCGGGCCGGGAGCGGGCACGGACGGGCCGGCGCTCCCCGACGACGCCGGATCGGTGGCCGGAGGCGGAGGCGCGGTCGGGTCGGCCGGAGAGCCGGACGGCGTCGGCGACACCGGTTCGGTGGAACCCGGCGGAGGCAGATCGGACATGGGCCCTCCTCAGCGGCTACGGCTGGAACGGCTCATGATCTTCCATGGTGCACGCTCACAGCGCAGCCCCCCGGTCGGCGGACCCGGCTGCGGAACCGCCCGGCGGGCGGAGGTCAGGCGATGACGCGGACCCGCTCGGCCTGCGGACCCTTCTGCCCCTGCGCGATCTCGAACTCGACCCGCTGGCCGTCGTCCAGCGCCTTGTAACCGTCCATCTCGATCGCGGAGAAGTGGACGAAGACGTCCTGCCCGCCGTCGACGGCGATGAAGCCGTAGCCCTTTTCGGCGTTGAACCACTTCACGGTGCCCTGTGCCACGGTGCACTTCCTCACTCTGCGCGGCGTTCCAACACCCGGAAACCGGCGGACCGGCACCGGTAGCACACCGGTTCAGCGATCGGCGACGACCACTGAATTCGGTGACCGAAATCGCACGCTACACGAGGCGTGACGACGGCGCACGACCACAAATCGGGCATATTCCGGGCGGTACCCGGCCCCGGTCACGCGCCTGCGCCGGCCCGTCCGGTATGCATGCGGCATGACCAGCGCGCCCACCACGACCACCGTTCGCCGGGTCCGGCCGACCGACGCCGCCCGGATGCGGGCGCTGCGGCTGGAGATGCTGGCCGACTCCCCACTGGCCTTCCTGGAGACGGTGGCCGAGGCCGCCGCCCGGCCGCACGCGGAGTTCGCGGCCCGGGTCGCGGCCGTCTCCCGGGGCGACCACACCGCCCAGTTCGTGGCCGACCCGGGCGGCCGGCTGGTCGGCCACGCCGGTGGCACCGCCGCGCCGGACGAGCCGGGCCTGACGCTCGTCTACGCGGTCTACGTGACGCCGGCCCGGCGGGGCAGCGGTCTGCTCGCCGCGCTCGTCGACGAGGTGGCCGCCTGGTCGCGCGCCTGCGGACGGCCCGAGCTGATGATGGAGGTGGTGGTCGGCAACGACCGGGCCTACCGGGCCTACCAGAAGCTGGGCTTCGTGGACACCGGCGTACGCGTGCCGCACCCCAGGATCCCCCGCCTGCACGAACTCCAGATGCGCCGCCCGGCGTGAGGCCGACCGGACAGCAGTTGTTAAGAGGGGGCCCCTCCTATACCGGAGGCGTTAAGAAGGGGCCCCTCCTTTCAGGAGTGGCGGCGGCTCTGGACGATGCGGAACCGGTTCGCCACGTACGCGCCGTCGGTCAGCGCCGAGTTGGCCGCCGCGTTCGCGCCGGAGCCGTGGAAGTCGGAGAACGCCGCCGACTGGTTGACGAACACCCCGCCGGTGAGGTTGCAGGACAGGTGCACCCCGGCGTCGATGGCCGCCTTCTCGGCCTCGTCCAGCACGGCCTCGTCGGTGGAGTAGACGCCCGCGGTCAGCGCGCCCTTCTCGCCCACCGTCTCGCGCAGGATGCGCAGGCTGTGCTCGGTCGAGTCGGTCGCGATGGCGAACGAGATCGGCCCGAACCACTCCCGCGAGTAGGTGGCGGTGTCGGAGGCGTCCAGCTTCACCACAGTCGGCGTACGCACCACCGCGCCGGGGAAGGACGGGTGCTCGACTACGCGCGACTCCAGCACCGGCTCGCCGACCTTGGTGACCTCGTCCAGCCGCTCCAGCACGCCGTCGTTGACGATCGCGCCGGTCAGCTCGACGCCGCGGGCCGGGTCGGCGGTCAGCTTGGCGACCGCGCCGGCGATCCCGGCGGCCACCTCGTCGAAGCTCTTGTGCCCCTGGTCGGTCTCGATTCCGTCGCGCGGGATCAGCAGGTTCTGCGAGGTGGTGCACATCTGGCCGCTGTACAGCGTCAGCGTGAAGCCGAGGTTGCGGCAGAGCCCGGCGAAGTCGTCGGTGGAGTCGATCACCACCGTGTTCAGGCCGGCCTTCTCGGTGTAGACGGCCGCCTGCCGGGCGTTCGCCTCCAGCCAGTCGCCGTACTCGGTGGAGCCGGTGAAGTCGACGATCTTCACGGCCGGGTCCAGGGCCAGCGTCGTGGCGAGCTTCTCGCCGGGCGCCTCGGGCGCGAGCTGCACCAGGTTCGGGTCGAACCCGGCCTCGGCGAGCACCTCGCGGGCGTACTTCACGGTGATCGCCAGCGGCAGCACCGCGCGCGGGTGCGGCTTCACCACGACCGGGTTGCCGGTGGCCAGCGAGGCGAACAGACCGGGGTACGAGTTCCAGGTGGGGAACGTGTTGCAGCCGATGACCAGCGCGACCCCGCGCGGCACCACGTGGAACGTCTTGGTCATCCGGAGCGGGTCGCCCTTGCCCGCGGCCTTCTCCCAGCCGGCGGTCCCCGGGTGGCGGGTCATCTCGGCGTACGCGTACGCGACCGCCTCCAGCGCCCGGTCCAGCGCGTGCGCGCCACCGGCCTGGAACGCCATCACGAACGCCTGGCCGCTGGTGAACTGCACCGCGTTCGCCAGCTCGAAGACGTTCTTGTGCAGCCGGGCGAGGATCTCCAGGCAGACGCCCACCCGGGCCTGCGGGCCGGCGTCGCGCCAGGCGGGCAGCGCGGCGCTCGCGGCGGACACGAGCTGGTCGGCGCCCGCGTGCGGGTAGCGCACGTCCAGCGCCACGCCGAACGGGCTGACCTCGGTGGCGACCGTGCTGCCGTCACCGGCCTGGTCGAGCGGGAAGTCGCCACCCAGGTACGCCTCGAAGGCGGCCTTGCCGTCGGCGGCGGCGGTCTCGCCGTACACCCGGGGGCTGGGTGACTCGGGGTAGGCCGACCAGTACCCGCGCTCCGCGATGGCGGTCAGCGCCCGGTCGAGGGTCTCGCGGTGCCTGTCGTACAGGGGGTGCGGGGTCTCCGTCATGCCCGCCATCATGCAACAGAAAGGCACCAGATCAGTAGGGGCGTGTCACAACTCAGATCGTCAACTGCCAGTCGACGGAACCGGCGGCCGGGCGGAAGCCCAGTTGCTCGTTGATCGCGATCATGTGCCGGTTCGCGACCGCGTTCCAGGTGTCGACGGCCCGCAACGCCGGTTCGTGTGTCAGCGCGTACTCCAGGTTCCCGGCCTTGCAGAGCAGGCCGAGCCGGCGGCCGCGGTGGTCGGGGTCGACGAGGGTGATCTCCTGCCAGGCGTGGTCGGCGCTGCTCGCGTCCAGGCTGAGCTGGGTCCAGCCGACCAGGCGGCCGGTCGCCTCGTGCACCACGCCGGTGTTGTACCGGCGTACGCCCCGGGCATCGAGCGCCCGCTCCGCGTCGCGTACCCGCGCCGCGTCCATCCGCTCCGGCTTCCAGTCCAGCTCACCCATCGGCGCGTCGAGCAGCAGCCGGCCCTGGAGGTAGGCGACGTCCGCGACGTACTCCTCGGGGGTGTGATCGCGCCACCGCACCGGCCGGTATCCGGTGGCCGCGGTGCGGGCCTGGGCCAGCAGCGCGGCGAGCCGGTCACGGTCGAGCCCGGTCACGTCGAGGCGGCGGCGGACGTCGGCCAGCGCCGGCTTGGCGCCCAGGGCGGCGGCGAACGCGGCGCCGGGGAAGACCCGGTCCTCCTCGCCGGGCAGCGCGGCGGTGGTCGAGCCGACAAGGCGTTTGCCGCCGTGCTCGCGGAGCAGCCGCACGCCGTGCTCGTGCAGCACGCGGCCGATGCCGCGCCTCCGGTACGCCGGGTCGACTGTCAGTTCGACTGTCGCGTTCTCGGTGTTCTCGATCGTGTGCAGGTGCAACCGGAGCCAGCCCACCGGCAGCCCGTCCAGGCGGGCGACGAGCCAGCGTCCCTCGATGCCGGGCATCGGGTGCGACAGCAGCGCCTCGAAGCGGCGGCGGCAGATCGGCGGGAGGTCCGGCTCGTCGACGGCCTGGGCGGCGCAGGCGATCCGGTACGCCGCGTCGAGCGTCTGCCGGTCGGCGGGATCAAGCGGCGTCACGGTCAGCGTCATGTCACCCAGGGTGCGCCGGACACAGCGAAGAGGCCAGCGGTTTTCCGCTGGCCTCTTCGGACGTTGGTCGGGAGGGACGTCCGCACAACGCCTCCGGCGTTGGGTCGCAAGAACTTGAAAAGTCTCCGGCGGATGCCCTCCCGCACGAAGCATCTTGCGCCGTCCGGTTCCTGCCGTCAAGTCCTTGAGGGTGGTTTTCTGGCACTCACCGCACATCACCGGTTACCCACCGGTCTCACCCGATCCCCCACCCGGGCGAGCCCCACCTCCCCCACTCGGCCGAGGCGCCGGGCTCCGGGTCAGGACAGCAGGCCGGCGTCCCGGGCGGCGCGCAGGGACGGCTTGATGCGGTGGGTGGGCCCGACCTGGGCGGCCACCGCGTCGAGCGTCTTCAGGCCCTCGCCGGTGTTGAACACGACCGTCTCGGCGGACGGGTCGAGCCGGCCCGACTCGACCAGCTTGCGCAACACCGCGACCGTCACGCCGCCCGCCGTCTCGGCGAACACCCCGGTGGTACGGGCGAGCAGCCGGATGCCGGCGCGGATCTCGTCGTCGTCGGCGTAGTCCATCCAGCCGCCGGTACGGCGCACCGCCTCCAGCGCGTACAGCCCGGCGGCGGGGTCGCCGATGTTCAGTGACTTGGCGATGCCGGTCGGCTTGACCGGCGTGATCGTGTCGGTGTCGCCGTGCAGCGCGGTGGCGATCGGGTTGCAGCCGGCCGACTGCGCGCCGAACACCTTCCAGCCACCGGCCGGCGCCTCGACCAGGCCGATCTCGACCAGCTCGGCGAACGCCTTGTCGATCTTGGTGAGCAGCTCGCCACTGGCCATCGGGATGACCACCTGGGCCGGGATCCGCCAGCCGAGCTGCTCGGCCACCTCGTAGCCGAGCGTCTTGGAGCCCTCGGCGTAGTAGGGCCGCACGTTCACGTTGACGAACGCGGTGTCCTCGAACTCGTCGGTCTCCACCAGTTCGCCGCAGAGCCGGTTCACGTCGTCGTACGAGCCGTCGATGGCGACCAGGTCACCGCCGTAGACAGCGGTGGTGACGACCTTGCCCTGCTCCAGGTCGCCGGGGATGAAGACGACAGACGGCACGCCGGCCCGGGCCGCGTGCGCGGCGACGGAGTTGGCGAGGTTGCCGGTGGAGGCGCAGGCGTAGCGGGTGAAGCCGAGCTGCCGGGCCGCGGTCAGCGCCACCGAGACGACCCGGTCCTTGAACGAGTGGGTGGGGTTCGCGCTGTCGTCCTTGACCCACAGCGGCGCGGTGAGTCCCAGCTCGGCGGCGAGGTTCGGGGCGGCGACCAGCGGGGTCAGCCCCGGGTCGAGCGTGACCCGGGTGTCCGGGTCCTGACCGGCCGGCAGCAGCGCCGCGTACCGCCAGATGTTCGCCGGACCGGCCTCGATCTGCTCCCGGGTGACGGTGGCGAGCGCGGCGGTGTCGTAGTCGACCTCCAGCGGCCCGAAGCACTCGTAACAGGCGTGCTGGGCGGCCAGCGGGTAGCGCGCCGAACAGGCGCGGCAGACCAGGGCGCGGGCCGGGCTGAGGGTGGTGTCGATGCCGGTGGCGGCGGGAAGCGTCGACGTCATGTCGAGGATTTCCTCTCATCTTTCCCCGCATCGCCGGGTGCGGCGGGGACGGAATTGGCACCTGCCCGCTGTCGCTCGTCGTCGAGCGTGCGGGTGGTTGCCGGGGCGTCGTCGGGCCGTATCCCTCAGCCCCTCTGGATGAGGTATTCAGTTGTGCCGCCGAGTCTATGCGCTGCTCACGGCCGCGCCACCCCGGGATCCCACGCTGTGGGCCGGCTCAGCGTCCGACCACCGCGGCCGGCTCCACCACGGCGGGCCGGTCCACCACCGCGAGCGGCTCCGGCGCCGTCGTGGTCACGGCTGCCGGGCGGGTACGGGTGACCAGGTTCGCGGCCACCAGGGCGGCGATGGTCAGCCCGGCGCCCACCAGCTCGATCGCGACCGGCCGGTACCCGCGCAGGATCTGCACCGCGAACGTGACCACCGGCACCAGGTTCATGAACAGCGCGGCGTCGGCCGGGCCGAGTCGCCGTACACCGGTGTTCCAGGCCAGCACCGCGAGGACGGCGGCGATCAGCACCGCGTACGCCAGTTGGGGGGCGACCGCGACGAGGTCGGCGGCGGCCGGCGCGTGCTGGAGCCCGGTGAGGTCGGCGACGGCGCTGGCGGCGAGCATGGCGAGCATGCCCGTGACGGCGGTCAGCGTGGTGTAGCGCAGCGCCGACCATTCGGGGAACCGGCTCGCGCCGTGCGTGTAGAAGGCCCAGCCGATCACCGCGCCCAGCATGAGCAGCCCGCCGACGCCGAACTGTCCGAGCCCGTCCAGCCGGCCGCGGGTGATCACCAGGCCGACGCCGACCAGGGCCACCAGTGCCAGTCCGAGCAGCGCCGGGCGGGGGCGTACGCCGTCGCGCGCCCAGCGGACCAGCTGGGTGATCAGCGGCACGGTGGCGCCGAACAGCGCGATCTGCTGCGGGGTGGCATGGCCGAGGGCGAGGTTCGTCAGCGTGTTGAAGCCGGCGAAGCCGAGTGCGCCGAGCAGCCACACCTCGGCCGCGCGCCCGCGCGTGGCGAGTGCGGCCAGCCCTTCGCGGGCCAGCAGCAGGGCGACCAGCACAGCGGTGGCGAGGACGTACCGGGCGGTGGTCAGGTTGAGGGCGTCCACCCGGGTCAGCGCGCTCGCCAGCACGGGGAACATGACGCCCCAGCTGAGCACTGCGAAGATCGGGAAGGCGGCGGAACGGAAGCGCATCCCAGCTCCTATGTTCGAGTATCGTCGAACCAAACGCCACGACTCTAGGAGCTTGTTCGACGATTGTCGAACATGGGTTATCGTAGTCACATGGAGCTGCACGAACCCGAGCTGCGCGACGTCCCGGTCACCGCCGTGCTGGCGGCGCTGGCCGACGACGTGCGGCTGCAGATCGTGCGCGCGCTCGCGCCGGGCGGGGAGCACGCCTGCGGCTCGTTCGAGTTCGGCGTCTCCAAGGCCACCCGCAGCCACCACCTGAAGGTGCTGCGCGAGGCGGGGCTGACCCGCACCCGCATCGCGGGCACCACCCGGTACGTGCGGCTGCGCCGCGACGAGCTGGACCGCCTCTACCCGGGCCTGCTCGACGCCGTCCTCACCGCGCCCGCCCGGCCGCAATGATCAGCCTCCCCCGCCACTCCCGGCGGGATGACATGATCGCCTGATGCGGAAGGCGACTGCCCGGATCGGGCTCCTCGCCGGCGCGGCACTGCTCGCCGGCTGCACCCCGGCACCGGCCCCGGTCGACGGGCCGCCGTCGGCACCACCCCGGCCCGGCGCCGAGCCCGCCGCCACGTGCTCCCCGGAGGGCATCCGGATCACCGGGCTCGGGGTGAGCGCGGCGATGGGGCTGCGGGCGATGGGCCTGGACCTGGTCAACTGCGGCGACCGCCCGTACGAGCTGCGTGGCTATCCGGCGGTCGCGCTCCGGGACGCCGACGGGGACGCGATAACGGTACGGATCATCCCGGGCGCCGCGCCGATCACCGCCGGCTTCGACCACCCGCCCACCCGGATCGTGCTGGCGCCGGGCGAACGGGCCGGCGCGGCGCTGATCTGGCGCAACCTCGTCACCGACCCGACCGTGGTGGCCACCGCGGGCGCCGAACTCGACGTCGCCCCGTCGACCGGCCGGCCGGCGAACCCGGTCGAGCTGGACGGGCCGATCGACCTCGGGAACACCGGCCGGCTCGGCGTCAGCGCCTGGAAGCGCCGCGACGCCGACCCGGCGACGCAGACGCCCCCGCGCTCCGATCCACCGGCCCCCTCGACCTCGCCGGTCAACCCGCTCTGACTCAGATCGCGGCACGGAAGCGCCCTCCCGTACCGCGATCTCGCCGGGCGGCGGATCAGACCGGAACCGAGGCGGGCGACGCGGTGGCGGGCTCGGCCGGGGCGGCGCGGCGGCGGGCGAGCAGCGCGTCCAGCGCCCAGCTGCCCGGGCCGAGCACGGCGACCAGCAGGAACGACCAGCAGAAGAGCGCCGCCAGTTCGCCGCCGTTCTGCAGCGGCAGCAGGTTCTGCGGCTGGTGCACAGTGAAGTACGCGTACGCCATCGAGCCGGAGGCGAGCAGCGCGGCCGGACGGGTGAGCAGGCCGACGAGGACCAGCACGCCGCAGACGAGCTGGATCAGCGCCGCCCACCAACCGGGCCAGGTGGCGAACGGGACGGCCTCGCCGGAGCCTCGGTTACCGCCGAGGACGCCGAATATCGACGCCGCGCCGTGGCATAGGAACAGCAGCCCCACAACAGCGCGGAACAGGGACAGGACAGGGCCGCTGAGCTGGGTCGGAATCATGTGTGACCTCCTGGGGCGGGTGTTTGACCGCTCCAGGATGGCGATTGCACGTATCGATGTTAATCAATTTCTTTGCAGGCGGGACAATTGCATGGGAACGCTCCCATGATATGGGCGGACGCGCCAATGCGGGTACCCCCGACAGTCACCTCAGCTGGTGACGTCCTTGCGGGTGAAACGCCAGAAGGCCAGGCTCCAGAACAACGTGGCGTAGACGATTGCCGAGAACGCGCCCTTGACCACGTCGTCGGTCTGCATCGGCGTGGACAGCAGCCCCAGCCAGGCGCTGCTGTAGTGGGTGGGCAGCAGGTTCCGCAGCCCGCCCAGCGCGGTGATCTGATCCAGGATGCTGGACAGGATCCAGAGCAGCACCGCGCCACCGACCGCGCCGAGCGCGGCATCGGTGGTCACCGACAGCAGGAACGCCAGCCCGGCCACCACCAGCAGCACCACCGCCAGGTACCCGAGCACCCCGAGCAGCCGCAGCAAGCCGTCGGCCGGGGCCAGCTCGGCCGAGACCTGGCTGCTCAACGGCTTCCAGCCGTACCGCAGCGTGCCGACCAGCAGCGCGGTGCCCGCGAGCAACAGCAGCGCCAGCCCGGAGTACGCGAGCGCGACGACCAGCTTCACCGCGAGCAGCCGGGCCCGGGGCACCGGCACCGCCAGCAGGTAGCGCAGGCTGCCCCAGCTCGCCTCGCTGGCCACCGTGTCGCCGCAGAACAACGCCACCACCACGACCAGCAGGAACGACGCGGAGACCAGGATCGAGAACAGGGTGAAATTGAGCCCGCCCGAGGTGGCCAGGTCGGCCAGGCTGGAGAACTCGCCCCGCCCGCCGCGGTCGTCGTCCCCGGAGTCGAACTGGAACGCCACCAGGATGATCAGCGGCAGCAGCACCATGAACCCCAGCGCGAGCTGGGTACGCCGGCGCGACGCCTGCCGCCGGAACTCCGCGGCGAACGGAAGCGTGGCCGAGGGCCGGTAACCGGCCGCCGCACCGCCCGCGCCGGGCCCGGACGTGCCGCCACCAGGCGACGATGCCACAGACGAACCCGCCATCACCGGTCCCCGCTTCCCCGAGAGTTCTCGCCGACCAGGGCGAGGAACGCGTCCTCCAGGCGGCGCCGGGGCACCACCCGGTCCACTCCGATACCGGCCCGGACCAGCTCGGCCACCACCTCGCTGCGCGCGGTGCCGTTGGTGTCGACCACCAGCGCGCCCTCGGCGTCGGGCAGCACCCGTACGCCGTCGAGCCGGTCGAGCACCGTACGCGCCGCGTCCGGGTCGCTCACCTCGAACAGCACGCTCGGCGACTCGCCGACGATCTCCTCGACCGGACCCGAGGCGACGATCCGGCCCTTGTTCACCACCACGGCGTGCGTGCAGGTCTGCTCCACCTCGGCCAGCAGGTGGCTGGAGACCAGCACCGCCCGGCCGTCGGTGGCGTAGCGCTGGAGCACCCGGCGCATCTCGGCGATCTGCGGCGGGTCCAGCCCGTCCGTCGGCTCGTCCAGCACCAGCAGCTCGGGCAGGCCGAGCATGGCCTGGGCGATGGCCAGCCGCTGCCGCATGCCGTGGCTGTACTTCCTCGTCCGCCGGTGCACCGAGTCGCCCAGGCCGGCGATCTCCAGCGCCTCGTCGAAGTGCGCGTCCTCCCACGGCCGCCCGGTCGCCCGCCAGTACGCCTTGAGGTTGTCCAGGCCGGACAGGTGCGGCAGGAAGCCCGGCCCCTCGACCAGCGCGCCGATCCGGGACAGCACCGGCGAGCCGGGCACCAGCCGGTGCCCGAAGACGTAGATCTCCCCGGCGGTGGGCTGGGTCAGCCCCATCAGCACCCGCAGCGTGGTGGTCTTGCCCGCGCCGTTGGGGCCGAGCAGGCCGACCACCTGCCCGGGGTGCACCTCGAAGTCGACGTCGGAGACCGCGACGAAGCCGTCCGCGTACTCCTTGCGCAGGTTGCGCACGGCGAGCGGGACGCCCGCGTACTCCGGGTGCACGGAGTTGTCCTGGCGGCGGTGCCGGCGGCGGGTGAGCAGCACGACCACGACGAGCCCGAGCACGATTGCGGCGAGCAGCCCGGCCAGCGCCCAGCGCCACACCACTGCCGTGGTGGGGATGGGCGTGGCCTCGACGGTGGGCAGCGTCAGCGGCCCGTCGGCCAGCGCCACCGTGTGGACGGCCGGCTCGGCCGGCGAGGCGTACGCCTGGTCCGACGTCGCCACCACGAGCCGCAGCCGGTGCCCGGCCTCGACCCGCCGGACGATCCCCGGCAGCGTGACGGTGACCGGCGTGGCCGCGTCGACGGAGCTGGGCAGGCCGGTCAGGCGCACCGGCGCGACCAGGCCGGACGGCAGCGTGGCCGCCCCCTGCGGGTCGACGTCGTAGAGCTTCACGAACAGCACCGCCTCGCCGGTCGGGGAGGCGGCCCGGATCCGCACGGTGGGCGCGCCCACCACGTCGACCGGCTCGTCCAGCGGCGCGGACTCGAAGCGGGCGTGCTGGCCGGGGATGTCACCGGCCACGCCGTCCAGCAGCGAGCCGAGCGCGCCGGCGAACGGCACCGAGGAGATCGCCGCCGGGTTGCCGTTGGGCGGTACGGCGACCGGCTGGGGCGGACCGGCGAGCGTGACCTCGCGGCGGTCCTCCCCGGCCAGGCCCGGATAGTCGGCGGTACGGAAGCCGGTGGCGACCAGGCCCCGGTCGAGCGCGTCGAACCCGGCGATGCGGGAGAACGTGAACGTGTCGCCGGGCGCCGCCCCGTCCCCCTTGACGTAGTGGTCGAGCCACTGCGCGGTCAGGAACTTCACCCGGTCGGAGTCGGAGGTGGGTCCGGAGCCGCCGTCGTGGCCGCCGGTGAACCAGGCGACCCGCACCGGCGTGCCGGCGGCGGCGATGCCCCGGGCGTTGGCGTCCGCCTCGGCCAGCGGGAAGAGCGTGTCCGCCTCGCCCTGGACCAGCAGCGTCGGGGACTTGATCCGGTCCAGCACGCCGGCCGGCGACGACCGGCGCAGCAGCTCGACCGCCGCCGCGTCGGCCCGGCCCGTGGTCGCGATACGCAGGTACGCGGCGCAGACGTCGGCGGCGAAGCGCCCGCAGGACGGGTCGGCGGCGCCGGCCGGCGCACGACCGGAGCCGGTACCGGGACCGGCGCCCGGCTGCGGACTCGGCGGTCCGGCCGACTCGGGCGCGCCCTCCGGCGCGGCGGCGGTGGCCCCGGAGAGCCCGGCCGGACCGGAGCCGGCGTTCCCGCCGCCACCGAAGAAGATCCCCGCCCAGCCCTTCTTGAACACGCCGTCGGTGGGCTGCCGGCCGGTGCTCTCCGGCAGGAACGCGCGGGACAGGTCGTTCCAGGTGATCATCGGGACGATCGCGTCGACCCGCTGGTCCTGCGCGGCCAGCAGCAGGGCCAGGCCGCCGCCGTAGGAGCCGCCGACCACGCCGACGCGGGGGTCGCCCGGCGAGTCGAGGCGGATGTCCGGCCGGGCCGCGAGCCGGTCGAGCAGGCGCTGGGCGTCCCGCACCTCGTAGTCGGGGCTGTCCAGGTGGATCTGGCCGCCGCTGCGCCCGAAGCCGCGGGCGGTCCAGGTGAGCACCGCGTACCCCCGGGCGGCCAGGTCCTCGGCGTCGGAGCGGACCGAGTCCTTGGTGCCACCGAACCCGTGCGCCAGCAGCACCGCCGGCACGCGGTTCGCTTCCGACGCGCGATCCGGCAGGTAGAGCGTGGTGTCCAGCTCGACCGGCTCGTCACCGGAGGGCCCGGAGCGGACCGTCACCAGCGCCGACTCGGTGCGGAAGTCCGGGCTCTGCGGCCGGGCCACCCAGACGAGCGCGGCGGCGACGAGGACTACCACCGCCACGACGGCGACGATCCGGCGTGGGCGTCCGGCCAGGGCGCGCCGGATCCGCGCGACTGGTGATCTCATGCGGCACACGGTACGGGCCGATCGCTGTGCATTCGCTGAGATCCGCCGTACGTCCGTCCGGTTGCGCCGTTCGTCGTTCGCCCACCGTCGTCCGCCAAAGGTCCAGAGCATCCCAGCGGCACATGTTCGGATCATGTGAATTCACATCTACACGCGCAAACCATCGTCGATGTCACTTCTCGGCAACATGATCGGACGCTGAGTGACGTCGAAGCTCACTCAGCGTCGCCCAGAATGGACTGACGTGAAGCCGACTCATCGGCCGAGGTTGCACAGACGTCCGGTTCGGCTACTTTTCCGGTCCGGTGCACGGGACTGCGTACGGCGACCTCCCGGGGCACCGAACGCCCCGCCGTCGCCGGAGGAGACACACCATGACAGTCCCCGCGCCGCGGGTCCGTCGGCGGCCCGCCGTACCGGGCCGCGCGCTTCCCCTGCTGCTGGTGCTGGCGCTGCTCGTACCGCTCGGGTTCATCTTCGCCCAGTCCGAGAGCAGCGCCGCGGACGACCACGACCTGGCGAGCCGGGAACGGCTCGGTGTGCGCTACCTGCGCGCCCTCGGCCCGATCACCGACGCGCTGGTGGAGGCCCAGGCGATAGCGGTCGCCGAGGGAGCCGTCTCCCGGGGCGCGCTCACCGCCGCGATCGAGGGCGTCGCCGAGGTGGACAGCGCCGTCGGCGACGAGTTGCGCACCCACGAGCGCTGGGCCGGGCTGCGGGCGAAGCTCGAGTCGCTGCCGGACCGCGGGCTCGGCGACCCCGAGGCGGCCTTCCGGGCCTACGGCGAGGCGTCCGACCTGCTCCTGGCCCTCTACCGCAAGGTGCGGGAGAGCTCCGGGCTGATCCGCGACCCGCGCTCGGACTCGTTCTTCCTCCAGGACGGCATCGGCGGTGACCTGCCCACCGCGACCGTGCTGGCCGGGCGGCTCGTCGACCTGGCCCGGCTGGCGGCCAAGCGCCCCGCCGCCGAGCGCGCGCGGACCGGCGCGGAACTGGCCGAGCTGCGCGTCGCCGCGCTCGGCCCGGCCACCGACCTCGTCGCCGACCTGCGCTCCGCCGTCGACAGCTCGGAGAGCACCGACCTGGGCGCCAACGTGCTCACCCCGCTGGACACCTACCAGCGCTCGCTGGAGACGTTCTCGGTGTACTCGGCGCCCGGCGGCGGGCGGTCCGCGCCGAGCACCGACCAGCTCACCCAGGCCGGCATCACCGCGCAGAACGCCGCCAAGCAGCTCCGGACGGTCATCCTCGACCAGCTCGACGCGCTGCTGAAGGAACGGCTGGACGCGATCGACCGGGACCGCCTGCTGGGCCGGGCCGCGGCCGGCACCGCTGTCGCGCTGCTCGCCGGGATCGCCGCGCTGCACCTCGCCGCGCTACGGCGGGCGCGGGCGGCCGGCCCTCCCCCGGCGCGCCGCACGCCGGCCGAGGCCGGACCGCCACCGGCGGTCCACGGGGACCCGCCGATCACCGTGTCCGAGGGTGACCGCCAGCCGGTCGCCGTCGGCCGGGGCGGCGACGCCGACCGGTGGAGGCCGTTCGATGCTGCTCGCTAGGTTACGGATCCGGGGCAAGCTCGCCCTGCTGGTGATCATCCCGCTGCTCAGCATGGTCGGGCTGGCCGTTCCGGTGGTCATCGACCGGGTGGCCGCCGCGCAGCGGGCCGCCGACACCGCCGAGACGGTCCGCATCGCCAGCCGGGTCGGCAGCCTGGTCCAGGATCTCCAGCAGGAACGCCTGCTCTCGGTCGGGCTGCTGCTCGGACGGGTGTCCCGCACCGAGCTGATCCAGAAGTCGGCCACCGTCGACGACCGGGTCGCCGATCTGCGCGCCGAGACGCTGCCGGCGACGGTCCGCGAGAGCCTCGACGGGGTACGCAAGCTGGACGACGTCCGCACCGCCACGCTCGCCGGCCGGGCCAGGCCGGACCAGATCCTGACCGCGTTCAGCGAGGTCGACACCGCCCTGATCGACGCGCTGCGACTGCCGTACCAGGTGGACACGGACACCGCCGCCGGGCGGCAGGTGCTCGCCCTGGACGCGTTGCTGCGCGTCGACGAGGCGCTCAGCTCCTGCACCACCCAGATCGTGCTGGTCAAGGCGACCGGCGACCCGCGGATGTCGCGGTCGTTCGTGGCGTGCATGGCGGCGCTCAACGTCGACAACCGGCGCTTCCGCCGGCTGATCACGCCGGAGCAGCTCAAGGTGGCCGAGCTGGACGACGCGGCGGTGGCCGCGCGGACCAGCCCGACGTTCCTGGTGGACAGCCTCCGGGACCCCGACGCGGCGATCGCGCCGGTCTCGCTGGACGTGCTCTTCCCCGCGTCCCGGTCGATGATCACGCTGGGCCAGTTCGTCGAGAAGAAGGTCGTCGCGGACGTCATCGCGGAGACCCGCGCCCGGGAGCGGGAGGCTCTGACCGCGGCCTGGCTGGTCACCGTGGCGGCGGGCGTCATCCTGCTGGTCGTGGTGCTGCTGAGCATGACGGTGGCCCGTACCGTCGCCCGCCCGCTGAGCCGGCTCACCCGCTCCGCCGAGCGGGTCGCCCGGGTCGCCGAGGCGGAGCTGACCCGGGTCGCCGACGACGAGTCCGAGAGCGTGCCCCCGGTACGCCTCGACCCGGTGGAGGTGAGCGCCCGGGACGAGATCGGTGAGCTGGCCCGCGCGTTCGACCGGGTGCAGCACACCGCCGCCCGGCTGGTCGAGCGGCAGGTGGCCGGACGCCGCAACGTGGCGCAGATGTTCGGCCACGTCGGACGGCGTACCCAGAACCTGGTCGGCCGCCAGATCGCGCTCATCGACCGGCTGGAGCGGCAGGAGACGGACCCGGGCCGGCTGGAGCACCTGTACCGGCTGGACCACATCTCCAGCCGTCTGCGCCGCAACGCGGGCAGCCTGGTGGTGCTCTCCGGCGCCACCGGCTCGGACGGCCACGTGGCGCCGGTCCCGCTGGCCGACGTGGTCCGGCTCGCGCTCGGCGAGATCGAGGACTACACCCGCGTCGACGTGGAGGTGCCGCCCGGCGTCGCGGCGGCGCCGGCGATCGTCGGCGACCTGGTGCTGACACTGGCCGAGCTGATGGAGAACGCCACCTCCTTCTCGGCGCCGCACACCCGCGTGGTGGTGACCGGCGAGCTGACCGACGGCGGCGCCCGGCTCGTGGTGGTCGACCACGGCATCGGCCTGACCGAGGAGCGGATGGCCGAGGAGAACGCGCGGTTCGACCGCCGGGAGCGGCTCGACCTCGCCCCGACCGAGGTGCTCGGCCTCTTCGTCGTCGGCCGGCTGGCCCGGCGGCACGGCTGGCACGTCCGGCTGACGCCGACCCCCGGGGGCGGAGTCACCGCCACCCTGGAGGTCCCGGCCGACTCGCTCGTGGTCCGCCGCCCCGAGCCGGTCTTCGCCACCGCCACGCTGGCCGCTGTGCCGCCCGGCGGGCACGAGCACGGGACGGCAGCGGTCGAACCGCCCGCCGGCTTCGACGCGGAGCTGCTGAGCCGGGCCACCCGCAGCATGTCCAGCGGCGACCCGTGGAACGCCTTCGGCAAGCGGGACGACGCTCCGGAGCCGGCCGAGGATCCGGGCCTGCCCACCGCCGGCGCGCCGCCCGCCTGGCCGCCGGCCGCAGGTGCGCCCGCCACCCGGCCGGCCGGGCCGGTGGCGCACCCCGGCCGTACCTCCCCGCCGACACCGGTCGTCGGCCCGGTCCCGGTCGCTCCCCCGGCCGCCGGGCCGACGACCGGCCCGACCCGCACCGCGCCGGCCGGCCCAGCCCTGACCCCACCGGCGGGTCCGGCCCTGACGCCGCCCGCCGGCCCGGCCCTCGCACCGGCCGCCGGGGCCGGCCTGGCCGTCGGGCCGTCGTCGCCACCGGCTGTCCGGCCGGCGCGCACGCCGACCGTCGGGTCCGCGCCCGTACCGACCGCCGGACCGGCGTCGGCCCCGCCGGTCGGTCCGGCCCGCACGGCGCCCCCCGCCGGTGGTCGCCCGTCGGTCCCGGCCGGGCCGGAACCGGTCGGCCCGCCCACCGGACGGCCCGGCACGCGGTCGCCGATCCGGCAGCGGGTGCCCGGCGCGAACCTCCCGGCCCCCGCGCCCACCACCCCGGCCGCCCCGGCGACCGGCGGGCCGCTGGTCGGCGTACCGGCCGATCCGGCCTCCGTCCGGGCCCTGGTCGAGGCGTTCCAGGACGGCGTACGCCGGGCCGAGGGCCACACCACCCTCGTCCCGCCCGCAACGGAGCGTCCCCGGCTGAGCCGGCGGGTGCCGGGCGCGAACCTGGCCGACACCCCGGTCCAGTCCACGCCCCCGGCCAGCTCCGACCCCGGCGACCCCGTCGAGGTCCGCAATCTCGTCAACGAATTCGAGGCGGGCGTCGCCCGCGCTCTGCGCGAAGTCAGCCCAGACCGTCATTACGAAGAGGACCCATCACGGTGACCAGCCCCTTCTTGCACGACAACATCGAACAGAGCGCCGCCGGCGACCTCAGCCCCGAGGCGCGCACCTTCAACTGGCTGCTCGACTCGTTCACCTCCAGCACCGCCGGGGTGATGGAGGCGATCGCGGTCTCCTCGGACGGGCTGCTGATGGCCATGTCCGCCATCAAGGACCGGTCCAACGCGGAACGGCTCGCCGCCGTGGTCTCCGGCATGACCAGCCTCGCCGGAGGCGCCGCGAGCTGGTACGCGCTGGGCGCGCTCAACCGGGTGATCGTCGACATGGCCGAGGGTTACCTGCTGATCAGCGCGATCAGCAGTGGTTCGGTCCTCGGCGTCGTCGCCGACCGGACGGCCAACCTGGGCACCGTGGCGTACGAGATGACGCTCTTCGCCGGCCGGGCCGGCGGCGCCCTGAGTCCCCGCCTGATCGCCGAGCTGAAGAACGCCGTTCAGCAATGATCCCGGGGGCCGCCGGCGCGGACCCGGAGCCGGAACCCGGCATCCGGGTCCGCCCCTTCCTGCACGCGTCCGTTCCGGTTCCGGAGCCGGACGCGGGCGACGGGGAGCCGACCGGCCCGCGCCCGTTCGTGCTGACCGCCGGACGAGTGGACGGCGACCCGGCGATCGGTCTGGAGACCCAGGTCACCGCTCGTCCGGGCAGCACCTCGTGGGCGGTGACGGCCCGGCTGTCCCCGGAACTGGCGGCGATCGTCGCGATCTGCGCCGAGCCCGTCTCGGTGGCGGAGATCTCCGCCCGGACCCGGATGCACTTCGGTGTGACCCGGGTACTCGTCGGCGACCTCCGCGCCGCCGGCCATCTCGACGTGCACGTCGCGGACGGCGACGACGCCCTCGATCCCGACATCATCCTGCGAGTGATTGATGGACTTCGTGCGATCTCCTGAATGGCCGGCGGCGGCCCTGGGCGGGCCGTCCGCGAACAGCGCCCCGAGCCGCTACGGCGGACCGGCCCCGCTGATCGGCCGCGCCACACCGCCACCGCCCACCCCGCCGCTGCCGTACCTGCCGCCCGGGGTGCCGCCCCAGGAACCGGCCCCGATCGTGAGCCGGGTCCCGGCGCCCCGCCCGCCGATCCCGGTCAAGATCCTGATCGCCGGCGGGTTCGGGGTCGGCAAGACCACCACGGTCGGGGCGATCTCGGAGATCGCGCCGCTGACCACCGAGGCCGAGATGACCACCGTCGGGATCGGCATCGACGACCCGGGCGGCGTCGCCGGGAAGACCACCACGACCGTCGCCATGGACTTCGGCTGCGTCACCATCGACCGCAGCCTCAAGCTCTACCTCTTCGGTACGCCCGGTCAGGCGCGGTTCGGTTTCATGTGGGACGACCTGGCCCGGGGGGCGCTCGGCGCGCTCGTGGTGGTGGACAGCGCCCGCCTCGACGACTGCTATCCGGCCATCGACTTCTTCGAACGTTCCGGGCTGCCGTTCGCCGTCGGCGTCAACGCCTTCGACGGGCGGCTGGCCCTCGACCTGCCGTCGATCCGCTGGGCGCTGGCGATCGCGGAGCACGTGCCGCTCGTGCAGTTCGACGCCCGGGACCGGCTCTCCGTCCGGGACGCCCTGCTGGTCGTCCTGGACCGGGCGCTGGACCGGGCGACCCGTTCGGGGCGGCGCGGCGACGGGCCCGCCCCGCAGCCACGGGCGGGCTGAACACCGACAGTCGTTTCGATCCGTTGTCTGGCGAAGGGGTGGACGCCATGAGAGGTGATCTGGACGAGACACTGGCCCGGATGGCGCGGCGCGAGGAGGCGATGCGCCGCCGGGCGCCCGGCGAACCGGCCGGCGGGACCGACCAGGACGTGGTCCCGGAGGAACTGCCGGCCGAGCCGGGCAACGGGCGGGCGGGCCACGGCGCGTACCGGCTGCGGGGCGGCGCGGCGCCGGCGCGGCGTGACCCGGTCGAGGAGGTCGCCGACGCGGTCCGGCGGGTCGTGGCCGACCACCCCGGGGTCGCCGTCACGCTGCGGGTGGAAGTGGGCGACCAGGCGTACCCGCTGCGGGTCTCCTGGTCGGGCCCCGCGGTCACGGTGGGCCCGGCCTCGGCGCCGACGCCCCCGCCGGCGTGGCCCATGTCGGTGAAGACGGTGCCCGCCCCCGGGCAGGACTCGGTCGAGTCGGACCCGGCGGCCCGGCTGGCGGAGATGATCCGGCGGGATCCCTCGCTGCTGGACGGCCCGGACCCGCGCTGAGGCGGCACCTCGTGGTCACGGCGGCTACTGTCGGCGGGTGGCGGAACCCGATCTGACCCTGACCGCGACGCTGCGGCCGGCCGCGCTCGACGCCCGCCGCGGCGTGGTACGCCTGCACCCCGAGGTGCTCACCGCGCTGGCGCTGCGCCCCGGCGATCCGGTGCGGCTGACCGGCCGCCGGACGACCGCCGGCATCGCGGCCGCCGCCGACCCGGGCACCAGCGGCGTCCTGCTGCACGCCGACGACCTGCTGCTCGGCAACCTGGGGCTGCGGGCCGGCGGCCAGGTGACGGTGAGCCCGCTGCCGGCCACCCCGGCGCGCCGGCTCACGCTGGCCGGCCCGGCCGCGGTGGTCGCCGCGGTCCCGCCGGAGATGCTGCGGCTCGCGCTGCTCGGCAAGGTCGTCACGCCCGGCGACGACGTCTCGCTGCTGCCGCAGGACGTGCTCCCGGACGCCGCCGTGCGCGGCCTGATCGAGGCCGCGCGGCGCAGTCTCGCCAGCTCCGTCGGGTACGCCTGGACCAGCACGCTGCTCAACGTCGTGTCCGTCGAGCCGGCGGCCGGCGCGCTCGTCACCATGGACACGGTGGTGGGCTGGGAGCACGGTCCGGCCACCCGGGGCTCCGGCCCGGTGTCCCCGGGCGCGCCCGTCTCCGCCCCCTCGGCCGCGCCGGCCGGGACGGAACGGGCCGAGGGCCTGCTCGGCCCGGAGGACGCCCCGGACGTCGACGAGCTGCCCGGCCTGCGCGCCCAGGCCGAGGAGCTGACCGAGCTGCTGGACCTGGGCTTCCACCACCGTGAGGTGCTGGGCCGGCTCGGCACCACCGTCTCGCTCGGCGTGCTGGTGGAGGGACCGGCGGGCTCAGGCAAGTCAGCGCTCGTGCGCGCCGTCGCGGCCCGGGTCGGCGCGGGTCTGCGCCCGCTCTGGGCGCCGGAGCTGGCCGCGCTCACGAACGACGCGGCGGCCCGCAGGCTCCGCGAGGCGGCGTCGGCGGTACGCGCCGGCGGACCGGCCGTGCTGCTGGTCACCGACGTGGAGGCGATCGCCCCGGCCGACGAGCCGGGTCCGCTGGCCACCGTGTTCCGCCAGGTGGTCGCCGAGGCGCTGCGGGCCGGCGTGGCGGTGGTCTGCACCAGCGGGCGACCGGAGGCGGTGGACCCGGGACTGCGCGGCCCGGATCTGCTGGCGCTGCGGATCACCGTGCCGCTGCCCGACGCGGCGCTGCGCCGGGAACAGCTGACAGTGCTCACCCGGCAGGTGCCGCTGGCCGGCGACGTACGGCTGGACGAGGTGGCCGGCCGTACCCCCGGGTTCGTCGCGGCGGACCTGGCGGCGCTCGTCCGCGAGGCCGGGGTACGCGCGGCGCTGCGGCAGAAGACGGCGGAGACGCCGACGGTGGCGATGACGGACTTCACCGAGGCGCTGGAGGTGGTCCGGCCGACGACGATGTCCGCGTCCACGCTGGAGCTGGCGTCGGTGACGCTCGACGACGTGGGCGGACTGCACGACGTCAAGCAGACGCTCACCGAGTCGGTGCTCTGGCCGCTCACCTACCCGGACACGTTCGCCCGGCTGGGCGTGACGCCGCCGCGCGGGGTGCTGCTCTACGGGCCGCCCGGCTGCGGCAAGACCTACCTGGTCACCGCGCTGGCCGGGTCCGGGCGGGCGAACGTGTTGTCGGTGAAGGGCGCGGAGCTGCTCTCCAAGTGGGTGGGTGAGAGCGAGCGGGCGGTGCGGGAGCTGTTCCGCCGGGCCCGCCAGGCCGCGCCCACGCTGGTGTTCCTGGACGAGGTGGACGCGCTGGCCCCGGTACGCGGGCAGGCCAGCGACGGCGGCACCACCGACCGGGTGGTGGCGGCGCTGCTCACCGAGCTGGACGGGGTGGAGGCGCTGCGCAACGTGGTGGTGGTCGGCGCGACGAACCGGCCGGAGCTGGTCGACCCGGCGCTGCTGCGTCCCGGCCGGCTGGAACGTCTGGTCTACGTGCCGCCGCCGGACGGGCCGGCCCGCGCGGAGATCCTCCGCGCCGCCGCCCGGGGCGTACCGCTCGCGCCGGACGTCGACCTCGACGCGCTCGGCGCCGAGCTGGACGGCTTCTCCGCCGCCGACTGCGCCGCGCTGGTACGGGAGGCGGCGCTCGCCGCCATGCGGGAGTCGCTCAACGCGAGCACCGTGACTGCCGCGCACGTCGGCGCGGCCCGGGACCGTGTCCGGCCGTCGCTGGACCCGGTGCAGCTCGCGCACCTGGAGTCGTACGCCGCCGGCCGGTCCTGACCGGTCAGCGCTCGTCGCGGCGGCGGGCACGCTCCGGCGCCGTGAGGACCGGCTCGTCGGCGTACTCGTCGTCGGCGAAGTCGTTGCCCTCGTCGTAGGCGGCGTACTCGTCGTCGGCCGGCCCGGTCTCTCCCCGCTCCTCCCGGAGCGCGGTCTCGTGGTCCTTGACGACCTGGGAGTCCTCGATCTCGCCGCGCCAGCCCTCGACCGCGTCCGGGTCGAGCACGGTCCGGGTCATCACGTGCCGGACGAAGTGCTTCAGCTCCAGCCGGACCCGGCGGCCCTGGGCCCGCCACAGGTTGCCGGTGTGCTCGAAGAAGCCCTGCGGGTGGTACTGCAGCACGACCAGGATCCGGGTCAGCTCCGGGGCGACCTCGTGGAAGCTGACGCTGCCGTCGACCGAGCCCTTCTCGCCGGTGGACCGCCAGTGGATGAGCCGGTCCGGGATCTGCCGCACGATCGTCGACTCCCAGGTCCGGTGCGACCAGAGCACCTGCGCCTTCCAGGTCATCTTCTCGTCGTCGCAGTCGGCCTGTTCGACCTTCTTCATGAAGCTCGGGAAGTCGCCGAACGTCGTCCACTGGTTGTAGGCGACCCGGACCGGTACGCCGACCTCGATGGTCTCGACGATGTTGGTGACCTTGAGCTTCCGGCCGCCGTCGCCGCCGCCCTTGCGGCCGAACGCCGCCATCAGCTTCTCCCTACCGCCGGCCACGCCGGCATGGAACATGGCCTTCACCGGGGAGCTGCCCTCGGCGAGCTTCCGCGCGCCGGTGGCGGCGGCGACCAGGCCGGGGTCGCCGCCCTGCTGCGCGTACTCGCTGAGTCGTCCGGTCGCGGCGGTGACCCGGTCGCTGATCGCCTGGACGGCCCGTTCACCGAGCGCCGAGGCGAGGTTGCGCAGCTCGCCGCCGATCTCGTCGCGTACCCGGCCGGTCAGATCGGTCGTCGCCATCGTCACCGCCCCCGCTGCTGTCGGTCCGGCGCCTCGGGCTGCTCGTCCAGCTCCGGTTCCTCGTCCGGCGCGGAACGCTCGGCGTCCGGCCGGCCCGGGCCGCTCCGGCGGCGCAGCGCGTCGGCCCCGTCGCGCAGCCGGCCGCCGATCGCGTCGATGCCGCTGCCGGCGGCGGCGGTCGCCGCGGCCCGCCCGGCCGCCACCAGCGGCGGCGCCAGCCCGCCGAGGTTGCGCAGCTGCGGACTGGCGCCCATCAGATCCGCGCCGAGCCGCTTGATGCCGCCGGGACGCTGGCTGGCTCGCCCGGCGGCGACCGCCGCGGCGAGCGTCAACGCGGTACGCATCTTCCTCCGGCGACCCAGCAGGTAGCCGAAGCCCACCGCCAGCGCCACCCGTGCTCCGCTTTTCATCCGCTCTCCTCCGCACTCCCCGGGGCGCGAACTACCCGTCACCCCGTTGGGAAAACATTTCCTCAGGGGAACGGAAAAGGCGGCCGAAACTTCACGTCAAGCGTCAGGGAGCTGCAAGAACGGGTTTCAGCGGATCGGCAGCGCCGAGTCGAGGCACATTCGGGCGTGCACTTCTCCGCCCTCCTCGCGCAATTCCGCACCGCATTTACGAAGAACGGAGAGAGCGCCCGCGTTGTCCGGCGTGGTGTCCGCGACCACTGTGTGCATCCCGGCCGCCGCGGCGGTGTGCAGCAGCTGCCGCAGCGCGGCGGCGCCGAGACCTCGGCCCCGGGCGGAGCGGCCCAGCCACATGCCCGTCTCCACAGTGCCGGGCTCGTCCCGGCGGGTCATCCGGATCATGCCGACGACCTCGCCGCCGGAGACGATCGCGTACATGGCGGTGCGGGTCGGGCCGTCGAGTCCGCCGAGGTTCGCCCGGTGGAACTCCCGGAACGCGTCCCGGCGGGCGAGCGACCAGCCCGCGGGCGCCTGCACCGGAGGCATCACGTCCTCCGGTTCCGCCTCCGCCGCCGCTACGGAGAGCAACGGTTCCAGGTTCCGCTCGTCCACCGGCTCCAGCCGTACCGCACCCGTCACGAGGCGCAGTCTGCCGCTACCTGTCCGGGCCGTCCACCCCTTTGGGCCCGGATTGCCGCTATGGCCGACCGCCTCGGCCGGTCGTACCCCCGGGGTGTTCCGCCTCACGCTGCGTTGTCATCCGACCGGGTGTTCCGGCGTGAGCGTGCTCACGCCGGAGGAGCGAACTCGCACAGCACCACCGAGGCGTCGTCGGTGCGCTTGCGCCGCCGCAGCCGCTCCGGGTGGTCCCGCTCGGCCGCGCGGACCCGATCGATCAGCCCTTCCGGGCCCGCCACGGTCAGCACCTCCAGCAGCCCGGCCCAGTCGAACAGGCCGAACTGGTCGACCGCGCAGGAGGCGCCGTCGCTGAGCAGCGCGGCCCGGCGCAGCGCACCCGGACCGCGCAGCGGAAGCGTGCCGGTCAGCGCGTGGTACGCCGCGTCCGGGTCGCTCGCCGCCGTCCAGTAGCCGTGGGTGCGGTTCATCCGGGTCCGCTGCACCGTCGTCGCCCGCCGGAACCGGGTCGCCGGGTCGGTCTCGCCGTCGGGCAGCGCGGCGGCGCTGCGACGCAGGTCGGCCACCGCGTCCGCGAGCCGGTCGTCGGTGACCACCTCGATCCCGCGGTCGGTGTCGAGCACCAGCGGGCTGTCGCAGAGCACCAGGTAGTCGACCCGGTCGCCGCTTTCCCGCAGCAGGCAGACGGTGGACGAGGGGGTGCCGGGATGGTCCAGGTCGCACGTCCCGCCGTGGTCGGCCCGGACCGCGAGGATCGCCGCCGCGAGGCTGCTCATCAGCGTGGCGGCGGGCCGGGCCGCGATCGCCAGGCCGATCCGGGCGGCCAGGTGCCGGACGTACCAGGCGGGACCGTGCACGCATCCGGTGTCGAAGCCCTCCGGCACGGTGGCCCCGTCGAGGACGCCGACGAGCGGGCCGATCCGGAAGACCACGTCCTCGTTCTCCGGGCGGCCCGGCGCCGGGTCGGAGGCGGAACGCACCCGCATCACCGGCGCCTCCCCGGCCGGGCGGGCCGGCCTGCTGCCGATCGCGTACCGGCGGTCCGGTGCTCCCATCGTCGCCTCCGTTCGTCGTCGCCGGCCGCCTACCCGGCCCGCGCCAGGTCATCCGCCACCGGCCCGATCGCGGTAACCCTGCGTCATCACTCCCGCGCTTTCGGTAGCGTCGGACGCGACCGGGTCGGTCTCGGTGACAGGGGGATTCGAGATGTTGGAGCGGTTGCACGAGGGCGGCATCCGGGCGGAGCACGCATACCTCGCCGGGTTCGTCAGCATCGGCCTCTCGGTCACCAGTTGGTTCCTCTCCAAGCACATGGAGCGCGCCGGAGTGGCGCGGGCGGACCGCTGGGGCATCTTCATCGGCGAGTGGGCGCCGACGTTCTTCGCCATCGGCAACGGGCTGCGCACGTACGAGAAGTGAGGCGGGTCAGCGCCGCCGGTTGCGGGCCCGCGACGAGCGCAGCCGGCGCAGCCGGCCGATCAGCACCGGATCGGCGGCGAGCGCGGCCGGGTGGTCGAGCAGCGCGTTGAGCAGCTGGTAGTAGCGGGTCGCGGAGAGCCCGAACGTGTCCCGGATGGCCTGTTCCTTGGCTCCGGCGTGCTTCCACCACTGCGCCTCGAAGGCGAGGATCCGCTGCTCCCGCTCGGTGAGGCCGGCCGGCGTCGTGCCCGCGGCGCCCGTATCCGCCGCTTCCGGACCGGGCTGCTCGACCGGCGCGGTGGACTCGACGGGCGGCGACCCGGGCCGGACGGACTCCGACGGTGCGGTGGACTCGACGGGCGGAGCGGTGCGCGGTGGCGGAACCGTCCCGCCCGCGTGGCGCGTACCCGCTGCCGGGCCGGACGGGTCGACGGCGGCCCGCTGCGAGGCGTCGGCGGACATGGCGCTCCTCTCCGACGGCGGGTGACCGGCACGCGGAGCGCGCCGGCCGGGGGAGCCCCAGCGTAACCAGGGCCGCCCCCGGCCGCATCGGACGCGGGGTCCGCGCCGCCGGGGGGAGCCGGCGGCGCGGACCAGGTCAGGCGATGTCCCGCCGCCGCATCGTCCAGAACGCGGCCACGACCGCGCCCACCAGGGCCACGCCGAACACCACAGCCGACTGCTGCCAGGTGACCACGTACGTGGCCGGCTCGCAGGCGCCCTGGGAGAACTGACAGGTGTCGTAGTCGAACAGTTCCGCCTGCTTCAGGAACCACGACTGGGCGTACGTGGAGAGCACGTACCGGTCGCCGAACTGCACCCCGAGCACGGCGACCGCGATCCGGATGCCGATCTCACTCACCGCGAAGATGCCCACCGCCGCGCCGAGCGCCATCGCCGTGTGCCGGCCCAGCGAGGCCAGCGCGAACCCGACCGCCGCCACGAGGAGCGTCATGCCCAGCGCGCGCAGCCCGTCCAGCCCGATCGACTGCCACACCCCGGCGGTCATCTTCGCGGTACTGCCCCGCTGGCCGGCGATCAGCCAGAACGCCGCCGTCCAGAGCGCGCCGAGCACCACGGTCAGGCCGAACACCGTGGTCAGCAGGGCGGCCAGCTTCGTGCCCAGCACGGTCAGCCGCTTCGGTCGCCACAACAGCAGGTTCATCATCCCGCCGGTGTTCCACTCGGCGCCCACGAAGGAGGCGCCGACGATGAAGCCGAACAGCGCCACGGAGGCGGCGAACACGGCGATGAACATGGGGAACTCGGCCCGGAAGTCGAACTGGTACGGCAGGTACCACTTCGCCTCGAACATGTCGGGCTGCGGCTGGTAGTCCTTGCCGCAGTTCGGGCCGTACCGCTCCTCGGTCTTCTCGCCGCGCGCCTGGACCGCCTCGCACTCCGCGACGTTACGCTTCCAGTCCGTCATCGCGGACTGGTAGTCGTTGTTCGCCTTGGCCTCGGCCTCGGCCACCACCACGGGCGAGAGCTTCTCGCTGGAGAAACTGAACGCGGTCGCGACGGTGGCCAGGCCGAGCACCAGGAGCACGAGCATCAGCCGGGTCAGCCGGCGCTTGCCGAGCCGGCGCAGCTCGGTGACGAACAGGCTCATGCGCCCCAACCTCCTGCGGTGCCGGTCTGGTCGACCTTGGCGGACTGATCGACCTGACGGTGCTGGCCGGGGACCGGCGCGGTGGCGGTCAGTTCGAGGAAGACGCTCTCCAGGTCGACGGCGACCGGGGTGAGCTCGCTGACGTACAGGCCCTGCTCGGCGAGCAGGCGGCTGACGGTGGCCGGCTTGTCCACACCGGACAGCATCAGGTGGTCCGGCTCGGCGGTCACGCCGACCCCGGCACGGCTGAGCGCGTCGGCGGCCTGGGGCAGGTCGTCGACCGCCTCCAGGCGTACCCGCACGGCGCCCTGGGAGTGGGCCGCGAGCACCTGGTCGACCGGTCCGAACGCGACCCGGCGGCCGAGCGAGATGATGGTGACCGAGTCGCAGATGAGTTGGATCTCGCCCAGGATGTGGCTGGAGAGCACCACCGTCATACCGGCCTCGGACAGCTCCCGCATCAGGCCGCGCATCTCCCGGATGCCGCCCGGGTCGAGCCCGTTCGCCGGCTCGTCGAGGATCAGCAGCTTGGGGTTCTTGAGCAGCGCGGAGGCGACCGCGAGGCGCTGCTTCATGCCGAGCGAGTAGGTCTTGACCCGCTCACCCGCCCGGTCGCGCAGCCCGACCAGCTCCAGCACCTCGTCCACGCGCTGCTTGGGCAGCTCACCCGCCTGGGCGAGCAGGCCCAGCGTGTCCCGCGCGCTGAAGTGCGGGAAGAACTGCGGACTCTCCACGATGGCGCCGACCTGCCCGGCGACGGCCGGCAGCGCGTGCGGCAGCTCCTGACCGAGGATCGCCATCCGGCCGCCGTTCGGCTTGATCAGGCCGAGCAGCGTACGCAACGTGGTGGTCTTGCCCGACCCGTTCGGGCCGAGGAAGCCGTGCACCTGGCCGGCTTCCACTCGCATGTCGAAACCGTCGAGCGCGTGGCGGACCCCGCGCTTCCGGCTCCGGTACGTCTTGCGGAGACCTTCGATCTCCAGGACAGCCGACACAGCTGACCTCCCCCGATAAGTAGGCGTCAGCGACACCATACGCGGTATGCACCGGATGGCAATACCCGGTATGCAGTGTCGGCGTGTCGAGGCGCGTCGAGGCGCGTTAAAAAGGGGCCCCTCCTCTACCGCAGGCGTTAAGAAGGGTCCCTTCCTTGCGCCGTCAGGCGCAGACGACGTGGACGCCGGCCTCGCGGAACGCCGCCACCACGTCCGGGGACGCGCCGGAGTCGGTCACCAGCGTCTCGACCCGGTCCACCGGGCAGATCCGGGCGAACGCGTGCCCACCGAGCTTCGAGGAATCGGCTATCACGACGACCCGCTTGGCGCGGGCGACCATGAGACTGTTCATGGCCGCCTCCCCCTCGTGGTGCGCGGCGGCGCCGAGCTGCGGGTCGATCGCGTCCACGCCGAGCAGCGCGACGTCAAGCGTGACCTCACGCAACAGCGCCCCGCCCAGCGGGCCGACCAGCTCGAACGACTTGGGCCGGACCACGCCGCCGGCCACCACCACCTTCATCCGCGAGCGCACCAGCAGCTCGTTGGCGATGTTCAGCGCGTTGGTGACCACGGTGAGCTGGGCGCCCTCCGCGCTGGTGTTGAGGTCGGGGCGTACGGCCAGCGCCCGCGCGACCTCGGTGCTCGTGGTGCCGCCGTTGAGGCCGACCACGGTGCCCGGGGAGACGAGGGCGGCGGCGGCCGTGCCGATCCGCTGCTTCTCGGCCGAGTGCTTCGCGGTCTTGTAGCGCAGCGGCAGGTCGTAGGAGACGCCGTTGGCGACCGCGCCACCCCGGGTGCGGGTGATCATCTGCTGCTGGGCGAGCTGGTCGAAGTCACGCCGGATGGTGGCCTGGGAGACGTCCAGCCGGTCGGCCGCCTCCTCGACGGTGACCCGGCCGCTGTCGGTCAGCATCTCCAGCAGCGCGTTCCAGCGCGCGTAGCGGTCCACCGCTGGGGCCTCCCTGACTATGCGTGAACGGTGATCGGTTGCGTGCACACTAGTGCGCGAAACTCAGTCCGCGCAAAAGCCTTCGCTGCGCGAACTTGGAGACAGTTGCCACAACCACGCCGCTTCGCGCAGAATGACGCGCGAAAGACGGCAGTATCGCGCCGTATTGCGCAAGGGTTTTTCCCGGCGAGGAGTTGTCATGGCGTACGTGCACGCGGAGATCGCGAGCCAGCCCGACTGCTGGCGGGAGGCGGCGCGACTCGCTCCGACCGTCGCCGAGCGCCTGCCGCGCCCCGGCGAGCGGGTCGCGGTGGTCGGTTGCGGCACGTCGTGGTTCATGGCCATGGCGTACGCCGGGCTGCGCGAGGCCGCCGGCCACGGCGAGACCGACGCCTTCCAGGCCAGCGAGTTCCCCACCGGCCGCCACTACGACCGGCTCATCGCGATCACCCGCTCCGGCACCACCACCGAGGTGCTCGACCTGCTCGCCGCGCTGCGCGGGCGGATCCCCACCACGGTCCTCGTCGGCGACCCGGACTCGGCCGCCGTCGCGTCCGCGGACGCCACTGTCGCGCTCCCCTTCGCCGACGAGCGGTCGGTGGTGCAGACCCGCTTCGCCACCACCGCGCTCGCGCTGCTGCGCGCCCACCTCGGCGAGGACCTCAGCCGGCTCGCCGCCGACGCGGAGGTGGCCGTCCGGGCCCCGCTGCCGATCGACCCGGCCGGCATCGAGCAGGTCACCTTCCTCGGCCGCGGCTGGACCGTCGGGCTGGCCCAGGAGGCCGCGCTGAAGTGCCGCGAGGCGGCCACGTTCTGGGCCGAGGCGTACCCGGCGATGGACTACCGCCACGGCCCGATCTCGGTCGCCGCCCCCGGCCGGCTGGTGTGGGCGCTCGGCGAGATCCCGGACGGCCTGCCGGAGGACGTGGCCGCCACCGGCGCCGCGTTCGTGCACAGCCGCACGCACGGCTGGCGCACGGTGCTGACGAGCTGGGCGGCCGGGCGCAACCCGGTCGACCCGATGGCCGACCTGATCCTGGCCCAGCGTTTCGCGGTCGCGCTCGCGACCACCCGTGGCCTCGACCCGGACGCGCCGCGTCACCTGACCCGGTCCGTGGTCCTGGCATGAGCGAACGCACCGAGCGCAGCGAGGGCCGTGAGCGCATGCCCAGTCAGCACGGCGTGAGCGAGCGAAGCGAGCCCACGGCGTGAGTGGAGGCGACGAGGTCGTCGTCGCGCTGGACGTGGGCGGCACCGGGATGAAGTGCGCCCTGGTCCGGCCGGACGGCACGACAGTGCACACCGAACGGCACGACACCGGCGCGCAGCGCGGCCCGGAGGCGGTGGTCGGCACGATCCTCGACGTGGCCGAAGGGCTGGCCGGCAAGGCCCGCGCCGACGGCCGTGCGCCGGTGGCCTGCGGCATCGCCGTACCCGGAGTGGTCGACGAGGCGCGCGGCGTGGCGGTCTGGTCGGCGAACGTGGGCTTCCGGGACGTACCCCTGCGGGAGCTGGCCCGCACACGGCTCGGACTGCCCGCGGCGCTCGGCCACGACGTGCGTGCCGGAGGCCTGGCCGAGGCGCGCCTCGGGGCCGGGCGGGACGCCGGCCACGTCCTGTTCGTCGCCATCGGCACCGGCATCGCCGCCGCCCACGTGGTCGACGGGTCGGCCGCCACCGGCGCGCACGGCGCCGCCGGGGAGATCGGCCACATCCTGGTACGGCCCGGCGGGCCGCGCTGCGGCTGCGGGCGGACCGGCTGCCTGGAGGCGGTGTCGTCGGCCTCGGCGATCGGACGCCGGTACGCGGAGCTGTCCGGCGCGCCCACCACCGCCGCCCAGGTGGCCGAGCGCGCGGCGGCCGGTGAACCGCTCGCCGTGGAGGTGTGGCAGGACGCGGTCGAGGCGCTCGCCGACGGACTGGCCACCGGGCAGGCGCTCTACGATGTGTCGACAGTGGTGCTCGGCGGCGGGCTGGCCCAGGCCGGTGCCCGGCTGTTCGACCCGCTGCGGGCGGCGCTGCGCGAGCGGCTGACGTTCCATCGCGAACCGCGCCTGGTCGCGGCCGACCTCGGCGACGAGGCCGGCTGCCTCGGCGCCGCCCTGCTGGCCCTGGACACCCTGGTGAAGGAGAGTCGATGACCCGGCGCGTGACCGGCAAGGTGGTGACCCCGACCGGCGTCATCCGGCAGGGCTGCGTGGAGATCGCGGACGGGCGGATCACCGCCGTCGCCGAGTATCCGTCGGTGCGCGACGGGCACTGGATCGTGCCGGGCTTCGTGGACATGCACACCCACGGCGGCGGCGGGCACACGTTCACCACCGGCGACCCGGAGGCGGCGCGGCAGGCCGCCGCGTTCCATCTCGGGCACGGCACCACCACGCTGCTGGCCAGCCTGGTCAGTTCCCCGTTCGAGCTGATGCGCGACGCCACCGCCGCCTACCGCCCGCTGGTCGAGTCCGGCGTGCTCGCCGGCGTCCACTTCGAGGGCCCGTACCTGTCTGCCGACCGCTGCGGCGCGCAGAACCCGGAGTTCCTGCGGGACCCGTCCACGGCCGAGCTGACCGAGCTGATCGAGCTGGGCGGCGGCGCGGTACGCATGGTCACGCTCGCGCCGGAACGCGACGGCGCCACCAAGGCGATCGAGCTGCTTGTCGCGCAGGGCGTGGTGGCGGCGGTCGGGCACACCGACGCGACCTGGGAGCAGACCCGCGCGGCGGTGGCCGCGGGCGCGACGGTCGGCACCCACCTGTTCAACGGGATGCGCCCGGTGCACCACCGTGAGCCCGGCCCGGTGGTGGCGCTGCTGGAGGCCCCGAACGTGGTGTGCGAGCTGGTCGCCGACGGGGTGCACCTGCACGACGGGATGCTCGGTTTCGCCACCTCGGTGGCCGGCCCGGAGCGGGCCGCGCTGATCACCGACGCGATGGCCGCCGCCGGCATGCCCGACGGCGAGTACGAGCTGGGCGGCCAGGCGGTCACCGTGGCCGGCGGGGAGGCCCGGCTCGCCCACAACGGCGCGATCGCCGGCAGCACGCTCACCATGGACGCCGCGCTGCGGCACGCGGTCGGCGCGGGCGTGGCCCTGCCGGACGCCTGCCGCATGGTCGCCACCACCCCGGCCCGCGCGATCGGCCTGGGCGACCGGGTCGGCGCGCTGGTCGCCGGGCTGCGCGCCGACCTGGTGGTGCTTGACGACGACCTGAACGTGGTGCGGGTGATGCGCGGCGGCAACTGGGTGGAGTGACCCGCCCGGCGGTCAGGCGGTGGGCACCTCGACGCCGAGCACCGCCTGCTCGTCCGGCCGGTGCACCAGCACGTCCGCCAGGTACGACTGCACCGCCCGGCGCATCCCCACGTCCCGCCCGGCCTGCTCGGAGAGCAGCCACTTGTGCTCGATGATCTGGGCGAACAGCTCCTGCGGCTCCAGCTTGCGGCGCAGGTGCGCGGGCACCGCCCGGACCACCGGCTCGAAGACCTCGGTCAGCCAGCGGTGCGCCGCCTGCTGCTCGTCGGTCAGATCGCTCTCCACCCGGTAGGCGTCCAGGTCGTTGAGGAGCCGGCGGGCCTGGTTCTCCTCCGCGTCCAGGCCGGTGAGGCGCAGCAGCCGCCGGGTGTGGTAGCCGACGTCGACCACCTTCGGCCGCACCAGGTAACGCCCGTTGTCGACAGTGGACATCGCCACCTCGGCCACGTCGAAGCCCAGCTCGTTGAGGCGGCGGATGCGGCGCTCGATGTCGTGCCGGGCGGCGCGCTCGACCTGCTGCTCGTAGGTGATCTCGTGCCAGAGCTGCTCGTAGCGCCGTACGACCTCCTCGCAGACCACCTCCGGGTCGATCGACTCGTGCAGCAGGCCGGCGGCCTGCAGGTCGAGCGCCTCGCCGAAGATGTTGACCCGGGCGATCTCCAGGTCCTCGCCGCGCTGCCCGTTGGACAGCGACGGGTGCAGCGCGCCGGTCTCCGCGTCCACCAGGTAGGCGGCGAACGCGCCCGCGTCCCGCCGGAACAGCGTGTTGGACAGCGAGCAGTCGCCCCAGAAGAAACCGGTCAGGTGCATCCGGACCAGCAGCACCGCGAGCGCGTCGAGCAGACGGTTCATGGTCTCCGGCCGCAGCGTGCGGGAGAACAGCGCCCGGTAGGGCAGGGAGAACTGGAGGTGGCGGGTGATCAGCACCGGGTCCAGCGGCTCGCCGTCGTCGCTCTGCCGGTCGGCCACGATGGCGACGGCCTCCACCGACGGGAAGTCGATCCGCTCCAGCGCCCGCAGCAGGTCGTACTCGCGCTCGGCGACCCGCTCGCCGGTCTCCTTCACCGCGTAGACGTACCCGCCGAGCCGGACGAACCGCACGATGTGCCGGGAGATGCCCTGCGGCAGCGCCACCAGGTGCTCGGCAGGCCACTGCTCCAGCGGGGTCGACCAGGGGAGGTCGAGCAGCGCCGGGTCGACGAGAGCCGAGGTGATCCGCACGGCAACCAGTGTGACCGCTCACCCCCGGACCGCGCTTCCCTTCGTGGCTCGGCACACAGCCGCCGATGCCCGCGCCGCCCCGGCGCCGTCGGCGGCCGGTAGCGTGGTCGCGTGCGTCAGACCTCAGGGGTACGCGGTCACCTGCGGCTGCGGCCGGTCCGGCCGGCCGGGTGGTGGTTCGACGGGCTGCTGCTCGCGGCAGTGGTGGCGATCACCGTGGCGCTCGCCTCCGGGCACCTGTTCGGGCTCGACCGGGCGGTCGCCGACTGGTCCGACGAGCACCGCCCGACCGCCGCCCGCCGGGTGGCGATGACGCTCAACCTGCTCGGCCAGGGCACCCCGCTGACGCTGCTCGCGGCCGGGCTGGGCGTGCTGCTGGCGCTGCGGCTGCGCTCGGTGCGGCCGATCCTGCCGCCGGTGGTCGCGTTCGTGCTGACGTTCTTCACGATCGGCCCGCTGAAGGTGTGGACGGCCCGGCCGGCGCCGAGCGCCTCGGTCAAGGAGCCGTTCCTGTCGCCCGAGCAGACGCTGCCGCTGTTCCAGCACGACCTGCCGGTCCGCTTCGCCCAGTCGTACCCGTCCGGGCACGTCGCCAACGCGATCGTCTGGTACGGCGTGCTGGCCCTGCTACTGGCCCCGCTCGTGCGCACGGTCGGCCGGACCGTGCCGCCCCGGCTGGTCACCGTGGTCCGGGTGGTGCCCCCGGCGGTGGTCTTCTGCACCACCGTCTACCTGGGCTGGCACTGGCTCACCGACTCGATCGCCGGTCTGCTGCTCGGCCTGCTGCTGGACCGGCTGCTGCGCCGGGTGCCCTGGGACGACCTGCCGCTGCCGCGCCGGCTCGGCGACTGGCGGCGGCCGGTCGACTGGTCCGCGCCGGGCTGACCGGGCGACCGCACCCGCTGTTCACCGCACGCTCCTAGGCTGCCGGTGTGGAACAACTGGCGCGGCGACTCGGCGTACCCGACGCGGTCGTCATCGGTCTCGGCTCGATGCTCGGCGCGGGCGTCTTCGTGGTCTTCGCCCCCGCCGCGGCGGCAGCCGGCGGCGTCGGTCTGCTGGTCGCGCTGGCGGTGGCCGGCTTCATCGCCTACTGCAACGCCACCAGCTCGGCCCGGCTCGCCGCCCGCTACCCCGAGTCCGGCGGCACCTACGTGTACGGCCGGGAACGGCTGCACCCGTTCGCCGGTTTCCTGGCCGGCTGGGGCTTCGTGGTCGGCAAGACCGCGAGCTGCGCGGCCATGGCGCTGACCGTCGGGGCGTACCTGTGGCCGGGGCGGGCGCGGCTCGTCGCCGTCCTCGCGGTGGTGGCGGTGACGGTGGTGAACCTGCGCGGCATCGGCAAGACCGCCGCCGCCACCCGGGTGCTGGTCGCGCTGGTGCTCACAGTGCTCGCCGTGGTGGCGGTGACCGGCGCGCCGCAGGTGGCCGCCGACCGGCTCACCGCCCCCGCCGACCTCGGGGCACGCGGTGTGCTCACCGCCGCCGGGCTGCTGTTCTTCGCGTTCGCCGGGTACGCGCGGATCGCCACGCTGGGCGAGGAGGTACGCGACCCGGAGCGCACCATCCCCCGCGCGGTGCCGCTGGCGCTCGGCGCGGTGCTGGCGATCTACCTGACGCTGGCGGTGGTCGCGCTCGGCGTGCTGGGCGCCGACCGGCTGGCGTCCACCGACGCGCCGCTGGTCGAGGTGGTGACCGCCACCGGGCACCCGGGGCTGGCCTGGCTGGTCCGGGCCGGCGCGGCGGTAGCGGTGACCGGGGTGCTGCTGTCGCTGCTGGCCGGCGTCGGCCGCACCTCGCTGGCGATGGCCCGCCGCCGGGACCTGCCGCGCGTGCTCGCGGCGGTGCACCCACGCCACCGGGTGCCGCACCGCGCCGAGCTGGCCGTGGCCGCCGTGGTGATCGCCGTCGTCGCGGTCGGCGACGTCCGGGGCGCGATCGGCTTCTCCAGCTGCACCGTGCTGGTCTACTACGCGATCACCAACGCGTCGGCGCTGACGCTCGGCCCGGACCCGGCCCGCCGCGTACCGGCCCGGGTGCTCGCCGCGCTGGGGCTGGTCGGCTGCCTGGTGCTGGCGGTCAACCTGCCGCTGCCGAGCGTGCTCGCCGGGTTCGGCGTGCTCGCGCTCGGCGCACTCGGGTACGCCGTCCGCCGCCGTCGGCGACCTGCCTGACGCGGCCGGTCACTCCTCCGGGCGGCGCGCGGCGGGTGGACCGGCGGGCGCCGGCGGCGGCGCGGGCGTGGTCTCCCGCAGCAGCGCGGTCAGCCCGGCCCGCCGGGCCACCACAGTCAACCGGTCACCGGCCTGGATCACCATCCGCGGATCGGCCGTCCAGTCGGCCTTTTGGTTCGGCCGGGTGTACGCGAGCAGGCGTACCTCGCCGGGCCGGGCCACCGCGCTCAGCGGACGCCCGTCCAGCGGTGAGCCCGCCACCACCGGCACCTCGGTGACCAGCAGCGCGTGCCGGTCGACCGGGATGGTGGCGACGACCGCGCGGTCCAGCAGCGCCGCCGCGAACGACGGCGCGGCCAGATAGGACACACTGCGCGAGATGCCGATGCCGAACGCCTGCTGGATCCGCTCGGCGAAGTCGCCGTCGAACAGCCGCAGCACCACGCGCAGGTCCGGGTCGAGCGACCGGGCGATCAGCGCGGCACGCAGGTTCGTCCCGTCGTCGGTGGAGACCACCACCAGCGCCTGGCAGGTGTCGACGGACGCGGACCGCAGCGTCTCCTCCCGGCCCGCGTCGCCGACGATCAGCGGCACCCCCAGCCGGTGCGCCAGCGCGGCGCCACGCGCGTCCGCGTTCTTGTCGATCGCCACCACCTCGACGCCGAAGTCGTGCAGCTGGGCCATCACCCGGGTGCCGATGTTGCCCAGCCCGACCAGCACCACGTGCCCGGAGCGGTCCGGCTGGACCCGCCCGGCGTGCAGGGCCAGCCGGGCGTTTACGACGCCGTCGACCACGGCGGCCGTGATCAGCGGGATCAGCGCCAGCCCGGCCAGGTTGAGCACCACCTGCATGACCTGGGCGGCGACCGGCTTGTTGACGTCCGGGTCCTGGCCGGTGAGCGTGGTGACCAGCGTCAGGTAGACCGCCTCGCTCCAGCTGACGTCGGCGGCCCGCGCGTTGAGCCAGCCCAGCACCGCGATCACCCCGAGCAGCACCAGCACCGCGATGCCGATCTTGCGGGTGGCGAAGTGGCGGACCGCGCGCAGCAGCACCGCCGCCGGCTGCCGTCGCCGCCGCGCCCGCACCAGCCGCCGCGCGGCCACCTCCGTGCCCGCCGGCCGGCCGGTCGCCTCGGCCAGCACCACGTCGGCCGCGGCCTCGTCGGCGGGCAGCACCCGGACCAGGTCCGGGTCCGTGGTGACGGCCAGGCCGCAGACCACGTCCTGGGGGCGTACGTCGTCGCGCCGCGCCACGTACAGCGTGCGCCCGGCGTGCCGGAAGTGGGTCGGCGCCACCTCGCCCAGCGCTGCGGCGACGAAGGCGGGCGCGGCCATCGAGGCGTCGGAGAGCACCGCCGAGTCGGGGAAGAGCTGGCGCAGCCCGTCCGCCAGGTTGGTGTTGAACATGCGCACCACCAGGCGCAGCCGGGACTCGACCTCCTGGGCGCAGAGCGCGGCGTGCATGTTGCCCACGTCGTCCTGGTTCAGCAGCGCCAGCCCGGCCGCGCCGGCCAGCCCGGCCCGGCGGAACGCCGCCTCGTCGAGGCGTTCGGCGGTGACGACCCGTACCCCCGGCACGTCCCGCCCGTCCGGGCCCTCGGACCGGCGGCGGGCCGGCACCACGAGCGTGACCCGCACCCGCCCGTCGGCGCTGTCGGTGGCGAGCAGCGACCGGACCACCCAGTAGGCGAGCGGATCGGAGCCGCAGACCACGAAGTGGGGGCGTTCGTCCCCGTTCATCCGGAGCCGCCAGCCGGTCGCGCGGCGTGCGCGGTCACGCAGGGGCTCGGCCATGTCCGGATGGTAGTCAGCCGCTCGCGGTACGCGCAGCCCCCTCGATCATGAACGCATGGCGTGGCCGGGTACGGGTAGAGCACCGGCATGCAGACGTTCCTGCCGTATCCGGACTTCCTGGCCAGCGCCCGGACGCTGGACCAGAAGCGGCTGGGCAAGCAGCGCGTGGAGACGATCCAGGTGCTGCGCGGCCTGACCCGGCCGGACTACGGCTGGCGCAACCATCCCGCGGTGAAGATGTGGGCCGGGTACGAGGAGGCGCTGACCCGGTACGGGCTGGACATGTGCGCGGTGTGGTGCGAGCCCGGCCGGGCCGACACCTGCGCCGGCACGCTCGCCACCGACCTCGCCACCGCCTGCGGCATCGCCGTGATCCGCACCCAGGACGAGCTGGCCGCCGCCGGTGAGCTGCCGCCCTGGCTGGGCCGCGACGACCTGCACCGCAGCCACCGGTCGTCGCTGCTGCGCAAGGACCCGGTCCACTATGCGCGGCTGTTCACCGACGTCTCCCCCGACCTGGAGTACGTCTGGCCCCCCTCCGACCGCCCCCGCCACTGCCTGGAGTGAAAGGAAGGGCCCCTTCTTAACGCCTCCGGTAGAGGAAGGGCCCCTTGTTAACACCTCCCCCACGCCGCCGCGCGGCGCACTCGGCGCGCGGGCGGCCGGCGCGCGGCGCGGACGTAACCGGGCCGCCCGGCGTTAAGAAGGGCCCCCGCACATCCGTATGCGTTAAAAAGGGCCCCTTCCTTTCACCTCGGGCAGACTGGGGGGACCACCGACTGAAGGATGCCCCGTGAGTCTGTCGCAAGTGGTAGGTCGCCTGATCGGCGTACGCGAGCACGTGGTGGACCCGGGCGGCGGTGGCGCTCCCTGCGTGCCGCGACCGGTCGCGGCGCTGGTGGTCGGCGGCGGCATCGCCGGCATGTCGGCGGCGGTGGTGCTGGCCGAGCGCGGGGTTGCGGTGACCGTGCTGGAGGCCGCGCCGCACCTCGGCGGCCGGCTCGGCGCCTGGCCGGAGGAGCTGCCCGACGGCGTCCAGCGCAACGAGCACGGCTTCCACGCGTTCTTCCGGCAGTACTGGAACTGGCGGTCGATCCTGCGCCGAGTCGACCCGGCGCTGGGCTTCCTCAAGCCGATCCCGGGTTACCCGATCCTGTCCGAGCAGTGGCCCACGGAGGAGTTCGGCAAGCTGCCGCCCGCGCCGCCGGCGAACCTGCTGGCGCTGCTGCTGCGCAGCCCGAGCCTGCGCCTGGCGGACCTACGCACGATGGATCGGGACGCCGCGCTGCCGCTGCTCACCTACGACCCGGTGCGCACCTACGAGGAGTTCGACGAGCGCACTGCCGACGAGCTGCTCACCTCGCTGCGCCTGCCGGACCGGGCGCGGGCCATGCTCTTCGAGGTCTTCTCCCACTCGTTCTTCAACCACGAGGCCGAGATGTCGGCCGCCGAGATGATCGCGCAGTTCCACTTCTACCTGCTCGGCAACCCGGAGGGGCTGGCGTTCGACTGCCCGGACCGGGACTACGCGACGGCGATCTGGGAGCCGCTGACCCGGCACGTGGAGAAGCACGGCGGCCGGGTGCTGACCGGCGCTCCGGCGGCCCGGCTGGACCGTACCCCGGCGGGCTGGCGCGTCACCGGCGCGGACGGCGACGTCTGGGAGGCGCCGCACGTGGTGCTCGCGGTGGACCCGCCGGCGCTCGCCGCGCTGGTCGGCGCCTCGCCCGGCCTGGTCGCGGCGGCGCCCGAGCTGGTGGCGCGGATGCCCGCGTTCGGCACACCCGGGCCGCCGTACGCGGTGGCGCGGTACTGGATGGACGGGGACGTCCGCCCGGACCGGGCGGTGTTCAGTGGCGTCTCCCGGCAGCCCACGCTGGACTCGGTGACGCTCTACCACCGGCTGGAGGACGAGCCCCGCCGCTGGGCGGAGCGGACCGGCGGCTCGGTGGTGGAGCTGCACGCGTACGCCTGCGAGCCGGACGTGCCGGCCGACGAGCTGGCCGCCCGGATGCTGCGGGAGCTGACCGCGCTCTGGCCGGAGGTGGCCGATCTGCGGGTACGCGAGTTGCGCGCCCGGGTCGAGGCGCAGGCCCCGGCGTTCACGCCTGGCAGCCACGCCGGCCGTCCGGGGGTGGAGACCGACGCGGCGGGCCTCTACCTGGCCGGGGACGGCATCCGCACGGAGTTCCCGAGCGCGTTGATGGAACGGTCGGCGGCCACCGGGATCATCGCGGCGAACCACATCCTGCGTGCCGAGGGGGCGGCGGCCGAGGCGGTCCGCTCGATCCGTCCGCGCGGCCTGCTGGCCGGCAGGGTGGGCCCGAAACGGTCATAGGCGGACGAAAACGCCTCTACGCTCGACTGATCCGATGACACGGGAGGTCGGGCGGTGAGCACCGCGACGCGGGAGCGGCGCGACGAGGAGCACGGGACACCACGGGACGAACGGACCGCGGTGGTCACCGCGCTGCGACTCGGCTGGTCGATGGCGGACGCCTACCACCACGCGCAGACCGCCGACCTGACCGACGGCGGGGACCGGCCGACGGTCGCGCCGCCGAAGCTGTCGAACCTGACCGAGCTGGCCGGGTGGCACCGGCTCGGCATGTACCTGGACGGCGTGGACGTGGCGCTGGCCCAGATCGCGCCGCTGACCCCGGCGGGCCGTACCGTGCCGTCCACCGCCGCCGCCCGCCGCGCCACCGGCGCCGACCGGGACCCGTTGCTGCGGGCGCTCGACGACCTCAACATCGACGTGCTGCGCTGGACGATGGCGACGAACCACCGGGTGGGTGTGGCGTACCGGCTCGGGCGCTCGCTCGCCGACACCGTACGGCGCGGCGACGCCGACCGGCTCCCGGGCCGGTTCGGTGGCCGGCACCTCCAGATCGGCAGGTGGCTGGACGAGCTGGCGAGCGTGCTGCCGCCGTACTCGGCCGCCGTGGTGCGCCGCTCGCTCGCCGCCTGGGCCACGGCTGTCGGCCGGGCCACCGTCGGCGACCCGGGCGAGGCCGGACTCGCCGACCTGGCCCGGGAGCTGCGCAACCAGGGCGACCTGTGGCAGGACGTGCTCACCGGTGGGCTGCATCCGCGCGACCTGCTGGACGAGGAGAACTGGGCGGTGATCGCCCGCAACGTCGTCATCCGGGACCGGAAGCTGGTGGCGCAGGCGGCCCGGGGCATCTTCTGGCCGGTGCTGGCACCACTGCTTGTGGTGCTGCTGGCGGTGGTGGGTGTCAGCGCCGCCGCGGCGGCCGGCTCCCCCACCACCCGGGCGACGGTGGCGCTCGTCGGCCTCGGCGCCGGGCTCACCGCGATCTGGCGGTCGATCTCCACGCCGACGCTGTCGGTGGCCGCCGAGGTGAACCGTCCGTTGCTGGACAGCGAGCTGGTGGTGCAGATGACCGCCCGGATCGACCGGCCGCTCGCCGCCGCGCGAAGCGCCGGCCGGGCCGGACGGCAGCGGCGACCCACCGAGGACGGATCGAAATACGTTGGCCACGATTCCCGAATCGATCTACCGTGAGCGAGCAAGGTCAACCACCGTTCCAGGAGCCGTCGATGTCGCTGCGATACGCCACCACGATGACGTCGTGGCTGCTCGGCGACGGCTGCCGGGAACACGGTCCCTGGCCCGGAGGGCACGACTGACGCGCGTCGCGCGTCCCCGTCGTCGCCGCCCGGTCCCGTGGACCGGGCGGCTTTTTCGTCGCCGTACCGCCGATCGTGAAGGGAGAGCCCGGTGGACGCCGTCCTCGTCATAAACGCCGACCTCGGCCCGCTGCACCGGGTCACCGTCAAGCACGCGATCCGGATGCTCTGCCGCCGGGTCGCCGAAATCCACGAGGCCGAGCCGGACCGGGTGATCGGCGTCTTCCCGCTGCCGCGGGTGGTCCGCCTCGTCCGGTACGTGGTGACCCGCTGGCGGTTCAGCGCCGGCCCGGCCTGGTCCCGGGCCGGGGTGCTGGCGCGCGACCGGCGGCGGTGCGCCTACTGCGACGGCGCGGCCAGCACGATCGACCACGTCCTGCCCCGCTCGCGCGGTGGCCGGAACACCTGGGGGAACACCACCGCCGCCTGCTACGCGTGCAACCAGCGCAAGGGTGACCGGACCCCGGCCGAGGCGGGCATGCCGCTGCGGCGGGCTCCGGTGACGCCGAGCTGGGCCGCGCTGGCGCGGTGACGGACGGCCGGCGGGCACAGGGGGCGGTGTCGGGGGTACGCCCCGGCGCCGCGCCCGCCGGTCCCACCAGTGCGCCTACCTGTCGAGACGCCGGGCCAGCCCGTCGAGCAGGAGGTCCAGCCCGCCGCCGAACTCGTCCTCCGGTACGACCACGCCGGCATCGCGCGCGGTCGCGGCGAGCAGGGGGAACTCGTCGCGGGGCAGCGCCGCGATGACAGCCGTGCCGGGCCCGGCCAGCGCGCCGAGGTGTTCCATCTGGATCGCGCCGACCACGTAGCCGAGCAGGGCGCGGAACGCGATCACCCGTCCGGTGCCGGTGAAGCCGGCCCCGGTCAGCACCGCGAGCACCGCCTCGCCCCAGCGCAGGATCGTCGGCGAGCGGTGCCGGTACGCGGGGAGCAACGGCACCACTGCCGGGTGGAGACCGACCGCGCGGCGTACCCGCTCGGCCAGGTCCCGGATGCCGTCCGCCCACGGGACGTCGGGCGGCGGACGGGTGTCGACCGGTTCGAGGACCCGCTCGACGACGAGCGCTTCCAACTCGTCGCGGTCGGCGACGTAGCGGTAGAGGCCCATCGTGCTGGTGCCGAGCTGCGCGCCGACCGCGCGCATGGTGAGGCCGGCGAGGCCGTCCCGGTCGAGCACCGCGAGCGCCGCGTCGGCGAGCTGGGCCGGGGTCAGGGAACGGGGACGGGGCATGGCCTTGACAGCGTACAAGATACGCCTACGGTTGTAGGAGTACGTCGTACGCCTACAACGGGAGCGCGCATGGACGTCGTCACCCCTCGCCATCTCACCAGCGTGACCGGTGCCCAGGTCGCCCTGCCGGACCCGGACCGCCTGGTCCACCTCCAGTTCCGTCGCTTCGCCGGCTGCCCGGTCTGCAACCTCCACCTGCGCTCGATCGTCCGCCGGCACGCCGAGATCGAGGCGGCGGGCGTACGCGAGGTGGTGCTCTTCCACTCCCCCGCCGACGAGTTGCGCGAGCACGTCGCCGACCTGCCGTTCGCCGTGGTGGCCGATCCGGACCGGCGGCTCTACCGGGAGTTCGGGGTGGAGTCGGCGCGGCGGTCGCTGCTCGACCCGCGCGCCTGGCTGCCGATCCTGCGCGGCGTGGCGATCAGCACCTGGTACATCCTGCGCGGACGGGAGCGGTCGCCGTCCCTTACGCCGCACGGCGGCCGGTTCGGGCTGCCGGCCGACTTCCTGATCGCGCCGGACGGGCGGGTGCTCGCCGAGAAGTACGGCGAACACGCCTCCGACCAGTGGCCGGTGGACGAACTGCTGGCCCAGGTCAGCCGGAGCCGGTCGGCGCGGTGACCGCTGGATCGCCGGTCGGGACGTACGCTTCGGGGAGCGCCGGGCAAACGGCGGTCAGTGGGCGGTCGGCGGGGTCCAGCCGAAGCGCGGCGGGCGGCGCTCGTTCATGGCCGCCACCCCCTCGCGGGCCTCGCCGCTGTCCCGCACCTGGGCGTGCCACCAGGCCAGCCGGTCGGCGTCGGCGCGTCCGTCGACGATCTCCTTCGCGGCGGCCACCGTGAGCCGGGAACGCTCGGCGATGGTGGCGGTCAGCGTTGTCACCCGCCCGGCCAGCTCCCCGGCCGGCAGCACCTCGTCCACCAGGCCGATCCGCAGCGCCCGCTCGGCGTCGACCAGCTCGCTGCTGAACAGCAGGTGCTTGGCGGCGGACGGACCGACGAGCGCGGCCAGCCGGCGGGTGGTCGGCGCCGGGTAGACCAGGCCGAGCCGGGCCGGGGGTACGCCGAACCGGGCCTCCGCCGAGGCCAGCCGCAGGTCGCAGGCGACGGCGAGCTGGCAGCCGCCGCCCACGCAGGCACCCTCGATCGCGGCCACAGTGGGACGGCCGAACGCGGCGAGCCGTTCCTCGGCGGCCACCGCGATGCTGCCGTCTCCGGCGGCCAGCAGCTCGTCCAGGTCGCCGAGGTCGGCCCCGGCGCAGAACGTGCCGGCCGCGCCGGTGAGCACCAGCACCCGTACCGCCGGGTCGGCCTCCAGACCGTCGAGCAGCACCGGGAGCTGCCGCCACATGGCCGGGGTCATGGCGTTGCGCCGGGCCGGGTTGTGGATGACCACGGTTGCCACCGGGCCGTCCACCCTGACCGTGAGTTCCGCGTCGGACATGGTGCGACCGTAACGGGCGGGGCCCGGCGGCCACCCGCGTGGGGTGGCCGCCGGGCCCCGGGGTCGGGCGGTCAGGTCAGGAGACGTTGACAGCGGTGTCGTCGAGCACGAACGACGTCTGCAGGGAGACGTCCTCGGTGCCGGTGAACTTCAGCGTGACGGTCTGCCCGGCGTACGACGCCAGGGAGAACGACTTCTGGCTGTAGCCGCTGGCCTTGTTCAGGTTCGAGTAGGTCGCCAGCGTGGCCAGCACCGAACCGGAGGAGTTGAGCACCTGCACGTTCAGCTTGTCGTACTGGACGCTGCTGGTGGTCTCGGCCGAGTCGATGTGCAGCCAGAACGAGAAGGTGTACGTGGAGCAGCCGCTCGGCAGGCTCACCGACTGCGACAGCGAGTCGGTGCGGGTGGTGCCGTAGCCGTTGAGCCAGGCGTTCCACGTACCGGTGCGGGTCGGCTGGCCCTGCGAGCCGTACTGGCCGATCACGCCGGAGGTGGAGGTCCAGACCGTGTTGCCGGACTCGAAGCCCGGGTTGCCGAGCTTCTGGCCCGCGCCGGTGCAGCCGCCGCCGGTGCCGTTCACCGTCAGCGAGAACGTGGCGGTCTTCGTGCCGGACGCCGCGCTGCCGGTGACGGTCACCGAGTAGGTGCCGGTCGGCGTGCTGGAGCTGGTGGAGATGGTGAGCGTGGACGAGCCGCCCGAGGTCACCGAGGAGGGGCTGAACGACGCGGTGGCGCCGGTCGGCAGGCCGGACGCGGAGAACGTCACGGTCTGCGCGCTGCCGTTGGTGGTGGCCGTGGCGACGGTGGCGGTGACCGAACCGCCCGCGGTGACCGACCCGGCGGTCGGCGAGAGCGAGACGGAGAAGTCGTTGCCGGTGGAGCTGCACGGCGCGTCGTTACCGGCGACGTTCACCGCGGTCCAGGCGGCCTGGACGGTCTTGTACTCGGTGGAGCAGTTGCCGTACAGGTCGGTGGCGGCCCGCAGGGTGTACGCGCGGGCAGTGTTGGCCGGGTTGCTCGTGTTGACGTACGAGGTGTTCGAGGTGAAGTACACGTCGAGCGCCCGGTACCAGATCTTCTCCGCCTTGGTGCGGCCGATGCCGGTGACCGCCGGGGCCGAGCCGCAGACCGGCGAGGTGCCGTACGCGGTGGCGCCGGTGCCCTCGGCGAGGTTGAAGAAGAAGTGGTTGCCGACGCCGGAGGAGTAGTGCACGTCCTTGTTCTTCGTGCTGGTGGACCAGCAGGAGTCGGACGAGCCGTCCAGCGACGGGTTGTACATGTAGCGCAGCGGCGTACCGTTGCCGTTGATGTTGATCTTCTCGCCGACCTGGTAGTCGCCCGGGTCGCTCGGCGCGGCGGCGTAGAACTCCACCATGTTGCCGAAGATGTCGCTGGTGGACTCGTTCAGGCCACCGGACTCACCGGAGTAGACCAGCCCGGCCAGCGCCTCGGTGACGCCGTGGCTCATCTCGTGGCCGGCGACGTCCAGCGAGACCAGCGGGCGGGAGTTGCCCGAGCCGTCGCCGTAGGTCATCTGGGCCCCGTCCCAGAAGGCGTTGACGTAGTTGTTGCCGTAGTGCACCCGGCTCGGCACGCCCTGGCCGTTGCCGAAGATGCCGTTGCGGCCGTGCACGTTCTTGAAGTAGTCGAACGTCTTGGCGGCGCCGAAGTGGGCGTCCACGGCGGCCGACTGCCGGTTCGAGGTGGCGCCGTTGCCCCACGCGTTGTCCGCGTCGGTGAACGTGGTGCAGGTGGAGGTCCCGTTGTTCATGTCGCAGGTGCGGCCGTTGCCGCGTACCGGGTCGATCATCTGGTACGTGCTGCCGGAGAGCGTGGTGTCGATGGTGACCGAGCCGGTGTAGATGCCCTGGCCGGTGCCGGCCACCGTCTCGATCTCGTCGTACGAGCCGATCACCTTGCCGGTGGTGGCGTCGGTGACGACGTGCAGCTTCGACGGGGTCTGCTTGTCCGCCTTCCAGCCCGTCGCGACGGTCTCCCAGGCGAGGCGGCCCTTGCCGCTGCTGGCGTCGACGAACAACTCCGGCGTGCCGACCGAGGTGAGCGAGCCGGAGAACGTCTTGCGGGCGCTCGCCTTGGCCGCGTCCGCGCCGACCTTCGCGGTGGTGCTCAGGGTCAGCGGGGCGTCGAGGCTGACCGACGCGCTGGTCATGGTGCCGTTGGGGGCGGTGTGGATGACGAAGTCACCGCCGTACACCCGGAGACCCTGATAGGTCCGGCTGTACCGGGTGTGCGCCGCCCCGGAGGGGTCGACCTTGGTGCGGACGGCCTGATAGGCCTCACCGCCGGCGCCCTTGACGACGCCGGGGTTGGCGCGCAGCAGGCTCGCGGCCTTGGCCGCGGCCGAGGTCTCGGGGCTGGGGGCGGTTGGCGCTGCCGCTTGCGCCGAGGTGGTGACGCAGGCCAGCACGCTGCTGGTGAGCAGCGCTGCGCTGACGGCGGCGACGGATCTTTTCACGGGCCCTCCTGGAAGGCGAATGTTGTGACGGGGGTAGTCACTGATGTAGATATAGCGATACATCGACGAACGTGAAAGAGGCTGGCGGGAACCCGCCGGAGACACTGACCGAACGGATGAGGAGGACCGGTGGACCGGAACCGGGTGGTCCCGTCGCGCGTCCGAACCGGTATGAGAGCTGCCCCCGCCGTGGCGGCCGTCGCCGCCCTTCTCGTCCCGCTCGCCGGCTGCGCCCGCACCGACGCGCCACCCGTCGTCACGGACGGGCCCTCGCCGCTGGCCACCGAGGTCGTGCTCGTGAAGTCGGGCGGCATCGCCGGGCTGACCGACACCGTCCGGGTCGGGCCGGACGGCCACTGGACCCGCACCGACCGTGCCGGCGCCTCCCGAGAGGGGCAGCTCGCCGCGGAGAAGCTCACCCGGCTGCGGCAACTCGCGGCCGACCCCCGGCTGGCCGCCGAAGCCGCCGTCACCGCACCGGCGACCATGTGCGCCGACGCGTTCAGCTACCGGCTCACCGTCGGGCCCAACCAGGTCAGCTACGTGGACTGCCCGCCGCAGGCCGCGCCGCCCGCCGTCACCGCGCAGGTGGTGGACCTGCTCAACGGCGCCACCGGCTGACCGGCGCCGACTTCAAACCCGTTCCGGCTGTGACATCGGCCTATGGCCGGCCGGCCCGCGGCGGGGCCAGCATGGAAGGCATGACTCGCGCACTCATCGCCCTGACCAGTCACTCCGAGCTGGGCCGCACCGGCCGCTCGACCGGCTACTACGTCGGCGAGGCCGCCGAGCCGTGGGAGGTGTTCCGGGCCGCCGGCTACGACATCGACCTGGTCTCAGTGGCCGGCGGCGAGCCGCCGGTCGACGGGCGGGACGAGAACGACACCACCCAGAACGACTTCCTCGCCACCGCCGGCGTCACCGACACCCCGAAGGCCGCAGACGTCGACCCGGCCGGGTACGACGTGATCCTCTTCGCCGGCGGTCACGGCACCATGTGGGACTTCCCCGACGACCCCGACCTGGCCCGGATCGCCCGCTCGGTCTACGAGCGCGGCGGCGTGGTGGCCGCCGTCTGCCACGGCCCGTCGGCGCTGGTGAACCTCACGCTCACCGACGGCTCCCGGCTGATTGCCGGCAAGCGGGTCGCCGGCTTCACCAACAGCGAGGAGGCGGCCGTCGGCCTCACCGACGAGGTGCCGTTCCTGCTCGCCGACAAGCTCACCGAGGCGGGCGCGCAGCACGTGCCGGCGCCGGACTTCACCGAGCACGTGGTGGTCGACGAGCGGCTGGTCACCGGCCAGAACCCGCAGTCCGCCCGCGCCGTCGCCGACGCCGTGGTGAAGCTGATCCCCTGAGCGCCGGGTCAGAACCGGTAGTCGTCGGGCAGGCCGGTGGCCCGCAGCTCGGGCGGCAGGTGAGCGACGTCGTTGAGAGCGACGAGCGTCGGCGGGCCGCCCGAGCTGTACCGGATCACCGTGAGCCCGCAGTTCTGGTGGTTGAGCCCGATCCAGCGGTGCGGCGGCGCCTCCAGCGCGTGCAGCACCAGCCAGGCGACCAGGAAGTTGTGGGTGACGACCAACTCGCGTACGTCACCCTCCGCGGGGGCGGCGGCGAACCGCGCCACCGCCTCCGCGGTCACACGCGGCCCGTCGCGCCGCTCCCGCTCGGTGAACCCGGCCAGGAACTCCGCGTACCGCTCGGGCAGGCCGGCCGGGTCGGTGTCGTGCGGCACGTGGTCGCCGGCGCGGTCGTCCTCGCGTACCGGAACACCCGGCAGCGACGCCGCGACCAGCGCGGCGGTCTCCGCGGCCCGGCGGGCCGGCCCATGGTGTACGGCGGCGAAGCGCGTGCCGCGCAGCCGCTCACCCAGCAGCGTCGCCTGCCGCCGGCCGCGCTCGGACAGGCCGGTGTCGGCCTCCTGGTCCGGGCGGTCCTGCTCGCCGTGGCGGACCAGGTAGAGCAGGCGGCTGGGCATCGGCGCCTCCACGGTCGGGGACCGCGAGACTAGCCCGCCGCCGCGCCGTTCACTGCCCCTGGCGCATCTGCCCGATCCGGATCCGGTTGCCGAACGGGTCGCGGATGCCGAAGTCGATCCCGTACGGCCGGTCGGTCGGCTCGTCGGTCACCTCCACACCCTTCGCGACCAGATCCGCGTACGTCTTGTGCGCGTCGTCGGTGGTGAAGAAGAGGAACCCGCCCGCGGCGCCCTTGGTCAGCAGCTCCCGGACCTGCTCGGCGGTCTTCGGGTCCAGGGCCGGCGGGCCCGGCTTCTCCAGCAGGATCTCCCGGCCCGGGTCCCCCGGCACGTTCACGGTGAGCCAGCGCATGAAGCCGAGGTCCTGGTCGGTGCTGACCTCCAGGCCCAGCTTCCCGACGTAGAAGTCGAGCGCCTCGTCCTGGTCGAGCACGTAGATCTGCGAGCGGGAAGTCGAAGTCATCGTCATGCCGACGACGCTAGAGCAGCGGCCTGACCTGCTGCTTATCCAAAACTGCTCGGTCTGGTCCAGGACTTGGCGAAGCAGCTCGGCACGTCCGGCGGCGCGGCCCGGCGACGCCGGAAGGCCGAGGGCGACGCACCGACGATGCCGTGGAACGTCCGGCTGAACGTGCCGAGGCTGTTGAAGCCGACGGCGAGGCAGATGTCGGTGACGTCGCGGTCGGTCTCCAGCAGCAGGGCCATGGCCCGCTCGACCCGGCGGCGTTGCAGGTAGCGGTGCGGGGTCTCGCCGAAGGTGGCCCGGAAGGTACGGATGAAGTGCGCCTCGGACACGTGGGCGATCCGGGCCAGCGCGGCGATGTCCAGCGGCTGCGCGTACGCCCGGTCCATCGCGTCGCGGGCCCGCAGCATCGCCCGATTGGACACCTCGACCGCTCTGCTCACGCCGTCCCCCCGCCGGCCAGCCTACCGAGACGTCGATCGTCAGCACGGCCGAGGCGCCCTGACCCGTGCCACCCGTTGTCGGCCGCCCCGCCCGGTGGAAGACACCGTCCGGGGCGACCCTGGTGTGCGCGCTGCTGTCATCCGGCCCGAGCGACGGCTCCTGCGGTCACGAGGCGCAGGTGTTGAGCATGCTCTGCAGCGCGGACTTCTCGGATGATTGGAGTGTCAGGCCCCAGTTGTACTTCACGGTGATCCACATCTTGCTGTAGGTGCAGCGGTACGACGTCAGGGGCGGCTGCCACGTCGACGGGTCCTGGTCCCCCTTGGCCTGGTTGACGTTGTCGGTGACCGCGATCAGCTGCGGGCGGGTCAGGTCGTTGGCGAAGCTCTGCCGGCGGCTCGTGGTCCAGGAGTTGGCTCCGGACCGCCACGCCTCCGCCAGGGGCACGACGTGGTCGATGTCGACGTCGGAGGCGGCGTACCAGGTCGCACCGTCGTAGGGGCTGTACCAGCGGCCGGACGTAGCGGCACAGGAGCTGTCGACCACGACGGACGTGCCGTCACGCTTGAGGACCTGCTCGCGGGTGTTGCAGGCGCCGGTGATGGTGATCCAGTGGGGAAACAGGTCCCGCGAGTAGCCGGCCATCGAGCCCTGTGCTGCCACTGTCAGCGCGTTGAGCTGCGACTGCGCCGTTGCCCGGGAGGGGATGCCGGGAGGGGTGGCCGAGGCCGGCTGCGCGTTCACGGCGGCGAGAACGGCGGCTGCGAGGGCGGCGACAGTGATCGCGGCGGCACGGCGCCAGGCACGCGGGGTGAGGGTGACGGACGTGATCGGCATGACGGCGACCCTTCGTCGAGGAAAGTGACAGCAACCTTCCCTGACGATCATGTCCATCGATCGGCGTCCCTGTAAAGAACAGCTGTCCGGTTGTCGAGCATCGAGCCGCCCCGCACCGCCGACGCGCCGACTCCGCCCGCGTCACTCAGGGCAGCGGCGGCGTGACGGTCGCCGTGGCCCTGACCGTGGTGGGCGTGACCGGCATGTTCCTCACGGACCAGGGCAGGTCAGCTGACCTGCGGTGTTGTCGGCATCTTGTCCGGAGTGCGAGGTAGAGGTCCGTTAGCTGCCGTCCACCGGGTCGTCGTACGGCGGCGACACCTCGTCGTTCCAGGAACGTTTCACGTAACCTCCGGTGAGGTCCTGGAGCTGTAGGTTGACCTCGATCAGGGTGTTGATCTCCTGGAGCACCTCGTCGAGATCGTCGAACGTGACCTGGAACCGGCGGTCGTAGGTAGCCATCTCGGGGATGCCATAGTCCTCGGCGACCTCAGCGGCCTCAGCGACAATCCGTGGCCCCGCGTCGAAGGTCACCTCCAGCTGGGGACCATCGGACCATCGGACGGTGAATCGGTCGCTCTCCTCGGCCACCACCATCGACTTCAGGCGCTGCACGGCGTCGGCAAGGGTGACGGACCCGGTGAAGTAGACCCGGAACCCATCGCGCGGCCAGAGGTGAGACGAAACGGGATCGTCCAACAGCAGATCGACCGCAGCGTCGATCCTGGACTCAGCTTCGGTCAGCGGCACACCCAGTTGCGAAACATGGGCGACCAGGCCCGTCGCGTCCGCCACCACGTGCCCGATCCGGTACATGGTCCGGACGAGCCCTTCAGCATCCACGTCACTGCCACTGTGCCAGAACGGCAGATTGATGGCCGTCTCGCCGGACCGGTAGCGCACCGTAATGCCGCTGGGCTGGTGCGTCAGCGTGCGGCTCGGGCCGTCCTCGCCCAGAACCACCTCGCCGACGACGTCCCGTACGCCGGAAACGATGGCGTCCCATGCCTGCGAGTCGGACGGCTCACCCGCACCCTTCCGTTCGCCGTCCGACGCCTTCAGCGAGGGCTGTCCGACGGGCTCGGGTAGCAGGATGAGATCAAGAGTCATGGCCGTCAGGCTAGGGCCTGTGACGGGCGGTCGTGACCCTCGTTGCTGTCATCCGGCCGGATCGCAGCGGCTGCCGCCGCGAAATGCCTTGTGTAATTGGAGCCCCCGGCCGGGATCGAACCGGCGACATCTCGCTTACAAGGCGAGTGCTCTGGCCAGCTGAGCTACAGGGGCGCGTGCGTCGGGCTCAGCATAGCGACTGAGCCCCGGAAATCCCGCCTCGCAGGGCTCCCGAGCACGGAAAACGTCGGCATCCCGACCGGTGCGGCCGATGGATCATCGCCCGGGCACGCTCCCAGCGGGGAGATTGATGCCTCGCAGTGCCCTGCTGACCGTTATGCGTATGCCGTCCATCCCACCCGGAGCGACACGTCTTGGCACGATCGCGAAAGCCGTTTACCGTGCAGTGACACGGACGACACTCCGGCGGGCTTCGGCTGCCTGAGCGACGACCCCGTTGGCCGGTGCCTTGGGCGCCGGTCGCTCCTTCACTCGGATCGTCCGGCACGTTCCTGCCGGTGAAAGGAAGCGCTCCATCATGGCTACGGTCACCTACGCGAAGGCGTCCCGGATCTACCCGGGCACCGAGCGCCCCGCCGTCAACCAGCTCGACCTCCAGATCGGTGACGGGGAGTTCCTCGTCCTGGTCGGTCCGTCCGGCTGCGGCAAGTCCACCAGCCTCCGGATGCTCGCCGGCCTGGAGGACGTCGACGACGGCGCGATCTACATCGACGACCGCGACGTCACGCACCTCCCCCCGAAGGCCCGCGACATCGCGATGGTCTTCCAGAACTACGCCCTCTACCCGCACATGACGGTGTACGAGAACATGGCGTTCGCGCTCAAGCTGCGCAAGACCTCGAAGTCGGAGATCGACCGGCGGGTCAAGGAGGCGGCCGGGCTGCTCCAGCTGGAGGAGTTCCTCAGCCGCAAGCCGAAGGCGCTCTCCGGTGGTCAGCGCCAGCGTGTCGCCATGGGCCGCGCGATCGTCCGCGAGCCGCAGGTCTTCCTCATGGACGAGCCGCTGTCGAACCTCGACGCCAAGCTGCGTGTCCAGACCCGTACCCAGATCGCCTCGCTGCAGGCGAAGCTGGGCGTCACCACCGTGTACGTCACCCACGACCAGGTCGAGGCCATGACCATGGGTCACCGGGTGGCGGTCATGCTCGACGGCGTGCTCCAGCAGGTGGACACCCCGCGGGCGCTCTACGACACCCCGGCCAACGTCTTCGTCGCCGGCTTCATGGGCTCCCCGGCCATGAACATCAAGACGGTGAAGCTGACCGAGCAGGGCGGCGCGTTCGCCGAGATGATCGTGCCGCTGACCCGCGAGCAGGTCCAGGCGGCCAGCGCCGAGGGCGGCGACGGCAAGGTCACCGTCGGCTTCCGGCCGGAGGACTGCGACCTGGTCAGCCCGTCCGAGGGCGGCATGCCGGTAGTGGTCGAGCTGGTCGAGGACCTGGGCTCCGACGCCAACGTCTACGGCCACGCCGCGCTGGAGGGCCACAACGAGCGGTTCGTGGTCCGTACCGACCGGCGCAGCATGCCGAACATGGGTGACACCGTGTTCGTCAAGCCGCGTACCGGCCGCAGCCACGTCTTCCACTCCGCCACCGGCCAGCGGATCTGACGTACCCGAGAAAAGGGGCGGCCCGCCACGGCGGACCGCCCCTTTTTCGTACTCTCGATCAGACCTCGACGGACCGGCGGCGCGCGACCTCGGCCAGCGTGACGGCGGCGGCGACGCTCGCGTTGAGCGACTCCACGTCGGAGACCATCGGGATGCTGACGGTCAGGTCGCAGGTCTCGCCGACCAGGCGGGACAGGCCGCGCCCCTCCGAGCCGACCACCACGACGAGCGGGCCGACGGCGGCCTCCAGGTCGTACAGGTCGGTCTGCCCGTCGGCGTCCAGGCCGACCACGACGAAGCCGGCGTCCTTGCACGCCTTGAGCGACCGGGTCAGGTTGGTGACCTGGGCGACGGGCACGCGCGCGGCCGCGCCGGCGCTGGTCCGCCAGGCGGTCGCGGTGATCCCGGCGGCACGCCGTTCGGGTACGAACACACCCTGCGCGCCGAACGCGGCGGCCGACCGGATGACCGCGCCGAGGTTGCGCGGGTCGGTGACGCCGTCCAGCGCGACGAGCAGCGGGGCGGCCTGTTCCAGCGCGGCGGCCACCAGGTCGTCGAACGGCTCGTAGGCGAACGGCGGCACCTGGAGGCCGACGCCCTGGTGCAGCACCCCGCCGGTCATCCGGTCCAGCTCGGCGCGGCTGACCTCCAGGATCGCGATGCCCCGGTCGGCGGCGGTACGGACGATCTCCTTGACCCGGTCGTCGACGTCGATGCCCTGCGCGGTGTAGAGGGCGGTCGCCGGCACCTGGGTGCGCAGCGACTCCAGCACCGGGTTGCGCCCGACCAGCAGCTCGGGGCTGTCCTTCGCCGGGTTGGCCTTGCGGCCCGGCGCGACCCGGGGGCCGCCCCGGCCGGCCGGCTTTCCGCCCCGCCCCTTCGTCGTGGGCGTGCCCCGGCCACCGCCCTTGCCCCAGGTGGTGTCCTTGGTGCCGGGCTGGCCGATCTTGGGGGCGCGGCCCTCCTCGGCGGCGGCGCGGCGCTCCTTCTCCTGCTTCCAGGCGGTGCGCTGGGGCAGCTTCTCGGTGCCCGAGTACGCCTTGTGCCACGGCCGCTCGTCGGCGGGCAGCGTACGCCCACGCCCGGCGAGGGAGTCCTTGTTCTTGCCGCCGGTGCCCTTGGGGGCGCCCGCCTTCGGTGCCAGTCGCCGGCCTCGGCGCTGTGAGTTGCCGGCCATCAGTCCTGCTCTCCAATAGTCCAACGCGGGCCCTGGGGGGTGTCCTCGACGACCACGCCGGCCTGCTTGAGCTGGTCGCGTACGGCGTCGGCGGCGGCCCAGTCCTTGCGGCCGCGGGCCTGCGCGCGCTGCTCCAGGGCCAGCGCGATCAGGGAGTCCACCACGCCGCGCAGGTCGTCCGTGCGGCCGCCGCCGGTCCAGGCCGGGTCCAGGGGGTCGACGCCGAGGATATCCAGCATCGCCCGGGTGGAGGCGAGCGTCGTGCGGACGGTCACATCGTCACCGGCGGTCAGCGCGGTGTTGCCGTCGCGGACCACCTCGTGCAGCGCCGCGAGCGCCGCCGAGGTGTTGAGGTCGTCGTCCATCGCGGCGACGAAAGCGGCCGGCAGGTCGCCGGGCCGGCCGCCGCCGACCCGCTCGGCCGCCCGCTGCACGAAGCCCTCGACCCGCCGGTACGCCACGGCGGCCTCGCGCAGCGCGTCCTCGGAGTAGTCGATGCGGGACCGGTAGTGCGCGGCGACGTAGTAGTAGCGCAGCTCCACCGGGCGCACCCCGAGCGAGGCCACGTAGTCGAGGTCGAGCGTGTTGCCCAGCGACTTGCCCATCTTGGTGCCGCCGATGCCGAGCAGGCCGTGGTGCACCCAGTAGCGCGCGAACGGCAGGTCGGCGGCCTGCGACTGGGCGATCTCGTTCTCGTGGTGCGGGAACGTCAGGTCGAGCCCGCCGCCGTGGATGTCGAACTCGGGGCCGAGGTAACGCCAGCACATGGCCGAGCACTCGATGTGCCAGCCGGGCCGGCCACGACCCCACGGCGACGGCCACGAGGCGTCGGCCGGCTCATCCGGCTTGACGCCCTTCCACAGCGCGAAGTCTCGCGGGTCCCGCTTGCCCCGGTCGGGGGCGTCACCGGCCGGCTGCATGTCCGCCGGGGACTGGCCGGACAGCGAGCCGTACGCCGGCCAGGAGGCCACGTCGAAGTAGACGTCGCCGGAGCCGTCGGTGGCCGGGTAGGCGTGACCGGTCTCGATCAGCCGGGCGATCAGCTCGTGCATTTCCGGGACGTGCCCGGTGGCCCGCGGCTCATACGTCGGCGGGAGCACGTTGAGCGCCCGGTAGGAGGCGGCGAGGATCTGCTCGTTGGTGTACGCGATCGACCAGAACGGCCGGTCCTGCTCCATCGCCTTGGCCAGGACCTTGTCGTCGATGTCGGTCAGGTTGCGGATGAACGTGACCTCGAAGCCCTTGTCGAGCAGCCAGCGGCGCAGCACGTCGTAGTTGACGCCGGAGCGAAGGTGGCCGATGTGTGGCGGGGCCTGGAGCGTGAGACCACACAGGTAGACCCCCACCTTGCCGGCTTCCCGCGGGACGAAGTCCCGCACCGATCGGGTGGCGGTGTCATACAGGCGTAGCGTCACCTCACAAGGGTAGCCGTCCGCACATTTCGAGGTTGGCCGGAGCCGGGTCGTACGCTGCGTGCTGTGGACACGGCGGCGCGCACGGGAGAGACCGCACAGACCCTGGACCGGGGTCTGCGCCTGCTGCACCTCGTCGCGGACGCGCCGGGCGGGCTCACCGTCACCGAGGCGGCGCACCGGCTGGGCATCGGCCGCGCCGCTGTCTACCGGCTGGTCGGCGCGCTGACCGGCCACGGCATGCTCCGGCGCGACGGCGAGGGCCGGCTGCGCATCGGCGTGGGAGTGCTGCACCTGGCCCGCCGTGCCCAGCCGCTGCTCGCCGAGGGCGCGCTGCCGGCGCTGCGCCGCCTCGCCGAGGGCACCGGGGCGACGGCCCACCTGACCGTGGTCGAGGGCGGCGAGGGAGTGGCGCTCGCGGTGGTCGAGCCGAGCTGGACGTCCTTCCACGTGGCGTACCGGACCGGTACCCGGCACCCCCTGGAGCGGGGCGCCGCCGGCCGGGCCGTGCTGGCCGGGCGGGCCGGCGATCCGGGGCCGGTGAGCACCAGCGGCGAGCTTCAATCAGGCGCGTACGGGGTGGCGGCGCCGGTGCTGGGTGTGCCCGGCCTGGAGGGCAGTGTCGGGGTGGTGTCGCTGACCCCGCTCGACGTGGCGGACATCGGCGCCCAGGTGACGGCCGCCGCCGAGGCGGTCGCCACCGCGCTCTCCTGACCCGCGCGCGCCCTTTACGCCAGCTCGGCGAGGTGGCTGCATCAAGCGGCCCGGACACCACCACCTCCCCGAGGGGGAGTGGATCATGAGCAGGTCGAAGGCCATAGCACGCGGACAGGCCGCGCGGGGGTTGTCCACAGGGCGCGAAGGGCGGCACGGCTGCGGCTGTCCACAGGGGTATCGATCTCGACCCGTGCGCCGCCACGCTCGTCACATGCCACCTCATCCTCATCGCCCACCGGAGCTGGCCTGGCAGGTCTTCCGGGGCTCGGAAGCGATCCGGCACGGGCTGCTGTCCCGGCACCATCTGCGCGGCGCGTCCTGGGTCCGGCTCCGGCAGGACGTCTACGCCGACGCGCGGCTCGACCGCGACCACGCGCTGGCCTGCCGCGCGGCACTGCTGCGCCTGCCACCCGGCGCGGCGATCGCCGGCCCTTCGGCGGCCTACCTGCACGGGGTCGAGCACGCCGCAGGCTTCACCGACGACGTGCACGTCCTGCTGCCGGCCACGGTCCGGGCCGACTCCCAGCCGGGTGTCCGGGTGCACCACGCCCCGATGTCGAGCACCCGCAGCGGCCTCCTGGTCCCCGTCGGCGCCGCCGCACCCGCGCGCACAAGCCCACCCACCGGCACGAGCCCATCCGCAGGCACACGCCCTGCCACCGGCACCAGGTCGCTCGTAGCAGCACCGCCTGCGGCGGACCGCCTCCCGGGCACACCGGGCCGGACCAGATCGCCGGATCCGGCCCACCCCCACAACCACCCCGGACCGCCCGGCCCGGCCGACCCGCAGAACTCAGCCGCATCGAGCCCGTTCGCAGAGTCGTCCCCCGGTGCGGCGTTGACCCTGGCCGGGCCGCCGCCACGCACCGAGCCGGCCGCCTGTGCCTGGGAGACAGCGGTCTGGGCCGATCCGGTGAAGGCGGTCGGCATCATCGACGGGCTGCTGCGTACCGGTTCGGTGAACCGGTCGGCGCTGGCGAGCGAGGCGGCCCGGAACGCCTGCCGCCCCGGTGGGCGGCGGGCGGCGTGGGTGTTCGGCCTGACCGACGGGCTGGCCCAGTCCCCGCCCGAGTCCCACCTGCGGGTCCGTCTCGCCCTCGCCGGCCTGCCCCGCGCGGTGGCCCAGTATCCGGTGCGGGTGTCGACCGGCCTGATCCTGCACCCCGACCTGGCCTGGCCGGAGTTCCGGGTCGCGGTCGAGTACGACGGTCAGTGGCACTCCGACGCGGACCGGATGCACCTCGACCGGCGGCGGCTCAACCAGCTCGTCGCGGCCGGCTGGCTGGTGCTGCACGTGACCGGCCGCCGCCTGCGCAAGGAGTTCCCCGACCTGGTGCGGGAGATCCGCGCCGCACTGGTGGCCCGGGGGTGGCGCCCGTGACACCCGCCGGAACGCCGAGGTGGCGGCGTCCGGGTGATCCGGACACCGCCACCTCGGGGAAACGGTCGTTACGGTCGTACGTTCGGCTTGACCGGGGTCTTCACCGCGGCGTAGGCGTCGACGATGCCGTAGCCGTAGAAGCCGTTGAAGTTCAGCGAGCCCGCGCAGTACGCGTCGAACTCGGCGCTCCGGCCCTCGTTGGTGTAGCTCTGCAGCCGCGGCTCCGGGCAGGCGTGCTCGGCCGCCGTCCGGTAGAGGTGCTGCTCGACCAGGTTCGGCGCCATGCCGTAGCCGTTGCGGCCCTCCTTCTTGCCGTGCTTGCTGACGATCAGCGCCGCCACGCCCGAGACGTGCGGGGACGCCATCGAGGTGCCCTGGAGGTAGGTGTAGTAGCCACACTCACCCTTCGCGGTGCACTGCTTGAACACCGAGTTCTCGAAGCCGGCGACGATGTTGCCGTTCTCGTCGACCGACCCCTCCTCCTGGAGCACCTTCTTCGGGTACGTGGAGAGGATCATGTTGGCGTCGGTGCGGTACGTGTCGGTGCCGAAGCCGTCCCGGAACCAGCCACCCGGCGCCGCCACCGAGATCTGCTCGGTGCCGTAGTTCGAGTAGTCGGACTTCTTGCCGGACGGCCCGACCGCCGACACGCCGATCACGTGCGGGCCCTCGACCGGCAGGTCCCAGCAGGTCGCGTTGTCGATCGGGCGCGGGTACGGGTCGGCGCCGTAGTCCGGGCTGCTCACGTCGGTGCGCGGCGCGCCCAGGTCCTCGTGGTTGTTGCCGAGCGAGCCGACGAGCGTGACGCCCTTGCGGTGCGCGAAGTTGAGCGCCCGCTTCATGGCCTCGATGACGGTGCGCTGCTCGGCCTGCGCCTCCGGCGAGTCGGCCGGGTTGGCGGTGCAGTTGTAGAGCCACGGGTCGACGTAGAAGGACATGTTGACCACGTCCAGGCCGGAGCGGCCCGCGTGCACCAGGGCGTTGACCACCGGGTTGAGGAAGAAGTAGCCGCTGTCCTGGCCACCCTTCAGCTCGACCAGGGAGACGTTCGGGGCCACGCCGGACAGGCCGAAGCCGTTGGCGGCGGCGCCGATGGTGCCGGCCACGTGGGTGCCGTGCCCGCCGTCGTCGGTGCCGACCGGGTCGAGGCAGCTGGCCACCTCGCACGGGCCGTCGACCTCGGGGATGTCCGGGGCGAAGTTGCGCGACAGTGCCCAGTTGAAGTTCGGTGCCAGGTCGGGCTGGCTGGCGTCGACGCCGGTGTCCAGGATGCCGACGGTCACCCGGCGGTCACCCGGCTCGATCTTGCGGGCCTTGTCGGCCCGGATCATGTCCAGACCCCAGAGCTTGTCGTCGAGCGGGTCCATCTTCTTGCCGTTGTTCTTGGCGGCCTTGCCCTTGGTCGCCGCGGCGGCCAGCAGGTGCTCCTGCTCGACCCGGTCCAGCTTCGGCTTGCGGCCGATCGCCTTCTCCTCGGCCGCGCCGACCAGGGCGCCGGCGGCGGTGGCCCGGCTGGCGAAGTCCGCCCGGTCGCTCGTGACCTGGAAGAGGCCGACATCGTCGGTACGGGCGACGACAGTGCCGCCGGCGGCGGTGATCGCGGCGATCGCGGCGTCGGTGGACACACCGCTCTCGGCCAGCACGGTGAAGGTCCGGGTGTCCGACGGCGCGGCGTTCGCCGGGATCCCCAGGCCGGTCACCGTGAGTGCCAGCGAGGCCGCAGCCGCGACCGCGCCGACGGTGAAGCGCTTGCTCACCACATCAGATCCTCTCGTTGAGGGACGTGGTGTCATCCCACATCACGGGAGCGGGTTCCGCCAGATCGACGTCCGTTATCGGCCGCAACTAGGCATTCGCGCTTGTCAAGGTGTTGAGCACCGTGGACAGTCCGGCGAGCGTGGACACTTCGGCGTCCGGTTCGAGGCCCCGAGGCCGGGGCAGCCCGCCCCGGTTGAGCCAGACGGCACGCAGTCCGGCCCGCTGGGCGGCGACCACGTCGTGCTCCGGCGAGTCGCCCACGTGCACGATCCGCGCGGCGGGCAGCCCGCAGGCCGCCACCACGGCCGCGAAGAACTCCCCGGCCGGCTTCTTCGGCAGGCCGCCCTCGTGGGCGTACAACTCGAAGGCGAACTGCCCGGCGAGGCCGCAGCGTTCGGCGCGGCTGTTGCCGTTCGTGGCGAAGCCCAGCACGTGGTGCGGGCGCAGTGCCGCCAACGCGGGCAGCGCGTCGGGGAAGGGCCGGCTCAGCGCGTACCGGCGGGCGAAGAACAACTCCGCCAACTCGTCCAGCTCCGTCTCCAGCCCGGCCCGGGCCAGCGAGCGGGCCAGCGCGGCCCGCCGGATCTCCTGCACCGGGGCGGCGCTGAGCGCGCCGAAGACCGCACCCCAGTCCTCCTCCAGGTCCGCGAGCGACACCGCGGCCGCCGCCGGGGTCCGCCGCCGCATCTCCTCCAGTACGGCGACGAGCGCGCCGGTGACCGCCGGACGCAGGTCGACGAGTGTCTCGTCGGCGTCGAAGACGACAGCGCTGCGCGGCCCGCTCACCGGTCGCCTGCCAGCACCGGCTCGGCGGACGTGGACGCCGAAGGTGTGCCGCGCAGTTCGTCCGCCCGGACCAGGGCGACGCCGCCGAGGATGAGCACCCCGCCGGCCAGCTGGATCAGGCTGGGCAGTTCGTCGAGCACCAGCCACGCGATCAGCACCGCGAACATCACCTCGGTCAGCCCCACGAAGGAGGACAGCCGGGCCCCGAGCAGCCGGGTGCCGGCGACCCCGGCCAGGTACGCGACCACGGCGGCGATCAGCGACAGCCCGGCGATCGGCACCAGCCAGCTCACCTGGTGCCCGGCGAAGGTGACGTCGGCGGTGCCGGCGGCGAGCGGCAGCGCGCCGATGCCGCCGAGCAGGAGCAGCGCCACCGCGCCGACAGCCATGCCGCCGCTGGCCATCACCACCGACGGCAGTTCGGCGTCGATCCGGCCGGCGATGACGAAGTATCCGGCCAGCCCGACGCCCGCGCCGAGACCCCACAGCACGCCCACCGGTTCCAGGCGGCCGGCTCCGGTGAGGTCGAGGACGAGCGCCAGCCCGCACAGGGCGGTAACCGAGCCGGCCACCGTCAGCGCTCGCGGGCGCTGCCCGTGGACCAGCCACATCCATCCGACCACCAGCACGATGCCGAGGTATTCCAGCAGCAGCGCCACACCGACCGGGAGGTAGCGGACCGCGTTGAAGAAGCACGCCTGCGCGGTGGCGACGCCGAGCAGCCCGAACAGCAGCACCGTGACGCCGTTGCGCCGCAGCACCGACCACTTGCCGCGCAGGGCCAGCAGGGCGGGCACGGCGAGCACCAGCGCGGCGATGCCGACCCGGGCGATCACCACCGCGACCGCCGACCACTCGCCGGTGATCAGCGGGCGGGCGAACGTGCCCGAGGTCGCGAACGTGATCGCGGAGAGCAGTGCCAGACCGAGCCCGACGCCGGATCGTTCACGCATCGACAGCTCCAGGTCATGAGTGAAGGACGGTTATGCTGATGACGCTAGGCGGAGCCCCTGACAGGAGTCAAGTTGCTTTTCGCTCATGACACCGAATGCGCGCTGGTCGGTGCCGCCGCACTGGTGAACACCGCCGACGGCGACCGGGAAGGGCTGCCCGACGTGGCCGCCCTGGACGCCTTCTTCACCACCCACGGGTGGAGCGGCCGGCACGAGCACACCGAAACCGAACTGCGCCAGGTCCGCGCGCTGCGGCCCCGGCTGCGCCGCATCTGGTACGCCGACACCGACGAGGTGGTGGCGATCGTCAACCAGCTGCTGCGCGAGTCGCACGCGCTGCCGCAACTCGTCCGGCACGACGACGAGCCGTACCACCTGCACGCCGTGCCGCGGGACGCGCCGCTGGCGACCCGGATGGCGGTCGAGGCCGCGATGGCGATGGCCGACCTGGTACGCATGGGCGAGCTGAGCCGGCTGCGGCACTGCGACCACCCCGACTGCGACAACGTGCTTGTCGACCTGTCCCGGAACCGCTCCCGCCGGTTCTGCGACGCCGGCTGCGGCAACCGGGCCGCGGTGAGCGCCTACCGGGCCCGCAGGGCGGCGTCCCAGTCCTGACGGGTCGCGGGCCAGTCCTCCCGGGACAGCTCGTACTCCACCTCGCCGTGCTCCGTACCCGGGATCGGGTCGTCGAACGCGAGGTGGAACGTGCGGACGTAGCGCAACCCGGCGCGGGCCATGACCGCCCGGGAACGGTCGTTCACCGCCATCGTCTGGGCCCACACGCGGCGGACGCCGACCGTGTCGAACGCGTGCCGCACCAGCGCCCGCGCGCCCTCGGTGGCGAGCCCGTGCCCCCAGGTCGCGCGGCGCAGCCGGTAGCCCAACTCCGCCTCGGTGCCGTCGTCGGACGGGTCGAGCGAGTGCCAGCCGAGGAACTCGCCGGTGAACCGGTCGAGCGTCGCCCAGCGGCCGAGCCCGGGGTGCCGGGTGTACTGCGCGAGCACCCGGGGCAGCACGTCGTCCCGGAATGTCGTGGCCGGAGTCGGCACGCCGCCGGTCAGGAAGCGCATGACCTCCGGGTCGGCGTCCAGCGCCACCAACCGGTCCACGTCGTCCATCGTGAACCGGCGCAGCGTCAGCCGCGCGGTCTCCAGCAGCACCCCGCCGTCGTCACGCACCGTCGGATCATGCCGCGCCCACGGTGACGGGTCGAGGCAATTACCGGCGCCGGTCTCAGGGGTGGGTCATCCGGAGCAGGTCCAGCGCCTCGTCCAGCTGGGTCTCGGTGAGCTTGCCCGAGTCGACGTGACCCCGGGAGATCACCACCTCGCGGATGGACACCTGCTTGGCCAGCGCCTCCTTCGCGATCGAGGCGGCCTCGTCGTACCCGAGGTGGCGGTTGAGCGGGGTGACGATCGACGGCGAGCCCTCCGCGTACGCCAGGCAGACCTCGGCGTCCGCGACCAGGCCGGCCACCAGCCGCTCGGCGAACAGCCGGCTGGACGCGGCGATCAGCTTGATCGACTCCAGCAGGTTGCGGCCCATCACCGGGAGCATCACGTTCAGCTCGAAGTCGCCCTGCGACCCGGCGAACGCCACCGCCGCGTCGTTGCCGACCACCTGGGCGCAGACCTGCCGCATCGCCTCGGCCACCACCGGGTTCACCTTGCCCGGCATGATCGACGAGCCGGGCTGGAGGTCGGGGATGCGCAGCTCACGCAGACCGGCGCGCGGGCCGGAACCCATCCAGCGCACGTCGTTGGCGATCTTGTAGAGACCGACCGCGACGGTACGGAGCTGGCCCGAGGTCTCCACCAGCGCGTCCCGGGCGCCCTGCGCCTCGAAGTGGTTGCGCGCCTCGGTCAACGGCAGCCCGGTGGACTCCCGCAGCTTGCCGATCACCCGCTCGGCGAACCCCAGCGGCGTGTTGATGCCGGTGCCCACGGCGGTGCCGCCCAGCGGCAGCTCGGCCAGCCGGGGCAACGCCGACTCCAGCCGCTCGACGCCGTAGCGGACCTGCGCCGCGTAGCCGCCGAACTCCTGCCCGAGCGTGACCGGCGTGGCGTCCATGAGGTGGGTACGCCCGGCCTTGACCACCGTCTCGAACTCGGCCGCCTTCTCCTCCAGCGCGCCCGCGAGCTGCTTCAACGACGGGATCAGGTCCTCCACCACGAACTGCGTGGCGGCCAGGTGGATCGAGGTGGGGAACACGTCGTTGCTGGACTGCGACGCGTTGACGTGGTCGTTCGGGTGCACGTCGCGGCCCAGCTCGCGGCTCGCGAGGGTGGCGATGACCTCGTTGGTGTTCATGTTGGACGACGTACCGGAGCCGGTCTGGAACACGTCCACCGGGAACTGGTCGTCGTAGCCGCCCTCGGCGACGTGCGCGGCGGCGGTGGCGATCGCCTGCGCCACGTCCGCGTCGATCACCCCCAGCTCACCGTTCACCAGTGCCGCCGCCCCCTTGATCTGCGCCAGGGCCTTGATCTGGGCCGGTTCCAGCCCGCGCCCCGAGATCGGGAAGTTCTGCACCGCGCGCTGGGTCTGCGCCCGCCACAGTGCCTCGGCGGGCACCTCCACCTCGCCCATCGAGTCGCGTTCGATCCGGTAGCCGGTCGCCTCTGGAGTCGTCACGCCTACCATCCTGCCGCGCCGCCGGTCGGAGTGCAGGGAAAGTGGCGGCCCCCTCAGCCCAGCTCGACCAGCAGCTTCTCGGTGTCCCGCTGGTCCGGCGTCTCGACCTGACGGAACAGCGCCAGCGCACGCCCGGCGTACCGGCGGGCCTGGTCCGGGTCGTCGTGGCGCAGGCATCGCGCGAGGCCGTCCAGGGCGCGGGCCTGCTCGTAGCGCAGGCCCAGCCGCTCGGCGTCGGCTAGCACCCGGCGGTGCAGGTCCAGCGCGCTGGCCACGTCACCCTGGTCGAAGATCGCCCGGGCCAGCAGGTTCCGGGAGGCGCACTGCCCGACCAGATCCCCGGCGTCGATCATGGCCACGAGGGCGTCCCGGTGCAGCGAGGCGGCCAGCTCCGGCCGGCCCTCCTCACGCTCCATCATGCCCAGCTCGTTGAGCAGTTCGCCCTCGCCGTACCGGTTGCCCACCCGGCGCTTGAGCCTCAGGCCGACAAGCAGGAGCCGGCGCGCGGGCCCGTGCTCGCCGCGCCGGTGCCGCGCCATGCTGAGGTGCCCGATCGAGTTGCCGAGCTGCCGCAGGTCGCCGGCCTGCCGTGCGACAGCCATCTGGTTGCGGCACATCCGCACAGCCTCGTCGTACCGGCCGTGCGAGATCAGGGTGAACGAGAGGTTGTTCAGCAGGTTGGACAACCACGACGACTCGCCCGACCGGCGGGCGATCGCCGCGGACTCGGTCAGGAGTTCGATACCCCGCTGGTGCTGCCCGTCGACCGCGTACGCGGTGCCGAGGTTGCCCAGCACCTTGCGCAGCTCGCCCGGCCGGTCGAGCCTGCGGTAGATGCCGACCACCGCCTCCAGCCGCCGGATGGCCTCGGCGAACCGCGCCCGGCGGTAGTCCGCCGAGGCGAGATAGTTGAGCATCGTCGCAACGGCCTCCTCGTCGCCCAGGCGCTCGGCGGCCCGCAGACCGATCTGATGCGTCTCGATCAGGTCGTCCAGGCGACCGCCGTAGAAGTTGCTGACCCAGGCGACCCGGGCGAACTGCCAGCTCTGCCGGAGAAAACCCTCGTTCTCCGCCAGCCGGACGAGCGCCGTCAGGGTCGAGCGGTTCTCCTCCAACCATGCTCGGCCGAGGCCGACAGTGGCTGCCACCAGGTCGGGCCGCGCCGGCTCCGGCAGGTCGAACAGGGACGGCTCGGCGCCCGTCTCCAGCGACCGCCCGATGGACGCGGTGACCTGAAGATGGAAGTCGATGAGACGGCCCACCGCCGCCCGCCGCTCGTCGGCGGTCTCGCGTCCGGCGCCGAGCGTGCGCGCGTACTCGCGGATCAGGTCGTGCAGCTGGTAGCGGCCCGGTTCCACCTCCTCGACGAGGTGCGCGTCGACAAGTTCGTCGAGCGCGTCCTGCGCCTGCGGCAGCAGCAGGTCGGCGAGCGCGGCCGGCACCCGGTTGTCGACACACTGACCCGGGTGCAGGCCCAGCAGGCGGAAGACCCGCTGCGCGAGCGGCGACACCTGCTCGTACGACAACGCGAAGGCGCCGGCCACCGACCGCTCTCCCGCGACCAGCTCGGCCAGCGGGTCGGACGCGCCGGCCAGCCGCTCCGCCAGGTCGGCCACCCGCCACCGCGGCCGGTGCGCGAGCCGGGCCCCGGCCAGCCGCAGGGCCAGCGGAAGGTGTCCGCAGCGGCGGGCCACCTCCATCGCCGCCTCGGGCTCGGCGGCCACCCTCTCCGCGCCGGCCACGCGGGCCAGCAGCTCGACCGCCTCGTCGGCGTCGAGTACCGGCAGCGAGGACGGGCGGCCCGAGTCCAGGCCGATCAGGCGACGACGGCTGGTGATCAGTATCAGGCAGTCCGGACCGTTGGGCAGCAGCGGTGCGACCTGGCCGGCGTCGGCCGCGTTGTCGAGCACCACCACGGCCCGACGCCCGGCCAGCTCGGAACGCCACATCGCCAGCCGGTCCGTCGGGTCGGCCGGCACCCGTTCAGCCGGCACGCTGAGCTGCCGGAGCAGGGTGGCGGCGGCCACTGTCGTACTGAGCGGGCTGCGGTCGCTGTGCCCGTGCAGGTCGATGAAGAGCTGCGCGTCGGGGAACCGGCCGGCCACAGCGGTCGCCACCTGCACGGCCAGCGTGGTCTTGCCGCTGCCCGCCATGCCGTCGACGAGCTGGACCCGGCTACCCTCCTCGACCTCCCGCACCAGCCGGGCCACTGTCTGCTGCCGCCCGGTGAAGTCGCTGATCGCGCGCGGCAGCGCCCGCACCGGCGCGGCAACACGGCTCTCCGGGCCGCTCAGCGCCAGGTCGCCGGCGAGTATCCGCTGGTGCAGCTCCTGCAACGCGGCGCCCGGCTCGATGCCCAGCTCCTCGGCGTAGATCCGCCGCCCTTCCCGGTAGACAGCCAGCGCGTCCGCGTGGCGGCCGACCGCCGACAGGGCCAGCATCAACTGCCCCCGCAACCGTTCCCGCAGCGGCTCGCGCTCGACCGCCTCGGTGAGCTCGTCGACCAGCTCGGGCGCCCGGCGCAGCCGCAACTCGATGTCGACGCAGTCCTCCAGCGCGGCGAGCCGCTGTTCGTCGAGCGCCTGCGCCCGCCGCCGGACGCTACGGGCGGGGATGCCGGCCAGCACCGGCCCACGCCACAACGCCAGCGCGTCCCGGTAGTTCTGACGCGCCTCGATCAGCCGGCCCGCTTCGGCGTTCCGGCGGGCCGCCTCCACACCGTTGGCGAACACCTCTGCGTCGAGATCGCCCGGCTCGATCCGGATGCCGTATCCGGCCGGGTCGGTGACGATGGTCACGGTGGGCAGGCCGAGCGCCGCGAACCGCTGCCGCAGTCGAGACACGCAGATCTGGAGCTGGGTCCGCGCGGTCGCCGGGGGACGGTCCTCCCACACGGCGTCGATCAGGTCCTCGGTCGGCACCACCAGGCCCGGACGCAGCAGAAACATGGCGAGGACGATTCGATCTCGACCCGCGGTGACGGTGGCTTCACCGCCGCCGACCCGCAGGGGCCCCAAGATTCCGAACCGCACCGCGCTCCCCCGACCGCCGTATCAACCCTGCAGCAGCGTAGCCCGGCGGTCACCGAGCGCCGCGCCGAGGCGATAGCGATCCGATAGCGGCGGCGCACAGACTCGGTGCGGGTTGCCGATGACGGCATCCGACGGGGGCGGTGCGCCTGTCCGGTGGTCCGACCGGGCAGGCGCACCGATGTCGGAAGATGGATCAGGGCCGTACGAAGCAGGTAGTATGGCTGTTGTCAGGAGCAGTAGCTCCTGAAAGTGGACCCGGCAGCCTTCCGGACGGTGGGTGAGCCGGGTCTCGCGCATTCAGTGCGCGACCGACCGGATCTCCTCCACCATCGGCAGCACCGCGGCCTTCCACTCGCCACCTCTCGCCCAGGACCAGGCAACCGCGTCCGGAAGCGAGAGCAGGCGCTCCTCGTGCGCCCGCATGTGGTCGTACCGGAGGCGTCCGGTCGCACCGGCCAGCCGCATCTCGTGGTTGAGGGTGCGCGTGTCGGCGACGTGCCGGGAATCGTCGAGTTCCAGGACCAGCCGCTCGGCATCGAGCTTGACCGCGTCCAGGACCAGCGCTCGGAGGCACGCCTCCCGCGCGGCCCGTTGGTCTCGATGCGCCGTGGCGTCGTAGAGCACCACCGCCGCGCCGAGTCGGCGGAAGGTCCCGAGGATCTCCCGTCTCCGATCGTTGCGTTCCTTGCAGAAGTGGATGCTGCGTTGCCCGCGCAGCGTAAGAGCGGCGACGGCCTGACGGGCGGCGGCCAGCCGGGGCACGTCGACGATGGCCGCCGCGAGGATCAGGCCGTGCTCCTTGGTCTCGTCCACGAATATGTGTGGTCCCACGCCGCCCACCTCAGCGGTGCCGCAGCGTCTGCAGCGGGGCGGCCGTTCCGGAGATGAGGAAGAAGCTCCAGCCGTTGCGGTGCGGGCTCACGTCCGGGTTGTAGTGCTTGACGATCTCTCGGGCCGCTTGACTCGGGGTCTTGTAGACCTTCCCGGCGAGGGGCCCGGACGTGATCTCGATGCGCCCCGGCCCGGGCACGAACGAGGCGTGGGTGCGGTGCCCCGCGTAGTCGGCGTAAATCCTGACGGTCGACGGTTCACCACTCGGGTCTTCCGGCGCCTCCGGTCGGCTTTCCGCCCGTGCCCGTACTTCGTTGACCAGGCGCGCGACAACCTGCCCCTTCGTCAGACCGGCAATACCGGCAGCGAAGGCGAGATAGGAGTCGGTGTCCTCGTCTATTTCGATGGATGGCATGGTGCCCCCTCGTCGTCTGAGGAAAGCCTACAGGACGAGGAGACTCCACAAACACAAATTTCCCAGGAGTTTCTTAGGAACTCAGTTTTCTTAACGGCGGCCGACGGTGAGCACCGGCTTGGTGACCTCGGCGAAGAAGTCGTTGCCCTTGTCGTCGACGACGATGAAGGCGGGGAAGTCCTCCACCTCGATCTTCCAGACCGCCTCCATGCCCAGCTCGGCGTATTCGAGCACCTCGACGTGCTTGATGCAGTCCTGGGCGAGGCGGGCGGCCGGGCCACCGATCGAGCCGAGGTAGAACCCGCCGTGGGCCTGGCAGGAGCGGGTGACCTGGGCGGACCGGTTGCCCTTGGCGAGCATCACCATCGAGCCACCGGCCGCCTGGAACTTCTCCACGTACGCGTCCATCCGGCCGGCCGTGGTGGGGCCGAACGAGCCGGAGGCGTAGCCCTCGGGGGTCTTGGCCGGGCCGGCGTAGTAGACCGCGTGGTCGCGCAGGTACTGCGGCATCGGCTCGCCCGCGTCCAGCCGCTCGGCGATCTTCGCGTGTGCGATGTCCCGCGCGACGACCAGCGGCCCGGTGAGCGACAGCCGGGTCTTCACCGGGTACTTCGACAGCTCGGCCCGGATCTCGTCCATCGGCCGGTTCAGGTCGACGCGGACGACCTCCTCGGTCTCCAGCGTCTCGTCGGTCACGTCGGGCAGGTAGCGCGCCGGGTCGGTCTCCAGGCGTTCCAGCCAGACGCCGGACGGGGTGATCTTCGCCACCGCCTGCCGGTCCGCGGAGCAGGACACCGCGATCGCCACCGGGCAGGACGCGCCGTGCCGGGGCAGCCGGACCACCCGTACGTCGTGGCAGAAGTAGCGGCCACCGAACTGCGCGCCGATGCCGAAGTTACGGGTCAGCTCCAGCACCTCGGCCTCCAGCTCCAGGTCGCGGAAGCCGTGCGCGCTCATCGAGCCCTCGGTGGGCAGCGCGTCGAGGTACTTCGCGGAGGCGTACTTGGCGGTCTTCAGCGCGTACTCGGCCGAGGTGCCGCCGATGACGATGGCCAGGTGGTACGGCGGGCAGGCCGCGGTGCCGATGAGCCGGAGCTTCTCCTCCAGGAACTGCATCATCCGCGTCGGGTTCAGCAGGGCCTTGGTCTCCTGGTAGAGGTAGGACTTGTTGGCCGAGCCGCCGCCCTTGGCCATGAAGAGGAACTTGTACGCGTCGGCGTGGCCGTCCGGGTCCTCGGCGTACAGCTCCACCTGGGCGGGCAGGTTGCTGCCGGTGTTCCGCTCGTCCCACATGGTCAGCGGGGCGAGCTGCGAGTAGCGCAGGTTCAGCCGGGTGTACGCCTGGTAGACGCCGCGCGAGATCGCCTCCGCGTCGGTGCCGTCGGTGAGCACGTGCCGCCCGCGCTTGCCCATCACGATCGCGGTGCCGGTGTCCTGACACATCGGCAGCACACCGCCGGCCGCGATGTTGGCGTTGCGCAGCAGGTCGAGCGCGACGAACCGGTCGTTCGGCGAGGCCGCCGGGTCGTCGATGATCGAGCGGAGCTGGGCCAGGTGGGCCGGGCGCAGGAAGTGGGCGATGTCGTGCATCGCCTCGGCCGTCAGCGCGGTGAGCGCGCCCGGATCGACGGTCAGGAACCGGCGGCCACCCGGGCCGTTGACGACGTCCACGCCCTCATCGGTGACCAGGCGGTATTCCGTCAGGTCGGGGCCGGTCGGCAGCAGGGGTGCGTACGAGAAGGCGGCGGCACTGCTCATGACCGAAAAGCCTAGGGCAGAGCCGTCGATCGGTGACACCCGCAGGTGGGGTCGTGACCCGACCTCTCACCCGCTGTCACTTGCCGTCGACGCAGAGTTCCCGCTTCGGGCCGCAACTGCCCTGGTCGCCGGGCGGCTGCCAGCTGCCCCCGGGGTTCGGCGCCACCGGCGCGTCGCCCTGCCCCGGCCCGGGCGCGCCGGTCGTGCCGGCGCCCCAGCGGACGTACCCGATCTCCCGGCCCTCCCCGATGATCATGCCGTTGGGGCCGACCGCCAGCGCGTTCGCCGCGGTCCGCAGCTCGACCAGGACGCGGCCCTCGCGCGGTTCGACCGCGATCAGCCGAGACGGCTTCTCCTCGCTGATCAGCGCCGCGTACGGGGTGAGCGCGGCGCCGCTCTTACCGCCGGCGGGCCGGGTCCACCGGGTCCGGTCCGCCGACAGCTCCCGCCCCAGCAGCGACTCCTTGTCGGCGCTGCGCACCACGGCGTAGCGGTCGTCCACGGCGAGCAGCTTCTCACCGTCCGCGCCGACCTGGAGCAGACGGCCGTCGTACCCGTCGAGCACCGCCTCACGCCCGTCCGGGGCGACCCCGATCAGGACGTTGCGCGCGCCCTGCGGGTCCTCCCGCTGTACGCAGCCGGCGTAGTCGGCCGTACGCAGGTTGATCCCGGTCCGACGCCACACCTGCTGACCCGTCGCCGGGTCGACTGCCGTGACGGTGTAGTAGCAGCTCCCGTCGCGGGAGGTGGCCGCGATCCGGAGCAGCCGGCCGCCGACCACCGCCAGCCGCTCCTCCCGGCCCGGCTCGACGTTCTGCAGCACCCGGCCGGTCGCGGTGTCCACCACGTGTACCCGGCCGTCGACCGGGAAGCCGAGCAGCGGCGGTACCGCCTCCGGCCCGGCCACCCCGCCGTCGATCCGGGTGGCGCCCAGCCGCCGCGTACCGAGCAGCTCCGGGTTGTCGGCGAGCACGCCGCTGTGCACGCCGGGCAGGAACGCGCTCCACAGCGGAGCGGTGCCGCGCGGCTCCCAGGCCCGCAACGTGCAGTCGGTGGCCCGCACGCAGTAGGCGTCCAGCAGCAGGTTCCGGTACGTCCAGACGGCGATCGCCCGATCGTCGCGACGCCGGGTCACGCCGCTGACCGGGTCGAGCACCTCGTACCCCTTGTCCAGCAGCTTGCCCACGGCGACGACCGGGTCCCGGTCGCCGCCCGCGACCGCCGACCAGTCGGCCTTGCGCTCCCAGAGCTGGCGGCCGTCGGCGAGGCTGCGCGCCTCGACGCGGGTGCGCTGCTCGACGATCACCGTGTCGCCGGCGATGGTGACGCTGCGCGGGGTGCCGCCGACGCGCTGCTGCCAGACCACGTCCGGCTCGGAGATCGGCTTGCTGCGGTCGACCCAGTCCCACAGCGCCGGGAACGGGTTCCAGACGCCTGTCGCGGCGAGTACGACCACGGTGACGAGCCCGAGCAGCAACCAGCCGCGTACCCCTAGGCCCTTCACACCGCACACGGTAGCGACGATCACCGGTCCCCCGGGTCGCGCGCGGGGCGTGTCGCAGCGCTTCTTGCCCGGGCAGGTGTTAATAAGGGGCCCTTCCACCTCCGCAGGCGTTAACAGGGGGCCCTTCCTTACCCCCGGGCGGCGGAGCGGACCAGCGGCAGCGTGCGGTACGGGATCTGCTCGGCCAGCGCGATGATGGTGGACGCGCGCCGGATCCCCTCGGAGGCGACGATCTGGTCGATGACCCGCTGGAGGTCGGTGTTCGACCGGGCGACGATGCGGCAGAGCAGGTCGCTGGAGCCGGTGATGGTGTGCGCCTCCAGCACCTCGGGAATCGCGGCCAGGTGTGCGGTGACCTGGTCGTGGCCGTGCCGCTGGCTGATCTCCAGCGTGACGAAGCTGGTCACCCCGAAGCCGATCGCGGCGGGCGTGATGTCCGGCCCGAACCCGGTCACCACGCCGCGGCCGACCAGCTTGTCCAGCCGGGCCTGGACCGTGCCGCGGGCCACGCCGAGCCGCCGGGAGCACTCCAGCACCCCGATCCGCGGTTCCTCCGCCAGCAGTTCGATCAAGCGCGCGTCCAGCTCGTCGAGCTGTACATCCTGACCAGTGTTCATGGTGTCCGACGGTACCGAATGCACAACCTGACCAGGAATAACGCCAACTGTTGCCCAACTCACCGTGCGCCGTAGATCCTCCCCGGAAGAGCAGATCCACGGCGGCCCACGAGGCCGGCCGGTACGCGAGGGAGGCCACCATGACCCAGGCGATCGACCGACCCCAGTCGACCGAGGAGGTCGACGTCGACGCTCTCGTCGGCGCCGTCGACCACGACATCAGCCGCGACCCGTTCCCGGTCAAGGGCATGGACCACGTCCACTTCCTGGTCGGCAACGCCAAGCAGGCCGCGCACTACTACTCGACCGCGTTCGGCATGACCTGCGTGGCGTACCGGGGGCCGGAGCAGGGCTACCGCGACCACGCGCAGTACGTCCTGACCAGCGGTTCGGCCCGCTTCGTGCTGACCGGCGCGGTCCGGCCGGACGCCGACGGCGCCGAGCACGTGGCGAAGCACAGCGACGGCGTCTCCGACATCGCGCTGGAGGTGCCGGACGTGGACGCCGCGTACGCGCACGCCGTCGCGCAGGGCGCCACCGGCCTGGTCGAGCCGCACGACGTCAGCGACGAGCACGGCACCGTGCGGATGGCGTCCATCGCCGCGTACGGCGACACCCGGCACAGCCTGATCGACAGGTCCCGCTACACCGGCCCGTTCCTGCCCGGCTTCGTGGCCCGCGGCCCGATCGTGGACCGGCAGCCGATGATCGACGCCGGCCTCCAGCCGAAGCGGTTCTTCCAGGCCGTCGACCACGTGGTCGGCAACGTGGAGCTGGGCCGGATGGACGAGTGGGTCGAGTTCTACAAGCGCGTCATGGGCTTCTCGAACATGGCCGAGTTCATCGGCGACGACATCGCCACCGACTACTCGGCGCTGATGAGCAAGGTCGTCGCCAACGGCACCCGCAAGGTGAAGTTCCCGCTCAACGAGCCGGCCGTGGCCCGCAAGAAGTCGCAGATCGACGAGTACCTGGAGTTCTACCAGGGCCCCGGCGCCCAGCACATCGCGGTGGCCACCAACGACATCCTGGCCAGCGTGGACGCCATGCGCGCGGCGGGCGTCGAGTTCCTGGACACCCCGGACTCGTACTACGAGGACCCGGAGCTGCGCGCCCGCATCGGCAACGTCCGGGTGCCGATCGAGGAGCTGCAGTCCCGCAAGATCCTGGTCGACCGGGACGAGGACGGCTACCTGCTCCAGATCTTCACCAAGCCGGTGCAGGACCGTCCCACCGTCTTCTTCGAGCTGATCGAGCGGCACGGCTCCCTCGGCTTCGGCAAGGGCAACTTCAAGGCCCTGTTCGAGGCGATCGAGCGGGAGCAGGAGAAGCGCGGCAACCTGTAACACTGTCGGCGTGACCCAGCCTCCCCCGAACCCGACGCCGCCGCCTGCCGGGCCTGCACCCGCGGGCGGCGGCTTCGCGCCGCCCACCGGGCCCGCGGTGCCCGCGCAGCACGTTCCTCCGGGGTACGCCGGCCCGCCCGGCTACCCGCCGCCCGGTTACCCCCCACCGGGGTACGCCCCGAGGCCCGTCCCGCCCCCGCTGGCGCCGAACGGGCAGCCGCTGGCGAGCTTCGGTGACCGGCTGATCGCCTACCTGATCGACACCGCCGTCGCGATGGCGGTGACGATGGTGCTGTTCCTACCGGTCTTCGCCCTCGTCTTCGTCCGGATGATCGACGAGATCGAGCAGGCGGGCCCGAACGGTCCCGAGCCGGCCGAACTCTGGACCGGCGTGTTCCTGCCGCTGCTCGCCGCCGAGCTCGGGGTCCTGCTGCTCATGCTCGTCTTCTACTGGGTCTACCACGTCGAGTACGCCCGCCGGACCGGCCAGACGCTGGGCAAGAAGGTGATGAAGCTGCGGATCGTGCCGGTGCAGCCGGACGCCGCGCTGAGCCGGGGCATGCTCGGCAAGCGCTGGGCCGTCGAGTTCGCCGGCGGGATGTTCGTGCCGTTCCTCAACTACCTCGACGGTTTCTGGCAACTGTGGGACAAGCCCTGGCAGCAGTGCCTCCACGACAAGTTCGCCGGAACGGTCGTCGTTAAGGTTGGCCCGTGAGCGCGAGGAGTGAGCCGGGCCTGCGAGCCCCGCAGTCGCGAACTGAGGGGAGCACTGTGAGCGCGAGGAGTGAGCCGGGCCTGCGAGCCCCGCAGTCGGGAACAAGGACGGCGCTGTGAGCTTGGAACCTGGATGGTACGTCGACCCCGCCGACCCGGAGACCCGCCGCTGGTGGGACGGCGAGGGCTGGATCGGCGCGCCGATCCCGGTCGACGTCACCCCGCCCGACGGTCCACCGCCCGCCGAACCCGAGCCGGCCGCCGCCGCGACGCCCGGTGCCGGGACGGGTAGCGGGTCCGAGGTCGCCCCGTCGTCCGGCGCGCCCGCCCAGCCGGGCGGACCGTGGCCGGGCCAGCCGGGTCAGGCCGGCCCCTGGCCCGGACAGCCCGGTCCCTGGCCGGGACAGCCCGGGCAGCCCGGGCAGCCGGGGCCGGGCGGCCCGTGGCCGCGGCAGCCCGGTCAGGCCGGGCCGGCGCCGCAGGGACCGCCGCCGGGCTGGCCGTACCCGCACTGGCCGGGCGCGCAGCCGATTCCGCGCCCGCACGGGCTGCCGCTCGCCTCGTACGGCGCCCGGCTGGTCGCCCGCCTGATCGACTTCGGCGTGGTGTTCCTGCTCAACGCGGTGGTGAACGGCTGGTTCGTCTGGCGCTACTTCGAGGCCGTCGCGCCGTACCTGCGTGAGTCGGTGCGCCGCGCGATGAACGGTGACACCTCCACCGAGGGGCTGCCCCAGATCGACGACCAGGCCGGTGGCCTCCAGATCGCCATCCTGGTGATCGCCACCGCGCTCTGGTACGCCTACGAGGTGCCGTCGATGGCGGCGCGCGGGCAGACGTTCGGCAAGCGGCTGATGGGCGTACGCGCGCTGCCGGTCGAGGCGGACCAGCCGCTCGGCTTCGGCCGGGCCACCCGGCGCTGGAGCACGCTCGGCCTGCCCACGCTGCTCTGGTACTGCTGCGGGCTCGGTCTGCTGCTGCAGCTCATCGACGCGGTCTCGCCCCTGTTCGACCAGCCGCTGCGCCAGGCCCTGCACGACAAGCGGGCGCAGACGGTGGTGGTCCAGCTTCCCCGTAAGCGGCCCGACCCCCGTACCACCCCGCGCGACCGCGCCGACACCCCGGGAGACACCCCATGACCGAGACCGGACGCCACCAGCCTCCGCTGCGGCTCACCCGCGCCGACCTGGACGCGTTGCCCAACTACGTGCCCGGCCGCAGCCCGGCCGACCTGGCCCGGGAGCTGGGTTTGCCCGAGGCGATCAAGCTGGCCAGCAACGAGGTGCCCTACGGCCCGCTGCCCGGCGTGGTGGAGGCGGTCGCCGAGGCGGTGGCGGGTTCGCACCGCTATCCGGACATGGGCGTGGTGGCGCTGCGTCAGGCGCTCGCCGAGCGGTACGGCGTGGACGCCGACCGGATCGCCACCGGCTGCGGCTCGGTGGCGCTGGCCGAGCACCTGGTCCGCGCCACCTGCCTGCCCGGTGACGAGCTGCTCTACTCGTGGCGCTCCTTCGAGGCGTACCCGATCATCGCGGCGACCAGCGGCGCGACCAGCGTGCGGGTGCCGAACGACGCCGGCCACGGTCACGACCTCACCGCGATGGCGGCGGCGGTGACCGACCGGACCCGGATGATCCTGGTCTGCAACCCGAACAACCCGACCGGTACGGCGGTGCGCCGGGCGGAGCTGGACCGCTTCCTCGACGCGGTGCCGGACGACGTGCTCGTGGTGATCGACGAGGCGTACCGGGAGTTCGTCACCGACCCGGAGGTGCCGGACGGCCTGACCTACCTGGACCGGCCGAACGTGGCGGTGCTGCGCACGCTGTCCAAGGCGTGGGGCCTGGCCGGCCTGCGGATCGGCTGGCTGGTCGCGGCGCCGGAGGTGGCCGCCGCCGTGCGCAAGGTGGTCACGCCGTTCTCCACCAGCATGGCCGCCCAGGCCGGCGCGCTGGCCGCGCTGGCACAGGCCGACGAGGTGGAGCGGCGCTGCGCGCTGGTAGTGGCCGAGCGGGACCGGGTCACCGAGGCGCTGCGCAAGTTCGTCCCGGACGTGCCGGAGAGCCAGGCCAACTTCGTCTGGCTGCCGCTCGGCGAGCGGGCGGTGGAGTTCGGCCGGGCGTGCGAGGCGCGCGGCGTGATCGTCCGCCCGTTCCCGGGCGACGGCGTCCGGGTCACCATCGGCACCCCGGCCGAGAACGACGCGTTCCTGGCGGTGGCCGAGTCCGCCCTGGCCTGACCGGGGCGCGCCCGGGGCCGGTCCGTCAACCCCCTACGGACCGGCCCTGGGCGTCTCATCCGACAACAATAGTGGCTTTTGTCCGTTTTGCAGGCCGAACCGCCGGTCAGGTGGCGGCGAGCAGCACCGGCTCGGCCATCAGGAAGTAGCCCTGGTCGTCGTCCTCCGGCGTGGCGCTCTCCCGCAGCCGTTCCACGGCGACGTAGCCGTCCACCGCGTACGCCCGGCCCGGCCGCCAGCCGATCCCGTCCCGCCCGACGTCGAGCACGAAACTGGACCGGGTCGCGCCGGTGAGCGGGTCGACAGTGACCAGCTCCCGCCGGTCGGTCAGCAGGTGCACCCGCCCCGGCTCGGTCGCGAGCACCCGGGCCGGGTGGATGTCCGCCCTGCGCCACAGCTCCGCGCCGGTACGCGCCGAACGCCCGACCACCACCGGGCCGGACGTGTCCACCACCCGCTCGCCGTCCAGCACCGTGTCCATCGCGTCCAGGCCCGGCGCGGCGCTCGGCTCGCCCGGGTCGGTCACCAGCCAGCCCTTGCCGCCCGCACCGCCCGGCCCGGCGGTACGCAACCCGCGGCAGCCGGAGTGCCCGTGCGGGCAGCCGACCGGCGTGACCACGAGCTGATCCGGCGCGTCCGGGGGACGCCAGCGGGTCCGCACCGTGCCGGTCGCCGCGTCCCGCAGCTCGACCACGGGCGGCCCCTCGCAGCTGTCCACCCCGACCACATCGCCGCTGGCTGTCGTACCCACGTCGGCCCGGCAGTCGCGGGGCAGGTCGGCGCGCCAGAGCCGGCGCCCGTCGGCGAGGTCGTACCCGCCGACCCCGCCGGGACCCGCCGACACCAGCACGGATCGGCCGGCGGCACGAGCGACGTGCAGCCCGGCCGGGTCCCAGACCGTGCCGGCGTAGGTCCGCCTCGGCTGCGGCACCGACCCCGGCTCCGGGCCGTCGGCCCGCCAGGCGACCCGTCCGGTACGCGCGTCCAGTGCCACCAGCTTCCCGTCGGACCAGCGGCTGACCACCGTGGTGTCCTGGGCGAGCACCCCGGTCAACGTGGCCGGCCAGCGACGGTACGACCAGAACGGGGTGACCCGGTGCCGCCCGGTGACCGGCTGGTCCGCGTACACCTGACGGGCGCCCGCGTAGACGCGCAGCCGGCCGTCGACGACGAGCGGCGCCACCGGCAGCCGCCCGATCACCCCGGCGGTCGGCGCGGGCGCCGCCGGGTACGGCTCCCGGGCGACGGTCTCGACCTCGGCCGGCGCCAGCACCCGGACCACCACGGCGACCGTCGCCGCGACGGCGAGTACCGCCACCAGCGCCACCACGGCCCGCCGCCTCGCGGCCTTCGCCATCCGTCACCTCCGACCCGGCACCCTACCGGCCAGGTCCGGGCCGGGCGCGGCGAGCGGCCAGGTCGGCTCAGGCGGCCTCGGAGGACCGGGCCGGTCCGGCGGCCGACGCCAGGTCGGCCAGGTCGCGTCGGAGCGCGCCCTCCACCGCGCGGGCGGCCAGGCCGCCGAGGATCAGGGCCAACACCCGGCCGTACGGGCGGGTCGGCGCCGCCTCCTGCTCGACCGTGACCTCGGTGCAGCCGCGGCGTCGCCGCTCGACGGTGCGCAGCGTCCAGGTGATGCGGTAGTCCGCGCCGGCGCCGCGCGAGCCGAGCACCAGGCGGCTCGGGGCGACCGCCTCGATCACCTCGAACTCCTCCGGTTCGGCGCCGCCGTCCGGCCGGACGCGGGTCTCCCGCCAGGTCGAGCCGGGCCCGAACCCGCCGGCGCCGAGGACCTCGACCGCGCTCACCGCCGAGAGCCAGTCGGCGCGGGCCGGGAGGTCGGTCAGCAGGCGCCACAGGTCGGCGGCCTGCGCTTCGATGAATGCGGACACCGTGACCGTCGACATGGCACCTCCCGTGTCGTACACGGTACGGGCCGTGACCGGAAACGGGGAGCCTCGCTGTGACATTTCCACCGCCGGTGCCCCGATCGTCGGGGCACCGGGGTGTGGCACTGACGGTCAGCCGCGGAACGAACCGCCCCGCAGCGCGGTGACGAACGCGGCCCAGCCCGGGGGGCTCACCGCGAGCGCCGGGCCGTCCGGGTCCTTGGAGTCGCGTACGCCCACCACGCCGTGCGCGGCGACCACGTTCGTCGCCACCTCGACGCAGAGGCCCTGATCGTTCGAGCGGCTGCTGGTGCGCCAGACGGCGCCGGTCAACTCGGTCATGCTCGTCCTTCCTGTTCGGCTACCCGGGTACGCCCCCCGACCCGGCACCATCGGCGGCTCCGTTCCGGCCGGGAGCCGCCGTCCGGGGCGTACGTGATCCGGAGCGATAAACGCGGAAGGAAACGGCCCCGGTCGCACATCGGGTGCGACCGGGGCCGTTCGGGAAGGCAGAACTCAGCGGGCCGGGAGGATCGTCCCGGTGACCTCGCCCAGCGCGACAGTGGTGCCGTCCGGGCCGGGCGCGGTGGCGGTGATCGTCACCGTGTCGCCGTCCTCCAGGAACGTCCGCTCGCTGCCGTCGGCGAACTTGACCGGCTCGGACCCACCCCAGGTCAGCTCCAGGAACGACCCGACCTGGCCGCGCTCCGGCCCGGAGACGGTGCCGGAGGCGTAGAGGTCGCCGGTACGCAGCGATGCGCCGTTGACGGTGAGGTGGGCGAGCTGCTGCGCCGGGGTCCAGTACATGCCGGCGAACGGCGGCTCGGCGACCCGCTCGCCGTTCCACTGCACCGACAACGTCAGGTCCAACCCGAGGTGCGGCGTGTCGCGCAGATAGTCCTGCACCGGCGGGTCCTGGTCCGGCGCGGGTACGAACGCGTCGGCGAGCGCCTCCAGCGGCGTCACCCAGGCCGAGACGGACGTGGCGAACGACTTGCCGAGGAACGGCCCGAGCGGCTGGTACTCCCACGCCTGGATGTCCCGGGCCGACCAGTCGTTGACGAGCACCACACCGAAGACGTGGTCGGCGAAGTCGGCCACCGGCACCCGCTCGCCCAACCGGCTCGGTACGCCCACCACGAAGCCCACCTCGGCCTCGATGTCCAGCCGTACCGACGCGCCGGTGGTCGGGCCCTGCGCGCTGGCGCGCTGCCCGGTCGGGCGGATCACCGGGGTGCCGGAGACGACCACGGTGCCGGCCCGGCCGTGGTAGCCGATCGGTACGTGCTTCCAGTTCGGCAGCAGCGGCGGCTGGCCGGGCCGGAAGATCTGTCCGACGTTCGAGGCGTGGTGCTCGGAGGAGTAGAAGTCGACGTAGTCGGCCACCTCGAACGGCAGCAGCATCTCGACCTCGCGCAGCGGCATCAGCAGCGGCTCGACCGCCGCCCGGTGCTCCGGCTCGGTGAGCAGCTCGACGACCCGCTGCCGGACCGCCGTCCACTGCGGGCGGCCGAGCGCCATGAAGGCGTTGAGCGTCGGCCGGCCCAGCGCCCCGCCGGCCAGCACCAGACCGGCGGCCTCCGCGCCGGCCAGGTCCAGTGCGAAGTCACCGATGCGGACGCCGATACGCGGCTCGCCCTCGCCGTGCCGGAACACGCCGTACGGCAGGTTCGTCACCCCGTACGGCGACCCCGCCGCCCCTGGTACCCAGGTCATACCGTGCCGGCCGGGCACGCCCTCACGGCCCTCGCTCCGCTCGGTGCGTTCGGTCATGCCTCGAAGCCTCCGTTCACCAGCCCCAGCCGGATCAGATCGGTAAGTGGTTCGGAGATGCTGCACGAGCCGTACCCGACCCAGAGCGGACGCTCGGCGTCGCGGTGCGCCCGCGCCGGCTCGACCACACGGACCGGGTCGGTGGCGGCGAGCAGCTCGGCCACGCCGTCCACCTCGGCGCCCCCGACCGCGGCGAGCGTGGCGCCCAGCACGTTGACGAAACCGTGGTGGTTGAAGCCGGTCTCCGGGTCGCGGTGCCGGATCGCGTGGTGCAGCCCGGCGGTGAGCTTGAACGGCAGCTTACGGTCCCGGCAGGCGCAGATCACCGCGGCCAGCTCGACCGGGGTGGGGAACAGCTCGGCGGCGAGCCCGCCGGTACGGAACTTGGCGGCCACCGGCAGCCCGCCCGCGCGCGCCTCGGCGAGCGTGTCGAGCGCGCCCGTCAGCCCGAAGGTCAGCGGGATCTCCGCGTAGACAGCGGTGCCGTCGAGCTGGTCGGCGAGCGCGACCAGTTCGGACAGCCCGGGTTGCGGGTCCTCGCCGCGCTTGGCGACCGGCGCCTCGATCTGCCGGGCGGTCACCCCGTCGGGCGCGAGCGCGTCCAGCGCCTGCGGGAGCTGGTCCAGGCCGGTGTCGCCGATCAGCCCGATGACCAGCCCTTCGGCCGGGTCCACCAGGCCGCGCAGCGACCCGCGCTGGATCTCCGAGGCGGGCAGCAGCAGCGGGCCGACCATGTCGGCGTACCAGGCGGCGCGGTGGGTGCGGTGCGCGGTCACCGCGTCGGGCAGCGCGGCGTTTCCGGGCGGAAAGACCGCGGCGTCGTCCACCAGGCCGGAGAGGAGGCGGGGCACCTGCGTTGACACGAGACAAGAATGTACGGGACGCTACGAGGAACGGACAACAGCGTCCGATTATCGGACGCCACCGGCCGGAGAACGGGACATATCGGGAGGCGAAATGCCGTACTACCGCAGCGTCGGCGACGTGCCGCGCAAGCGCCACACCCAGTTCCGCCAGCCCGACGGCACGCTCTACGCGGAGGAACTGGTCGGCCAGGAGGGCTTCTCCTCCGACTCGTCGCTGCTCTACCACCGGCACGCGCCGACCGCGATCCTCGCCGCCGAGGAGTTCGCCCCGCCCACCGTCACCCGCGTGCCGAACCTGCCGCTCAAGCCGCGTCACCTGCGCACCCACAAGCTCGACGGCACCGGCGCGGACCCGGTGCTCGGCCGGCAGTACCTGCTCGCCAACGACGACGTACGCATCGCGTACGTGCTCGCCGACCGCCCGTCACCGCTGTTCCGCGACGCCACCGGCGACCACTGCCTCTACCTGGAGGCCGGGTCGATGCGGGTGGAGTCGCCGTTCGGCGTGCTCGACGCGGTCGCGGGCGACTACGTCGTCATCCCCACCTCGACCATCCACCGCCTGGTGCCCACCGGCGACGAACCGACCCGGCTGCTCGCCGTGGAGGCGTCCGGCCACATCGGCCCGCCCAAGCGCTACCTCTCCGTACGCGGACAGTTCCTGGAGCACGCGCCCTACTGCGAGCGCGACGTCCGCGGACCGGACACGCCGCTGCTCGTCGACGGCGAGGAGGTGGAGGTGCTCGTCAAGCACCGCCGCGGGTGGACGAGGTACGTCTACGCCAACCACCCGTTCGACGTGGTCGGCTGGGACGGGCACATGTACCCGTGGGCGTTCTCCATCCACGACTTCGAGCCGATCACCGGGCGGATCCACCAGCCGCCGCCCGTGCACCAGACGTTCCAGGGCCCGAACTTCGTGATCTGCTCGTTCGTGCCGCGCAAGGTGGACTACCACCCGGCCGCCATCCCGGTGCCGTACAACCACCACAACGTCGACTCCGACGAGATGCTGTTCTACACCGGCGGCAACTACGAGGCCCGGCGCGGCTCCGGCATCGAGCAGGGCTCGATCTCGCTGCACCCGTCCGGCTTCACCCACGGCCCCCAGCCGGGCGCGGCCGAACGCTCGATCGGCGCGGAGTTCTTCGACGAGCTGGCGGTCATGGTGGACACGTTCCGCCCGCTCGACCTCTGCGACGCGGCCGCCGACTGCGAGGACGACGGCTACGCCTGGACCTGGGCACGCAAGCCCTGACGTACGCGAGAAGGGGCCGCGCCCGGCACGAACGCGGCCCCTTCGCACGCGGTCGTCAGAACGTGGACGCGTCGATGACGAAGCGGTAGCGCACGTCGGAGGCGAGCACCCGCTCGTACGCCTCGTTGATCTTCTCGGCTCCAATGACCTCGATCTCGGCGCCCAGCCCGTGCTCGGCGCAGAAGTCGAGCATCTCCTGGGTCTCCGCGATGCCGCCGATGTTCGACCCGGCGAACGACCGGCGGGCCGGGATCAGCGAGAACGCGTGCACCGACAGCGGATCCTCGGGCGCGCCCACGTTGACGAGCGTCCCGTCCACCGCGAGCAGCCGCAGGTACGCGTCCATGTCGAGGGTCGCGCTGACCGTGTTGATGATCAGGTCGAACGAGTTGGCCAGCTCACGGAACGTCTCCTCGTCCGAGGTGGCGTAGTAGTGGTCGGCACCGAGCCGCAGCCCGTCCTCCCGCTTCTTCAGCGACTGCGACAGCACAGTCACCTCGGCGCCCATCGCGTGGGCCAGCTTCACGGCCATGTGGCCGAGGCCGCCCATGCCGATCACCGCCACCCGGGTGCCCGGCCCGGCGTTCCAGTGCCGCAGCGGCGAGTACGTGGTGATACCGGCGCAGAGCAGCGGCGCGGCGGCGTCCAGCTCGATGCCGTCCGGGATGCGCAGCACGAAGTCCTCGGTGACCACGATGGCCTGCGAGTAGCCGCCCTGGGTCGGCTTGCCGTCCCGCCCCACCCCGCCGTACGTGCCGGTGCTGCCCTTCAGGCAGTACTGCTCCAGCCCCTTGCGGCAGTTGTCGCACTCCCGGCAGGAGTCGACCAGGCAGCCGACGCCGACCCGGTCGCCGACGGCGAACTTCGTGACCGCCGAGCCGACCTCACGCACCACGCCCGCGATCTCGTGGCCGACCACGATCGGGTAGCGGGTCGGGCCCCACTCGCTGCGCGCGGTGTGGATGTCGGAGTGACAGATGCCGGAGAACTTGATGTCGATGAGAACGTCGTCCGGGCCGAGATCCCGCCGCTCGATGGTGGTCGGGACGAGCGGTTCGGTCGCGGACGTCGCCGCGTAGGCATTGACGGTGAGCACGGGTCCCCGCATTCCTTGAGCCGGTGTTTCCGGTCCTCCTACCCTCTCACCGGCGAGCGAACGCGGTGAGTCCGGCCACCACCGACGCGGTCACCACCCCGGCCAGCGGCCACGGGCTGCCGACCAGCGCGTACACGAGAAGCAGCAGCACCGCGGCGGCGGCCGCCCAGACCGGCACGGCCAGGCCGCGCGACATCGCCTCCCGCAGGCCGGGCCGCCACGTCGCCGGACGCCGCAGCAGCACCGCCACGCCGGCCACCGACAGCGCCGCGAACAGCCGGGACGCGCCGGACGAGGCCGGGGCCAGGACGCCGGCCAGCAGGCTCGCGAGCAGCGACCAGCCGGCCACCGACAGCAGGAGCCGCCGGATGCCGTCGTCCACGGTCCGGACCGGGTCGGGCCGGGCCACCGGCAGGTCCGCCAGCGCGGTCAGGTGCTCCAGCGTCTCGGCGTAGCGGCGTCGCTCCAGCCGGGCCACGCCCACGTCCTGCCCCGCCTCGCCCAGCTCCGGGTCCAGCCGCAGCGCCTCCCGGTAGGCCCGCTCGGCCAGGTCGAACAGTTGCAGCCGCACCGCGACCAGGCCCAGCACCAGGTGCGCCTCCGGCTCCTCCGGGGCCAGCTCGACACCCCGCCACGCCGCGTCCAGCGCCGCCTGCCCGTTGCGCGACGCGGAGAGAATGGCGGCGGCGCTGCGCTGCGCGTACGCGTCGCCCGGACCGCGCGCCAGGATCTCGTCGGCGGTGGCCGCTGCGGGCTTCCAGCGTTCGAGGTCGAGCAGCGCGAAGCCACGGGCCACGAGCACCGGCAGGACACCCCCGGCCGCTTCGGCGGCACGCGTCCCGGACGTCTCAGCGGCAGTGGGCGGCTCGACGGCGGACGTTTCGCCGTCGGCTGTCACGGCGTCCGGAACTGGGGTCACGGCCGTCTCGGCGACGGCCAGCGCCTCCACCGGACGCCCGGCGGCCAGGTGCATCCGGGCCAGCATGGTCAACGCGGGCAGGTGCCCGGGCTCGTCCGCGAGCAGCGCGGTGAGTTCGCCGATGCCCTCGTCGTAGCGGCCCAGCTCGGCGAGGAGATGGGCGCGTTGCAGGTAGCCGTCGGAGGCGGACTGGTCGGGTGCGGCGTCACTCGGCATCCCGGCGAGCGTATCCGCCCCGGCCCACCAGCTGCCGACAGCTCCCGTCGTCAGGAACTCCGGCAGGCGACGCCCGCCCGGCCGCCGCACGTCCCGAGGCTGCACCACCGGCGCAGCCCGCTCTCGTCCAGGAACAACCACCCGCAGCTCCGGTCCGGGCAGGCCCGCACGGTGAACCGGGCCGGATCGGCGAGCAGTTGCGCGCCGCTGAACGCAGCGGCGTGCACCGGCACCCGAAGGCCGGCGGCGAGGTCCGGCCACCAGCGACCGCGTCCGTCGACCGCGCGCCGGAACGCGAGCGTACGGGCGGCGGCCTCGGCGGCCCGGGCGACCGCTTCGAAGGCCGGGCCGTCGTCCGGGTCGACCAGGCTGGCGTAGAGCGCGGCGCGGAGCGTACGGGCCTCGTCGAGCACCACCTCCGCCGCGCCGGGATCGCGCCGGGCGAGGTGAAGCAGACGGTTCATCGACACCTCGTCCACCAGCCCGACATGACCGGCCCAGACAGCAAGGGTGCGATAGCCGCGCAGCCACTCGGCGCCGGGCAACGGGGACTCGCGCCCCCAACCGGCGAGGGTGTTGCAGAAGTCCAGGGCCGGGTGGCCGCCCACGCTCCACGGCAGGCTCTCGTCGTTCACCCGGATCTCGTGCATCGGCCGGCCGACCCGGTCCAGGCGGTCGTCGCCCGCGAGCACCCGCCGCTGCACCTCGCGGAGCCGGGGCCCCGGCTCGACACCGAAGTCGGCCACGAGCAGGTCCCGCGTGGCGCGGTAGAGGCGCAGCGCGTCGGCCCGCCGGGCACCCCGGTACAGGGCGGTCATCAGGACCGCCACGAGGTGTTCCCGCGTCGGGTGCTCGGCGGCCAGCGGCAGCAGTTCGGCGATCGCCCGCGTGTGCTGGCCCAGCGCGAGCTGCGCCTCGGCCCGTAGCTCCACGGCCACCAGGCGCAGCTCCTCGACAGTGCCGTGCAGCCGGTACCGCAGCTCATCGTCCGCCGCGTCGGCGAGCAACGGCCCGCGCCAGAGAGCCAGCGCCCGGTCGAGCGACCGCACCCGCTCGGCGGGATCGGCGGCTCTCCCGGCCCTCCGGACCAGTTCGGCGAACTCGTCGACGTCGACCCGGTGCCCGTCCTCCTCGACCACGTAGCCCTCGCCCCGGGTGCTGATCCGCACCCCGTACGCGTGGAGCGAGCCCCGCAGCCGCCCGACATACGTCTGCACCACGCCCCGAGCGGCGGCCGGCGGCCGGCCGTTCCAGAGCAGGTCGATGAGGCGGTCGGTCGGCACCACGCGCCCCACGTCGAGCAGCAGCATCCCGAGCAGGCATCGCTCCTGGCGTCGGCTGCCGACCTCGACCGGCCGACCGTCGTGGCGGGCCTCGAACGGCCCGAGCAGGCGGAACTCCATACCGAACAGGACCGGTCGATCCGGGCCGGAGGTTGCCGTGCGGCGGTGATCGCATGGTCAGCCGTCCGGTCGTCCGGTCCGCCCGCTCGGAACGGCTCCGCACAGTGCGGTCAGCCCGTGGTGAGCCGGCCCGGCGATCCTGACCGCCCTGACCCCCGACGAGATGGAGAGCGGACATGCGTTTCAGGATGAGCGTCGCGGTGGCGGCGGTTGTGGCAGTGGTTGTCGCGGCGCTACCCGGCTCGGCGACCGCCGCGCCGGACCGGCACCACGGCGTCGGCGCCTGGGAGCCGGCCCCGCAGGCGCCATTCGAGTTGCCCGCCGGCGCGCGATGCGAGTTCGCGGTACGCGTGGAGCCGATCGTGGACGAGGTGCGCAAGTTGACGCTCGCCACGTATCCGGACGGCGCACCGAAGCGGGAACTGTTCACCGGCGCCCTGATCAACCGGGTGACGAACCTGGAGACCGGCGCCACGTCCACCGCTGACGCGAGCGGCACCTCGCTCGTCGACTACCGCACCGACGGCTCGATGACCTGGTACGTGACCGGGCCGGTGCTGCTCGGCTTCCGGGAGAACGCCGGCACGCTGCCGAAGGGGCTGTGGATCGTCGACGGCCAGTTCCGGGTGGAGTTCTCCCCCACCTACGACAAGACCATCACGATGCTCCACGGCACGACCCACAACGTCTGCACCGACGTTGACTGATCGGGTGACGCGGTGACCGGCGTCCCCGGTCACCGCGTCAGCCGGCCGGGGCCTTGTAGACCAGGGCCACCGCGATCCCGGCCAGTCCTTCCCCACGCCCGGTGAAGCCGAGGCCGTCGGTGGTGGCGGCGGAGACGGTCACCGGCGCGCCGACCGCCTCGGAGAGCACCCGCTGCGCTTCCTCCCGGCGCGGCCCGATCTTGGGGCGGTTGCCGACGACCTGCACCGACACGTTGCCGATCTGGAAGCCCGCCGCCCGTACCCGGCGCGCGCTCTCGGTCAGCAGCGCCACCCCGGAGGCACCGGCCCACTCCGGCTGGTCCACCCCGAAGTTCGCGCCCAGGTCACCCAGGCCGGCGGCGGAGAGCAGCGCGTTGCAGGCGGCGTGCGCCGCCACGTCGGCGTCGGAGTGACCGGCCAGGCCGTCCTGGTCCGGCCAGTGCAGGCCCGCGACCCAGCAGGGCCGCCCGGCCGCGAACGCGTGCACGTCGGTGCCGACGGCCACCCGAGGAACGATCATGACCAGAGGGTACGCGCTGCGCCTTGACGGCCGCCCGGGCTGTGGTTAGCTTGGTTTCTGTACGCCCCAGTGTCGCCTCTGCCTCGCGCATGCGCCTGGGGCTCTTTCTTGCCGTCGGCGCGCCGGACAATCCGCCGCGATCGTCACGCTTAGCATCCAGTCCGTGACGCCACACCCCCATGCGCGAACCGTGCATCACTGGATCTCCCTCGGCAGGTTCCATCCCTATCTGGCTGCCGCCGGTGGCGACGAGAGCAAGGCCTGTGAGCTTTACGAGTGGAGCGTCGCCCTGACGGGCGCGTCGTTCGAGGCGTTTCACTACGTCGAGGTCGTCACCCGCAACGCGATAGATCGGGAGATGAGGGCGCACCTCAACGAGCCGGGCCGCGGTATCCCATGGTTCCTTCTGACGGTCAGCGGTAAGCGCCAGGTGCAGGATGGAATCGATCGAAACGTCTCCGAGGTCCGCGCGCGCTTGCGTCGAGAGCACTCCCAGAAGGAAACCCGCGACCAAATCATCGCGGGCTTGAGCTTCGGCTTCTGGGTCTCGATGTTGGGTTCGGAGCACGAGCAACTCTGGCGGGAGGCCCTGCACCGCGCCTTCCCCTACTCGTCCGGCAAGCGCCACGATGTCGCCAGCGCCATGAATGCCCTCCGGGTGTTCCGCAATCGGCTGGCTCATCATGATTCGCTTCTCGCCACCGACGTGCCGTTCCGCCTCAGCCAGATGATCGATGTCGTCGCGTGGGCGGACCCGGACGCCGCCCGCTGGCTCAGGAGGATCGAGCGGGTGACCGAGGTGCACCGACTGCGCCCAGCCGCCCGCAACGACACCGTGGTGGTCCCCGCCAGGAACGCATGGGGGCTCTATCAGTCTACGCGAGCGTACGTCTGCCAGGCGGGCAGATCATTTCAACCTGTGGATCATCTGGCCTTCTACTCTCAGCGCCAGATCCTTCCAGAGGTGCCCAAGATTCTCTTTCGGCTCGACAACGTCGATTGGACAGTCGGTGAGGTGAACCGGCTCCGAGCGACGGGCGAACGGCGCGACGCCCTCCTCGCCGACATCATCGAGGTCAGCCGCAAGCAGGGGTGGACCGAAGGGCGCTATCAGGTATTCGGCCTCACCGCGCCAGGTTCGGCTGGCCACCTGACGCTACCGACGCCCATCCCGCATCACAGCCGAGGCAGAGGTAGCGCCTTCACCCAGGGTCAGCGGTATGTCGTCCGAGACCGCCTGCGCCGGGCTCGATCCACCGCCGACCTGTGAGGAGTACGTCAGACGCCGGTGGACAGCAGGTGTTCGGCCAGGGACAGGTCGAACGGGCGGGTGATCTTCAGGGCCAGCTCGGAGCCGGGTACGCAGCTGACCGCGATCCCCTGCTTCTCGACCAGCCCGGCGTCGTCGGTGAGCGCGTCACCCGCCGACCGGTGGGCCGCGAGCAGTACCGAGCGGCGGAAGCCCTGCGGCGTCTGGACCGCCCGCAACGCGGACCGGTCGACGGTGCCGAGCACCCGCTCGGCCGCGTCGACCTCCTTGACGGTGTCGACCACCGGCAGCACCGGGATCACCGCGTCGTGCCCGTCGCGGACCGCCGCCGCCACCGACTCGACCAGGCCCGGCGGGGTGAGCGCACGGGCGGCGTCGTGCACCAGGACGATCTCCGGACCGGCGGGCACCGCTGCGAGAGCCGCCGCCACCGACGCCTGGCGCTCGGCGCCACCGGGCACCACTGTCACCGGCGCCACGGGCGCCAGCATCGCGCGTACCGCCTCGACCTCGGTGGCCGGTGCGGCCACCACGATCGTGTGCACCGAGGGCGCGGCGGCGACCCGGCGGACGGCGTGCACGAGCAGTGGTTCACCGGCGAGCGGGCGGAGCGCCTTGGGGGCGCCGGGTCCGAGGCGTACGCCGGCACCGGCCGCAGGAACGAGGACCGCGACGTCACCGCGCGGATTGAGCTGCGCGGTCACGTCGCGGTCCTCGGATTCGTTCGCTGCGGGGTGGGTAGAGGCAGAGGTGTGGATCAGGCCTCGGTCAGCACCTTGTCGAGCAGCGTCTCGGCCTCGTCCTTGGTGCTCTTCTCGGCCAGCGCGACCTCGCCGACGAGAATGTCACGAGCCTTGGCGAGCATCCGCTTCTCGCCCGCCGACAGGCCCCGCTCCCGCTCCCGGCGCCACAGGTCGCGGACGACCTCGGCCACCTTCAGCGGGTTACCGGAGGCCAGCTTCTCCAGATTCGCCTTGTAACGCCGCGACCAGTTGGTCGGCTCCTCGGTGTGTGGTGCACGGAGCACGTCGAAGACCTTGCCCAGGCCCTCTTCGCCAACCACCTCGCGCACACCCACGATCTCGGCGTTCTCGGCGGGAACCCGGACCGTCAGGTCACCCTGTGCGACCCTCAGGACGAGGTATTGCTTGGGCTCGCCCTTGATGACCCGAGTCTCGATTGCCTCGATGAGTGCGGCCCCGTGGTGGGGGTAAACAACGGTCTCGCCGACACTGAAAACCATAGGTTCGAAACCCCTTTCGCTGTGTCTAGGGTAACACGCTCAGGCACCGATGTCTCACCGCTGTCCTGACCGTTGGCGCAGCTCAGGGGCCCTGTGAGAGGTATTTCTTCAGCTTGACAGGCGGCCAAACCGATGGTTTCAACACGCTCCGTGAGGATCACGTGACAACCCGGTAAGGGGTGACGGGAGCGTCCAGATCTAGGGCAATGCGCTCCTTCCATGGTAGCTCCGCAAGTCCGTCCGCGCCCAGGTGTGGCGTTACGGCGGCCGGTGCGGGACGCTGGGAGAGGACGCGACGTCCGCTCACCGAGACGTTCCTGGGGGTCCGATGGGCGTGCCTGACGCTGACGGCCAGGGGCCGCCGGACGGGCTCCCCGGCCTGCCCCCGGAGTGGGGCCGCGTGGTCGTCCCGGACGACGCCTCGGCGCTCGCCGACGAGGCCCGGCAGGTCCGCCGGGAGCTACGGCGGGCACGAACGGCCGCCGGCCGGCGCACCGGCTCACTCCGCCTCGGACTACCGGCGCTGATCCTGCTCGTATCGGTGCTGATCACACTCGCCGGCCTCGCGGCGGTCACCTGGCCACGCGCCACCCGGTCCGGCGCACCGACAGTGCTCCCCCACGGCGGCGGCGCAGCGCCGCAACCGGTCGGCCCGCTTCCCGCGCTGGACCTGGTCGGCGCAGACGACGTGCCGGTGCCGCTGCGCAGCATGCTGCCCGCCATGATCATCCTGACCGACGCCTGCGCCTGCGCCGAGCAGGTCACCGCGGCGGCCGGAGCCGCCCCGCCCGGCGTCACGGTGGTCACCGTGACCGCGGGCCGGCGGGCCGGCTCGGCGAGCGTCCCGGGGGTACGCCCACTCGGCGACCCGGCCGGCGGGCTGCGCTCCTACCTGCACCTGTCCGCCCAGCCCGGCATCGCCCCGGCGCTGCTGGTGGACCGGCAGGGCGCGCTGGTGCGGGTGGTGCCGGAGCTGGGCCCGCTGTCGGACTACCGGGCCGACCTGGCCCGGCTGGCCGGCTGAACGACCGTCAGTAGAGCGCCTCGAGCCGGGCGTCCAGGTCGGCCCGGCCCCTTATCGCGACGAACCGCATCTGCACCAGCTCGCCACTGCCGCCCACCACCGGCACGTCCAGCTGCCCGCCGCAGCGCAGCGCCCGCCGGAACTCGTCGTCCCCGAGGCCGGAGACGAGTACGACGACCAGCCCGTCACCGGCGCAGCTCACCGACAGCCGGTAGTTGTCGCCCCGCGTGGGCCGTACCTGCCGGACGACAGGCGGCCCGCCCGGCGTCAGCCGGGACCTCTCCCGCCACACGACGTGCGACACCTGGAGCAGACGCGTCGTGCCGTCGTCCTCCACCCGTATCACCACCGAGCGGTCCGGCTCGGCACGCGGCACGCGGCGGTTGTCCAACGCCGCTTCGCGCCCGGCGCGTGGCACCGGACGCGCTTCGCCCGTCGACGGGTCGACCCGCCAGTTGCGCGGGGCCAGATCCACGCTCGCGGGCGCGGCCGACGTGGCCGGGCCGGGCTGCGGGGCCGCCGACCGCCACCAGGCCGAGCCGAGCAACAGCGCCAGGACGGTCAGGCCGGCCAGCAACGCCCGCCCGTCCCGCTCCTCGGAGGCCATGCGGGCAGCGTATCGGCGCGGCGCGACCGGGGCGACCCGTCAGCCCACGCGTTCCAGCAGCGCCGCGTAGAGCGTCAGCCCCGGCCCGAACGCGAGCATCACCACCCAGCGCGGTGGTGACGGCTCCGTACGCCACAGCCGGTCCAGGATCAGCAGCGTCGTCGGGGACGAACAGTTGCCGTGCTCGGCGAGCGTCCCCCGGGAGGCGGCGAGCCCGTCCGGCGGCAGCGCCAGCTCACGCTCCACCACGTTGAGGATCCGCGGCCCGCCCGGGTGCACCGCCCAGCCGTCCACGTCGGAGCGTTCGCACCCGTGCCGTGCCAGCAGCTCGTCGACCAAGGTCCGCACGTGCCGGGAGAGGACCTGCGGCACCTTTGGCGACAGCCCCATCCGGAAGCCGGTGTCGGTGACGTCCCACGTCATGTGGTCGGCCGTGGAGGTGTCGGTGACCGAGGTGACCTCGCGCAGCGCGTACCCCCGGCCCCCGGGGACGACCACGGCGGCGACCGCGGCGTCCGAGAACAGCGCGTGGGAGACGATCTGCTGGGTGTCCACCCGGGCGCCCGGCGGCTGGATGTGCAGGCTGGTCAACTCCGCGCAGAGCAGCAGCGCGGGACGCCCCCGGGCGGTGACGAAGTCGCTCGCCGCGCCCAGCCCGGGCAGGGCCGCGTAGCAGCCCATGTGCCCGACGAACATGCGCTGGGTGCTCGGCGACATGCCGAGGTCCCGGGCGAGCAGGATGTCCAGCCCCGGGGTGGCGTACCCGGTGCAGGAGCAGACGATGAACATCCCGATGTCGGCGGCGTCCAGGCCGGCGGCGGTGAGCGCCCGGCTGACCGCCTCCTTGCCCAGCGGCAGCGCCTCGACCTGGTAGCGGCGCATCCGGCGCTCGGTCGGCCACTCCGAGACGTCCTCCAGCAGCGGGTTGACCGCCGCCTGCCGCCGGGTGACGCCCGAGTTAGCGAAGATCCGCTGCGCCAGCGCCCGGGTGTTCCCCTGGAAGTGCCCCGCGAAGAAACCCGTCCACAGCTCGTCCTGGTCCGCGCCCGGCGGATGCGCCGTACCCAGGCCCGCGATCACCGGCATGCCCACGTCCCCCACCCCTCCCTCATCTCTCGCACCAACCCTGGTCACCCGGCAGCCTTTCGTTCGCGACTGCGGGGCTCGCAAAACCGGCTCGCTCCTCGCGCTTCACCAACGAGGGAGCGCGCTGTCCCGGTCCGGGTCGCCGCCGAGCGCGGCGATGCCGAGCCAGTCGGCGCACACGTCGGACGTGGCCGGGTGCAGCGAACCACAGCGGGCGTCCCGGTAGAGCCGCTCCAGCGGATGCCCGCGCCGGGTCGCCGAGGTGCCGGCCGCCTCCAGCATCGAGGCGGCGACCTCGGCGGCGGTGGTGCCGGCCAGCAGCTTGGCCCGCCACACCCAGCGGTTCGTCTCGGCGTCGCCGGGCGCCTCGTCGACCCGGCGGGCCGCCTCGGCGACCACCAGTTCGGCGGCGGCGGTGGCCGCGTCCGCCCGGCCCAGGCGGGCCCGCACCGCGGGCAGCCCGGCGAGGTTGCGGGCGTTGAGGTGCTCGGCGGCCGCGTCGATCGCGGCCCGGGCCACGCCCACGTAGACCGCCGCGTAGCTCGCCACCAGCCAGTGCGGCATGAGCTGCGCGACCACCAGAGCCAGCCCCTCGACGCCGCCGAGCAGCCGGTCGGCCGGAACCGTCACGTCCAGGTGCACGTCGTGCGACGAGGTGGCCCGCATGCCGAGCGAGTCCCAGGTGGGCTCCACGGTGATCCCGTCCCCGGCCGGGACCAGGAACTGCGACACCACCGACTGGTCGGCGGCGCTGCGGGCAGCCACCAGGTAGCCGTCCGGGTGGCCGGCGCCGGAGCAGAACGTCTTGCTGCCCTTGATGTGCCAGCCGCCCTCGACCGGCTCGTAGACGGTGCTGAGCTGCGACAGCCGGGCACCGGCGCCGCGTTCGCTCATCGCCACCGCGTACCAGGCGCCGTCGGCCGCCGCGCGCAGCAGCCGGTCCCGCGCCGCAAGCGCCTCATCCGGTACGCCGAGCGCCTCGGCCAGTTCCTCGGTGACCGCGCCCAGCGCGCCGGTGACCGAGGCGTGCATGTTGAACACCAGCGCGGTCGCGCCGTTGCCCCGGGCCAGTTCGGTGGCGACCGCCGCGTACTCGGCGAAGCTCGCGCCCGCGCCACCCAGCTCGGGCGGCACCATCAGCCCGAACAGCCCGGCCGCCCGCAGGTCCGCGAAGTCTTCCACGGGGAACGAGCCGTCGCGGTCGTGCCCGGCCGCGCGGGCGGCCAGTCGCGGCGCCAACCGGCGGGCCGCCTCCAGCGCGTGCACAGTCATGTCGCCCCCTTCTCGGCGTCCCTTTACCCCGGGCGGCCCCGGCTACCCGCCCCGGCGCCCCCAGCCCTGGTACAGCACCGCCGCCGACCGGGTCGGCACCATGCGCGGCTCGGTCCTCGCCGGACGGTCGCCGCCGCGCATGCGGCGCAGCAACCAGGCAAGCGTGCCGCCCAACTCCGGGCGGACCCCGCGTACCTCGAGCGACACGCCGTGCCGGGCGCACTCGGCGACGAGCGCGCGGGCGTCGACGAACAACCGGGGGTCGTGGATGCCGCGCGGCACTGTGGGCAGCCGTTCGCCCAGCTCCACCGCGACCAGCCGGGCCAGCAGCGTGTCGTTCAGCGTGTCCAGCACCAGCAGGCCGCCGGGCTGCAGCAGCCGGCACGCCTCGGCGACCGCGCGCCGCCAGTCCGGCACGTGCTCCAGCACCTCTCCGGCGGAGACCACCGCCGCGCAGGCGTCGGTCAGCGGCACCGCCGTCGCGTCGCCCTGGACCGCTGTCACCCCGTGGTCGGCGGCCTGGTCCAGCGCGGAGCGGGTCAGGTCCACCCCGACGTGGCGGTAGCCCTTGCCGGCCAGGTGCGGGGCCAGCAGCCCGGCGCCGCAGCCCAGATCGACGAGCAGCTCGTCCGGCGTGGACGCCGGTGGCACCAGCGCCGCGCGCGCCCGCGCCAGCCAGTGCAGCATCGCGAACGCGCCGTCCGGCCGCCACCACTCGTCGGCCAGATCGTCGTACTGCCGGGGGTCGTTCGGCGGCAGCACCCGGTGCGGAGTGGACACCCCGGGCACGTCAGGCATGCGTCGAGCGTGGCACGACTGCCCGGTAACGACCAGACTTCCCTTATGTCGACACGGGTGTTAGGGCTGGTCAAGGCGAGCCATCCGGAACCCGCTGCGGCGGTCACCGTGGTCGCCGCGCTGCTCGCCGCCGGCGCCGGGCACTCTGCGGCCGGCGTCGCGGCGGTGGCGCTGACGGTGCTGGCCAGCCAGCTCGCTGTCGGCTGGAGCAACGATCTGATCGACGCCGAGCGGGACGCCGCGGTGGGGCGTACCGACAAACCGGTGACCACCGGCGCGGTCAGCCGGCCGGCGCTGGCCCGGGCCGTCGTGGTCGCCGCCGTCGCCACCCCGCTGCTGGCGCTGGCCGGCGGCCCGGCCGCGGCGGCCTGCGCCACGCTGGGCCTGGTCTCCGCGCTGCTCTACAACCGGCCGCTGAAGTCGACGGCGGTGTCGGTGCTGCCCTACGCGGTCTCGTTCGGCGCGCTGCCCGCGTTCGTGGTGCTGGCGCTGCCCGGCTCGCCCGCGCCGCCGGCCTGGCTGGTGGCCGCCGCCGCGCTGCTGGGCGCCGGCGCGCACTTCGCGAACGTGCTGCCCGACCTGGCCGACGACGCCCGGACCGGGGTGCGCGGCCTGCCGCACCGGCTGGGCCCCGCCGGCAGCCGGCTCGCCGCCGCCGGGCTGCTCCTGGCGTCCACCGTCGCGCTGGTCTTCGGCCCGCCGGGACCGCCGTCGTGGGCCGGGCTGTCGGCCGTCGCCGCCGCCGTCGCCGTGCCGGCCCTCGGCTGGTACGCGGGACGCGCCGCCGCCGGACGCTCGGCCAGCGCCTTCCGGGCGGTGCTGGTGGTGGCGCTCATCGATGTGCTGCTGCTGGTGACGAGCGGCCGGGTGGTCTGACGGTCTCCCTCGCCGGGTGGCATTGCCGGGTCCGCGTGCGGGCCTCGATCAGCTCCAACTACCCTGGAGCGCGGTCTGCGCGGGTATGGCCACCCCGTGCCCGGTGGTCGACCGGGCGGGGATCGTGACGAGGAGGACCGACGTGACGCGCTCGATCAGGGGTTCCCGGGGGCCGGCCCTGCTGCTGGCCGGCACGGCGGCGGCGAGCCTGCTGCTGTCCGGGTGCGGCACCGGGCAGATTTCCGAGACCGCCAACAAGATCCCGTCGGTACAGGGCGTCAACGTCCAGACCTCCGACAACCTGTACAAGGTGCGCGGTCTCTACGTGCGGACGCCGGGGCCGAAGGGCTACGAGGCGGGGTCGAACGCGCCGGTCAACGTGGTGATCTACAACGACAGCGAGAAGCCGGTGACCGTGACGGTCACCACCGACAGCGCCCGGGAGATCGTGCTCACCGGTTCCGGCGCGGGCGAGAGCGGCGCCGCCACCCCGACCGGTTCACCCACCGAGCCGGGCACCGCCTCGCCGACCGCGAGCGATCCGAGCGCGTCGCCGAGCCAGTCGCTGGGGACGTCCGAGTCGCCGTCGGCCAGCCCGTCGCCGAGCGAGACCGGGTCCGCGCCCGCCGGTCAGCCGGCCCGGATCGAGATCCCGGCGCTCAGCTACGCCCAGCTCAACGCCGACAACCCGCGGTTCCTCCAGCTCGTCGGCCTGAACCAGAAGCTGCTCGTCGGCCAGCAGGTCAACCTGACCTTCGACTTCGGCGACGGCAAGGTCATCACGACCCCGGCGCCGATCGGCATCCCGCTGACCGCGGAGCCCACCCCGTCCAAGATCGTCAACCCGCGTGAGCACGGGGCCGAGGACGGTGGCGTCGAGGGCGGCCACTGACCCCCGTCCTCCTTCCGTCGGCACCGCCGCTGTGGCCAGCGCCACGCCGGCGGTGTCGCCGTTTCCGGTGGGCTTTCGTCGTACGGGCCGGTTAGCGTCCTGTGGTGACCACGCCCCGATCGACCCCCTCCCGTGCCGGCGCCGGCCGCGGTCGCGCCGCCCGTGAGCCCCGTCCGGCCTACGAGTGCGACGCCTGCGGTCACCAGCCCCCGAAGTGGGTGGGCCGGTGCCCCGAGTGCGGCGAGTGGGGCTCGGTGGTCGAGTCCACGATCACCGGCCCGCTGGTCTCCGGCCGGGTGGTCAGCTCGCGGATGCCGGCCGAGCCGGCCCGGCCGATCGCCACCATCAGCGCCGCGCCCGCCCGCGCCCGGGCCACCGGCGTCAGCGAGCTCGACCGGGTGCTCGGCGGCGGCCTCGTTCCCGGCGCGGTGGTGCTGCTCGCCGGTGAGCCGGGCGTGGGCAAGTCGACGCTGCTGCTCGACGTGGCCCAGCAGTGGGCCGCCGGGGCCGGCAGCCCGTCGCTGGTGGTCAGCGGCGAGGAGTCGGTCAGCCAGGTGCGGCTGCGCGCCGAGCGGATGGGCACCCTGCACGACCAGCTCTACCTGGCCGCCGAGAGCGACCTGTCGGCGGTGCTCGGCCACCTCGACGCGGTCAAGCCCGGCCTGCTGGTGCTCGACTCGGTGCAGACCATCTCCACCACCGGCACCGAGGGCGTGCCCGGCGGCGTCACCCAGGTCCGCGCGGTCACCGCCGCCCTGGTCGCGGTCGCCAAGGAGCGCGGCATCGCCACCGTGCTGGTCGGCCACGTCACCAAGGACGGCCAGGTGGCCGGCCCCCGGGTGCTGGAACACCTGGTCGACGTGGTGCTGCACTTCGAGGGCGACAAGCACTCCTCGCTGCGCATGGTGCGCGGCGTGAAGAACCGCTTCGGCGCGGCCGACGAGGTGGGCTGCTTCGAGATGCACGAGGGCGGCATCAGCAGCCTGGCCGACCCGTCCGGCCTGTTCCTGACCCGCTACTCCGAGCCGGTGCCGGGCACCTGCGTGACGGTGGCGATGGAGGGGCGCCGGGCGCTGGTGACGGAGGTGCAGGCGCTGATCGGGGCCACCGTCGCCGGTTCGCCCCGGCGTACCGTCTCCGGCCTCGACAGCGCCCGGCTCGCCATGGTTCTCGCGGTGCTCCAGCGCCGGACCGAGCGGCTCACGCTGCACGACCGGGAGGTCTTCGCCGCCACTGTCGGCGGCATCCGGGTGGTCGAGCCGGCGGCCGACCTGGCGGTGGCGCTCGCGGTCGCCTCCGGCGGGCTCAACCTGGCGCTCAACCCGCATCTGGTGGCCATCGGCGAGGTCGGGCTCACCGGCGAGGTCCGTCGGGTCGGCGCGGTGCCCCGCCGGCTGTCCGAGGCGGCCCGGCTGGGCTTCCGGCTGGCCCTCGTGCCGCCCGGGTGCGGGCCGGAGAGCAGCGGCGCCGGGCCGGAGAACATGCGCGTGATCGAGGTCACTGACGTGCGGGCCGCCCTCCAGGCCGCCGCCCGCGCATCGGCGGAGTGACACGGTGGGATCCGCCGGGCGTTCCCGGACACGCGGCGCAGCCCGTGAAGAGCCGCCCGAGCCGGGCATCGTGACACATCACAGTAACCACGAGAGCACCCACCGCACGGCAGTCCGTAGACTGTGCCCGTGCCGATCGACCGCGATGCCACCAAGCCCGCAACGGCGACGCCGCACGCCCGTACCGGCGCCGTGAGCGGCAACCCCGCTCGTGCCATCAGCGTGAGCGTCAACGGAAGCGTCGGCGGCGGGGCCGGTGGCGACCCGCTGCGCGCCAACCTCGCCCTGATGGCTCCCGGCACCGCCCTGCGGGACGGCCTGGAGCGGATCCTGCGCGGCCGCACCGGCGCGCTGATCGTGCTCGGCTACGACAAGGTGGTCGAGCAGATCTGCACCGGCGGCTTCCCGATGGACGTGGAGTTCTCCGCCACCCGGGTCCGGGAGCTGTGCAAGATGGACGGCGCTGTCGTCCTGTCCAGCGACGGCACCCGGATCGTGCAGGCCGGCGTGCACCTGATGCCCGACCCGTCGATCCCGACCGAGGAGTCCGGCACCCGGCACCGCACCGCCGAGCGGGTGGCCCGGCAGACCGGCTACCCGGTCATCTCGGTCAGCCAGTCGATGCGGATCATCAGCCTCTACGTCAACGGCCAGCGGCACGTGCTGGACGACTCGGCGGCCATCCTGTCCCGCGCCAACCAGGCGCTGGCCACGCTGGAGCGCTACAAGCTGCGGCTGGACGAGGTCTCCGGCACGCTCTCCGCGCTGGAGATCGAGGATCTGGTCACCGTCCGCGACGCGGTGGCTGTGGTGCAGCGGCTGGAGATGGTCCGCCGCATCGCCGACGAGATCGCCGGTTACGTGGTCGAGCTGGGCACCGACGGCCGTCTGCTGGCCCTTCAGCTCGACGAGCTGATGGCCGGCGTGGACGCCGACCGCACCCTGGTCATCCGCGACTACCTGCCGGTCGGCCGCAAGTCGCGCACCCTGGACGAGGCGCTCGTCGAACTCGACCTGCTCAGCGCCACCGAGCTGATCGATCTCGTGGCTGTCGCCAAGGCGATCGGCTACCCGTCCGCCTCCGACGCGCTCGACGCGGCGGTCAGCCCGCGCGGGTTCCGCCTGCTCGCCAAGGTGCCCCGGCTGCCGGTCGCCGTGGTCGACCGGCTGGTGGTGCACTTCGGCAGCCTCCAGCGGCTGCTCGGCGCGACAGTGGAAGACCTCCAGGCCGTCGAGGGCGTGGGCGACGCACGCGCCCGTGGGGTCCGCGAGGGCCTGTCCCGGCTCGCCGAGGCATCCATCCTCGAACGGTACGTCTGACCGACCGCTCAGCCGGTGATGGTCAGCTTCACCGGCTCGCTGATCTTGGTGCCGACGCGGGCGAACACCTGGTACGCGCCGATCGCCGCGAACTCACCGTTCGCGAGCCCGTTGGCGCACCGGTTGTCCACCCGGCCGTTCCAGCCCAGCTCGTAGGAGCGCTCGAAGTTCGGCGTGAACGACTGCGGGTCCGAGCCCTTGCCGGTGCCGCACGTGTCCGAGGACCAGATCTTCTCCGCGCCCGCCTTGATGTACAGCTCCTGCAGATCGGCGCCCACGTCCCGGCTGCACGTCCGGTTCGACACGTTCTTGACCTTGAGGCGCAGCGTGACCACAGTGCCCCGCTGGGCGGTGGCCGGCACCGCGACCGGCGTCACCAGCAGCTCCGAGTCGGTGCAGTTGCCGTCGTCCGAGACCGGCTGCCCGTTCGCGCCGCCGTTACCGGTGCCGCCGCCGTTGTTCGCGCCGCCACCGGTGTTGCCGCCGCCGTCGCCCGTACCGCCGCCGGTGCTGCCGCCGCCCGCGTCACCGGCCGTCGGTGACGGGCTGCCCGACTGCGGGGTCAGCACCGAGCCGGACGGGGCCGGCTCAGCCCCGGCGGAACCGGTCGGCGACGGGTCCGTGCCCGGCGCGCCGGTGTTGCGGTCCGTGCCGGTGCACGAGTAGAGCAGGACAATCAGGAAGAGCAGGCCCGCTCCGAGCACGACGGCACGACGCCGCCAGTACACGGCAGGGGGCAGGGGGCCGACCGTCAGACGCATGATGCGCCTACCGTAGCCGCGCGGCGCACGGCTCGCCGGTCCGACGCGCCGGGAACCCGCCGCCGTACGGCCGCCTCCGTCCACACCGGATAGCCGCCACCACCGTCAGAGGTAGACCTTGCGCTGGTAGATCGCGTGCGCGCCGGCCACCCGGTCGAGGAAGAGCAACCCGGCACAGTGGTCGATCTCGTGCTGGAGCGCGCGCGCCTCGAAACCGTCGGTCACCAGCCGGACCGGCTCCCCGGTGCCCGGCAGCACGCCCTCGACCACCAGCCGGCTGGCCCGCTTCACGTCGCCGGTCAGGTCCGGCACCGACATGCAGCCCTCCCGGCCGGCCTTCCACCGGCTCGCCTCCACCACCCGCGCGTTGCAGAGCACGAACGTGCCGTGCACGGTGACCGCCTTCGGGTGCCCGGTGACGTCCACCGCGAACACCTGCGCGCTCACCCCCACCTGCGGCGCCGCCAGACCCACACAGCCGGGCGAGACCCGCATCGTGGCCACCAGATCGGCGGCGAGGCGTACCACCTCGGCAGACGTCGGGTCGACCTCCGGGCCGGGTTGGCTCAGCACCGGCTCCGGGGCGGTGACCACCGGACGTACCTCGCCGGGGACGCCGAGCTTCTCCGGGGTCCAGCCGCCCAGGCCCGCGTACTCCGGCCCGGTCACAGCAGATCCGTGTCCGCCGGGCGGAGGCTTACCCCGACACCCAGCTCCGCCGCGACGCGGGTGAGCCGGCCGGCCACCTCGTCGGAGACGCCCGGCGGCAGCTCGACCTCGGCGACCACCACGTAGAGCGAACCGGTCAACCGCGTGCTCAGGTCGGTCACGTTCCCGCCCGCGTCGGTGAGCACCCGGGTCATCGCCGCCACGATGCCCATCCGGTCGGCGCCGTGCACCGCCAGCACGTACGGCTCCCCGGTGGGCTCGCTGCCGCCGTCCGGCGTGACCGCGCGTACGGTGGCCAGCAGATGCCCGTCGGCGGCGAGCGGGGCCAGCGCGGCCTCGACGTCGGCGGCGGCCGGGCCCACGCAGATCAGGGTCATCGCGAAGTGTCCACGCAGCCGGGTCATAGTCGAGTCGGTGAGGTTCGCGCCGAGCCGGGCGAGGACCTCCGCGACGTCGGCCACGATGCCCGGCCGGTCCCGGCCGATGACGGTGATCGCGAGCTCGTTCATTCGGACATTCTGCCCCGTCGCCCATGATCGATCGCGCCCGGCCACCCGCCCCGCCCAACCTGCGGGAAAGACAGCCGTGACATGATCGGCGGCGCGATGTCCGAGCCCACATTCGCCACCCAGGTCAGCCGGTGGTACGAGCGCAACGCCCGCGACCTGCCCTGGCGCAAGCCGGGCATCGGCGCCTGGGCGATCCTGGTCAGCGAGGTCATGCTCCAGCAGACGCCGGTGGTCCGGGTGGTGCCCGCCTGGGAGGCGTGGCTGGCCCGCTGGCCGGATCCGCGCGCGCTCGCCGAGGACACCCCGGCCGAGGCGATCCGGATGTGGGGACGGCTCGGCTACCCCCGCCGGGCGGTACGCCTGCGCGAATGCGCGGTGGCCGTCGTGGAGCGGCACGGCGGCGTGGTACCCGACCGGCTCGATCATCTGCTGGCGCTGCCCGGCGTCGGCACGTACACGGCTCGCGCGGTCGCCGCTTTCGCGTACGGGCAGCGGCACCCCGTGGTGGACACGAATGTCCGGCGGGTGGTGTGCCGGGCGATCGCCGGTGAACCCGACGCCGGTCCGACGACCCGCCCGGCCGACCTGGTCGCGACCGAGGAACTGCTGCCGATCGAGCCGGCCGCCGCCGCGCTGGCGAGCGCCGCGTTCATGGAACTCGGGGCGGTCGTCTGCACCGCCCGCGCCCCGCGCTGCGCGATCTGCCCCGTCGAGTCGAGCTGCGCCTGGCGGGCTTCCGGCCAGGCGGCCCCCACGGGACCGACGCGCCGCCCGCAGCGCTACGCCGGCACCGACCGGCAGGTACGCGGGCTGCTGCTCGCCGTGCTGCGGGAGTCCACCGGGCCGGTGCCGCATCAGCGGCTGGACCAGGTCTGGCACGACGACGTGCAGCGGGCGCGAGCGCTGGCCGGCCTGGTCACGGACGGCCTGGTGGAACCGGTGGGCGAGGAGTCGTTCCGCCTGGCCGGCGACGGCCCCGCCGTCCCCCTCCCCTGACCGCCCCCACCCCACCCCTCCCACCCCGACCCCGCCTCCGCCTCCCCCCGTCCTCGACTCGCCCTCGACTCGCCCCGTTGATCATGAAGTTAGCGGCGACAAATCGGGCGCCAAGTGCGGTCAACCTCATGATCGACCACGGCGGGGCTGGGGCGAGGAGGGCGTGGTGGGTGGGCACGGAAAGGCGACGGCCCCGGTGGCTTTCGCCTACCGGGGCCGTCGCCCTCGAACTGTTCTTGCCTACGCGGCGTCGTCCGCGCCGGTGGCGGCGGTGCCGCCGAGGTCCGCCGGGACCGCGTCCGGCACGGCGTCCGGCCGGTCCGCGCCCCGGAAGACAAGCTTGGACTTGTCGATGTTCTCCGGGTCGCCCTCGCAGTCCACGACCACGATCTGACCCGGGGTCAGCTCGTTGAACAGGATCCGTTCGGACAGGTTGTCCTCGATGTCGCGCTGGATCGTGCGGCGCAGCGGCCGCGCGCCCAGCACCGGGTCGAAGCCCTTCTTCGCGAGGTACTTCTTGGCGTTGTCGGTCAGTTCCAGGCCCATGTCCTTGTTGCGGAGCTGGGTTTCGATGCGCTGGATCATGATGTCGACGATGGAGAGGATCTCGGTCTCGCGCAGCTGGTGGAAGACGATGGTGTCGTCGATGCGGTTGAGGAACTCGGGCCGGAAGTGCTGCTTGAGTTCGTCGTTGACCTTCTGCTTCATCCGGTCGTAGTTCGACTCGGAGTCCTCCGACGCCTGGAAGCCCAGCGACACCGCCTTGGCGACGTCGCGCGTACCGAGGTTGGTGGTCAGGATGATGACCGTGTTCTTGAAGTCCACGATCCGGCCCTGACCGTCGGTGAGACGCCCGTCCTCCAAAATTTGCAGGAGGGTGTTGAACACGTCCGGGTGGGCCTTCTCGATCTCGTCGAAGAGGACCACGGAGAACGGCCGGCGGCGCACCTTCTCGGTCAGCTGCCCGCCCTCGTCGTAGCCGACGTAGCCGGGAGGGGCACCCACGAGGCGGGACACCGTGTACCGGTCGTGGAACTCCGACATGTCGAGCTGGATGAGGGCGTCCTCGCTGCCGAACAGGAACTCGGCGAGCGCCTTGGACAGTTCGGTCTTACCGACGCCGGACGGGCCGGCGAAGATGAACGAGCCGGACGGGCGCTTCGGGTCCTTCAGGCCGGCCCGGGTACGCCGGATCGCCTTCGAGACCGCCTTGACCGCGTCTTCCTGGCCGATGACGCGCTTGTGCAGCTCGTCTTCCATGCGCAGCAGGCGCGAGGTTTCCTCCTCGGTCAGCTTGTAGACCGGGATACCGGTCCAGTTGCCGAGCACCTCGGCGATCTGCTCGTCGTCGACCTCGCTGACGACGTCCAGGTCACCGGCCTTCCACTCCTTCTCCCGCTGCGCCTTCTGCCCGAGCAGCTGCTTCTCGGTGTCACGCAGCTGCGCGGCCCGCTCGAAGTCCTGCGCGTCGATCGCGGACTCCTTGTCGCGGCGCACCTGGGCGATGCGCTCGTCGAAGTCCCGCAGGTCCGGCGGCGCGGTCATCCGGCGGATCCGCATCCGAGCGCCCGCCTCGTCGATCAGGTCGATCGCCTTGTCCGGCAGGAACCGGTCGGAGATGTACCGGTCGGCCAGCGTCGCGGCGGCGACCAGGGCGGCGTCGGTGATGGAGACGCGGTGGTGGGCCTCGTAGCGGTCCCGCAGGCCCTTGAGAATCTCGATGGTGTGGGCCAGCGACGGCTCACCCACCTGGATCGGCTGGAAACGACGCTCCAGAGCGGCGTCCTTCTCCAGGTGCTTGCGGTACTCATCCAGCGTGGTGGCGCCGATGGTCTGCAGCTCACCCCGGGCCAGCATCGGCTTGAGGATGCTGGCGGCGTCGATCGCGCCCTCGGCCGCGCCCGCACCGACGAGCGTGTGGATCTCGTCGATGAACAGGATGATGTCACCGCGGGTGCGGATCTCCTTGAGCACCTTCTTCAGACGCTCCTCGAAGTCACCGCGGTAGCGGGAACCGGCGACCAGGGCACCGAGGTCGAGGGTGTAGAGCTGCTTGTCCTTCAGCGTCTCGGGCACCTCACCCTTGATGATCTTCTGCGACAGCCCTTCGACGACGGCGGTCTTGCCGACGCCGGGCTCGCCGATCAGCACCGGGTTGTTCTTGGTGCGGCGGGACAGCACCTGCATGACCCGCTCGATCTCCTTCTCGCGCCCGATGACCGGGTCGAGCTTGCCCTCCCGGGCGGCCTGGGTCAGGTTGCGGCCGAACTGGTCCAGCACGAGGCTGGTCGACGGCGCGGCCTCACCCGGCGCCGCACCGGCGGCGGCCGGCTCCTTGCCCTGGTAGCCGGAGAGCAGCTGGATGACCTGCTGGCGGACCCGGTTCAGGTCGGCGCCCAGCTTCACCAGGACCTGGGCGGCGACGCCCTCGCCCTCGCGGATCAGGCCGAGCAGGATGTGCTCGGTGCCGATGTAGTTGTGGCCCAGCTGCAGCGCCTCGCGCAGCGACAGCTCCAGCACCTTCTTCGCCCGCGGCGTGAACGGGATGTGCCCGCTCGGCGCCTGCTGACCCTGGCCGATGATCTCCTCGACCTGCTGACGCACGCCCTCCAGGGAGATGCCGAGGCTCTCCAGAGCCTTCGCCGCGACACCCTCACCCTCGTGGATCAGGCCCAGCAGGATGTGTTCCGTACCGATGTAGTTGTGGTTGAGCATCCGGGCCTCTTCCTGGGCCAGGACGACAACCCGTCGCGCTCGGTCGGTGAACCGCTCGAACATGCCCTCGTGCTCCTCACGTGCCGTGCGCCTTGATGGTCAGATCTCGGCGGGGCCGGTGCGCGGACGTCCGGGACGGGCGTCCGTGCCTCCTTACTCTATCGCCGCGGACCGTCTCCGCTGAGGTCGTGTGGCCCCGCGAATGCTCGTTCCGACGTCGTTTCAGACAACCGTCCACGCTCAGGAGGTGTTCCGGGACCCCTGCCTGTACGCGCAGAGCGAAATTCGACCGGCGGCAGAGGGCCGGCCGAGCAGACCTGGGCGGCGTCACACACCCGCCGCGCTTGTCCACAACCTGTGGACGGAATCTCCACCGCCTGTGGACAACTTCCCCGGGGGGAGATTTCTTCCCACCCCACCCGCCTCGCGGCCAGGCGGATCGGACATCCGCCACTCGGCGGGACGCCGGCCGCGAGCGTGACAACGGGGGCGGAAACGGCGACGCCGGGCCGGAGTCGCACTCCGGCCCGGCGTCGCGTCGCCCGTGACGAAGGTGGGGTCAGTGCCCCGCCTTCGCGTGGTACTCGTCCACGATCTCCTGCGGGATCCGGCCCCGGTCGGAGATGTCCTTGCCGGCCTTCTTGGCCCACTCGCGGATGGCCCGGTTCTGCTCGCGGTCGGCGGTCGCGCCGCCCCGGCCCCGAGCGGCCCGGCCACCCACGACCACACCCCCGCGACCGACCTTCGTTCCGTTCGCGATGTACGGCGCGAATACGTCACGCAATTTCTCCGCGTTGGATGCGGAGAGGTCGATCTCGTACTGCACGCCGTCGAGCGCGAACTTGACGGTCTCGTCAGCGTCCCCGCCGTCCAGGTCATCGACCAGCTTGTGAATGATCTGCTTGGCCACGTCCCACATTCCTTTCGAGCAGGGTGCTGCTCCTGCAATACTCGCAAGAGCACAATAACCCGTCCGGCGCTTGTTCCGTCAATAGGACGGGGTAACGAGCCGGAGAAGCTTTGCGGGAGCGCCTACTCCGGCCGGACCAACGGGAACAGGATCGTTTCCCGAATTCCCAGCCCGGTCAGCGCCATCAGCAGGCGGTCGATTCCCATTCCCATGCCACCGGACGGCGGCATTCCATACTCCATCGCTCGGAGAAAATCCTCGTCCAGCCGCATCGCCTCGTCGTCGCCGCGCGCCGCGAGCTGCGCCTGGGCGACCAGCCGATCCCGCTGCACGACCGGGTCGACCAGCTCCGAGTACGCGGTACCCAGCTCGAATCCCAGCACGTACAGGTCCCACTTCTCGGCCAGGCCCGGCTCACTGCGGTGGGCCCGGGTCAGCGGGCTGGTCTCCTCCGGGTAGTCGCGGACGAACGTGGGCGCCTGAAGCGACGGCACCACGAGTTCCTCGAACAACTCCTCGGCCAGCTTGCCCGGTCCCCACTTCGGGTCGACGGAGAGACCGACCTTGTCCGCGTACTCGACCAGCCGCGCCCTTTCGGTGCGGACGGTGACCTCCTCACCGAGCGCTTCGGAAAGGACACCGAACAGTGTCACCGAGCGCCACTCGCCACCCAGATCGAACTCACGCCCGTCGGCGTGGGTCACCACGGTCGATCCGGCGACCGCGATCGCGGCCTGCTGTACGAGATTTCGGGTCAGCTCGGCCATCGTGTCGTAGTCGCCGTACGCCTGGTACGCCTCCAGCATCGCGAACTCCGGCGAGTGCGAAGAGTCGATGCCCTCATTACGGAAGTTACGGTTGATCTCGAAGACGCGGTCGACGCCACCGACCACCGCGCGCTTGAGAAACAGTTCCGGCGCGATTCGCAGATACAGATCCGTGTCGAGCGCATTGCTGTGGGTCACGAATGGGCGGGCCGCCGCGCCACCGTGCAGCAGTTGCAGCATCGGGGTCTCGACCTCGATGAAGTCCTGCCCGTGCAGCGTGTCCCGCAGGCTGCGGACGGCGGTGGCCCGGGTGCGGACCATCTGCCGGGCCTGCGGGCGGACCACCAGGTCCACGTAGCGCTGGCGGACCCGGGACTCCTCGCTCAGCGGCTTGTGCGCCACCGGCAGCGGGCGCAGCGCCTTGGCGGTCACCGCCCATTCCTCGGCCAGCACGGACAGCTCGCCGCGCCGGCTGGTGATCACCTCGCCGGTCACGCCGACGTGGTCGCCGAGGTCGACCAGGCGCTTCCAGTCCGCCAGCCGCTCCGGCCCGACCCGGTCCAGCGAGAGCATCGCCTGGAGTTCGGTGCCGTCACCGTCGCGAAGGGTCGCGAAGCAGAGCTTGCCGGTGTTGCGAATGAAGATCACCCGGCCGGTGACCGAGGCGCGGTCGCCGGTGGCGGTGTCGGTGGGCAGGTCGGCGTAGCGCTCGCGCAGCTGCGCGAGCGTCGTGGTGCGCGGGAAGCCCACCGGGTACGGCTCGGTGCCCTCGGCGAGCATCCGGTCCCGCTTCTCCCGGCGGACCTTCATCTGCTCGGGAAGGTCGTCGGCGGGGTCTGCTGGCAGGGCGTTCTGCTCGGTCACGGCACGCTTCCTCAGGCCTTGGGAACATCGGCGGGGTCAGCACATGAGCGTACTCAAGCGGCCTGGCGGCCGTTACGGGATAACCTGCCCGTCATGACCGACCCCACTGCGGCGCTCTCGTTCGGCGCCGCCGCGGCCGAGTACGACCGGTTCCGTCCCCGTTATCCCCGGGCCGCGTTGCGCTGGGCACTGGACGGGCTGCACGACGCCCGGGTGGTCGACCTCGGCGCGGGCACCGGCATCCTCACCCGGGGACTGCTGGCGCTCACCGCGGACGGGACGGTGGCTCAGGTCGTACCCGTGGAACCGGATCCGGGGATGCGGGCGCAACTGGCCGCTGCCACGCCGGGCACGACGGCGCTCGCGGGCAGCGCCGAGGCCGTGCCGCTGCCGGACGGGTCGGTGGACGCGGTGCTGGTCGGGCAGGCCTACCACTGGTTCGACAGGGAGCGGGCGCACGCCGAGGCCGCGCGCGTCCTGCGCCCGAGCGGCACGTTCGCGCCGGTCTGGAACATCCGGGACGAGCGGGTCGGGTGGGTGGCGGAGCTGACCCGGATCGCGCACCTCGGGGACAACGCGGGCGACGTGACGCAGCGGTACGCGGACTTCGGCGCCGCCTTCACCGCTGTCGAGGTCGGCGAGTTCGCCCACACGACCACGCTGACGCCGGACGAGGTGGTGAGCATGCTGCACACCCGCTCGTTCTGGCTGACCGCCGACGCGGACGAGCGGCGACGGGTGGACGCGGAGCTGGCGGAGCTGTTCGCCACCCACCCCGACCTGGCCGGCCGGGAGACGGTCGAGCTGCCCTACCGCACGATGGTGCTCCGGGCCCGGCGGCGTTAAGAAGGGGCCCCTCCTCTACCGGAGGCGTTAACAGGGGGCCCTTCCTTGCACCTCAGGTGTTGCGGTCGTAGACCATCCGCAGGCCGATCAGCGTGATCATCGGCTCGTGGTGGGTGATGGTGTGGCACTCGCCGAGCACCAGCGACGCCAGGCCGCCGGTGGCGATGACCGCCTTGACCCCGCCCAGTTCCTCGGACATCCGCTCGACGATGCGGTCCACCTGACCGGCGAAGCCGAAGTAGAGCCCGGCCTGGAGACACTCGACCGTGTTCTTGCCGATCACCGAGCGCGGGCGGGTCGCCTCCACCTTGCGCAACTGCGCCGCGCGGGCGGCCAGCGCGTCGAAGGAGATCTCGATGCCCGGCGCGAACGCCCCGCCGAGGAACTCACCCCGGCTGCTGATCACGTCGAAGTTGGTGGTGGTGCCGAAGTCCACCACGATCGACGGCCCGCCGTAGAGCGTGTACGCGGCAAGCGTGTTCACCACGCGGTCCGCGCCCACCTCCTTCGGGTTGTCGATGGCGAGCTGGACGCCGGTGCGGACGCCGGGCTCGACGATCACGCTGGGCAGGTCGGCGTAGTACCTGTCGAGCATGGTGCGCAACGAGCGCAGCGCGGCCGGCACTGTCGAGCAGGCGGCCACCCCGGTGATCTCCACAGCGTCACCGGCGAGCAGCCCGCGGAACATCAGCCCCAGTTCGTCCGCGGTGGAGCGGGCGTCGGTCTTGATGCGCCACGAGTGCACCAGCTTGTCGCCGTCGAAGGTCGCCAGCACGGTGTTCGTGTTTCCGATGTCGATGCAGAGCAGCACAGCGGCAGCCTAGACGTCGCGCAGGTCGAGGGCGATGTCCAGGATCGGCGAGGAGTGGGTGAGCGCGCCGACGGAGAGGAAGTCGACGCCGGTCGCGCCGTACTCGGCGGCCATCGGCAGCGTCAGCCCGCCGGTGGCCTCCAGCTCCGCCCGGTCGCCCACCGACGCCACCACCTCGCGCAGCTGTGCCGGGGTCATGTTGTCCAGCAGCAGGAACTTCGCGCCCGCCTCGACCGCCTCCACCGCCTCGGCCGGCGTGTCCACCTCGACCTGCACCGGGACGTCGGGGAACGCCTCCCGGACCCGGCGGAACGCGGCGCTGATCCCGCCCGCGGCGACCTTGTGGTTGTCCTTGATCATGGCGACGTCGTACAGGCCCATCCGCTTGTTGGTGCCGCCGCCGGCCCGGACCGCGTACTTCTCCAGCGCCCGCAGGCCCGGCGTGGTCTTGCGGGTGTCCAGCACCGTCGCCTTCGTACCGGCCAGCTCGTCGGCCCAGGCCCGGGTGTGCGTCGCCACGCCGGACATGCGGGACAGCAGGTTCAGCGCCGTCCGCTCGGCGGTCAGCAGCAGCCGGGTCGGGCCGGTCACAGTGGCCAGCACGTCGCCGCGCGCCACCCGCTGCCCGTCGTGGGCCACCACCGACACCTCGACCGTACGCCCGGCGCCGGTCACGTCGGCGACCAGCTCGAACACGGCGGCGGCCACCGGCAGCCCGGCCACCACGCCGTCGGCGCGCGCCACCAGATCGGCCGTGTCCTGCTGCTCGTCCGGGATGGTGGCCACGCTCGTCACGTCGAGGAAGTCGGGCCCGAGGTCCTCGTGCAGCGTGTCCAGGATGATCCGCCGGACCCGCTCCGGGTCCAGGCCACCGTCGCGCAGCGCCTGCTCCGTCGACTCCCTCATGAGTGCTTCTCCTCCCAGCGCTCGGCCACCCGGCCGTCCGTACCCACCTCGGCCACCAGGTGGCCCAGCCACCGCTCGTCGGCCGTCGGGAAGTCCTCCCGCCAGTGACAGCCCCGCGTCTCCTGCCGGGCGTACGCGGCCGCGACCAGCGTCGACGCCACGGTGAGCAGGTTCGTCGCCTCCCAGTCGGCGGTACGCGGCACGCCCCGCCCCGCGCCCAGCCCGGTGAGCGCGGCGGCGGTGGCCTCCAGCGTCCGCGCCGACCGGAGCACGCCCGCGCCCCGCGTCATCGCCCGTTGCAGTTCCGCCGTGCCGGACGCCGGCACCAGCGCGCCCGGGCCGCCGATCCAGGCGCCGGTCTCCGCCGGGCGGGCCTGCTCGGGCAGCCCGGCGGCGATGTCCTCGGCGATCCGGCGGGAGAAGACCAGCCCTTCCAGCAGCGAGTTGCTGGCCAGCCGGTTCGCGCCGTGCACGCCGGTGCAGGCGACCTCGCCGCAGGCGTACAGGCCGGGGATTGAGGTACGGCCGCGCAGGTCGGTCCGGACGCCGCCGGAGGCGTAGTGGGCGGCCGGCGCGACCGGGATCAGGTCGGTCGCCGGGTCCACGCCGATGGCCAGGCACGACGCGACGATGGTGGGGAACCGCCGGGCCAGGAAGTCACCGCCGAGGTGCCGGGCGTCCAGGAACACGTGGTCCGCGCCGGACGCGAGCAGCACCCGGTGGATGCCCTTGGCGACCACGTCCCGGGGCGCCAGCTCGGCCAGTTCGTGCTGGCCCACCATGAACCGCTTGCCGTCGCCGTCGACCAGGTGCGCGCCCTCGCCGCGCAGCGCCTCGGAGACCAGCGGCTGCTGGGCCAGCCCCGCGCCCGGCCCGCCGGGCGGCACGATCAGCGCGGTCGGGTGGAACTGCACGAACTCCACGTCGGTGACGGCCGCGCCGGCGCGCAGCGCCAGTGCCACCCCGTCGCCGGTGGACACCGCCGGGTTGGTGGTGGCGGCGAAGATCTGCCCCATCCCGCCGGTGGCCAGCACGACCGCGCGGCCGAGGATCGCGCCGACGCCGTCCTCGCTGCCCTCGCCGAGCACGTGCAGCGTGATCCCGCAGGCCGGACCGAGCCCGCCCGGCCCGTCGCCGGGGGCGCGCAGCAGGTCCAGCACCAGCGCGTGCTCGACCAGCCGGATCCACGGGTCGCGGCGTACCGCGTCGTGCAGCGCCCGCTGCACCTCCGCGCCGGTGGCGTCACCGCCGGCGTGCACGATCCGGTCGGCGCGGTGGCCGCCCTCCCGGGTCAGCATCAGCGACCCGTCCGCGTTGCGGTCGAACTCCGCCCCGATCCGCATCAGCTCGCGCAGCCGGGTCGGGCCCTCGGCCACGAGCGCGCGGACCGCCGCCGGGTCGCAGAGGCCGACGCCGGCCACCTCGGTGTCGTACGCGTGCGCGTCCGGCGTGTCCGCCGGGTCCAGTACGGCGGCGATGCCGCCCTGCGCCCAGCGCGTCGAACCCTCGTCCATGTCGACCTTGGTGACCACAGTGACGTGCAGACCCGCCTCGCGCAGGTGCAGCGCGGCGGTCAGCCCGGCCACGCCGGAGCCGACCACGATCACGTCTGTCGTCTCCACCCACCCGGGGGCGGGCGCGGCGAGCAGCCGGGGCAGCGTCGGCAGGTCGACGGTGGGTAGGTCCATGAGCACAGTCAACCCGAAGCGAACTCGGCTCGGGCGCGGGGGGCGTGACGAGTGCCCTCGGCTACCTCGTCCGGCGCGGCAGGGCAGCCGGTCCGGCGCCCTTGAGCGAGGTGGTCACCGTACGGTCGCTGAGCCACAGGTAGCAGCGCACGCCCCGGTCGCCGACCGCCCAGCGACCGGCGGCGGGCGGGCGGACCACCACGTCGCTGCGGTAACGCAGGAACGCGTCGGCGGGCACCCCGGCGTAGCGGGCGATCACGGCGAAGCAGCCGTCGTAGAGGGGAACCCAGTCCTCCGGCTTCTTCGGGTACGGGCGGTCCGGCGCGGCCCACACGCCGACGAACTCGGCGTCGTGCGCGACAGCGCAGTCGACCGGGGTGAGCCGCTGCACCCGGCCCGCCTCCCGGGTGGTGCGCTGGCAGCCCAGCCGCAGCGGGGAGGGCGGCTTGAGCGCGTCGCGCAGGCTGCCGGTACGGGTGACCACGGTGGCCGCCGCCTCGACCGTGGTCAGCTCGGTCAGGTCGCACCGGTACCAGCGGGAGCCGGCCGTCCAGCCGAGGGCGGTCGGCACCGCCACCGCCAGCCGGAGGCGTCCGGCGCGCCAGTCGTCACCCACGTACCCGCTGGCCCGTTTGTCGCAGTCGGCGAACGCGGTACGCATCTCCGGTGAGGCGAGCGCCGGCGGGGCGGGCCGGTCGGCGGTGAACGCCCCGACGTGCACGGTCTCCACCCGGTGCGGCAGTTCGCAGCCGACCGGCGCGTACGCGGACAGGCCGACGCTCGGGATGAAGTCGGCGACCTGGCAGACCTCTGCGGCCGGGGTGAACGGCCCGGGTGCGGCCATCGCAGGCCAGTCGTCGGCGAGGTCGCCGTCCAGGCCGCCGGTGCCGGCGCAGCCGGTCAGAGCGGCGCTCGCGACCATCGCGGCGACCAGGAAGCTCATCGCACGGCGCATCGCGGCCTCCCCCAGCCGACGACCGTCGATCCCCGACGGTCCGCCCAGGGTAGCCGAAAATGACCTTCCGGTGACAGACCGCGTTCCCGCCCTTCCGCCCCGTCGATCTTGCGCTAACCGCCTCGACAAACCGCCTGAAAGGGGTGGCGGAGGGGCCGCGACTGCAAGATCAACGGGGAGAGGCGGCGAGGGGGTTGGGGACGGGGGCGCCTGCGGTGCCGGGGGCGGCCGTGGCCGGGTCGGCGGTCAGGTCCACGACCCTGTTGTCGGCGTCTACGTGGACCACCTTCGGGCGATACGTGCGGGCCTCGGCGTCGTCCATCTGACCGTACGAGATGAGGATGACCAGGTCACCGGGGTGCACCAGGTGCGCGGCGGCGCCGTTGATGCCGATCACGCCGCTGCCCCGCCGCCCCGGGATCACGTACGTCTCCAGCCGCGCGCCGTTCGTGATGTCCACGATCGCCACCTGCTCGCCGGGGAGCAGGTCCGCCGCGTCGAGCAGATCCTCGTCCACAGTCACCGAGCCGACGTAGTGCAGGTCGGCCTGGGTCACGGTGGCGCGATGGATCTTCGACTTGAGCATGGTCCGGAACATCGGGGTGCCTTTCCGCATTCGTGGTGGGGTCAGGGACGCGGCGCGAGGTGGATCGCCGTGTTGTCGATCAGGCGGGTGGCGCCGACCCAGGCCGCGATCAGCAGCCGGGCCGGGCCGGTGACCGGGCCGGGCTCCAGCTCGGTGTCGGTGAGCACCAGGTAGTCGAGGCGGGCGGCCGGGTTGTCGAAGGCCCGGTGGGCGGCCGCGAGCACCGCGCCCGCGTCCTCGCCCCGCTCGGCCGCCGCCGCCCCGGCCCGCAGCGCTACGGACAGGCTCAGCGCCGCCTCCCGCTCCGCCGCCGACAGGTAACGGTTGCGGCTGGACAGGGCCAGGCCGTCCGGTTCCCGTACGGTCGGCACGCCGACGATCTCGGTCGGCACGTCGAGGTCGCGGACCATCCGGCGCACCAGGGTGAGCTGCTGGTAGTCCTTCTCGCCGAAGAAGGCCAGGTCGGGCTGCGTGAGCTGGAGCAGCTTCATGACCACCGTGAGCACGCCGTGGAAGAAGCCGGGACGGCTCAGACCCTCCAGGTCCTCGCCGAGCGGCCCCGGGTTCAGCCGTACCGTCGGCTGCCCCTCCGGGTACATCTCGGCCACCGGCGGCGCGAACACCGCGTCCACCCCCACCCGGCGGCAGATCTCCAGGTCCGTGTCGAGCGTGCGCGGGTAACGGTCGAAGTCCTCGTTCGGGCCGAACTGCAGCGGGTTCACGAAGATCGTCACGATGACGTGGTCGGCCCGCTCGCGGGCGGCCCGCAGCAGCATCTCGTGCCCGGCGTGCAGCGCGCCCATGGTCATCACCACGCCGACCGTGCCGGTCATCGCCTCGCGGGCGGCCGCCAGCTCCTTGCGCGTGTGCAGCACCTCGGCCATCAGGCCGCCACCTCGATTCCGTCCAGCACGTCCCGTAGGGCGGCCGCGTCCGCCGGGCGCAGGCGGCCGACCGCGACGGCGCGGTCCGCCGTCCGTCGTGCCAACGCCAGATACGCGGGTACGGATTCCGGCGCGGTCCGCGCCAGCCGGTCCAGATGCCGGCGTACGGTGCCCGCGTCGCCCCGCGACACCGGGCCGGTCAGCGCGTCGTCGCCCAACCGCAGCGCGTTCTCCAGCGCGGCCCGCAGCAGCGGGGCGAGCACCTTCTCCGGCCGCTCCACGCCGGCGTCACGCAGCCGGTCCGACGCCTCGTTGACCAGCGTCACCAGGTGGTTCGCGCCGTGCGCGAGCGCCGCGTGGTAGAGCGGCCGGTCGGTCTCGCCGACCCACTCCGGCACACCGCCCAGGTCGGCCACCAGCCGGGCCGCGAACGCGCGCAGCTCGGCCGGGGCGGTCACGCCGTACGAGATGCCGGGCAGGCGGGACAGGTCGTCCGGCGTACCGGTGAAGGTCATCGCCGGGTGCAGCGCGAGCGGCCGGGCGCCGGCCTCGGCGGCCGGGGCCAGCACGGCCAGCCCGTGCGCGCCGGACGTGTGCGCCACCACCTGGCCGGGGCGCAGCGCGCCGCTCGCGGCCAGGTCGGCGATCACGCCCGCGAGCGCGTCGTCGGGGACGGCGACGATCAGCAGGTCGGTGGCGGCACGCGCCACCTCGGACGCGGAGCGGTGCGGGGTCTCGGGCAGCAGCAGCGCCAGCCGGGCCCCTGTCGCGCCCGAGGCGCCGGACGCGGCGACCACGCGGTGGTCGGCGGCGGCGAGAGCCGCGCCCAGCGTGGCGCCGACCCGGCCGGCGCCCAGCACGCCGACGGCGAGGGTACGCGGGAAGACGAGCGGGGCAGCGGTGGCCCGGTGGCGCAGCGGTGCGCTCATGGCGGCGATCCAGTCCTCGAAGGGGGTACCGGTCGATGGCAAGTATGCGCCCGGGTGACAGACCGGAAACAAGAAGGTGTGAAAACCTTCACCGGCCGCCCGAAGAGGCCGCTGCGGTGGCGGGCAAACCGCACTTTCGGGTACGTCCCGTAGGGTCGGCGGGTGACCACCCCGCTGCGCTGGCGCGACGCGATGGAGCAGGCGTTGTACGGGCCGGACGGGTTCTTCGTCTCCGGCGCCGGCCCAGCCGCGCACTTCCGCACGAGCGTGCACGCCTCACCCGTCTTCGCCGCCTGCCTGCTGCGGCAACTCGAAGCGGTGGACGCGGCGCTGGGCCACCCGGACCGGCTGGACGTGGTGGACGTGGGCGCGGGCCGGGGCGAACTGCTCCGGGCCCTGCTGGCCCGGGCCGCACCCGAGCTGTCCGCCCGGATCCACCCGGTGGCAGTGGAACGAGCCACCCGCCCGCCGGACCTGCCTCCGGAGATCGACTGGCGAACCGACATCCCCGACGGAATCACCGGCCTGCTCCTGGCCACCGAATGGCTGGACAACGTCCCGGTGGACGTGGCGGTCCACACCCAGGCAGGCTGGCGCCTCCTCCTGGTGAACCCGAGAACCGGCGAGGAGACGCTGGGCCCGCCCCCGTCCGCCACCGAAACCACCTGGCTGACCCACTGGTGGCCCCCGGCCCTCCCGCGCAACGCCCCGTTGATCAAGGAGTTTGCGGACGTGGAGAGCTCGGATCAGGACACAAACTCCTTGATCAACGCCGTTGGTGGGGGCGGCAGCAGCGGTGGGCGGGCGGAGATCGGGGTGGGGCGGGATCTGGCCTGGGCGGGGGCCGTCGGAAAGGTGGCGCGGGGGCTGGCGCTTGCGGTGGACTACGGGCATCTGCAGGACTCGCGTCCCCTGGACGGGACGTTGACCGGGTATCGGGCTGGGCGGCAGGTGCCGCCGGTTCCAAACGGGTCGTGCGACGTGACGGCGCACGTCGCCATGGACTCGGTCGCCTCCGCCGGTGAGCGGGTCGCGCGGTGCGCGTACTCCCTGGTCTCTCAGCGGGAGGCGTTGCGGGCGCTCGGGGCCGACGGCGGGCGACCGCCGCTGAGCCTGGCCTCCCGCGACCCGGCCGGCTACCTGCGGGCGCTCGCCGCGGCGTCGGCGGCGGCCGAGCTGACCGACCCGGCCGGGCTCGGCGGGCACCTGTGGCTGCGGCAGCCGGTCGGCGTCGCGCTCGACGCGGTCGTGGCACGATGACGGGCATGACCACGGACGCCGCCGACCTCCGCGAGCTCACAGTCGGCACCGGCGCGGGCGGTGAGCAGCTCGGCACCGACATGGTGCTCAACATCGGGCCGCAGCACCCCTCGACGCACGGCGTGCTGCGGCTGAAGCTGGTGCTCGACGGCGAGCGGGTGGTCGCCGCCGAACCGATCGTCGGCTACATGCACCGGGGAGCGGAGAAGCTCTTCGAGGTACGCGACTACCGGCAGATCATCGTGCTGGCGAACCGGCACGACTGGCTGTCGGCGTTCTCCAACGAGCTGGGCGTGGTGCTCGCGGTCGAGCGGCTGATGGGCATGGAGGTGCCGGAACGCGCCACCTGGCTGCGGATGGCACTGGCCGAGCTGAACCGGGTGCTCAACCACCTGATGTTCCTCGGCTCGTACCCGCTGGAGATCGGCGCGATCACGCCGATGTTCTACGCGTTCCGGGAACGGGAGACCATCCAGGCCGTGATGGAGGAGGTCTCCGGCGGCCGGATCCACTACATGTTCAACCGGGTCGGCGGCCTGAAGGAGGAGGTGCCGTCCGGCTGGACCGGACGCGCCCGCGCCGCCATCGCCGAGGTACGCCGCCGGATGCCCGACCTGGACAACCTGATCCGGCGCAACGACATCTTCCTGGCCCGTACCGTCGGGGTCGGCGTGCTCTCCGCCGCCGACGCCGCCGCGTTCGGCGCGTCCGGGCCGGTCGCCCGCGCCTCCGGGCTCGACCTCGACCTGCGTCGCGACGAGCCCTACCTGGCCTACGACCAGCTCGACGTGCCCGTGGTGACGAAGACCGCCGGGGACTGTCACGCCCGCTTCGAGGTGCTGCTCGACCAGGTGTACGTCTCGCTCGACCTCGCCGAGCAGTGCCTGGACCGGGTGGACCGGATCAGCGGGCCGGTGAACACGCGGCTGCCGAAGGTGCTGAAGGCGCCGGAGGGGCACACGTACGCCTGGACCGAGAACCCGCTCGGCATCAACGGCTACTACCTGGTGTCCCGGGGCGAGAAGACGCCGTGGCGGATGAAGCTGCGCACCGCCTCGTACGCGAACGTGCAGGCGCTGTCGTCGCTGCTGCCCGGCTGCCTGGTGCCCGACCTGATCGCCATCCTCGGCTCGATGTTCTTCGTGGTCGGCGACGTCGACAAGTGATCGTGGGCGCTCAGCGCCAGCGGTCGGCGGTGTCCCGCTGCTGGCCGTGGGCGCCGCGCTCCGAGCCTCGCCATTCCGGTTCCGGCTGACGCCACTGCGGTTCCGGCTGACGCCACTCCGGCTCGGCCGGACGCCACTGCGACTCGCCCTGGCGCCACTCCGGTTCGGGTTGACGCCAGTCCGGCTCGGGCTCGCGGCGCTGCGAATCGGCCGGACGCCACTCCGGCTCCGGCGGACGCCACTGCGGTTCCGGCTGACGCCACTGCGGCGCGGGCTCGGGCTCGCGGCGCTCGGCTTCGGGCTGACGCCACTCCGGGGGCGGCTGGCGCCACTCCGGCTGGCCGCTGCGCTGGGTCGGCGGCCGCCACTCGTCCGGCACCGGCACCCCGCCAGCCGGCAACGCCGGGTGGCCGTCACCCGGCCCACCCGCGTCCGCCCTGCCGCCGCGCACCGACGCCCATCGGTCCTCGATCCGGTACTCCGTGCCGGCGCTGTCGGCGTGCATCGCGGCCCGTCGCTCCCCGAGGCGGATCTCCCGGCCCGCGTCGTCGTCGCGGACCGCCGCCCAGCGGTTACTCGCACGCAGCTCGGACCAGTGATCGCCGTCCGCCCGGTCCCGGCCTTCCCGCGCGTCCAGGGCCCCGGACGCGCCCGGTTCGCTGTGCCGGACGGCCGGTTCGCTGTGCCGCGCGGCGGGTTCGCTGTGCCGCGCGGCCGGTGACCAGGCCGGAACGTCGGCCGCGCCGCCCGGCGCCCAGCCGGCCCGGTCGTCGCCCGACCACTGTCGCTGCTCCTGGGCCGCAGCCCGGCCCTGGTCGTCCGACCAACGGCCACCCACGGACCAGCCCTGCTCCCCGCCGACGCCCGCCCACGGATGCTCGGCGCCCGCGCGTCCGGCGTCGGCAGGCGAGTGCCCGTCACCCGGCCCGAAGCCGTCGTCCCGCGCACTCCCGACCCGGCGGCCGTACCCGGAGCGCTCGCCACCCGCCGGAGCACCCCAGCCGCTGTCGTCCGTGCCGGTCCATCCCGCGTCGGCCCGGTCCTCGCGGCCCCGCTCACGCTGCCCCGCGCCCCGGTGATCGGCCGGGTCGCCGCCCCGGGAGCGGTCCTCGTCCGACCAACCGCCGGGGAATCCGCCGTACCGGGAGCCGGTCGGCTCGGTGCCACCGCCGACGATGGTGTGCCGGGTGGTGACGTGCACGGTCTCGGTGTGGTGGACCACGCCCACCGGGCGGGACTCCGGCCGGGCGGCCGGTTCGGACACGCGCGCCGACCCGTACACGCCGCTCCCGGGCCGGTCCGGCGGGCGCACCGCCGCCCGCGCCGGCTCGGCGTCGTGGCGGCCCGCCCGCGGCGGTTCGCCGTCGGGCTCGCCGCCGTAGCGGCCACCGGAGTACGCCGGACGAGCCGGTTCGTCCTCGTCGCGACCGGCCGGGTGACCCCGATCCGCCTCGTACGCCCCGGCGGCCGGCACCCGGGCCGCGCCGCTCGGGCGATCCTGGGCGGGCGCGGAGGCCAGTCCCGCGGCGGCCGCATCGAGCCGATGCCGCACCGCCCCGGCCGCCTCCTCCGCCCGGCGTGCCTGGTCCAGCGCCTGGTTGCCGCGTTGAGCGGCGGCCACTATCTCGGCCCGCAGCTCCCGCCGGAGCTGCTCCAGCTCCTCGCGCAACTCCTCGGACGCCGCGCCGCCCGAACCGCCCTCCGGCCGCAGCGCGATGGACAGGCCGATCAGCACGACGGCGAGGATCGCCAGGACCGCGCCGAACCGGAGCGAGCCGTTGCCGTCGGCGATCAGCAGGATGAGCGCGGCCAGCGGCGCCAGCCCCACACCGGCCCAGAACAGGACTGTCAGCGGGGTGGGGTTGCGCTTGTCGGCAGGAGCGACCGAGGCGGGCATGGCTGAGCACAGTACCGAGAGTTCCACCTGAGGGGAACGGGTCGGCGTGACTCGATGTGCGGGCCTGCTGAGCAGGCAACCGCCCGGGGTGCGCGGCCGGCCGGCGCGCGTGGCGCCGGCCGGCCGCGGCGCGTCAGCTCGTGGCCAGCGCGGCGTCGGAGGAGAAGACCAGGCCGACGCTCGCGGCGCCGGTCTTCAGCGCGTTCTTGGTCTGCGGGCCGCCCGCGTCCAGCGAACTGAACGAGCCCGCCTTGAAGTCGTAGACCTCGACCAGACCGGCCTGGCACTTCGGCCGCTGCGGGCACTCCGGCGGACCGGCGAGCACGGTGGCCTGCCCGGAGCACTTCGCGGCCAGCTCGGAGAGCGTGGACACGCCGTACTTGTCGGCGAACGCCTTGGTCACCGCGAACGCGTTCTGGTCCTGCGCCTGGGACGGCTGGCCGAACACCAGGCCGGCCTTGTCGCCCTCGGTCTTCAGCGCGGCGACCGTCTTGTCCAGCTCCGGTGAGGAGACGGGCTGGGCGTCCTTGCCGTTGGCCTTGGTGTTGAGGAACTCCGCCATGGTGGCGGCGTACTCCGGGACGACCTGGATCTGCCCCTTCTCCAGGGCCGGGCCGTACAGCTCCCGGTTGCCGATCGTCTGCACCTTGACCTGGTAGCCGGCCGCCTCCAGCGCGATCTTGTAGAGCTCGGCGATGGTCTGGCTCTCGCTGAAGTTGCCGGCGCCGACGGTGATCTGGCCGCCCGGGCCCTTCTCGATCCCGTCGGTCACGCCGTTGGCGGACGCGAACTCCTTCGCCGCCGCCTGGGGCGTCTTGCGGTCGACGTCGACCGCCCGGTTGAGCTGGATCAGCTTCGGGGTGTCGAGCTTCGCGGAGACCTTGTCCAGCGCGGCGACGAGCTGCGGCGTGGCCGCCTTCGCGTTGATCGCGGGAATGACGTTGTCGGTGTTCTGGAGCTTCTTGTCGTCGGTCAGGACGACGAGCTGGTCGCCCGCCACCGGGGCACAGCCGGCCCCCGAGGCGCCCTGCTCGGGCGCGTCGGTGCCGGACGAGCCGGCGTCGCCGCAGCCGGTGAGGAGAGCGGCCGCGGTGAGTGCGCCGAACGCCCCCGCGACCAGTCGTGTACGCGCACGCATGAGTGCCCGCCTTCCGTGTCCCGGCGCGACCCGTCGGGCCGGCCGCGTGTCCGACGGGCGAACCGGACGGCCACCCGCGACTCCAGCCAATATCCTCCGGACCCGACCGACAAACTCGGAGCGGTTTTCGTCACCCGATCGTCACCGGCGGCTCAACTTCCGGTCGTCGCAGCCGTCGCGCGGCGGTTCGCCCGGCGGCGGACCGGGCGCAGCGGACGCGGCGTGACGAGCCGCTCCACGATCGCGAGCAGCCCCTCGACGAGCAGCGCCAGCCCGGCGACCAGCACCCCGCCGGCGATGATCTGGCCGCCGCCGGCGGCGATGTCGAGCCCGAAGCCGGCCCGGATGATCTGGCCCAGCCCGCCGCCGTTGACGAACGAGGCCAGCGCGGCGGTGGCCACCACCTGCACGGCCGCGGTACGGAAACCGGCCGCCAGGTAGGGCACGGCAAGCGGCAGCTCCACCCGGCGCAGCACCTGCCCGCCGGACAGCCCCATCCCATGTGCCGCGTCCCGCGCCTCCGGGTCGGCCTGCCGCACCCCGGTGTACGCGTTCGCCAGCAGCGGCGGCACCGCGAAGACCGCGAGCGCCACCACCACCGCCGGCCGGCCGAAGCCGAGGAAGGTCAGCGGGAGGATGGTCAGCAGGGCCAGGGTCGGGATCGCCAGCGTGACGTTGGAGACCAGCAGCACCAGCCCGCCGCCCCGGCCGCTGTGCCCGAGCCAGAGGCCGATCGGCCAGGCCACCAGGCATCCGAGCAGCACCGCCAGGGCGGACATGCTCAGGTGCTCGCCGAGGCGGTCCAGCACGCCGCCGGGATTGGTCCAGTTCAGCGGGTCGTTCAGCCAGACGACCGCCTGCTCGACGGGGTTCACCGGGCGGACCTCCCGCGCAGCCACGGGGTGAGCAGGCGGCCCACGCCGGCCAGCACCAGGTCCAGCACCAGCGCCAGCAGCACGCACAGCACCGTGCCGGTCATGATCTGGGCCTTGTAGAAGTTGTTCTGGAAGCCGGCGAAGATGAGCTGGCCGAGCCCGCCCCGGCCGACCACCACACCCACCGTGACCAGCGCGACAGTCGACACCGTCGCCAGCCGTACGCCGGTGAGGACGCCGGGCAGCGCCAGCGGCAGCTCGATCCGGAACAGCCGTCCCCACCGGCCGTACCCCATGCCCTCGGCGGCCTCCCGCACCTCCGGCGGCACCTGGTTCAGCCCGGCCAGCGCGTTGCGCACGATGACCAGCAGCGCGTACAGCGCCACCACGGTGAGCACGGTGATCGCGCCGATGCCCAGGTAGGGCGCGAGGAAGGCGAACAGCGCCAGCGACGGGACGGTGTAGAGCACCCCGGTCAGCGCAAGGATGGAGGCCGACAACGACCGGAACCAGTACGCGAGCACCGCGAGCGGCAGCGCCACCAGCGCGGCGATCACCACGGCCCGGGCGGTCAGCCAGGTGTGCTCACGCAGCGCGGCCAGGATCGTGTCAGAGTTGTCCCGCACGTACTGCCAGGAGAACCACGGATTACCCGGGTCGGCCCGGTAGCTCAGGTGGAGGGACACAGGTGGACGGTACCCCGGGGGACGCTGCCGGACACGGCGCGGCGTCGATCACGCTGGAACGCATCCGCAAGCGCTACCCGGACGGCACCGAGGCGGTACGCGAGCTGAGCCTGCAGGTCGGCGCCGGTGAGCTGGTGGTCCTGATCGGCCCGTCCGGCTGCGGCAAGTCGACGGTGCTACGGATGATCAACCGGCTGATCGAGCCGACCGGCGGGCGGATCCTGCTCGGCGACGACGACGTCACCCGGGTCGACCCGGTGGCGCTGCGCCGCCGCATCGGGTACGTCATCCAGAACGTCGGCCTCTTCCCGCACCAGACCGTCGCGGCGAACGTGGCGACAGTGCCGGGACTGCTGGGCTGGCCGAAGCAGCGCACCCGCGCCCGCGTCGGCGAGTTGCTGGAGCTGGTCGGCCTCGACCCGGCCCAGTTCGGCCGGCGGTACCCGCACGAGCTGTCCGGCGGGCAGCGGCAGCGGGTCGGGGTGGCCCGGGCGCTCGCCGCCGACCCGGTGGTGCTGCTGATGGACGAGCCGTTCTCCGCGGTGGACCCGATCGTCCGGACCCGCCTGCAGGAGGAGTTCCTGCGCCTGCAGGCCGAGGTACGCAAGACGATCGTGCTGGTCACGCACGATCTCGACGAGGCGGTCCGGCTCGGCGACCGGATCGCGGTGCTCTCCGAGGGCGGCCGGCTGGAGCAGTACGACACGCCCGCCGCGCTGCTCGGGTCACCCGCTTCGGACTTCGTCCGCGAGTTCGTCGGCGCCGACCGGGGCATCCGGCGCCTCGCGGTGACCCCGGTGACCCGCGCGGTCCTCGACCCGCTCCCGGCCGACGGGGGCGCCGGCCTGCCCACTGTGGCGCTCGGCGACTCGGCGTACGACGCGCTCGGCGCGCTGCTCACCTCCGGCGCGGAGCACGCCGTGGTGACCGAGGAGGGCCAGGCGGTGGGCCTGCTCGCCCGTACCCGGGTGCTGGCGCTGGGCGCTGTGGACTGAGCTCAGGCCCGGCCGCCCAGGCTGGCCAGCCCGACGATCCAGCCGGCGAAGAAGCCGTACGTGACGCCGGTGCTGGCGGACTGGAACGCGGCGAACAGCGAGCCGTGCGGGCCGAGGAGCGTGGCGAGCAGGGCGCTGAGCCCGGCGGCGAGCACGTACGCGCCCCAGCCGGAGAGGAACTGGCTGCCTGAGGACGCCACCCGGTCGACCTGCGGGCCGGGCAGCAGGTAGAGCAGCGCAGCGGCCAGCACGATCAGCAGGATCGCGCGCAGGTTGGTGGCGAACACGCCCTCGTCGGCGTGCCACCGCCAGGACGGCCAGGCCAGCAGCCGCAGGAACCAGCCGCCCGCCCCGGTCGGGTCGGTGGCGCGCTGCGCCCAGTCCACGTACATCGGACTGCCGCCGACGGCGACCAGCAGGAACGCGGCGAGGGTGCCGGTGCCGGCGGCCGTGCCGTACCGGGAGACGGCGCGGGGGCGGTTGCTCAGAGCCATGCGACGGTCAGTTCCCGGCCGGTCGCGCCGGGCAAACCTGCGCAACCGTCCGGCCGTCGCCGGCCGGCGGGTCGTCATCGACGTCAGTGCTTCATCAGGTAGTCGATGAAGGCGGCGCGCAGCAACGGCGCGGACTCCTCGTAGCCGTGCCCGGTCAGCTCGCGCCAGAGCGCGTTCGCCTCGTCGATGGTCGGGCCGATCGAGTTCGGCGCGCCGTCCAGCGCGGCGGCCTCGTCGGCGTTGGGCAGGTGCCGCAGGACCGACCAGAAGAAGCCCACGTCGCGACGCTCGCGGGCCAGGTTGAACGCCTGCTCGCGCAACTCCTCGGTGGAGAGCTTGTCGAGCTCGTCGAAGGTGCGGCCGCCGGGGGCAGGAGTCTCGCTCATGCCGCCGAGCCTAACCGGCGAGATCAGCTCCGGCGCGCCGGACGCACGGCCACGGTCGGGTCAGCGTTCGTCGGCGTCCCAGCGCCGGGGCTCGCTCTCCCAGCGCGGGGCCTCCCACGCCTCCACCGGGGTGTCGTTCTGGCGTACCGGCAGCACCGACGGCCAGGTGTCGGCCGGCTCGGGCGCCGGGGTCATCCCCCAACCGCCGCTCGTCGCGCCGTCCCGCAGCGGGCGGACCGGAACCGGTCCCACAGTCGCCGGCGGCGCCGGGCGGGGCCGGCCGAACGTCTCCACCAGCCGGGTGACGAGCAGCCCCGCGCCGAGCGTGGCGCCGCCCAGCGCCCACCGGCCGACCGACCAGCCCTGCGGCACGGTCCAGGCCAGGAACACCACCACCAGGCATACCGCGAGCAGGGTGCCGAAGATGCCGCCGCGACGGCCGTACGCGCTGGTGCCGCCGAGCATCACCGTTCCGACCGCCAGCACGGTCCAGTCCAGGCCGGTGCCGGGGGCGACGGCGCCGTCCCCGTTCGCGGCGATCAGCACGCCGCCGAGCGCCGCCAGCACGGTGGACGCGACCAGCGCCAGCGCGGTCACCGTGGCGGCCACCGCGCCGCGCCGCCGGGCCGGGTCGGCGACCGGCCGGAACCGGCCGATCAGCCGGCGCACCGGCATCATCGCGGCGAACAGGCCACCGAGGACGGCCACCGCGGCGAAGCCCACGAAGAGGTACAGCGCGTTGCGGCGCGGGTCGTAGTCACTCTGCACCGCGACCGGCACGCTCCGGCGCTCCAGATAGACGATCACGCCGGCCGCCCCGGCCAGGCTCGCCGCCCAGCCGGGCACGTGCAGCACCACCACGGCCAGCGCGAGCGCCAGCCCGGCCGCCGCCGCCACCGCGAGCGCCGGCAGCAGCGCCTCCCGCATGCCGCGGTCACCCTGCTCGGCGAAGTGCAGCGCGGCGGCCAGCGCGACCGGGCCGACCGCCAGGTTCACCGCGCCGGCCCGCAGGCTCAGGCCCGCGGCCAGGGTGAGCAGGCCGAGCGCGGCCACGTCGACGAGCAGCGTCTTCAGGGAGCCGCCGCGCAACGCGTCCGCGTTCTCCCGCCAGAGCAGCCAGGTCACCGCCACCAGCGCGGCGAGCAGCACGAACTCCCAGAGCACGTGCACCGCGATGCGGTCCCGGCCGGGCTCGCCGTGCGCCGGGTCGTCGAAGACGTGCTCCAGTACGGCGGCGGGCACGCCGGACGATGTCTCCGGCGGCGCTGTCCGACCCGCGTCGTCGTACGCCATAGACCCGCGCCTCCCAGGTGGCCGCGTCCGGCCCACGGGCGGGCGGACCGTGGCGGCCGTCGCTCTCCGGTCGCCAGGGACGGTACCGCCGGGCCGGGGTGTGGGGAACCCCGGATCAGAGACGCCCGCGCGGCGTCTCGCGGTCGCCCGGCTCGCGGTCCTCGTCGTCCTCCTGCTCCGGCACCCGGCAGGAGCGTTCCAGCCAGAGCGCGGCGGCGACGAGCGCGAGCGACGCGATCAGACCGCCGAGCGCGGCGGGCCGGTCGCCCTGGGCGGCATTGGTCCGTTCCACGAAGAGCCAGCCGGTCAGGCCGGCGTAGAAGCCGGCGAAGATGGCACCGGCCAGCGCGGACGCCTTGGCCAGCACCACGAACCGGGCGACCAGCAGTGGGTTCACCGGCTCGCGGCCGGGCCGCCGCTCGATCCGGCTGCGGGTGTTCACCGCCGCGTAGCCCTCCAGCACGGCCAGGCCGGCCAGCGTGATCACCGGCAGCCAGGGCAGGTCGGGCGCGAAGTCGTAGTAGAAGCCGCTGATCAGCAGCCAGGCCACCGCGGCGGCGGCCAGGCCGGCCACCACGAGCGTGGAGGCCCGGGTCGGCCCCATCCGGAAGCGGTCGGGCCCCTGCGGGGAGCGGTCGGTGCTCACCGCGCCTCCTCAGCTCGCCACTGCCGGGCCACGCTCCTGCGGGTCATGTGTCCGACTCTAGCGTCAGATCGGGTCGTGGGCTCAGTTCCAGGGCGTCACCGGCCAGCGGCTCGGCGTTGAGCAGATCGGTCAGCCAGCCGTGCCCGGGCAGCCGGCCGTGCGGCTCGACGTCGATCCACGGGCGCAGCACGAACGCGCGCAGGTGGGCCCGGGGATGCGGCACCGTCAGCTCGGGGTCGTCGCGGAGCACCGGCTGGCCGCCGTCGTCCCAGACCGCGATCACGTCCACGTCGAGCGTGCGCGGCCCGTACCGCCGCTCCGGGTCGCGGGCCCGCCCGGCCGCCGCCTCCGCGGCCCGGGCGCGGGCCAGCCAGTCCTCCGGCGTCGCCGCCGGGTCCGCGACCATCACCACCGCGTTCAGGTACGCGGGCTGGTCCGCGTCCCCCCACGGTGGAGTCTCGTAGACACCGGAGACCAGCAGGACCCGGTCGCCGAGCGCGGCCACCGCGCCGCGCAGGTGGCCGAGGCGGTCGCCCAGGTTGCTGCCGATCGACAGCACGGCCCGGGTCACCGGGTACGCCTCATCGTGACGGCGACGTCCCGGAAGGCGTGCGGGATCGGTGCCTCCGGCTTGTGCACGGTCACCGTCGCCGCGGCGACCAGCGGCTCGGCCAGGCAGACCGCGAGCAGCCGGTCGGCGAGTGTCTCGATGAGGTTCACCGGTTCGCCGGTGATCACCGCGACCAGCCGTTCGGCGAGTTCCCCGTAGTGCACGGTGTCGGTCACCTCGTCGGAGCGGGCGGCCGGGCCCAGGTCCAGTTCGAGCACCGCGTCGACCACGAACTCCTGCCCCTGGGCGCGCTCGAAGTCGTAGACGCCGTGCCGGCCGTGCGCGCGCAGGCCGGTCAGCTCGATCCGGTCGGTCACCTGTCGCCTCCACTCGCGCCGGTGGCCGCTTCCGCCTGGCGGCTGCGGGTGACCGCTTCGGTCGGCGGCGCGGTCGCGGGCCGCCTGCCGGTCGCGGTGACGAGCCGCGGGCTGCCGGTGGCCTGCCAGACGGCGAGCGCGTCGGCGGTGCCGCGGACGTCGTGCACGCGTACCCCCCAGGCGCCGGCCGCGACGGCGAGCACGCTCGTCGCGACGGTCGCGGCCTCCCGCCCGGCGGTGGGCCGCGGCTCGCCCGCCGCGTCGGCGAGCAACCGGCCCAGGTAGGACTTGCGGCTGGCCCCGAAGAGCACCGGAAAGCCCAGGTCGACCAGCTCGGGCAGGCGGGCGCTGAGCGCCCAGTTGTGCGCGGCGGTCTTCGCGAAGCCCAGACCCGGGTCGACGACGATCCGGTCGGCGGCCACCCCGGCGGCGAGCGCGGCGTCGACCCGCCGGCTCAGCTCGTCCCGGACCTCGGTCACCACGTCGGTGTACGTGGCCAGCTCGCGCATCTCCCGCGAGTGTCCCCGCCAGTGCATGAGCACCCACGGACAGCCGGCGTCGCGGACCACCCGGGCCATGTCCGGGTCGGCGAGGCCGCCGGAGACGTCGTTCACCAGGTACGCGCCGGCGGCGAGGACCGCCTCGGCGACCCGGGCCCGGCTGGTGTCGATGCTGACGACGATGCCGGCGGCGCTCAGCTCACGGACCACCGGCAGCACCCGGGCGGTCTCCGTCTCCGCGTCGACCCGCTCGGCGCCGGGCCGGGTGGACTCGCCGCCCACGTCGATCAGGTCGGCGCCGTCGGCGCGAAGTCGCACCCCGTGTGCGACTGCCGCGTCCAGATCGGCGTATCTGCCGCCGTCGGAGAAGGAGTCGGGCGTGACGTTCAGGACGCCCATCACCACCGGGGTCTCCGCCCGTACCAGATCGGTCACGGAGCCGACAGTACCGCTCGCGGGCGGGGCTTCCGGCGACCGGGCGAGCCGCCGACGCAGCAGCCCTGACATGCGGATTGGAACAGGTGTACGATCGGTCTTCCGGGCGATTCACGGTCGACTCTTCGCGGCTTGTCGCAAAGGTGGCCGGGCCGTACGCTTTGGAATTGCCCAGCATCGAGATGGCGAAGCCTGGAGGGAGGGCCGAAGCGGGAAGAATCCGCCCAAAACTCACCACCCAGCGTGGTGGGTCACGGACACAGCGTTGACCACTTCCGTGTCCGCCGAGCACCATCCCGCCAGGCTTGCCTACTTGCACCAACGCGGCACCGCCGGCCGCGACCTTGGGGAGGTTTCCAGTGATCGCCATCGAGCTCATGGCAGCGGCGTCGAGCGCCGTCGACCACGCGCTCCACACCCTGGCGTCGACTCCACTCGCCGAGCCGGCTCCGAAGGGCATCGACACCGACAACGTCGTCACCTTCTTCGCCAGCAAGATCGCACCGATCCTGCTCGCCGTCCTCGGGGTGATCTTCATCGGCCGGGCCAGCCGGGGTGAGATCTCCAAGGTGCTGACCAGCTCGGCCATCGCCATCATCGGCCTGGCCTTCATCGCCGGCGCCGCCACACTCTTCTTCGTCGGCGACTACCTGATCAACCTGATCTTCGAGTAGGACGCTGGGCGACGATGCGGCTGCGCACCGACGACGACATCTACCGGGCACGCCTCGTCTACCTGGGGCCGCCCGGGTACACCCTTCCCGTTCACCTGCCGTACGCCCAGTACGGCCTGTTCATGCTGCTCGTACCCCTCTACATGTTCATCCACTGGCTGTTCACGCTCCAGGTCGAGCTCTTCCCCGCCTGGGAGATCTCGCTGGCGATCGTGACGACCTCGTTCATCTTCCGGTACGTCGACCCGGACCGGCCCGCGCGCATGGTGATCCGGACCGCGCTGACCGACTGGCGACGCACCCGGGAACCGGCCACCGAGCAGCGGGATCCGCGGCTCGTCGCGAGCCGGATCAGGATCCGGGAGGAACTGGCATGACCGGGCGTACGACAACCGTGCAGACGAACGACGCGGGTGAGGCGGTCGCATGAGTCGCTCTTCCACGCCGGGTTCCCCGGCCGGGCGTCCGGCCGGGCCGAATGGTAACCGTCAGCGATCGTTCGACTACCCACCGGACGAGGATCTGGACGAGGTCGTCCTGGACGGCGCGCTCGTCACCAGCCCGGGACACAGCCGGGTCGGTGTCTTCCAACCGCCGCGACCGATCACGCCCCGCGAGCCGGTACGCCCCGACGGCGACATCGACTCGCCCTTCCTCGACCTCTTCGGCGGCGCGCAGCCCCGGGTCCGGCGACCCGCCCCCACCCCGCCCCCGCCGGTCGAGCCGGTGGTGGCGCCGCCCCGCCGCGGCGTCGGCCGTGAGCCCCTGCCGATCCCGCACCAGCACGCCGCGCCGGTCGAGCCCGCGCCGCGGGCCGAGCCGGAACCCCCGGCCCGCGAGCAGACCCCTGGGGTACGCGCGGTCGGACGCCCCCGTCCCGAGCCCGCACGCGCCGCACCGCTGCCGGCCGAGCCGGCCCTGCCCGACCCGCCGGCCGCGCTCGCCTCGCCCCCGCCGTCCCGGAGCCGGGTGCCGCAGCAGGCCGGTGACCGGCTGCCCGCGCTCCGGCCCCCGACCGAGCCGGAGCCGGCACTCCCACCGCCCCCGCAGATCGCCGCGCCCGGACCCGCGCCCGCCGAGTACCGGGAACCGGATCTCGCGCCGGCGGAACCGCTCGCGACCGGCGCCGCGCCGTCGCGGGAGGTCGGCCGTCCGGCGCACCGCGAGGTCGCGCCGCCCCGGCAGCGCACGCCGGAACGCCGCAACCGGCCGACCAAGCCGGTCCGGGTCCGCGCCCCGAAGATCAAGTTCGGTGACCGGGACCCGTCGGTCGAGCTGGCCATCACCGAGATCGCCGGCCACCTCACCTTCACCCCCAACACCGTCACCGCCTGGTACTGGCTGCCCGAGGTGCGGTGGGCGTTCCGGCCCGACGCCGAACGCGAGGCACTGCTCTCGGCGATCTCCGAGCAGTACGCCGGACTCGCCGGGTTCCGGCTGCACCTGCGCCGCACCACCCGGCCCTTCCCGGCCGACGAGTGGGCCCGCACCATCGACGCGCACACCGCCGCCCCGCTGCCCGACGTACCGGGCACCACCGGCTGGGCCGACCACCTGGTCGCCGCCCAGCGGCACCTGATGGCGGTCAACCACGCCGAGGGCCAGACCTACCTCGGCGTCACGTTCGCCCGCCGGTCGCTCGGCGACTCGCTCACCGAACGACTGCTCCGCACGTTCGGCCGGGGCACCGCCGACGGCGAGCGGCGCCGGCTGAGCCGTACCGTCGAGCAGTTCGACGAGGTCCTCGGCGCGTTCGGCATGCGCGGGCGGCGGGTCACCGCGCCCGAACTGGAATGGCTGCTCTACCGGTCGGTGGCGCTGTGCATGGCGCCGCCCGGCGTCCTGTCCCCGATCACCAACGGCCGGTGGGAACGCGGCGACCTGCTGGCCCTCACCGAGCAGGTGGAGCGCTACCGCACCCCGTACGGCTCGACGGTGAAGCTGGTCAACCGGATGACCGGCGAGGAACGCCACGTCGCGGTGCTCGCGGTCGGCCGGATGGAGCCGCTGGAGATCCCCGAGCGGCACGAGCCCTGGCTGCACTTCCACGAGCGGCTGCCCTGGCCGATGGAGCTGTCCACCCGGGTCGACATCCTCGGCCCCAACGACTCGTTCCGGAACCTCGAACACCGGCTGCGGATGATCCGCTCCCAGCAGCTCGACTACGCCGAGCACGGCATCGACGCGCCGCCCGAGCTGGAACGCCTGGCCAAGCGCGCGCTGGTGATCGGCGACGAGATGACCACCGGCCTGCCCGTCGACTCGGCCCGGGCACACGGCTGGCACCGCATCGCCGTCGGCGGCCGGACCCGGGAGGAGTGCCTGGAGCGGGCCCGGCGGCTCATCCAGCTCTACTCCCGTGAGCTGCGGATCTCGCTCCAGCACCCGAAGAACCAGGACTGGCTGGCCCGCGAGTTCATCCCCGGCGAGCCGATCGCCAACACCGGCTACGTCCGGCGGATGCCGGTCAACCTGCTCGCCGCCGCGCTGCCGCAGGCAGCGTCCACAGTCGGCGACCGGCGCGGCGACCTGATCGGGCGTACCGCCGGCACCTGCCGCCGTCCGGTCTTCCTCGACCTGCACTTCCCGATGGAGGTACGCGAACGCTCCGGCCTCGCCGTCTTCGTCGCCGAACCCGGTGGTGGCAAGTCGACGCTGCTCGGCGCGCTCGGCTACCTGGCAGCGCGCCGTGGCGCGCAGGTGACGCTGCTCGACCCGTCCGGCCCGCTGGCCCGGCTCTGCGCCATGCCCGAACTCGCCCCGTACTCCCGGGTTCTCAACCTGACCGGCTCGGAGCAGGGCACGCTGGCGCCGTACGCGCTGATCCCGACGCCGCTGCGCACCGAGTTCGGCGCCGGGGCGGCCGGTGACCGCGAGTTCGAGATCGCCGTGTCGAACGCCCGCGCCGAGCGCCGGATGCTCGTGCAGGACATCTGCATGATGCTGGTGCCGCCGCAGGTGGCCCGGGAGGCGTCCACCGCCACGCTGTTCCGGCACGCCGTACGCCAGGTGCCCGCGGAGGAGACCTCCACGCTCGACGACGTGGTGACCTGCCTCCAGGGGCTCGACGACGACGCCGGGCGCGAGCTGGCCCACCTGCTGCTCGACACCGCCGAGATGCCGCTGGCCATGCTCTTCTTCGGCCGGCCACCGGAAGGGCTGCTCGGCGCCGACGCCGCGCTCACCGTCATCACCATGGCCGGTCTGCGGCTCCCCGACCTCAAGATCGAGCGGGAGTACTGGTCGGCCGAGGAGGCGCTCGCGCTGCCGATGCTGCACACCGCGCACCGGCTGGCCGTACGCCGCTGCTACGGCGGGTCGATGTCCTCCCGGAAGCTGGTCGGCCTCGACGAGGCCCACTTCATGGAGGGCTGGCGCTCCGGCCGGTCGTTCCTGGTCCGGCTCGCCCGCGACTCCCGCAAGTGGAACCTCGCCGCGCTCGTCGCCTCGCAGAACCCGAAGGACATCCTCGGCCTCGACGTGCAGAACCTCGTCTCCACCGTCTTCGTCGGCCGGATCGCCGAGGACAGCGAGATCGCCTCCGAGGCGCTGCGCCTGCTGCGGGTGCCCGTGGACGACGGTTACGAGGCCACACTCGCCTCGCTCTCCCAGGCGGACAGCGGGTCGGCCAACCGGCTCGGCTTCCGCGAGTTCGTCATGCGCGACGTCGACGGTCGCGTGCAGAAGGTCCGGGTCGACGTGTCGTACGTCGACGGGCTGCTGGAGCACCTTGACACCACCCCCGCCGCGGTCGCCCAGGCCGCCGGGATACTGCCGACCGTCCTGGCTGACCTGGAGGCGTGACATGGCGAGGGCACGGATCGCGGCGCTCCTCCTCGCGCTCGGCGTACTCGCCGGGGCCACGATCTCCTGGCCGGTGATCGGTGCGGCCACACCCGCGTACGCCGCCGCGCCGGTCACCCAGGCGCGAGCCGAGTTGTGCAGCACCAAGGAGTGGCAGGCCGACTTCCGCGCCTGCGTCGGCCGCCTCAAGGCGGTCAGCGAGGACCAGGTCGAGTGCCGCAACGCGCCGGTGCCCGCCGCGCCGGACTCGGGCCTGGCCGGCTGGTTCGCGTCCCGGCCCGACTCGGCGAAGGAGCCCGGCCCGAAGGGCCTCTACAGCGACTACGGGTACGCCGGCTACAGCTACAACACGTACGACGTCGACGGGGGCTGCGCCTCCTCGGTGCTGCATCCGGACTACCGCTTCACCACGATGGTCGCCAACGGCGAGTTCATGTTCGCCAACGCGGTGATCGGCGCGTCCAACGCGCTGCGGGAGCGCGCCTGGGATCCGCGCACCATGTGGAGCTGGGCCGACCCGCTGGTGGAGCAGGCCACGAAGGCCGTCTACCAGAAGGTGTTCAGCGTCTTCGGCATCATCACGGTCTGCGTGGTCGGCCTCTACCTGCTCTGGCGGTCCCGCCAGTCGGACATGAGCAACGCGATGACCACTGCGGGCTGGGCGCTGCTGGTGATGGTGGCGGTGACCGCGCTGGCCGCCTGGCCGGTCAAGTCCGCGAACATCGCCGACAGCACGCTGATCACCACACTGGGCGTGGTGCACGACGCGGTCGGCCCCTCCTCCAAGACCGTTCCGCCGGACAAGTGCGCGCTGCCGAACCCGAGCGCCTGCGTCGACAAGCGACCACCCGCCGTGCGCGCCAGCGACACGGCGACCGAGACAATGCTCTACCGGAACTGGCTGCGCGGTGTGCTCGGCTCGGCGGACAGCGAGACCGCGAAGAAGTACGGCCCGGCCCTGTACGACGCCAAGTCACTGACATGGGGCGAGGCGGAGGCTATCCGGTCCAAGCCCGCCACTCGCGACGTCGTCATCAAGGCCAAGCAGCAGCAGTGGGCCAAGGTCGCCGAGCAGATCAAGACCGAGGACCCCGAGGCGTACGAGTACCTCCAGGGCACGCGGGACATGGATCGAATCGGTGCCGGGTTCATCGCGGTGCTGGCCTCGGTGCTGTTCGCCATGTTCGACCTCACCGCGTCTCTGCTGGTGCTGCTCGGCTTCCTGATCTTCCGCTGGGCGGTGATCGCCGCGCCGATCCTCGGCACGGTCGGCCTGATGCGCCCGGCCAGCGCCGGCCTCCGGCGGCTGGCGAACGCGGTGGTCGCCGCCGTCTTCAACATCGCCATCTTCGGCACCGGCGCGGCCATCTACCTCTTCGCCGTCGACCTGATCATGAACACCGCCACGCTGCCCGGCTGGCTCCAGGTGGTGCTGGTCTGGCTCTGTGGCGTGGTCGGCTGGCTGCTGCTGCGGCCGTACCGCCGGATCACCCAGCTCGGTGGCAAGGACAGCAGCGAGGCGGTCAGCTCGGCCGGCTCCTGGCACCGCCGGTTCTTCCGGGACATGCGGATCGCCGCGCGGCTGGACGTGGCCGAGCCCGGCGGCACCAACGAGCCGACCATCGGCAAGCGCCGCACCGTCACCGCCGACCAGCGCAGTCTCCGGCCGGAGGCCCGCCACGAGGATCCGGCGCACAGCGCCACACCGGCCGAACGGGAGCGGCCGGACGGGCGGGAACGGCCGGAGGGGGCGCCCGCGAGCGGACGGCCGGGCGGGAGTCCGGCCGGTGCGCCCCGACCCCGGCGCGCGCCGTCGACCTGGACCGAGCCGGACGTGCCGGAGGAGGCACCGTCCTACGCCGTCTACCGGCCGGACTCGGCGGGCCGCGGCACCGCCCCGGCCCGGCCGGCGCCGCGCATCCGCTCCGAGGCCCGGTGAGTCCGGTGCGGCGCGCGCTGGAGTTCCTCTTCACCCGGGTCCTCCGGTCGAGGCTCGGCATCGCCCTGGTGATCGCCGTGCTGGTCTTCGGTGTGATCGGCGCGGCCCGCCTGGTCGGTGGGCCCGGCGACTCGGGCCTCGGCCTGACCGGCCGGCCCAGCCAGCCGATCAGCACCGCGGACCCGGAGGCCGGTGACGACGGCGTGCTGGCCAGCCCGCCGACCGCTGTCGCCCCGAAGACGCGGCCGGGCGAGGCCACGCCGGAGCAGGTCGCCGGGCGGTTCACCACCGCGTGGCTGAGCGGCCCGGGCAGCACCGGCGACGCCTGGCAGGCCCGGCTTCGACCGCTCTCCACCCCCGCGCTGGCGGAGAAGATGACAGACGCCGACCCGGAGACAGTGCCGGCACGGAAGACGACAGGCGCGCCTACTCTCCGGCCCCGCACCGAGTCGTTCGTGGAGGCGCTCGTTCCGCTGGACAACGGCACGCTCCGGCTCGAACTCGTCGCGCCGGACGGCCCCTGGCTGGTGGACGCCGTCGACTGGGAGCGGTCGTGACCGCCGGCTCGGCCGTCGCCGGACAGGTCCGCCGGAAGCTGCGCCTGGGCGTGGTCGCCACCGCCGTCACGAGCGTGCTCGCCCTGCTCTGCTGCGTCGGCGGCGCCGGCGCCTTCCTTCTCACCGAACTCGGCGGCGACGAGGACGACCCGAAGCTCGCGGCCCTGAACTGCGATCCCACCTACCAGGTGAACCTGACCGGCGACATGCCGCGCTTCGCCGAGTACGGCGAGCGGCAGCTGCGCAACGCCGCGGTCATCATCAAGGTCGGCCAGGACATGAAGCTCCCCGCGCGCGGCTGGGTGATCGCGCTGGCCACCGCGATGCAGGAATCAGCGCTGCGCAACCTGGCGAACAGCACGGTCCCGGCGTCGCTGGCGCTGCCGCACGAAGGGGTCGGCGCCGACCACGACTCGCTCGGCCTGTTCCAGCAGCGGCCCGGGTGGGGCAGCGTCGAGCAGCGGATGACGCCCTCGTACACGGCCCGGAAGTTCTACCAGAAGATGGTGAAGGTGCCGAACTGGCAGCAGCGCCCGCTCACCGTCGTGGCCCAGCAGGTCCAGGTGAGCGCCTACCCCGATGCCTACGCCAAACACGAGGAACTGGCCGGACGCATCGTCGACGCGCTGGCCGGCGGCGCCGCCCGGACCGTGGAGATCGCCGGCAAGGCCGTGTGCGACGCGGCGGCCGGAGACCGGATCGCCGCCTCCGGCTGGACCGCGCCGCTGCCCGGCGGCGTGGTCTCCGGCTTCCGGACCACCGCCCGTCCCAGCCACCACGGCGTGGACCTGGCTGCCTCGAAGGGCACGCCGATCCACGCCGCCTCGGCGGGCCGGGTGCTGGTGGCCCGTTGCGATCCCGACAGCGCCGGGCGGAAGGACTGCGACCGGGACGGCTGGCCGAACAAGGGCGGATGCGGATGGTTCGTGGACATCCTGCACGCCGGCGGGTTCATCACCCGCTACTGCCACATGGTCGAGCGTCCCCGGGTGGTGCCGGGTCAGTCGGTCGCGGCGGGCGAGGTCATCGGGCTCTCCGGCAGCAGCGGCAACTCGTCCGGCCCGCACCTGCACTTCGAGGTGCACAGGAACGGCGACCGGTCCAGCAACGGCGCGGATAACCCGGTGCCCTTCATGCGCAAGCGGGGCGCGCCCCTCGGCGAGACCGAGTGAGGCCGGGCGGATGAGCAACCCCCTGCCCGACCCGTTCGCCGACCGGCCGGACTGGGCACCGCTGCCGCCCCGGCCGGTCGAGACGGTGCCCGCCACGAGCGGAACCGAGCTGCGCGGCCGGCGGGTACTCGTCGGCCTTCCCGGCCTCGGCTGGCGCGGGGACCTGCGGGCTGACGAGCGCGTGGTGCAAGGCAGCCGCACCTACGTGCCGGTCATCCCCGAGCACGAGTGGTACCGGGCCGAATCCGAGCAGGTGGAGGTGTTCGCCCCGCTGGTGCCCGTGGAACGGGTCTGGGTGGAGACGATCGGCGAGCGACCCCCGCCGACCGCACCAGCCCCCTCGGGAATCCGGCTGGTCTCGCTGGACGCCCCGAACCGCCGGCCGCCCACCCCGGTGTTCGAGGCCGACGCGGTGACCGGCCGGCGCGTGGTGCACGTGGACAACGGCGTGGAACGGCGTGACCTGCGCGCCGTCACCGAGACCTACTCCGGGGCGGACGGCGACATCTGCGTCCGGGTCACGCCGGAACTGGAGTGGTACCGGTGGGCCTGGCGCGGCCAGGCACCGACCACGCTGGAGATACCGGTGCACGTGCTCTGGCTGGAGTAGCTGGATCAGGCGCCGCGTTGCGCTGAGCACACGCCCCAGCCGCCTTGGCGCCTTGTCTCGAAAACCCAAGTCTGGCGATCGCTTTGGCGGATCTCATCCACAACCGCTGAGATCACCAGGTCCACCCGCACCTGAGCCTTGTCCCCCGTCTGCTCAACGCTGAGGTTCTCCCAGCTGACAGAGATCGTCGTGTTGAACCGCTGCTCCCGTGCGACGAGGTCATCGCGGAGCGATCGCAGATCGTCAAGGTCGGTGTCGTTTCGGCACTCGAACTCCGAGGCCTTCACGTCATTGCGTTGGTCGACCAGGTACTGGATGTAGCTCGCGACGACAACCTCGGGAGAGCCTTGGTCCGGCGCTGTCGCGCGGTCGTACAGCACGAATCCGGCCACCGCTCCACCCGTGCACAGCAGCGCCAGCACCCCCGCGACGACGCCGACGACCGTCCGCAGCGACCGCTTGGGGCGTACCGGCGCGGGAGCGGGCGCGGGAGGCGCCAACTGCTCCGGCGGGGTCCGCTGCGCCGGTACTCGGGACACCTGGGAACCGGCGGGGGGCTGCACTGATTCCACCTCCTGAGGCTATCGGCTGCGCGTCGCGTACCCAATGCCTGGAACCGGCGGATCGTGGCGAACCGCCGGGCGGAGGCCGCCCGGCGGCGGGGTGAGGCTGCTCACCGCCGACCAGCTCACCGCGCCGACCGACATCCCGGTGGACGGCCCCCGGCTGGGTTACCGTCACACCTCGGGGAGGACATGTCGGCCTCGGGAAGAGAGGTGGACGCGGTGGCGACTCCGAAGGCGCGCGCCGGCCGGGCCGCCGCGCTGCACCGCCGGGCCGAGGCCGCCGCGACGGCGGCGGCGGGCATCCTCGACGAGATCCGGCCCGCGCCGGCCGACCATCACCGGCAGTACGAGCTGGCCGAGCGTCTGCGCGCGGCTGCTGAACTGGCCGCGCCGGGCTGGGCCGGCGGTCCGCTGGAGACGCTGACCGCGGCGACGCCACCCGGTGACGGCCCGCCGCCACTGGTCCGGATGGGCACCGCCGCGCCGCTCGACGACGCCCGGTTCCCCGCGCTCGCGCCCCTGTTCGGCAGCGGTCACGTGAGCCTCGACGCCGACGCCTCGGACCCTCGGGTGGCGGGGCTGCTCCGCGCGCTGCTGCTGCGCGTGTTCGCGACGACGCCGGCGGGAGCGCTACTGGCTCGCGTGGTGGACGGCGGTTCCGGTGACACCTTCGCCGGGTACGCGCCGCTCGCCGACGCCGGCCTGCTGCCCCCGCCCGCCACCGACCTCGCGGGGATGCGCGCGGTGCTGGCCGAGGCGGAGCAGTGGGTGGCCGCCGGCACGGCCCGGCAGCGGGCGCACGACCGGACGCTGCTGCTCGTGGTGGCCGCGCTGCCGGAGGGTACTACCACTGCCGACCTGGACCGGCTCGCCGGCCTGGCCGAGGGCGGGCCGCGGGCCGGGCTGCATCTGGTGGTCGCCGGCTGGCCGGACGGCGGTCCGCTGCCGCGCGCCACGGCGATCACGGTCCGCACCGCGTACGCGCTCGTCGGCGACCCGCCCGGCGCCGGGTTCAGCAGTCCCGGCGCGGAGCCGCCGGGCGGGCTGAACTCGCCGGTGTTCCTGGACGACGACCCGCCCGCCGAACTGGTCGCCGCTGTGTGCGCGCGGCTGGTCCGGCAGATCGAGGACGGCTCCCGCCTCTCGCTGGGTGACCTGCTCCCGGCGGACGGTTTCTGGACCGACGGCTCGGCGGACGGGTTGAGCACCACCGTGGGTGATGCCGCCGGGCGCCCGGTCAGCCTCGGCTTCACCGAGCTGACCCCGCACTGGCTGGTCAGTGGCCGGGGCCAGGCCGGCCGGTCGGCGTTCCTGACCGACGCGCTGTTCGGGCTCGCCGCCCGGTACGGCCCGGACGAGCTGGCGCTCTACCTGGCCGACCTGGCCGACGGCGAGTCCTTCGTGGAGTTCCTGCAGACCGAGCGGGACCGTTCCTGGGTGCCGCAGGTGCGCGCCGCCGGGATGGCGGCCGACCGGGAGTACGTGGCCGACCTGTTCGGCGAGCTGGAGGCGGAGTTGCGCCGCCGCGAAGAGGCGTCCCGGCGGGCCGGCGGGCAGCGCTACGCCGAGCTGCGGCAGCACCAGCCGTTGCCCCGGATCGTCTGCGTGATCGACAACTTCCCGCTGGTGCTGCGCGAGCGGGACCGGCTCGCCGCCGACCTGCTGGCCCGGCTGGACGCGCTGGCCCGCGCCGGCCGGTCGTACGGCATCCACCTGGTCCTCGCGGGCGAGGGTGACCTGGGCATCGGCGGCCCGCGGGATCCGCTGCTCGGCCAGTTCCCGGTGCGGGTGGCACTGCCCGGCGGCTCGGCGGTGCTGGAGCCGGCGAACGACTCGGCGGCCGGGCTGCCGGTGGGCAGCGCGGTGGTGAACACGGCGGGCGGTCTGGGCGGTCCGCGCGGCGCGACCCGCGGGCATGAGCGGATGATCCGCTTCCCGGACCCGTACGAGGATCCGGAGGTCCTGGCCGGCCTGCGGCGACGCCTCTGGGAGGCGCGGGGCGAGTCGGCGACGCCGCCGGTGGTGTTCGCCGGGTACGCCCGCCCGCTGCTCGCCAACGACCCGCGGCACCGGGCCGCGCTGGCCGGCCGGGCCCACGCTCCCGCCGCCCTGCTGGGCCGGGGGGTGGACGTGCGGCGCTCCACAGTGACGGTGCCGCTCGGGCCGGGCGCCGGGCGCAACCTGGCCGTCCTGGGCCGGGACGAGGAGGCCGAGCGGCTGTTGGTGACGGCGGTCCGCAGCGCGGCGGCGGCGCATCCGGGCGCGGCCCGGTTCGTGCTGGCGCCGCTGGCGAACGGGTCGGCCGAGCCGGCCGGGGTGCTGGCCGCCGAACTGGCCGGGCGGCATCGGGTGGAGACCGTCGACGCGGCCGGGCTGCGGACCGCGATGGCGTCGGACGAGCCCGGCTACCTGGTGGTGTTCGGGGTGGACGTGCCGGACGCCACCGAGTTGCCGCCGGAGTTGCTGCGGTCGCTGCTGCTGGAGGGCCCGCCGGCCGGGCGGCACCTGCTCGGCTGGTGGCGGACGCCGGCGCCGCTGGCCGGGCTGCTCGGCCCGGAGGGTGAGTTGGACAAGCTCACCGCCGTGGCGGTCACCGACGTGCCGGGCGGGCGGCTGGAGCAGCTCTTCGACCGTCCGGTCTGGTGGCGGCCCCGGCCGGGTCGCGCGATGCTCTGGGACGGCCCGGACGAGCAGGGCATCGTTTTTGTACCGTTCGGCGCCGGGGAGGGGTCGGCATGAGCGAGACCGGCACGACCGTGCCCGGGCCCCGCAACGGCGGACCGACAACAGTGGCGGAACCCGCCGAGTCGGCCTGGACGGAGTACGTCGCGGCCGCACGGGCGCTCGACGGCGTACGCCGGGCGGCGGCCACCGCCGCCGGGGAGCAGGCGCGGTCGGTGGCGGCGGCCCGCGAGGAGTTGACAGCGGTACGCGAACGGCTGGCGTCGCAGCAGTCCCGGCTGCGTGAGCTGGGCGTACCGGCGTTGTCGCTGGTACCGACGCCGCCGGAGGTGACCGAGGCGGCCCGGTCGATGGCGGGTGGGCCGTCGGCGGTGCTGGCGGCGTTGCGCGCCGCCGGGGGCTGGGCGGACGCGGCGGACGACACGCTAGCCGCGCGGGGCCTGCCCCGGCTGGCGCGGTGGCCGTCCCGGCCGCGCAACCTGCTGGTGTACGGGCCGCTGGCGCTCGTGGTGCCGCTGCTGCAACTCGTGCTGTACGCGGTGGCCGGGCCGGGGGCGGTGACGGTGCTGGCGCTGCTGGTGGGGCTGCCGCTGCCGGCCGTCGCGTTCATGCTGGGCTGGCTCGCTGTGGGGCGGCTCTTCCGCCCGCGTCCGACCGACCGGGTGGACCGCACGCCCCGGTTCGGGGCCCTGGTCTGCCTGATCCCGGCCGTGCTCACCGCCGCCGGCCTGCTGCTGGCCATGCTGCCGAGCTGACGACGGCCGCGTCTCCCGGGCGGGAGTACGCGGCCGTCGGTGTCGGTCCAGGGTCAGCGGGCCATGATCAGCGCCATCGCCTCGGCCCGCGACTTCGCGTCGTTCTGCAGGCCGCCGCGCACCGCGGACGTGATCGTCTTCGCGCCGGACTTCTGGATGCCGCGCATCGCCATGCACATGTGCTCGCACTCCAGCACCACTATCACGCCGCGCGGGGCGAGGCTGGACATCAGCAGGTCGGCGATCTGCGAGGTGAGCCGCTCCTGCACCTGCGGCCGCCGGGCGAACACCTCGACCAGCCGGGCCAGCTTGGACAGGCCGGTGATGCGGCCGTCCGGGCCGGGGATGTAGCCGATGTGCGCGCTGCCCCGGAACGGCAGCAGGTGGTGCTCGCAGAGGCTCATCACGTCGATGTCCCGGACGAGCACCAGTTCCTCGTGGTTGGCCTCGAACGTGGTGCGCAGCACCTGCGCCGGGTCGACCCGCAGGCCGGCGAAGAGCTCGGCGTACGCGCGGGCGACCCGGGCCGGGGTCTGCTGGAGGCCGTCGCGGTCCGGGTCCTCGCCGACCGCGATGAGGATCTCGCGTACCGCCTTCTCGATCCGGGCGAGGTCGACGCTGTCCTCCACCGGGCCGCCTGTCAGCTTTCCGCTGATCAGGCGCGCAGCCACGTAGTCGAGCGCGTCGTCGCCGTCGGGCTCGGTCGCGGAGACGGCCGACTCCCTGTGCGGGGAGCCGGCCGTCGTCGGATCGCTGTTCAGTGCGTACCGTCCGAGTTGTTGCTGGAACCACCGATCGAGCTGGAACCACCGATCGAGGCGGCCGCGTCGGCGCGGGCCTGCGTCGCCAGCGCCTCCTTCTCGGCCGGGGTGAGCACCGGCGGCTCGGTGGAGGGCTGACGCTTGCCGAAGCCGTGGTACGGGGCCATCGGCGGGCGCTTGACCACCCGGGCGCAGATGCGGGCCATGTCGGCGGTGGAGAGGGTCTCCTTCTCCATCAGCTCCAGGACCATGTTGTCCAGGACGTCCCGGTATTCCACCAGGATCTCCCAGGCCTCGTCGTGGGCCAGCTCGATCAGCGCGCGCATCTCGCCGTCGATCTCGGCGGCCACCGCGTCGGAGTAGTCCCGCTCGTGGCCCATGTTGCGGCCGAGGAACGGCTCGTCGCCGCTGGTGCCGTACTTGATCGCACCGAGCTTGGAGCTCATGCCGTACTGCGTGATCATCGCGCGGGCCAGCTGGGTGGCCTTCTCGATGTCGTTGCCGGCGCCGGTGGTCGGCTCGTGGAAGACCAGCTCCTCCGCCGCCCGGCCACCGAGCGCGTACGCCAGGGTGTCGATCATTTCGGCCCGGGTCTGGGTGTACTTGTCCTCCGTCGGGAGGACGAGCGTGTGACCCAGCGAGCGACCCCGGGACAGGATGGTCACCTTGTGCACCGGCGCGGCGTGCGGCAGCGCCCAGGCGACCAGCGCGTGCCCACCCTCGTGGTACGCGGTGATCTTCTTCTCCTGGTCGCTCATCACCCGGGTCCGGCGCTGCGGGCCGGCGATCACCCGGTCGATCGACTCCTCCAGGGAGTCGTTGGTGATCGCCCGCTGCTCCTTACGGGCGGTGAGCAGCGCGGCCTCGTTGATCACGTTGGCCAGGTCGGCGCCGCTGAAGCCCGGGGTACGCCGGGCGACCGCGTCGAGGTCGACGTCGGGCGTGAACGGCTTGCCCTTGGCGTGCACCCGCAGGATGGCCTTGCGGCCCTCCATGTCGGGGGCGTCGACCGGGATCTGCCTGTCGAACCGGCCCGGGCGCAGCAGCGCCGGGTCGAGGATGTCCGGCCGGTTGGTGGCGGCGATCAGGATCACGCCGCCCTTGGTGTCGAAGCCGTCCATCTCGACCAGAAGCTGGTTGAGCGTCTGCTCCCGCTCGTCGTGGCCGCCGCCCATGCCGGCGCCACGGTGGCGGCCGACCGCGTCGATCTCGTCGACGAAGACGATCGCCGGGGCGTTCGACTTGGCCTGCTCGAACAGGTCGCGGACACGGCTGGCGCCGACGCCGACGAACATCTCGACGAAGTCGGAGCCGGAGATGGAGTAGAAGGGCACCCCGGCCTCGCCGGCGACCGCGCGGGCCAGCAGCGTCTTGCCGGTTCCGGGCGGGCCGAACAGCAGCACGCCCTTCGGGATCTTGGCGCCGAGGGCCTGGTACTTCGCCGGGTTCTGCAGGAAGTCCTTGATCTCGTGCAGTTCCTCGACGGCCTCCTCGGCCCCGGCCACGTCCGCGAAGGTGGTCTTCGGCGTGTCCTTGGTGATCATCTTCGCCTTGGACTTGCCGAAGTTGAGCACCCGCGAGCCGCCACCCTGCATCTGCGACATGAAGAACAGCAGCAGGAGCACGAGAAGCGCGATGGGAAGCAGGTTGACCAGCAGGCTGACCCAGATGCTGTCCGACGACACCTTGGTGTCGACCGGGCCGGTGATCCGGTCCGCCGCCTCGGCCTCGCGGACCTGGTTCCAGACCTGGCCGCCGACCTCGTACGGGAACTGCGCCTCGATCTTGTCGGTGGTGGTGTCGTCGCCGAACTTGGCCTTGTCCTTCAGGTCGAGCTGGAGCGTCTGCTCCTTGTCCTGGAAGACGACCTTCTCGATGCCGCCCTTGTTGAGCTGGTCGAGCGCGACGGACGTGTCCACCCGGTGGTAGCTGGGACCAGCGGTGAACAGTTGACTGAGCACAACGGCGCCGAGGATGACCAGGATGATCCAGACCACCGGTCGGCGGAAGAAACGCGTACGTTCCATGCTGTTGTCGGGTGCCGAGGCGCCCGCATCCTCCTGATCGACGTCCTGACCGTCTGAATGGTGTCGCCGCCTTGAGCGGCGGCCGCGGCCGCCGTGCGGGCCGGCCCGACCCCCGGGGCACGCAAACTGCCGCACCACGGTCATTCGACGGTACACCGTACGCGCGACGAGCGAGCTTGCGAGCCCGTCACTTACGCGCAGGGCGAACCCGGGTTTGGGCCGGCGTGGCGGGGAGCTCCGCACCCGGCCCACCCATACCGCACGGTCAGCGGTTCGAGGGGTCGGGCGTGGAGGGTGCCTCCACGTCACCGGCCCCTACCGTAGACCGGAAGGCTGAGAGCCCGCTGAATGTCCGCTGACGAAGGGCTCGGCGGAACTCACGCCCGGGCGTACACCTCGGGCTTGAGTACCCCGACGTAGGGCACCTCGCGGTAGCGCTCGCCGAAGTCGAGGCCGTAGCCCACGACGAACTCGGTGGGGATGTCGAATCCGACGTACTTGACCGGAACCTGCACCTTGACCGCGTCCGGCTTGCGGAACAGCGCGACCACCTCGACGCTGGCCGCGGAGCGCGACTCCAGGTAGCGCAGCAGCCAGGACAGGGTCAAACCGGAGTCGACGATGTCCTCGACCACCACCACGTGCCGGCCGGCGATGTCCCGGTCCAGGTCCTTGAGGATGCGGACCACGCCGGACGAGGTGGTGCCCTGGCCGTAGGAGGAGACGGCCATGAACTCCAGCTCGGCGGGCGGGCCCTGGCGGCCCAGCGCGCGGGCGAAGTCGGCCATGAACATGACCGCGCCCTTGAGCACGCAGACGAGCAGGAGGCCGTCCTCGACGTGCGCGTAGTCCGCCGAGACCTGCTTGGCCAGCTCCGCGGTCTTGTCGCGGATCTGGGCCTCCGAGATGATCACGTGGTCGATGTCGGCGTCGTACCAGGAGCCGTCAGCCATGCTCCTAGCCTGCCGTACGCCCCACGGCGGCCGTCGGCGGGGCCGCTCCTTTTGGCGCGGTCCCGCCGGGGATTTTCGGCGCGATCTGAACAAATCACCTCAGCAGGTACGGGAGCGCCAGCGCTGCCCGTCGTCGCTCGGCTTCCAGTCGGCCGAGTCGCGGGTGTCGGCGGTGAGCCCGAAGGCGCTGGCCCCGATGAGGAGAAGCAGGAAGAGCAGGAACAACAGAACGGTCATGGCGGCGCTCGCTTTCGCATGGTTGAGACGGTTTTCGCCGCCGGTGCGCACCGGACACCATTGATTCTGCGAGCCACCGACCGATACGGACAGTGGCAGGAATGTCATTGGGCATCGATTTACTGCCACCGGTCGGGTTACCCTCGTCACATGCTCCGCTCGGTCGCCGTCATCGTCATGGACCAGGTCGCCGCGTTCGAGCTCGGCGTGCTCGCCGAGGTCTTCGGCACCGACCGCACCGCCGACGGCTTCCCCAGCTACCGGTTCGATGTCTGCACCGCCGACGGCGGCCCGGTCCGCAGCCGCTCCGGATTCCTGCTCGCCCCCACCGCCGACCTCACAGTGGTCGAGGACGCCGACCTGGTGGCGGTGCCCGCGCACGCCGACGGCGCCCCGGTGCCCGAACCGGTGCTCGCCGCGCTGCGCCGCGCCGCCGACCGCGGAGCCTGGCTGCTCAGCGTCTGCGCCGGCGCGTTCGTCCTCGGCGAAGCCGGCGTGCTCGACGGGCGCGCCTGCACCACCCACTGGCGCTACACCGACGAGCTCCAGCGACGCTTCCCGGCCGCCCAGGTGCAGTGCGACTCGCTCTACGTGCAGGACGACCGGCTGCTCACCAGCGCCGGCACCGCCGCCGGCATCGACGCCTGCCTGCACCTGGTACGCCAGGAGCACGGCTCCGCCGTGGCCACCCGGCTGGCCCGCCGGATGGTCGTCCCACCGCACCGCGACGGCGGCCAGTCCCAGTACGTCGAGGCGCCCATCCCGAAGGCCCCCGAGGCACCCACCCTGGAACCGGTGCTGGAGTGGCTGATGGGGCACCTCCGCCACCCGGTGACAGTGGACGAGCTGGCCGCGCGCGCCGGCATGGCCCCGCGCACGTTCGCCCGCCGGTTCCGCGCCGAGACCGGCACCACCCCGCACGACTGGCTGACCAACCAGCGGGTGCTGCTGGCCCGACACCTGCTGGAGGACACCACGCTGAGCGTGGAAGGCGTCGCCGAGCAGGCCGGCTTCGGCGACGCGGCGGCGCTACGGCACCACTTCACCCGCCGCGTCGGCACCACCCCGCTCGCCTACCGCACCACCTTCCGCGAACGCACCACCGCCTGACGTTCCCCGCTCCACCCGGCCCACCCCGGCCCACCCCGGCCCGGCCCACCCCGGCGATCATGGAATTGACCGTGGATTTCGTCCGTTTCCTCCCCGTCAACCTCATGATCACCCCCCGGGTGGGCCCGCTTCCCGCGCCGCACCCGTGATCAAGGAGTTTGCGGGCTGCCGGAGGCGTGAAGTGGACACAAAGTCCTTGATCACCGCCAGGCGAGGCGAGGCGGGAGGGGCGAGACGCCGCGGGGCGCCAGGCCGCCGGAGTGGCGGCGCGAACCCGGCTGGATCACCGGTCAGGGCAGGAGGTGACCGGCCTGGCGGCGTACCTGGTGACCGCCGGGCAGGTGCACCGGGCCCTGGCCGCGCCAATCAGTGACCAGGGCGTCCAGCGCTGCCACGTGACTGTGGGACAGCGCGGCCGGCGCGGCACCCAGCTCGCGGGCCCAGGTGTGCAGCACCCGGGTACGGACTGCGGCCGGCAACCCGGCCAGCCCGTCGACGGCGAGCGCACGGCCGTCGGCCCGGACGTCGGCCAGCGCGGCGTCCGCGAGCGCGTCGAGCGCGGCGTTGTCCGCGGCGAGCAGGCGGGCGGTACGGGCCAGGTTCGCCACCACCCCCGGCCCGAGCGCGTCGACGAGTGCCGGCAGCGCGTCGGACCGGACCCGGGCCCGGGCGTACGCGGGGTCGGCGTTGTGCGGGTCCGCCCACGGGTCGAGCCCGAGCGCGGCGCAGGCGTCCCGGGTGTCGGCACGTGGGATGTCGAGAAGTGGGCGCAGCAGGGATACCCCGTCGAGATCACGACTTTCCGGCATCCCGGACAGCCCTCGTGGCCCGGCGCCCCGGGCCAGCGCGAGCAGGACCGTCTCGGCCTGGTCGTCCCGGGTGTGCCCGAGCAGCACCCCGGCCGCGTGGTGCCGGTGGGCCGCCGCGACCAACGCCTCGTACCGGGCCTCGCGGGCGGCCGCCTCGGGGCCGCCGGGCCGGCCGTCCACCCGTACCGGAAGCACCTCGACCGGGTCGAGCCCGGCCGAGCGGGCCCAGGCGGCGACCGCCTCGGCCCGCTCGGCGGAGCCGGGCTGCAGGCCGTGATCGACTGTCACCAGGCCCGCCGGGCGGCCGAGGCGGGGAGCCACGAACGCGGTGGCGGCGGCGAGCGCGAGCGAGTCGGCGCCGCCGGAGCACGCCACCAGCACCGGTCCGGCGCCGGGCAGGCCGGTCAGCGCCCGGCGTACGGCGAGCCGCACGGCGGCGACGGCGGGAGCGGGCGACGGAGAGCGGCGCGATCGCGCGCCGGAATCAGCCCGGCCGGGGCGATCCACCGAGCCAGCCGGATCCGCCGAGCCGGCGGGACCGCCCGGCACGACCGAGCCAGCCGAACTCAGCGCACCAACCGAACTGGGCGAACCACCCGGGCCGGGCGGGTCAGCCGAGGGGCGGGGTGGCACCGGCGGGCCCGTGTACGCGGTTCACCCAGGCGTCCGGGTCGCCCAGCTCGTCCAGGCGCGGCAGCGTCAGCGGCGACGAGAAGATCTTGTTGAAGCCCGGCATCCCCACCCGGTCGACCACGCCGTGCACGAACTTGCGGCCCTCGGCGTACTGGCGCATCTTGACCTCGATGCCGAGCAGCCGCCGGATCGCCTTCTCCAGTGGGTTGCCGGACTCGCGGCGGCGGTTGAACGCCGCCCGGATCGACTCGACGCTGGGGATGACCTGCGGGCCGACGCCGTCCATCACGAACTCGGCGTGCCCCTCCAGCAGCGTCATCAGCGCGGTCAGCCGGTCCAGCACGGCGCGCTGGGCCGGGGTCTGCACGATGTCCAGCACGCTGGCCCGGCTCTCCGGGTCCTTGACCGCGTCGGAGAGCGTCGCCACGCCGCGGCGGAGCCGTTCCAGCAGGTGCTCGCCGCCCTGGGAGGCGTCCACGAACGCCTGCACCTCGCCGAGGAAGTACGCGCGCATCCACGGCACGGCGGTGAACTGGGTGCGGTGGGTGACCTCGTGCAGGCACACCCAGAGCCGGAAGTCGCGCGAGTTCGCGCCGAGCTTCCGCTCCACCTCGAGGATGTTCGGGGCCACCAGCAGCAGCTGGCCGGGGTCACCGGCGAACACCTCGTACTGGCCGAGCACGCGGCCGCTGAGGTACGCCAGCACGGTGCCGGCCTGCACACCCGTCACGCGGGAGCCGATCGCCTCGGTGAGCGCGCCCGGCCGCTTGTCGCCGGAGAGGCGCTCCACGAGCGGGGACACCACCTCACGCAGCCCGGCGATGTTCGCCGCGGCCCAGTCCCGGCGGTCGACCACGCGTACCGGCGGGTGGGCGACCTGCGGACGCAGGCCGGTGTAGTCGGCGACGTGCCCGGCCGCCTCCTCGGTCAGCCGGCGCAGGTCGCCGACCACGTCGGTGGCCTCGGCGTACGACACCCGGGGGCCCGACTTGCTCAGCGCCCCCGCTGTCGCGGCGGCCAGATCCCAGTCCACGAACTGCGCCATGAACCCACCGTACCCGCGCCGGAACACCCCCACCCGGGCTCGCGCCCGCCGATCGACGCCCGTCGGTCAGCGGCAGCCGCACCCGGCCAGCGCGGAGGTGATCCGGTCCAGGGCCGCCCGGGTCTCGTCCAGCGAGCCCTGCGTCCGGTCGGTGAGCACGGCGAACGTGAGCAGCCGGCCGTCGGCGGTGGTGACCGTGCCGGCGATGGCGTTGACCCCGCTGAGCGTGCCGGTCTTGGCGCGCACCACGCCCGCGCCGGCGCTCGTCGCCGCCGCCCGGTAGCGCTCGTCGAGCGTGCCGGACCAGCCGCCGACCGGCAGGCCGCCGAAGATCGCGGCGAGTTCGGGGTGGCTGCCGTTGCCGGCGAGCGTGATCAGGTCGGTGAGCAGCGAGGGGCTGATCCGGTTGGTGCGGGACAGCCCGCTGCCGTCGGCCAGGCTGATCTCGCCGGCCGGCAGACCCAGTTCGCCGAGCACCTGGCCGGTGGCCGCGGCGCCGCCGGCGAACGAGCCGGGTTTGCCCTTGGCGAGCGCCACCTGGCGGGCCATCGCCTCGGCGATCACGTTGTCGCTGTCGCTGATCATGATGTCGACCAGCCGGATCATCGGCAGGGACTCGACGGTGCCCAGTTCGGCGCCGGGGGCCGTACCGGTGGCGCCGGACGCGGCCGGCGCGGTGCCCCGGGTCACCTGGGCCGCGCCGCCGGTGAGCCCGAGCAGCTTGGCGAACTGCCGGCCGGCGGTCAGGTCCGGCTGGGGCACCCGTTCGGCGGCGTGGTTGGTCTGCTCGGCGGTGCGGCGCGCCTCCGCCGGGTTCTTCCGGGCGCCGTCGGTCATCAGCGCGGTGATCGCCGCGCCGAACCCGCCGGTGGGGATGTCGGAGTCCCAGCCGGGTTCGAAGACCGGGCCGGTGAACAGCGACGAGTCGACGATCACCTTGGTCGGCGCGGTGCCGCCGAGCGCGTTGCGCACCTGGGCGGCGAGGTCGTCCAGCCGGGCCGCGCCCGGGTAGAAGCCGTCCTTGTCCACGGCGAGCGTGGGGTCACCGCCGCCGACCAGTACCACCTCGCCCGGGTTCGGGCCGGCCACCGCCCTCGTCGGGATCCGGTAGGCCGGGCCGCGCGCCGCGAGCACCGCCACGCCGGTCGCCAGCTTGGTCACCGAGGCGGGCACCGTCGGGGTGTCCTGGCCGCTGCCGTAGAGCGCCTGGCCGGTGCTCACGTCGGCCACCGACAGGTGCACCCGGTCGCCGAGCGCGGCGGCGCGCACCAGCGGGTCCAGGGCGGCGCGGATTCCGGCCTCGGTGGGCAGCGGGGCGTTGCCGTCCGGCCCGGCCAGCACGGCCGGCGGGGTGGGCTCGGGCGGCGCGGCGACCGCCGTACCCGAAGAACTGTCGTCGCCCAGCCAGCCCGCGACCGGACCGGGCCGGAACACGGCCAGCCCGGCGACCGCCAGGGCCAGCACGAGTACGCACGCGAGCGCCGCGACCAGCCGGGAGCGGCGACGCGGCGCGGCCGGAGGCGGGGAGGGCGGGGGCGGCGCGGCGCCGGCCGGTGGGACGGGCGGGCTCACCGGGATCGGACCCGGAGCCGGACGGTGGGGGACGTTCGCACCCGGGACGGACACCCGGCCGGTGGCGCCACCGGAACCGGAACCCCCGGAAGCGGACCCGTCAACCCTCTCGGGGCGGTAGTGTGAATCTTCCCTCCCCACGGCCCCCTCCTCCCCGCTCGAAATCGCCTTGGGCGACACTACTTCGGTCCGAACACTATGCGGCGGCCGAGGCCGACGGGGGGCGTTCCCCCGCGCCGGGGGCGAACCGCTGGTTCCGTTAGCCAGCGTGGGCAAACGAGGGAGCGTGGGAGATGGATTTCGACGTCACGGTTGAGATCCCCAAGGGTCACCGCAACAAGTACGAGGTAGACCACGCGACCGGCCGCATCCGGCTGGACCGTACCCTCTTCACCTCCACGCAGTACCCGGCCGACTACGGCTTCATCGAGGGCACCCTCGGCGAGGACGGCGACCCGCTGGACGCGCTGGTGCTGGTGCCCGAGCCGACCTTCCCCGGCTGCCTGATCCGCTGCCGCACCATCGGCATGTTCCGGATGACGGACGAGAAGGGCGGCGACGACAAGGTCCTCTGCGTGCCCTACGAGGATCCGCGCCAGGAGCACCTGCGCGACATCCACCACCTGGGCGAGTTCGACCGGCTGGAGATCCAGCACTTCTTCGAGGTCTACAAGGACCTGGAGCCGGGCAAGTCGGTCGAGGGCGCGACCTGGGTCGGCCGGGTCGAGGCCGAGGCAGAGATCGCCGCCTCGTACCGGCGGGCCAAGGAGGCCGAGGAGCGCGGCGAGACGCTGCACTGACGCTCACGCTTTCGCCGGAGGCCCGGGTCGCGCTTCGCGACCCGGGCCTCCGCGTGTTCAGGCGAGCAGGTCGCGGGCCCGGTCGTAGAGGCCCAGCACCGCGCAGGCCACCGGCACGACCGCGACCACCAGCGCGGTGTCGGTCAGGTCGGCCAGCCGGCCGAGGTACGGGGAGACGGGTCGCCGGGCGTACGTGGCGCCCGCGGTGACCGCGGCCAGGGCCAGCGCCAGCCCGCCCACGGCCAGCGCGAACCGGCCGGCCGGACCGGCGCGTTCGGCCAGCACCGCGCCGAGCAGGGCGTACCCGGCCAGCCCGGCGACGACGGCGGGCACCCGGTGGCGGACCGCCACGAACAGCCGGGAGCGCAGCAGCAGCACCCCGCAGGCGACGGCGGCGAGCAGCAGCCCGGCGGTCCGGCCGGTGGCGACGAGCACCGCGACCGCGCCGACCGCGAGCAGCGCGTGGCCGAGCAGCATCCCGGTCAGCACCTCCTCGGCGCGGGCCACCGCCGCGTGCACCCGGCCCCGGTCCGGCAGGTCCCGGGTGCCGGCCGGGCTGGGCAGGGTGAGCGGTGGCAGCGGCAGCTTGCCGACCCGGATGGCCAGCAACGGCAGCCCGCCGAGCGCGAACACCAGCACGGCGAGCAGGACGGCCGCGGCGCCGGCCGGGTCGAGCAGCAGCCCGCCGAACGCGGACGCCACGCCGGTCACGCCCGCCGTCACCCCGGCCACGAAGACCCGGGACCGGCTGGCCACGCCGAGCAGCCCGAGCACCGCCACCAGCAGCAGCGCCACCGAGCCGACGAGCAGTTCCGGTGCGCCCACCCAGCGCAGGCCGGGGATCGGGCCGACCGGATCGCCGGAGGCGACGGCGAGCGCGCCGGCCGTCGCCGCCCAGGGCAGCGCGTACCCGCCGAGGGTGGCGCCGACGGCGCCGTCGCCGTACGCCCGGGAGGCCGCGGTGGCGGTGAGCACCAGGATCAGGGCGACCGCCGCGGCGACCGGCCAGCCGCGCTCGTCCGGTCCGGCCGCGACGACGGCGACCAGCCCGACGGCCAGTGGTACGGCGGCGCCGCCCAGCGCGGCGGCCCTTGTGGCGCGGGCCGACCAGGCGGCGCCCCGGCGCCGGGCCCCGTCGACTATCGCCTCGACCACATCGTCGTACTCCAGCTCGGGCCACTCGGCACGGGCCGGCACCAGGTGCAGCACCTCGCCGTCGCGGACGCCCTGCGGCAGGAGCGCCTGCGCGGTGGCGAGCACCCCGCCGTCGGTGCGGCGCAGCACCCACCCACCGTGCCGTTCCCCGTCGTCGGCCAGGCCTTCCCCGGCGTGCCGGAGCACCTCGGGCAGCAGCTCGGCCAGGGGGACCTGCTCCGGTAGGGCCACGTCGACCCGCCGCCGGGGCGCGCTGATGGTGACCCGGGCGAGCCCGCTTGTCATCGAGGCACCTCCATATCGAGCGGGAACAGTGGGCTGACGGACGAGAGGACTTTACCTACGATGAGCCAGGCTCGGGTTACCCAGAGCCACTTCCGGGGAGGGTGAGTGTCCACTGTCGTCATCAAGCGGCCGCCACGCCGCCCGGCGCCGGAGATTCCGGTCGGCGAGCTGCCGGTCGAGGCGCCGCCGGAGATCCCGGTGGCGACCGGCGGGCGCTGGCAGCAGGCGCTGATGGTGCTGCCGATGCTCGGCGGGACGGTGGCCATGGCGATGATGTTCGGCCGCGGCGGCGGCGCCTACTCGTACGTGGTGGGCGGCATGTTCGGCCTCTCCTCGCTGGCGATGCTGGTGACCACCTGGGGCAGCGCCGGGCCGAAGAAGTCCGAGCTGATGGCCGCCCGCCGGGAGTACCTGCGGCACCTGGCCACGCTGCGCCGCCGGGTGCGGGAGACCGCCGGCGCGCAGCGGGCCGGCCTGTCCTACCGCCATCCCGATCCGGGGCGACTCTGGTCCACCGTCGACAGCCACCGGGTCTGGGAACGGCGGCCCGACGACGCGGACTTCGCCGTGGTCCGGGTCGGTGTCGGGCCGCAGACGCTGGCCACCCCGCTGGTCCCGCCGGTCACCCGCCCGCTGGAGGAGCTGGAGCCGATGACGGCCGGGGCGCTGCGGCGCTTCCTGGACGCGTACTCGGTGGTGCCGGACCTGCCGGTGGCGCTGTCGCTGCGCAGCTTCGCCCGGGTCTTCGTGCGCGGGCCGGCCGGCCCGGTACGCGGCACCGGATCGCCCGCCGCGCAGGCGCTGGCCCGGGCGGTGCTCACCCAGCTCGCCGTCTTCCACGCGCCCGACGAGCTGCTGATCGCGGTCTGCTCCGGGCCGGAACGCCGGGCCGCCTGGGAGTGGGTCAAGTGGCTGCCGCACGCCCACCACCCGAGCCGTACCGACGCGCTCGGCCCGGTGCGGCTGGTCACCAGTTCCGCCGCCGACCTGGAACGGCTGCTGCACGACGTGCTCGGCGCCCGGTCGCGGTTCAGTCCGCACGGCGTGGCAACGGACGGGCCGCACGTCGTGGTGGTGCTCGACGGCGGCGACCTGACCGGGGCCACCGACCTGGCCGGCGACGGCGGCATCGACGCGGTCACCGTGCTCGACCTGGACACCCCGCCGCCCCGGCTGCTCGACCGGTACGCCCTCCTGCTCGACCTGGTCGACGGCCGGCTGCACTCGCACTCCGCCGAGGGGCACGCCGAGGTGGGCGCCGCCGACGCGCTGGCGACCGCCGACGCCGAGGCGGTGGCCCGGCGGCTCGCGCCGCTGCGGCTCGCCGGCACGGTACGCGGGCCGGACGCGCCGCCCGGCGCCGAACCCGGCCTGCCCGAGCTGCTCGGGCTCGGTGACCCGGACGGCTTCACCGCAGAGCAGGGCTGGGCGCCCCGGGCCGCGCGGGACCGGCTGCGGGTGCCGATCGGGGTTGGCGCGGACGGCGGCGCGATCGACCTCGACCTGAAGGAGTCGGCTCAGGACGGCATGGGCCCGCACGGCCTGCTGATCGGCGCGACCGGCTCCGGCAAGTCGGAGCTGCTGCGCACGCTCGTGCTCGGGCTGGCCGCCACGCACAGCTCGGAGCAGCTCAACTTCGTGCTCGTCGACTTCAAGGGCGGTGCCACGTTCGCGCCGTTCGAGCGGCTGCCGCACACCGCCGCCGTGATCACCAACCTGGCTGACGCGCTGCCACTGGTGGACCGGATGGTGGACGCGATAAACGGTGAGCTGATGCGCCGGCAGGAACTGCTGCGCCGGGCGGGCAACTTCGCGAGCGTGCGCGACTACGAGCGCGCCCGGGCGGCCGGCTCGCCGCTGGCGCCGCTGCCGTCACTGCTGCTGATCTGCGACGAGTTCTCCGAGCTGCTGTCCGCCAAGCCCGACTTCATCGACCTGTTCGTGCAGATCGGCCGCCTGGGCCGGTCGCTCGGGGTGCACCTGCTGCTGGCCAGCCAGCGGCTGGAGGAGGGGCGGTTGCGCGGGCTGGACACGCACCTGTCGTACCGGATCGGGTTGCGGACGTTCTCGGCGCTGGAGTCGCGGACGGTGCTGGGCGTGCCGGACGCGCACGAACTGCCGCGCAGCCCGGGGCACGGCTACCTGCGTTCCGGCACCGACCCGCTGGTGCGGTTCAAGGCCGCGTACGTCTCCGGCGCGGTCCACCGGCGCGGCGGGCCGGCGGGCGCGCCCGACGCCGGTGAGTCGCGGGTGCTCGCCTTCTCCACCCATCTGGTGCCGGTGCCCGAGCCGGCCACGCCCGCCGCTCTCCCCGCCGAGGACGACAGCGGCGAGACGCTGCTGGACCTGCTGGTGGACCGGCTGTCCGGGCAGGGCCCGCCGGCGCACCAGGTGTGGCTGCCGCCGCTGGACGCCTCGCCCGCCCTGGACGAGCTGCTCGGCCCGGTCGGCGCCGACCCGGTACGCGGGCTCACCGTCGCCAACCCGGAGCTGCACGGGGCGCTGCAGGTGCCGGTGGCGGTGGTGGACAAGCCGTTCGAGCAGCGGCGTGACCTGCTCTGGCTGGCGCTGGACGGCGCGGCCGGGCACGTCGCGGTGGTCGGCACCACCCGCAGCGGCCGGTCCAGCCTGCTGCGCACCCTGGTCTGCGCGCTGGCGCTCACCCACACCCCGGCCGAGGTGCAGGTTTACTGCCTCGACTTCGGCAGCGGCACGCTGGGCACGTTGCGCGACCTGCCACACGTGGGCGGTGTCACCGGGCGCTCCGACGGCACCGCGGTGCGCCGTACCGTCGGCGAGGTCGCCGGCCTGCTCGCGGAGCGGGAGCGGCGCTTCGCCGAGGCGGGCGTGGAGTCGATGGCCGCGTGGCGACAGCGCCGGGCGGCGGGCGCGACCGACGCCTTCGGCGACGTGTTCCTGGTGGTGGACGGCTGGAACACCCTGCGCGGCGAGTACGAGGACCTGGAACCGCTGGTCACCGAACTGGCCACTCGCGGCCTGGCGTACGGGGTGCACGTGGTGGCGACCGCGCTGCGCTGGTCGGACTTCCGCCCGGCGATCCGCGACCTGTTCGGCTCCCGCCTGGAGCTGCGCCTGGGCGACCCGGCCGACTCGGTGGTGGTCAAGCGGGCGCTGGCGGCGACGGTGCCGGAGGAGCGGCCGGGGCGGGGCATCACCGCCGGCGGGTTGCACTTCCTCACCGCCGTGCCCCGGGTCGACGCGCTCGGCGGCGAGACCGCCGACCTGGTGAAGGCGGTCGCCGGGGCGTGGACCGGTCCGCCCGCGCCCCGGGTGCGGCTGCTGCCGCCGGTGCTGCCCTACGCCGAGCTGGACCAGAGCGCGACAACCGGGCTGGCGTTCCCGATCGGCGTGGCGGAGGCGGACCTCGCCCCGGTGGTGCTGGACTTCGCCACCGAGCCGAACTTCATGGTCTTCGGCGACGCCGAGTGCGGCAAGTCGTCGTTCCTGCGCGCGCTCGCCACGTCGATCGTCAACCGGTTCACCCCGGAGCAGGCCCGGGTGATGCTCGTGGACTACCGGCGCAGCCTGATGGGCGTGATCGACACTCCACACCTGATCGGGTACGGCACGGCGGCGCCGCACACCGCCGAGCTGATCGAGTCGGCCGCCGGCTACCTCGCGGGGCGGCAGCCCGGACCGGAGGTGACCCCGGCTCAACTGCGCAGCCGGTCCTGGTGGCAGGGGCCGGAGCTGTTCGTGCTGGTGGACGACTACGACCTGGTGGCCGGCGGCCCGACGAACCCGCTGCGCGCGCTGGAGGAGCACCTGCCGCACGCCCGGGACGTCGGGCTGCATCTGGTGCTGGCGCGGCGGACCGGCGGGGCGGGACGGACCGCGTACGAGCCGATCGTGCAGCGACTGCGGGAGTTGTCCACGGCCGGGCTGGTGATGTCGGGCGGCCCGGAGGAGGGCGCGCTCGTCGGTCAGGTGAAGGCCGGGCCGCTGCCGCCGGGCCGGGCCCGTCTGGTCACCCGTCGTGAGGGGGTGCGCCTGGTGCAGTTGGCGCATCTTCCGCCCGGGTGATCCGAAGTGCCGAGTTGGCCCGTGACGGCCGGGACAACCGGTAATCTCCGAGCGGCATGTGTCTGACGCGACGGAACGGCTGGGGAATGTGACCAGGGATCGGCAGGGCCTGCCCGGTGGGCCGCCCCGGCGCGTCGCCCGGCGCGCGTTGCTGGCCGTCGCGTCGGCGCTGGTCGTCGTCGCCGGTCCGCTGACGCCGCCGGCACAGGCCGCGCCGTCCGTCCCGGTCGCCGCCTCTCAGCGGCAGTTGGCGGCTCCCGACCGGGTGCTCCGCGGCGACCACGTCCGCGACGAGCAGTGGCAGTTGGAGAAGCTGCGGGCGAAGACCGCCTGGCGCACCTCGACCGGGCGCGGCGTGGTGGTCGCGGTGATCGATTCCGGTGTGGACGGATCGCATCCCGACCTGGCCGGCCAGGTCCTGCCCGGCCTCGACCTGGTGACTCCGGACGGCTCGGACGGGCCTGATCCGGTGGGGCACGGCACCACCGTGGCCGGGCTGATCGCCGGGCGGGCCGACGACGACCGGGGCGTGGTGGGGCTGGCGCCGGACGCCAAGATCCTCCCGGTCCGGGTGCTCGACGCCGAGAACCGCTACGACGACGCGCTCATCATCGCCAAGGCGGTGCGCTGGGCGGTGGACAACGGCGCCGGAGTGGTCAACCTGTCGCTGGGCGGCAGCAGCGACAGCGCGGCCCTGGCCGCGGCGCTCGACTACGCCTTCGCCCGGGACGTGGTGGTGGTCGCCTGCACCGGCAACCTGGCCACCTCGACGACCACCAAGGTCTGGTATCCGGCCCGGGAGCCCGGCGTGCTGGCCGTCGCCGGGCTGGAACGCTCCGGCGAGAACCTCTGGTCCGGCTCGATCACCGGCCACGAGACGGTCCTCAGCGCACCCGCCACCGCGCTCTACGGCGCGCGGCCGGAGGGGGGCTACTGGCGGGTGCAGGGGACGAGCTTCGCCGCGCCGCTGGTGGCCGCGACCGCCGCGCTGGTCCGCTCGCGGTACCCGAAGATGTCCGCCGGGGACGTGGTCAACCGGCTGATCAGCACCGCCCGGGACCTCGGCCCGACCGGACGCGACGACCGGTTCGGCTACGGCCTGGTGGACCCGGTGGCGGCGCTGACCGCCGACGTGCCGTCGGTGGGTCACAACCCGCTGGACGACAACGACTCTCCCGGCGTGGTGGGCTTCGGGCCGGCCCCGGAGGACGGACGCGACACCCGGGCCGCGGCGGCGGGCCGCGGCGGCGACCCGCTGGGGCGCAGGCCGGAGGGCTGGTCGGCGCTGCCGGCGGGGCAGACCGTCGTGGGCGCCCCGGAGCGGCTCTGGAGCGGCCTGGCGCTGTTCGTGGCGTTGATCACCGGCAGCGCGCTGATGGTGCGCCGGTTCCGGCAGATCCGTCGCTGACCGACGCGGTGGTCTGACCGCGCCCGTTCCTGGGTAGGGAAGCCCCCATGGACACCACCGGGGCGACTGTCACGCGCCGCCGGTCGTGGCGGAGCCGCCGCCTCGACCGGGACCACTCACTGGGTCTGCGGCTCTCCCTGGCCACCGCCGCCGCGTTCCTGGTGCTGATCCCGTTCGCCCTGCTCGCGCTGCTGGTGCTCGGCGCCTGGTCGCCGCTGCTCCGGCTGGACGCCTCGATCACCGACGCGTTCCACGGGTACGCGCAGGACCATCCCGCCTGGGTCGCGGTGATGACGGTCTGGACGCACGTCTTCGGGCCCGGCCCGCTGCGGGTGGCCGCGGCAGCGGTGGCGGTGTGGCTGTTCCGGCGCGGCGCGTCCCGGCTCGCGGCCTGGGTGGTCGTCACCATGATCGCCGGTGGGCTGCTCGGCGCGCTGCTCAAGCTCCTGGTCGGGCGGGACCGGCCGGACCTGCTCGAACCGGTGGCCCGGGCGGCCGGTTACTCGTTCCCGTCCGGTCACGCGCTCAACGCGGCGCTGGCGGCCGGGGTGCTGTTGCTGGTGTTCCTGCCGTTCGCCCGGGACAGCCGCGCCGGCCGGATCATGCTGTGGGCAGCCGCGCTGCTGGTGACTGTGGTGACCGGGCTCAGCCGGATCGCGCTGGGCGTGCACTGGACCAGCGACGTGGTGGGTGGCTGGGTGCTCGGGGCGGCGGTGGTGGCCGCGACCTCGGCCGCGTTCGCCACCTGGCGCAGCGGATCCGGGCGACCGTCCGCCCGTCCGCTCCGCGAGGGCGTCGAGCCGGAGCTGGCCGATCAGCGGCCGGAGGGCGGCCGGGCGTAGCCGGAGCCGCCACGGGGTACAGGCGAGCCCATGTCCGATGTCGTGATCCGAGTCACCCGGCGTGTCCTGCTGCCGCTGGCCCTGCTCTTCGCGCTGATGGTGGGTCTGGGCCTGCTGGTGACCCGGGTGCTGGCGCGTACCTGGCCGTTCACCGTGGAGGACACGGTCAACCGGGAGCTGGCCGGCGATCGCACGCCGGGCTGGAACGACGTCTCGCTGGTGTTCAGCACGCTCGCCAGCACCCAGATGATCGTCGTGGTCACGGTGCTGGCGGCGCTGGTGCTGCGGCTGGTGCTGCACCGCTGGCGGGAGCCGCTGTTCCTCTGCGCGGCGGTGACCGCGCAGGCACTGATCTTCCTGTTCACCACGATGGTGATCGACCGGAACCGTCCGGCCGTCGAGCACATGGACGCCTCCCCGCCGACTTCGAGCTTCCCGTCCGGGCACACGTCGGCGGCCACCGCGCTCTACGTGGGTCTCGCGGTGCTGCTGGCGCTGCGGGCGCGCAGCACCCCCGTGAAGGTGGGCTGGTGGGCGCTGCTGGTGCTGGTGCCGGTGGGCGTGGCGCTCACCCGGATGTACCGGGGCATGCACCACCCCAGCGACGTGGTCGCCTCGTTCCTCAACGGCGGCGCCTGCGTGGCGATCATGGCGCGGGCGGTGCTCGACCGCACGCTCACCTGGGGTCGCGCCCGGCTGCCGCTGTCCCGCTCCGGCGACGAGGCGACACCGGCGGGAGCGCCGGCGGGCGGCTGAGCGCCGCCGGCCGGCTCAGGTGCACTCGCCGGTGGCCACTCCCCGGGTACGCTCCGCGCCCGCCAGCGCCACCGGCCGCGCCTCGGCCGCTGTCACCGCGAAACCGGTGTTCGGGTCGTCCGCCGCCGCCGCGAAGATCACGCCGAGCACCAGCCCGTTCGAGGAGACCAGCGGGCCACCGGAGTTGCCGCTGCGGACCAGCGCCCGGATCGTGTAGATCTCCCGGGTGACGTCCCCGGCCGAGTAGATGTCCGGACCGGTGATCCGGTCGACGTCCCGGATCCGGGCCGGGCGGGCGTCGTACGGGCCGTCGAGCGGGAAGCCGAGCACGATCGCGTCCGCGCCGGTGGCGGCCTGACCGGCGGCGAAGCGCAGCGACGGGCCGGGCAGCCCGGGAACGTAGAGCACGGCGAGGTCCCGGTCCGGGTCGTAGACGACGACCTCGCCGTCGTACCGCTCGCCGCGCAGCTCCACCGCCACCGAGCGGGTGCCGGCGACCACGTGCGCGTTCGTCATCACCCGGTCGTCGGCGTACACGAAGCCGGAGCCCTCGATGCGGCGCGAGCAGCTCGGCGCGGAGCCCAGCACCTTCACCACCGACCGCCTGCTGTTCTGCACCACCTGCGAGTTGGCCAGCGCCGGGTCGGGCGGGGCGACCTGCCGGGCCCGGGTCGGCGCGAGATCGCCGAACACGTCCGGGAAGCCGTTGGTGTCGACGGTGTCACGCAGCGCGGTGGACAGGTCCTGCGCCTTGTCCGGCAGCACCTGGTCGACGACGGTGAGCAGCGCGCTGTTACGGACCGAGGAGGCCAGCCACGGCACCGAGGAGGAGCCGAGCGGCACGGCGACCAGCCAGGCCACCAGCATGACCGCGATGACCGAGATGAACGCGCCGCCGACGTCGTCGACCTTCCGCCCGGCCGGCCCGGTGATGGCCGCCCGCAGGTTGGAGCCGAGCCAGCCGGCCAGCGCCTGCCCGAGCACCGCGAGCCCGAAGATCGCCACCAGGGAGACCAGCACGCGGGTGCCGCTCGCCGTGAACTGCTGGGCGATCAGCGGCCCGACCTGGAGGCCGAGCAGCGCGCCCAGGAAGAAGCCGGAGAACGACAGGGCCCCGATGACGAAACCCTGACGGTATCCGCTGATCGCGAACACGAGCATGAGCAGGAGAAGGACGAGATCCACGGCGGACACGCCCCAAGGGTACGGGCACCGGGCCCGTGCTCGGCTCAGCGCTCGCGGAACGTGACCCGAGGATGCGTACCGGTGATCAACGCACGGGTGTCTCGTCGGCCGGTTCGGTGCCCGCCGACGGCGCGGGTGTGGCGTCGACCGGCGGCAGCTCCACCACCCGTGAGCGCGGCCAGGGCCGGGACCAGCCGCCCATCTCCAGCAACCGGTCGATCACGCCGGCGGTGAAGCCCCAGACCAGCATGCCGCGCACCGAGAACGCCGGGCCGGTCCAGCCGCTCGGATGACGGACCCGCATCCGGTTCTCCGGGTCGACCAGCTCGGTGACCGGCAGCCGGGCCACGTGCGCGACCTCGGCCGGCTCGCGCGGGTGCACCGGGTGCGGGTCGTGCCACCAGGCGAGCACCGGCGTGACCACGAAGTCGCTGACCGGGATCCAGAGCCGGGGCAGCTCGGCCAGCACGGTGACGCTGCCGGGGTCGAGCCCGACCTCCTCGTTCGCCTCGCGCAGCGCGGTGGCGCGGGCGTCGGCGTCCTCCGGGTCGGCGGCGCCGCCGGGAAACGCCGGCTGACCGGCGTGGTTGCGCAGCGTCGCGGCGCGCTGGAGGACCAGCACGTCCGGCCCGGCGCCGGGCTCCTCACCGAGCAGCACCAGCACGGCGCTCTCCCGGCCGCCGCGCTCCGGCGTGACGATGCGGGTGAAGTCTTCCGCGCGCGCGGTGCCGAGCCGGCCCAGCAGCGGGTCGAACCACCCCGGCGGCCGTCGGGTCATACCTTCACCCCGAGGTGGCGCTGGAGCAGCGCGGCGAGGCGGGCGTCGTCGAGCGCGCCGGTGGCGTCGGTGTGCCGGATCCGCCCGTCGGCGTCGACGAGCACTGTGAGCGGGAACGCGTTGCGTTCCAGCGCGCGCTGGAACGCGTCGCCCTGGTCGAGCAGCATCGGGAAGCCGACGCCGTAGTCCTCGCCGATGGACTGCGCGCCGCCGCGGCTGTCCCGGCTGTTCACGCCGATGACCTGGAACCGGCCGTCGGCCCGCTCGCTGAGCCGCTGGAACGCGGGCAGCTCCTTGCGGCACGGCGGGCACCAGGACGCCCACACGTTGATCACCGCCGGGCCCTTGACGTCGCGCAGGTTCACCGGCGCGCCGCCGGTGAAGCAGTTGAGCGTCAGGTCGGGGAGCTGGTCCCCGGCCTTACCGGCGGGCGTCGGAGCCGCGGCGGCGGGCACGACGGTCAGCGGAGCACAGTCGGCGAACGGCGAGGGGCGCTCGGCCCGGGTCGCCGGCGCCGGACGTTCCGGCTCGTCGGCCGTGGCGGTGCAGCCCGCCACCGCGAGCAGCAGCGGGACGAGAAGGTACGCGAGACGGCGCATCACGGCACGTCCGCCGCGGCGGCCTGCTGCGGCACCAGGTCGGGGTCGAGGCCGACGGCCACCGCCAGGTCACGGGCCCGGGGGCCCTTGAGCAGCTTGGCCGCGGCGGCCGGCTCGGTCGGCCCGGTGCCGTACGCGGGACACAGCTTCGCCAGCGTGCACGCGCCGCAGGCGGGCTTGCGGGCGTGGCAGACCCGGCGGCCGTGGAAGATCACCCGGTGCGACAGCATCGTCCAGTCGCGCTTCGGGTAGAGCGCGCCGATCGCGTGCTCGATCTTCACCGGGTCGGTCTCGGTGGTGAGCGCCCACCGCTGCACCAGCCGCTGGAAGTGCGTGTCGACGGTGATGCCGGGGACGCCGAAGGCGTTGCCGAGGATGACGTTCGCGGTCTTGCGGCCGATCCCGGGCAGGGTCACCAGGTCGTCGAGCCGCCCGGGCACCTCGCCGTCGTACCGCTCGCAGAGCGCGCGCCCGAGGTTGATCAGGGAGCTGGTCTTGTTGCGGTAGAACCCGGTGGGCCGGATCAGCTCCTCCAGCTCGGCGCGGTCCGCCCCGGCGTAGTCGGCCGCGGTGCGGTAGCGGGCGAACAGCTTCGGCGTGACCTCGTTGACCTTCTTGTCGGTGCACTGGGCGGACAGGATCGTCGCGACGGCCAGCTCCAGCGCGTTGGAGTGGTCGAGTTCACAGTGCGCGTCGGGGTGCGTCTCGGTCAGCACGCGGCCGATGCGCCGGGCGCGGCGCGTACGGCCGAGGTCGGTCTCGGGGGAGCGCGTGGTCACGTCGGCCAGCCTACGTCGCGGGGCCGACGCTCCGGCGGCTCGGCGCGGTGGTCGTGCGCTCAGCCACCCGCGGGCGCGGTGATCCTCCCGGTCGCGTCCAGCTTCGCGCCGGTGTCCGGGAAGTCGGCCCCGTTCAGCTCGCGGACCAGCCCGAGGCCACGGTTCTGCCGGTCGACCGACGGGCGTCCCACTCCGTTCATCACGGTGGAGGTGAACGTGCCGCCGACGAACTTCCCCTCGGCGGTGAGCGACACCTTGAGCACGCCGCCCCAGCCGAGTCGCCCGGAGCTGTTCAGCGACTTCCCGCCGCCGGCGAAGTTGCCCAGGCTGTACGCGATCAGCCGCCCCTTGTAGAACTCCATCCCGCGCAGCACGTGCGGACCGTGGCCGATGACCAGGTCGGCCCCGGCGTCGATGACGGTGCGGGAGAAGCGGATCGGGTCGCCACGGTTCTCGCCGAAGAACATCTCGGTGCCCGGCTTCACCCGGGTCTTGTCCGACCCCTCGGCGCCCATGTGCACCTGCACCACGACGATCTGGGCCGCCTCCTTGGCCATCTCGATCACCTGCTTGGCGGCGTTCAGGTCGACCAGGCTGTTGGACCAGGGGTACGACGAGAAGCCCACCACGGCGACCTTGACGCCCTTGACGTCCACCACGGTGATCTCACCGGGCGCGCCGGTGTGCTTGAGCCCGTGCGCCTCCAGCGCCGACTGGGTGTTCTCGTAGCCCTGCCGGCCGTAGTCGTAGCCGTGGTTGTTGGCCTGGTTGAGCAGCTGGAACCCGGCCGAGCGCAGGTGCGCGGCGTAGCCGGGCGGCGCCCGGAACTGGTAGCAGTTCTTCGGCTGCGGGCCGCACTTGCCGGCGCCGGTGTCGTCGGTGAGCGGCTCCTCCAGGTTGCCCATCACCAGGTCACCCTTGAGCGCCGACTTCACGTCGTCGAAGAAGCCCTTGCCACCGTTGGGCGGCAGCCGGTCCGGGGCGTTGCCCATGATCACGTCGCCGGTCGCGGTGAGCGAGATCGACGGCTCGTCGGGGGCGTTCGGCGCCGCGGGCTGGTCACCGGTGGCGGGTCCGGCCGCGCCGGTCGACCCGCCGCCCTGACCGGCCTGCCACCTCGCGTCGCCGCCCGATCCGCCGGCGTCACCGGCGCAGCCGGCGGCGAACAGGACGGCGGCGAGCGCGGCGAGCGCGGCCAGACGGGTCCGGACCGCGCCTCGACGAGGTCCGGGGAGGGCTGGGCGCGGCGCGGCGACGGCGGCGCGGCGGGCACGGGGCACAGAACGGGCGGGAGCGTACATCGTCGGCGACGCTACCGTCCCCGGAACGCCGCGACGAGGGCCGATCGGTCGGAAAACCCGGCGTGTCGCATGTGAGGGCCGCACGTCAACCCGCCCGCCGGTCGGACCAGGGCACCACGGTCCCGGCGCCGCCCGAGCGGACGGCGGCGTGCACGGCCCGGGCCAGTGGCGCGCCCCAGGCCGACCGGGGCCCGCCGTACGGGGCCGGATCGCCGTCGGCCGGGCAGAGCACAGTCACCGCGTCGGTGGGGGTGCCGGTGGCGGGCAGTCCGAGTTCCCAGATCGCCTGCGCCTTCGCCTCGGTGGCGGTAGCCACCGCGTTGACGAGTGCCGCGTCGCCGAGCCGCTGCGGCACGTACGCGACGATGTTGACCGTGCCGACGCGCTGCGCGGGCTCGGGCACGGCGGGCCGCGCCGGCTCGGGCGCGGCGGCCCAGACCGGCGTGCCCAGGCCGACGGTCGCCCAGACCCGGACGCCGCCGTCGGTGCGGCTGACCACCTCGGTCACGTCCACGCCGGTCAGCAGCCCGACGCCGGGTCCGCCCAGGCCGAGGCCGTGCGCCAGTTCGGCCAGGTGCGCGGCGGGGTCGTCCCGGTCGTACGACATCGGCACCGTCGCGTTCAGCACCCACCCGCGGACGCCGATCCCGCCGCCCAGCGGAGCGGAGCCGACCGCCAGCAGCGGCGTCTCGGCCCGCCAGACCAGCAGAGGGATGTCCCACCCGGCTTCGGACCGGGTGGTCAGGAACGGCTCACACAGCACGCCGGTCACCCTACGATCACAGGAGGGAACGGGTGGCGCCGGCCCGGACCGGAAGCGGGATCTTAGCTGCTCACCGGGTCGGGCGGGTTACGCCCAACGATCAAGATTCCAGGGGTGCACCTCTGATTCCTACTCATGTGCGCCTAGACTGGCGGCGCGCGAGGGATCAGCGGACGGCGGACCCGGCCGACGGACGGCACGCGCAGGCGGAGGTGCGCGATGGACGAGGTACTGGCCCGCAGCGGGATCTTCCAGGGTGTCGACCCGGAGGCTGCCGAGGCGCTCGCCAAGGAGATGGAGACGATCGAGGTCCGCAAGGGCGAAATCGTCTTCAACGAGGGCGAACCCGGCGACAGTCTCTACATCCTCCTGTCCGGCAAGATCAAGGTGGGTCGCCGCGCGGCGGACGGCCGGCAGAACCTGATCGCCGTGATGGGCCCGTCGGACATGGTCGGTGAGCTGTCGCTCTTCGACCCCGGTCCGCGTACGGCGACCGCCACCGCGGTCACCGACACCCGGCTCGTACGCCTGCGCAAGCAGGCCCTGCGGCCGTGGCTGAACAACCGGCCCGAGATCGCCGAGCAGCTGCTGCGGGTGCTGGCCCGCCGGCTGCGCCGGACCAACGACTCGCTCGCCGACCTGATCTTCACGGACGTGCCGGGCCGGGTCGCCAAGAACCTGCTCCAGATGGCCGGCCGCTTCGGCACCCGCGACGGCGGCGTGCTGCGCGTGACGCACGACCTCACCCAGGAGGAGATCGCCCAGCTCGTCGGCGCCTCCCGGGAGACCGTCAACAAGGCGCTCGCCGACTTCGCCTCGCGCGGCTGGCTGCGACTGGACGGCAAGAGCATCATCATCCTCGACCCGGAGCGCCTGGCCCGCCGCGCGCGGGTCTGACCTCCGTACCGGCTTCTCCGGCCCGGCCCGCCAACGCGCGGAGCCGGGCCGGTGCCGTCTCTGCCCGCCGCAGAATCGCTTGGTCCTGCCGGGCCGGTGTCGCCAGGCTGGGGCGATGCCCGATCGTGTCGCCGTCCTCTCCGACATCCACGGTGTGCTGCCCGCGCTGGAAGCGGTGCTGGCCGAGCCGGACGTGGCCGCCGCCGACCTGATCGTCCTCACCGGTGACCTGGCGGCCGGCCCGCAACCGGTCGAGGTGCTGGACCGGCTGGCCGCGCTCGGCGACCGGGCCTGCTGGGTCGGCGGGAACGCCGACCGGGAGCTGGTGCAGGCGCGTGCCGGGGCGGCGTCCCCGATCGAGGTGTCGAACTGGGCCGCGGGGCAGCTCCGCGACGACCAGGTGGCCCGGCTGGCCGCGCTGCCGCCGTCCGTCACGCTGCCGGTCACCGGTCTGGGCGACGTGCTGTTCTGCCACGCCACCCCGCGCGACGACGAGGAGGTCGTGCTCGTCGACTCGCGGCTGGACCGCTGGGCCGAGGTCTTCGCCGGCCTGCCGCCCGAGGTCGGCACCGTGGTCTGCGGGCACACGCACATGCCGTTCACCCGGCTGGCCGACCGCCGCCTGGTGGTGAACCCGGGCAGCGTCGGCATGCCGTACGGGGGCGCGGGCGCCTGGTGGGCGCTGCTCGGTCCGGGCGTGCAACTGCGCCGTACGCGCTTCGACGTGGACGCCGCCTGCGCCCGGATCGCCACCGAGTCCGCCTTTCCGGACGCGGCGGCCTGGGCCGACGAGTACGTCCGCTCCCGCCACTCCGACGCCGACGCGCTCACCGTCTTCGCTCCGCGCGACGGTCGCTGAGGCGTTAAAAAGGGGCCCTTCCGCTACCGCAGGCGTTAACAAGGGCCCCCTCCTTTCAAAAAAGTCAGGCTTGACTGTTTGTTTTGGGGGCGGCAGGCTGATGGCGTGTCCACCGCACCGAGCCGAGTTCCGCAGCAGGAGCGCAGCCGCGCCACCCAGGCCCGGCTGCTGGAGGCGACAGTCGACTGCCTGGTGGAGCACGGCTGGTCCGGCACCACCACGACAGTGGTGGCGGCCCGCGCCGGGGTCTCCCGGGGCGCCCAGCTGCACCACTACCCCACCAAGGCCGCGCTGGTCACCGCCGCCGTCGCGCACCTGACCGAGCGCCGGGCGGCCGAGCTGCGCGCCGAGGCGGCGGCCCTGCCGGTCGGCCCGCAGCGGCTCGACGGCGTGGTCGACCTGCTCGCCGCCTCCTTCACCGGCCCGCTGTTCGCGGCCGCGCTGGAGCTGTGGGTGGCCGCGCGTACCGACGCCGAGCTGCGCGCCGCGCTGGTGCCGCTGGAGGCGCGGATCGGCCGCGAGATGCACCGGCTCACCGTCGAGCTGCTCGGCGTGGACGAGCGCAAGCCGGGCGTACGCGAGTCGGTGCAGGCCACGCTCGACCTGCTCCGCGGCCTCGGCGTGGCCAACCTGCTCAGCGACGACTCGCCCCGCCGCGCCGCCCTGCTGCACACCTGGAAACGCCAGCTCGCCGCGCTGCTCACCCCCGAGAGCGAGCGGCACTGATCCCCTGACCCACCCCCGCCCGGAGGCACAATGGTCGACCTGACAGCCCTGCTCGCGGATCTGGCCGCCGAGTCCGAACAACTCGACGCGCTCGTCGCGGACCTGCCGCCGGACGGATGGGAGCGGCCGACACCGGCCCCGGGCTGGACCGTCGCACACCAGATCGCACACCTGGCCTGGACCGACCACGTCGCCTACCTGGCGGCCACCGACGAGTCCGCGTTCTTCGCCTCGGTGATGGCCGCGCCGGACCCGTCGCGCCTGGTCGAGGACGGCGCCGAGTCCTTCCTCGCGCCCCCGCCTGCGCTGCTGGCCCGCTGGCGTTCCGGCCGGTCGGCGCTCGCCGGCGCGCTCACCGCCGTCCCGGCCGGGCAGAAGATCCCCTGGTACGGCACCAGCATGTCGCCCACCTCGATGGTGACGGCCCGGCTGATGGAGACGTGGGCGCACGGCGAGGACGTGGCAGACGCGCTGGGCGTCAGCCGTACCCCGACGCAGCGCCTGCGCCACATCGCGCACCTCGGCTTCCGTACCCTCGGGCACGGCTTCGCCGCCCACGGCCGTGCGGTGCCCACGGCGCCGGTGCGGGTGGAGCTGACCGCGCCCGCGGGCGGTGACGTGTGGGAGTTCGGGCCGGCCGACGCGGCCGACCGGGTGACCGGCCCGGCGCTCGACTTCTGCCTGCTCGTCACGCAGCGCCGGCACCGCGCCGACCTGGCCCTGACCGCCACCGGGCCGGTGGCCGACGAGTGGCTGGACGTGGCCCAGGCGTTCGCCGGCCCGCCCGGTGACAAGCGGGAACCGGCGAGCGGAGTTCCCTCATGAGCGTGCTGCGGATCGGGAACGCGTCGGGCTTCTACGGCGACCGTTTCGCCGCCTGGCGGGAGATGCTCGACGGCGGCGAGCTGGACGTGCTGACCGGTGACTACCTGGCCGAGCTGACCATGCTCATCCTCGGCCGGGACCGGATGCGCGACCCGTCGCTGGGCTACGCGAAGACGTTCCTGCGTCAGGCGGAGGGCGTGCTCGGCACCGCGCTGGAGCGCGGCGTCACGCTGGTCACAAACGCGGGCGGCCTCAACCCGGCGGGGCTGGCCGACGCGATCCGGTCGCTCGGCGACCGGCTCGGCCTCCAGGTGCGGGTCGGGTACGTCGAGGGCGACGCGATCCAGCGGCCGGACGCGCTGACCGCCAACGCGTACCTGGGCGCGTTCGGGATCGCGGCCTGCCTGGACGCGGGCGCGGACGTGGTGGTCACCGGTCGGGTCACCGACGCCTCGCTGGCGGTCGGCCCGGCGATCGCCCGCTTCGGGTGGACCCGCGACGACCTCGACGCGCTGGCCGGGGCCACGGTGGCCGGGCACCTGATCGAGTGCGGCGCGCAGGTCACCGGCGGCAACTTCAGCTTCTTCACCGAACTGCCGGACGGCGGGCACCGGCCCGGATTCCCGATCGCCGAGCTGCACGCGGACGGCTCGTCGGTGCTCACCAAGCACGCCGGCACCGGCGGCGCGGTGACGGTCGAGACGGTCACCGCCCAGCTGCTGTACGAGGTGGGCGGCCCGGACTACCTCGGGCCGGACGTGGTGACCCGGCTCGACACGGTACGGCTGGAGCAGGAGGGCCCGGACCGGGTACGTGTCTCCGGGGTACGCGGCACGCCGCCGCCGGACACGCTGAAGGTGGGCGTCAACAACCTGGGCGGCTTCCGCAACTCGATGACGTTCGTGCTGTGCGGGCTGGACATCCCGGCCAAGGCGGCACTGGTCCGCGCCCAGATCGAGGAGTCGGTCGGCACGGAGGGGCTGGAGTTCACGCTGGCCCGTACCGACCACCCGGACACCGGCGACACCGAGGCGGCGAGCGCGCTGCTGCACGTACACCTGCGCGACGGCGACAAGTCGCGGGCCGGGCGGGCGTTCTCGGCGGCGGCGGTGGAGCTGGCGCTGGCCTCCTATCCGGGTTGCACGCTCACCACGCTGCCCGGTGACGCGACGCCGTACGGGGTGTTCACCGCCGACGCGATCGCGCAGGACGCGGTCGAGCACGTGGCGGTCCTGCCCTCCGGCGAGCGGGTGCCGATCCCACCGCCGACGGTGACGAGCGGCTTGGAAGGGACCCTTGTACAACACGAGGCGTTAACAGGGGGCCCTTCCTTGCACGCCACCCGGCGGGGGCCGCTCGGTGAGCTGGTCGGCGCGCGCTCGGGCGACAAGGGCGGCGACGCCAACCTGGGCGTCTGGGCCCGCACCGACGCGACCTGGCCGTGGCTGCGCGACTGGCTGACCGTGGAACGGCTGGCCGAGCTGCTGCCGGAGACGGCGTCGCTCACCGTCGAGCGGTACGAGCTGCCGAACCTGCGCGCCGTCAACTTCGTGATCCGCGGGCTGCTCGGGCAGGGCGTGGCCGCGTCCACCCGGTTCGATCCCCAGGCCAAGGCGCTCGGCGAGCTGCTGCGCTCCCGGGTGGTCGATCTTCCGACGGAGGTTCCGGCATGACCATCGTGGACACGCCGGAACGCCGGCAGCTACGCGAGCTGACCCGCTCGTTCGTGGTCCGGGAGGTGCTGCCGCACCTGTCCGACTGGGAGCGGGCCGGCGAACTGCCCCGGTCGCTGCACGAGACCGCCGCGAAGGTCGGCCTGCTCGGCATCGGCTTCCCGGAGTCGGTCGGCGGCAGCGGCGGCGACCTGCTCGACTCGATGGTGGTCACCGAGGAGATCATCCGCTCGGGCGGGTCGTCGGGGCTGATCGCCGCGCTGTTCACGCACGGGATCGCGCTGCCGCACATGGTTCAGGCTCAGGACGAGGCGCTGATCGAGAAGTACGTCCGGCCGGCGCTCGCCGGGACGATGATCGGCGCGTTGGCGATCACCGAGCCGGACGGCGGCTCGGACGTGGCGGGCATCCGCACCTGCGCCGTACGCGACGGCGACCACTACGTCGTGAACGGCGCCAAGACGTACATCACCAGCGGGGTCCGGGCAGACTTCGTCACCACTGCGGTCTGCACCGACTTTCCCGGGTCGGGCTCGCTCAGCCTGCTCGTGATCGACAAGGGCACGCCGGGGTTCACGGTGGGCCGGCGGCTGGAGAAGCTGGGCTGGCACTGCTCCGACACGGCCGAACTGTCCTTCGTCGACGTCCGGGTGCCGGTGGGCAACCGGGTCGGCCCGGAGGACACCGGCTTCCTCGCCATCATGCAGCAGTTCGCCGCCGAGCGGCTGTCGCTCGCCACGCAGGCGTACGCGACCGCGCAGCGCTGCGTGGACCTGACGGTGCGGTGGTGCCGGGACCGTCAGACGTTCGGCCGGCCGCTCGTTTCGCGGCAGGTGGTGCGGCACCGGCTGGCCGAGATGCACTCCCGCACCGAGGCGGCCCGGGCGTACGTGCACGAGGTCGCCGAGCGGGTCGCCGCCGGGCAGCCGGTGGTGACCGAGGTGGCGATCGCGAAGAACGTGGCGGTGTCCGCGTGCGACTTCGTCGTCGACGCGGCGCTGCAACTGCACGGCGGTTTCGGCTACATGCGTGACGCCGAGGTGGAGCGGCACTACCGCGACGCCCGGCTGCTCGGCATCGGCGGCGGCGCCACCGAGATCATGAACGAGATCATCGCGAAGGGCATGGGCCTGTGAGCACGACAGTTCTGCAGAGCACGATCGACCCGTCCGCGCCCGCCTTCACCGCCAACCGGGAGGCGCTGCTGGAACGCCTCGCCGAACTGGAGGCGGCGCTCGACCAGGCCCGGGGCGGTGGCGGCGAGAAGTACGTGACCCGCCATCACGGTCGCGGCAAGCTGCTCCCGCGGGAGCGGATCGAGCTGCTGCTCGACCCGGACAGCCCGTTCCTGGAGCTGTCGTCGGTGGCCGCGTTCGGCACCGACTTCCCGGTCGGCGCCAGCACCGTGACCGGCATCGGCGTGGTCGAGGGCGTCGAGTGCCTGATCGTGGCGAACGACCCGACGGTACGCGGGGGCGCGATCAACCCGTGGTCGCTGGCGAAGACCCGGCGGGCGGGTGAGATCGCGGCGGCGAACCGGCTGCCGATGGTGAACCTGGTCGAGTCGGCCGGGGCGGACCTGCCCACCCAGGCGGAGATCTTCATTCCGGGCGGCCGGGTGTTCCGGGACCTGACCCGACTGTCGGCGCAGCGGATCCCGACGGTGAGCGTGGTCTTCGGCAACGCCACCGCCGGTGGCGCGTACGTGCCCGGCATGTCGGACTTCACCATCATGATCCGGGACCGCTCGCAGGTCTACCTCGCCGGGCCGCCGCTGGTGAAGATGGCCACCGGCGAGGTCACCGACGACGAGTCGCTGGGCGGCGCGGCGATGCACGCCACCACGTCCGGCCTGGCCGACTTCCTCGCCTCCGACGAGCGCGACGGGATCCGGCTGGCCCGGCAGTGCGTCCGCCGGCTCAACTGGCGCAAGCAGGGCCCGCCGCCCCGCAACCCGCACCCGCTGCCACCCCGGTACGACCCGGAGGAGCTGCTCGGGATCGCCAGCGCCGACCTGAAGGTGCCGTTCGACCCGCGCGAGGTGCTGGCCCGGGTACTCGACGACAGCGCGTTCGACGAGTTCAAGCCCGGCTACGGCACCGCGCTCGTGACCGGCTGGGGTGAGCTGCACGGCTACCCGGTCGGCGTGCTGGCGAACGCCCGGGGCGTGCTGTTCAGCGAGGAAGCGCAGAAGGCGGCGCAGTTCATCCAGCTCGCCAACGCGGCGGACACACCGCTGGTCTTCCTGCAGAACACCACCGGTTACATGGTCGGCACCGAGTACGAGCAGCGCGGCATCATCAAGCACGGCGCCCTGATGATCAACGCGGTGTCGAACTCGAAGGTGCCGCACCTGACGGTCAACCTGGGCGCCTCCTACGGCGCCGGCAACTACGGCATGTGCGGCCGGGCGTACGAGCCGCGGTTCCTGTTCACCTGGCCGAACGCGAAGTCGGCGGTGATGGGCCCGGCGCAGCTCGCCGGGGTGCTGTCCATCGTGGCCCGGCAGGCCGCCGCCGCCCGGGGCCGCGAGTACGACGAGGACACCGACGCCGCCATGCGGATGATGGTCGAGCAGCAGATCGAGTCGCAGTCCGGCGCGCTGTTCCTGTCCGGGCGGCTCTACGACGACGGGGTGATCGACCCCCGGGACACCCGTACCGTCCTCGGGCTGTGCCTGTCGGCGATCCACAACGGACCGGTGAAGGGCGCCGACGGTTTCGGCGTCTTCCGGATGTAGGGGGCGTACTCAAGATGATCACCAAGCTTCTGGTCGCGAACCGGGGCGAGATCGCCCGCCGGGTCTTCGCCACCTGCCGCGCCCTCGGCGTGGCCACCGTCGCCGTGCACTCCGACGCGGACGCCGACGCGCCGTTCGTCGCCGACGCCGACCAGGCGGTACGGCTGCCGGGGAACACGCCGGCCGAGACGTACCTGCGCGTCGACGCCATCCTCGACGCGGCCCGCCGGTCCGGCGCGGACGCCGTCCACCCCGGTTACGGCTTCCTGGCCGAGAACGCCGAGTTCGCGGCGGCGGTGACCGACGCGGGTCTGACCTGGGTCGGGCCGTCCGCGAAGGCGATCGCGGCGATGGGCGACAAGATGGCCGCCAAGGCGCTGCTCGCCGACGCGGGCGTGCCGATGCTGCCCACCTGGACCGATCCGGCCGAGGTCACCGCCTTCCCGGTGCTGGTCAAGGCCGCCGCCGGTGGCGGCGGCCGGGGCATGCGGATCGTCCACGACGCGGCCGGGCTGGCCGAGGCCGTCGCGGGCGCGCGCCGCGAGGCCGCGGCGGCGTTCGGCGACGGCACGGTCTTCATCGAGCGGTACGTGGAACGCGGCCGCCACGTCGAGGTGCAGATCTTCGGCGACACCCACGGCACCGTCGTGGCCCTCGGGGTACGCGACTGCTCGATCCAGCGCCGCCACCAGAAGATCGTCGAGGAGGCGCCCGGCGTGCTGCCCGACGACGTGCGCGCGGCGCTGCACGAGGCGGCGGTGGCCGCCGGGCGGGCCGTCGACTACGTCGGCGCGGGAACAGTGGAGTTCCTGCTCGCGCCGGACGGGCAGGTGCACTTCCTGGAGATGAACACCCGCCTCCAGGTGGAACACCCGGTCACCGAGCTGACCACCGGGCTGGACCTGGTACGGCTGCAACTGCTCGTCGCCGAGGGCGAGCCGCTGCCGGTCACCACCACGCCGCCGGCCGACGGCCACGCCATCGAGGTACGGCTGTGCGCCGAGGACCCGGCTCAGGGCTTCCGTCCGGCCACCGGCACGCTGCACCGGTTCGCGATCCCCGGGGTCGCCGCCGAGTTCGGTCCGGCCCGGGGGCTGCGCCTGGACTCGGGCGTGGTGGACGGCTCGACGGTGAGCGTGCACTACGACTCGATGCTGGCGAAGCTCGTCGCCTGGGCGCCCACCCGCACCGAGGCGGCCCGCGCCCTGGCCGGCGCGCTGGCCCGCGCCGAGCTGCATGGCGTGGCCACCAACCGGGACCTGCTGGTACGCGTGCTGCGCAGCCCGGAGTTCGCCGCCGTGGACGTCGACACCGGCTTCCTGGACCGGCACCCGGAGGTGTTCGAGCCGCTGCTGCCGGCCGAGCAGCTTCCGGTGGCGGCGCTCGCCGCCGCGCTGGCCGCTGCCGCCGCGCGCCGGGCCGCCGCCCCGGTGCTGGCCGGGCTGCCGTCCGGCTGGCGCAACGTGCCGTCCTTCCCGCAGGTCACCCGGTTCACCGGCCCCGGTGACGAGGAGATCGAGGTCCACTACCGCCTGGACCGCACCGGCGCCCTCGCCGAGTGGGGAAGGAAGGGCTCCCTCTTAACGGATCCGGTAGAGGAAGGGTCCCCTGTTAACACCGAGCTGCCGGTGGTCGAGCTGGTGACAGCCGCCCCGGACCGGGTGGTGCTCGATGTCGACGGGGTTCGGCGGGCCTTCCGCGTACACCGGGTGGGGTCGTCGGTCTTCGTGGACGGCCCGGACGGGGCGGCGAGCCTCACCGAGCTGCCCCGCCTGCCCCTGCCCACCGCGGAGCTGGCGGCCGGGTCGCTGCTCGCGCCGCTGCCCGGGGCGGTCACCCGGGTGCACGTCGAGGTCGGTCAGCGCGTCGCCGCCGGTGACCTGCTGCTGACACTCGAAGCGATGAAGCTCGAACATCCCGTGCTCGCCCCCGCCGACGGCGTGGTGACGGAACTGCCGGTGCCCGCCGGCGGCCAGGTCGAGACGGGTGCCGTACTGGCCGTCGTGGACCCCGAGGAGGACCACCAGTGAACTTCGACCTCACCCCCGAACAGGACCAGCTCCGCGATGCGGTACGGGAGCTGGGACGCAAGTACGGCCATTCCTACTTCGTGTCGAAGGCCAAGGCCGGCGAGCACACCACCGAGCTGTGGCACGAGGCCGGCCGGCTGGGCTACCTGGGCGTCAACATCCCCACCGAGTACGGCGGCGGGGGCGGCGGCATCACCGACCTGGCGCTGGTGTGCGAGGAGTTGGCCGCGACCGGCTGCCCGCTGCTGCTCCTGGTGGTCTCCCCCGCCATCGCCGCCACGATCATCAGCAAGCACGGCACGGAGGAGCAGCGCAAGAAGCACCTTCCCGGGCTCGCCGACGGCTCCGAGAAGATCGTCTTCGCGATCACCGAGCCGGACGCCGGTTCGAACTTCCACCGGCTGTCCACAGTGGCCCGCCGCGACGGCGACGACTGGCTGCTCAGCGGCCGGAAGATCTACATCTCCGGCGTGGACGAGGCCGGGCACGTCCTCGTGGTCGCTCGCACCGAGGACGCGTCCACCGGGAAGTTGAAGCCGGCGCTGTTCATCGTGCCGACCGACGCGCCGGGCCTGGAGAAGTCCAAGCTGGACATGGAGATCCTGTCGCCGGAGAACCAGTTCCTGCTCTTCCTCGACGACGTCCGGCTGCCCGCCGACGCGCTCGTCGGCGAGTCGCTCGACGCCGGGCTGCCGGCGCTGTTCGCCGGGCTCAACCCGGAGCGCATCACGGTGGCCGCGATGGGTGCCGGCACCGGCCGGTACGCGATCGACAGGGCGAGCGACTACACCGCCACCCGCAAGGTGTGGGGCGGGAACTCGATCGGCTCGCACCAGGGCGTGGCGCACCCGCTCGCGCACGCGGCGGTACAGGTCGAGCTGGCCCGTCTGATGATCTACAAGGCGGCGACGCTGTACGACGCGGGTCGCGACCTGGAAGCGGGCATCTCCGGCAACATGGCCAAGTACGCGGCCGGTGAGGCCGCCGCGCTCGCCGTCGACACCGCCGTCCAGGCGCTCGGCGGGGCCGGCATGACCACCGAGTACGGCGTGTCGACGCTGCTCGGCGCGGTACGCGCGGGCCGGATCGCCCCGGTCAGCCGCGAGATGATCCTCAACTTCGTCGCCCAGCACGTCCTCGGCCAGGACAAGTCCTACTGACCGAGGTGGGCCCGGGGTACGGCGGGTGCCCGATCACCTGCCGTACCCCGGGGGTCCGTCACTGGGCGGTGTGGTCGAGGAGACCTCGGCCTCGCCACTCCCGGATCGACGCTCACGGTAGCGGCTTCCCAACCCGGAGCGATACGGCAGCCGGCCAACAGATGTAACGATTTTTGCTCGATCGACGCTTCTGCCGCTCCGAAGTGGAGCGTGACTGACGGGAAGCCGTCTCGGCCCGCCGGTTGACAGGTTGCCGCGCTGGGCCATGCTTGTCGGGTGAGATCGTTCCCGAAGCCCGATGCGCGGGCGAAGGCCGTCGTCGCGTCCCTGGCGACGGTTGCGGCGGTGGTGGCCCTCGCGGTGTGGCGCCCGCCCGGCATCCTGTCGGTCGTGCTGGCCCTGGTCTGCGTCGTGCTGGGCATGATCGCCGGGGTGACGATCACCGCGGCCCGCCAGCCCGTCAGCGGTGGTGGGCACACCCCGTCGCCCGAGACCTGGCTGCCCGAGGCCGGGTACGGAGTGGACGCCGACACGCTCGAGGCGATCGACCCCCGGGCGGTACGGAACCTGCGCGCCCCCGGCGGCCATCCGGTCGACGCGGACACGCTCGAGACGCTGGACCCGCGGGCGGTACGCGGCCTGCGGACGCAGACCGCGGTGGACGCCGACACGCTGGAGACGCTCGACCCGAGGTCGGTGCGACAGAGCCGAGGGCTCAGCGGCCGGTGAGCGTGGGCCCGGCGAGCGCGTTCACTCCCCGCCCGGCCAGGCACCGGTAGGTGCGGTCGGCGTCGGTCTCCGGCGGCAGCACCTCGAGGTTCCATCCGTTCGCCGGGTCCGCGCCACTGACCACCCGGAACGTGTCGGGGTTGCACACCTTGCCGACGGCCGGGTCGGCGACCACCGCGTCGTGCTTGGCGCCGGCGAGACCGGCCGGCAGGTCGCCCGCGGCGTACGTCTCCCAGGTGTGCTGGCCGTCGCAGGGCACCCGGCTCGCCTCGGCCCGGTCGCGGCGCAGCCGTACCGGACCGAAGCACTCCAGCTCGGAAGCGCACCGCGCGCCGGCCGGGAGCCGCACGTCGGCGGACGCGCAGCCGGGCACCGGCCCCCCGGCCACGCCGCTCGTCACCGGGGTCGGCGGAGCGGCGGGCGTGTGACCGGCGGCCAGCCAGCCGCCACCGGCCGACGCCGCCAGCGCGAGCACCCCGGCGCCGCCGAGGAACCAGCGCTTGGGCCAGCGGCGGGCCCGCGACGCCACGGTCGGGTGGTCGTCGTCGGCGGGCGGGCGCGGGTTCGGGCCGCCGCTACGGCGGTAGCGCTCGGCGCCGTCGTAGAGCGCGCCGCCGGCCGGGGCGCCGTCCAGCGGCAGCCCGGCGAGCAGGCCGCGCAACTCGACCGCGGAGGGACGCGCGCCCGGGTCGTTCGACATCCCCAGCCGGAGTACGTCGATCAGCTCGCCGGGCACCCCGGGCAGCCCGGGGATGGGCTGCTGGAACATCTCCAGCACGGTCACCAGACTCGGGTTGCGTTCCGAGTGCCAGCGCGGCGGCCGGCCGTACATCACCGCGTAGAGGGTGGCGCACAGCGAGTAGACGTCGACGGCCGGGCTGGGCGGGCTGTGGTTGAACGTCTCGGGCGGCGCGTACGCCGGGGTGAGCGCCTCCAGCATGACCGAGGAGTCACGGAACTCGGCGAGCACCGCCAGGCCGAAGTCGGCGAGGACCGCCGAGTTGAACTCGGAGTGCAGGATGTTTGCCGGCTTGACGTCCCGGTGCAGCACGCCCGCCGCGTGCGAGTGGGCCAGCGCGTCGGCGATCTTCACGCCGAGGTCGCGGGTCTCCTCCGGGCCCAGCGGCGAGGTGCGCATCCGCTCCGCGTACGAGCCGTCGCACAGTTCCATGATCAGGTAGGGGTGCTGGTCGACGGTGACCCCGACGTCGAAGAGGTCGACCACGTGGGGGTGCGACGACATCCGCCCGGCGGCGCGGGCCTCGCGCAGGAAGCGGGCCTGGTCGCGTTCGCTGTCCAGCGTCCGGTTCTCGATCTTGACCGCCACCTCGCGCCCCACCGAGATCTGGGTGGCCCGGTAGATGGTGGCGTAGCCGCCCCGGGCGAACACCTGCAGATCGGTCAGACCGGGCACGATTGGCAGCCGCACGGCGCCGGGCGGGGTCTCGGTCACGGTTCGAAAATACCCAACTGGTCCGGCCGCTCAGCGGGCCGCATCGGTGGCCGGCACCGGATCCGGCGCGGAGTCGTCAGTGGCGGTGCCCGCCCGGCGCGCGTCCCACCACAGGCCGACGGCTGTCGCGACCGCGCCCAGCCCCTCCCACGCGGCGACCGCGAAGAACCGGTCCGGCGCGACGTCGGACAGCACCGCGATGGTGAAGACGGTGAACGTGACCAGGCGGAACCAGACAGTGAAGCGGTAGAACGGCCGCCACTCGGTGGCGACGGCGAGCAGGTAGTAGACCCCCATGTTGAACGAGGCCATCGACGACGCGGTGAGGAACGTGCCGGTGTAGTCGCCCGGGGCGCGTTCGGCCGGCACCTCGAAGCCGAGCAGACGAAGCTGAGTCTCCGGCCAGATCAGGCCGAGCGCGCCGAGGAGCAGCGCGAGGAGCCCGAAGACCGCGATCGTCCAGCCGGCGCCCGAGCGCGGCAGCCTCATCGTCCCTCCCCAGCGTGGTCCGCCGGTGACGCAGGCGCGCACCGGGAGGCGGCAGTCGATCCACGACTGTCGCCGCCCACGCTAACCGGCTCCACCGACGAACACATCCCCGGAACCGTCAGAACACGGGTGATCAGCCGCCGGAGAGGCGGACCCGCAACGCGTCGGCGACCATCCGCTCACTGCGCTGTTCGGTGGCGTACGCGAGGCGTACCGCCTCCTCCGCGTTGGTCAGCGCCTCGGCCCGGCGGCCGCAGGCGTCGAGCGCCTCGGCCAGCACCAGCCGCGCCACCACCTGGCTGCGCACGTCCTCGGCCGGCGCCGTGATCGACCGCTGCGCCCAGTCGAGCGCCTGTTCGCGCTGGCCGTGGGCGAGCAGCGCGGCGGCGTACCGGGCCATCGTCTGCCGCCGGGAGAACAGCAGCGAGGGCGCGTTCGCCGCGCCGGTGGCGACCGGGGCCAGCAGCCCCACGGCGGTACCCGGGTCACCGGCCGCGAGGCGGGCCATGGCGAGCAGCACCCGGGGCGCGACCTGGGCCGGGGCCTGCGGGTTGTGCGGCTCCACCCGGGTCAGCACCGACCGTGCCTCCCGCTCGGCGGTCTCGTGGTCGCCCATGTCCAGCGCCACGAAGCCGCGCAGCGTCCCGGCCATGCCGGTCAGCAGCGGGTGGGTGGTGCGGTCGGCGTACTCGAGCGCGTCGGTGAACAGGTCGGCCGCGTGTTCCGGCTCGCCCAGCCCGCGCGCCACCACGCCGCGCACCACGAGCGCGAAGCCCTGCCCCCAGTCGTCGCCCACCTCGGCGAAGTCCCGGTACGCGCGCCGCGCCGCCCGGTCCGCCTCGGCCAGGTCGCCCAGCTCGGCGGTGGCGTACGCCTCGACCGCGCGCAGCGTGCCGACCGCCCACGCCTCGCCGACCCGCTCCCCGAACGGCAGGAACACCCGCGCCATCCGGCACGCCTCCCGCAGCCGTCCGGCGAGCAGCCGGGCGAACGCGGTGGTGCCGCGCAGCCAGGCCCGCCCGTACGGGTCCTTCAGCTCGGCGAAGAGCCGGGCGGCCCGCCCGAGCACCGCGTCGGTGCCGGCGAAGTCGCCCCGGGTGGTGGTCACCCAGGCCAGGTTCTGCAACGACCAGGCCTGCCCGCGCGGATCCCGGGCGGCCAGGCTGACCTGATAGGACGCGGCCAGCCGGCTGCTCGCCTGCCCGAGCCGGCCGGCGATGAAGTCGGCCATGCCGAGCCGCCGCATCGCCGACGCCCGCATGGTGGGCAGGTCGGCGTCGGTGGCCACCTGCAACGCCTCCTGCCAGCTGCGCTCGGCCCGCTCGGCGTCACCCAGCGTCTGCTGGGCCTGCCCGGCCAGCAGCAGCGCGGCGGTCCGGGTGGCCGGGTCACCGGTGTTCGCGGCGATCTTCTCGGCGAACGCGAGCGCGTCGGCCGGGCGGCCGATCTGGAGCAGCGCCCGGGCGTGCGTCACCCGGTCGGCCGGCGGTACGCCGTCGCGGGCCAGCTCGGCCGCGCGCTCGGCGTACTCGACCGCGAGAGCCGGCTCCCCCGACCGCAGTGACCGGCGGGCGGCCCGGCCCAGCGCGGCCACGCCCAGCGGGGTGACCGCCCGGGCCGGCGCGTCCGGGCGCAGCTTGACCGCGTCGGCGAGCGCTGTGGCCCGCTCGACGTGCTCGGCGACGAAGTCGTCCCGGGCGGCCTCGGTGAAGGCGCCCGCCGGGGCGCCGCCCGTCCCGTCCACGCTCTCCGGCGCGGCCCAGCGGGCCAGCGCCGCGTGCCGTTCGGCCAGCTCGGCCTTGCTCACCCCGGCGTACGCGGCCTCCCGCATGAGCGGGGTGGCGAAGGCGAACCCGGTGCGGGTGCGGTGCAGCATGCGGCGTTGCAGCAGCTCCTCCACGGCCCGGTCCAGCTCGACGGCGGCCACCGCGGCGGGCCGGCCGTCCTGCCCGAGCCGCTGCTCGCGCAGCGCCTCCAGCGCACCGGCGGGCACTGTGTCGCCCACCACCGCGGCGTCGCGCAGCGCCGAGCGGGCATCCGGCGGCAGCGCGTCGATACGCGCCGCGAGCACCGCGGCCAGGTCCCGGGAGAGCAGCCGGCTGCCGAGCGAGCCGGGCGCGAGACGCCAGCCGACGTCCGCGCCGCGGCCCGGCCCGGCGGTCAGCGCGCCGCGCTCCATCAGCAGCGTCACGAGTTCGGCCAGGTAGAACGGGTTGCCCTGGGCGGTGGCGAGCAGCCGGTCCGTGTCGGCCTGGGGCATGCGGCCACCGGCGAGGTAGCTGGTGAGCAGCCGGGAGGCGTCCGCGCCGCGCAGCGGCGGCAGCGCGTGCACCTCGGCGTCCGCGACCCGGGTCAGCGCGCCGGCGGTCCGTACCAGCTCGGGACGGCCGAGCAGCAGCACGAGCACCGGCCCGCTGAGCCGGTTGAGGGTCAGCGCCAACGCCTTGAGCGTCTCGGCCGTGGCGTCGTGCAGGTCGTCCACCACGATCACCAGCGGCGCCTCCACGGCGAGCGCGGTGAGCAGGTCCGCGACAGCGGTCGGCACGGCTTCGTCGTCCGGTGGCGGCCCGGCCGCGTTCCACTCACCGTTCTCCGTGGCGGGCGGCAGTTCGGCGTACCCGAGCAGGGCCAGGAGCTGGTCCACGGCGATCGGTGGCGGGTCGCCGGGGAGCCGGGACAGGCGCTGGCCGAGGCGGCGCAGCCGCTCCTCGACGGCCGGGCGGGTGACGGCGGTGGCCGCGTCGCCGGGCAGGCCGACGGCGGCGCGGACCAGGTCGGCCAGCGGGGCCAGGCGGCGCCGCTCGCCGAACGCGGCGCACCGCACCGACAGCACCCGGGCGCCGGTGTGCGCGGCGTACCGGCCGGCGCCGACGTCGTATCCGGCGGCGAGGCGTTCCACCTCGGCCGCGAACCGGGACTTGCCGATGCCCGCCTCGGCGGTCATCAGCAGCACCCGGGGCTCGCCCCGGTCGATCACCTCGGCGAGCCGGCCGGCGACCCGGCCGATCTCGGTCTCCCGGCCCACGAACGGCGCCTCGTCGCCGAGACCGGACCGGGTGCCGGGCGCGTCCAGCAGGCCCAGCAGCTCGTACGCCTCGACCGGCTCCCGCTTGCCCTTGAGCCGCAGCGGGCGCAGCGCCCGCCAGGAGGCGACGTGCCGGGTGGCGGCGGAGGTGCGCGCCCCGGCGTAGACCGCGCCGACCGCGGCGGCGTCGGCGAGCCGCGCGGCGGTGTTCACCGTGTCGCCGATGACCGTGTACTCGATCGCCGCCTGGATGCCCGCGATCACGTCCCCGGTGTTGAGGCCGACGCGCAGGCCCAGCGGCGCGCCGCCGCCCCGCTCGTCGTCGAGCACCCGCCGCACCGCGCGCTGCATGGACAGCGCCGCGCGGACCGCCCGCTCGGCGTCGTCCTCGTGGGCGACCGGCGCGCCGAAGACCGCCATGATCCCGTCGCCGGTGAGCTTGTCGACGTGGCCGCCGAACGTCTTGACCGCGCCCGCGAGGGCGGCGAGCACCCGGTCGGTGACCGCGCCGACCCGTTCCGGGTCCAGGTCCTCCGACCAGGAGGTGAAGTCGGACAGGTCACCGAAGAGCACTGTCACCACGCGGCGTTCGGCGGCGGGCAGCGTGGCGGCGGCCGGCAGCGCCGCGCCGCAGTTGTGACAGAACCGCGCCCCGGGTACCGCTACCGTCCCGCACACCGGGCAGGTCACGGCTGCTCCACTCCGAGGTGTTCGAGCTGGGCGCGGACGGACCACTCGGCGGCCCACCACAGCGACCTGTCGACGTCGGCGTAGACCACGGCGACCACCTCGGGCGCGGTGGTGGCGCCCGCGGCCACGGCGGCGCGCACCTGGTCCAGCCGGGCCCGCCGGTGGGCCAGGTAGAAGTCGGCCGCCGCGCCGCAGTCGGCGAGCGCCGGGCCGTGGCCCGGGAGCACCGGGACCTCCCGGTACGTGGAGAGCAGTTCCAGGCTCGACAAATAGTCGCCGAGGTGCCCGTCGGGGTGGGCCACCACGGTGGTGCCCCGCCCGAGGATCGTGTCGCCGGTCAGCACCACCCGATCGCCGTCGTGCTCGGCGAGGAGGCAGACCGAGTCGGCGGTGTGCCCGGGGGTGGGCAGCAGCCGCAGGTCGAGCCCCAGGTCGAGGCGCATGTCGACGGTGAGCGGGTCACCGCCGGCGGTGTGGGCCGGGTCGGCGGCGAGCACGGGTACGCCGTCGAGCAGCTCACGCAGCCGGGGCGCGCCCTCGGTGTGGTCGGGGTGCCCGTGCGTGATCAGCACCGCGCCTATCGGCCCCTGGGCCGCGATCGCGGCGAGGTGCCCCTCGTCGGCGGGGCCCGGGTCGACCACCAGGGCCGGCGCGGCCGGCCCGGCCCGCAGCACCCACGTGTTGGTCCCGTCGAGCGTCATCGGCCCCGGATTGGGCGCGCGCAACAGCGTCACCCACCCCGGCAGCCCATCTGCAAGCGCCCCAGCGGCCCCGGTCACACGCCCACCCATGGCAGCGATCGTACGACTCCCCCGGCCACTCCCCGCGATCTTGCAGTTCCCGCCGCTGGTTTGTCCCCGTCTGGGGCTTCTGCCAGGGCGGCAACCGCAAGATCGCAGGCTCGGCGGGGCGGGTCAGACGACCTCGACGATGACCTCTACCTCTACCGGGGCGTCGAGGGGGAGTTCGGCCACGCCCACCGCGCTGCGGGCGTGGCGGCCGGCCTCGCCGAACACGGCGCCGAACAGGTCCGAGGCACCGTTGATCACGCCGGGCTGGCCGGTGAAACCGGGCGCACTGGCCACGAAGCCGGTCAGCTTCACGACCTTCACCACGTTCTCCAGCCCGACCAGCGCGTCGATCGCGGCCAGCGCGTTCAGCGCGCACCGCTGCGCCAGGTCCTTCGCCTGCTCGGCGGAGACGCCGTTGCCGACCTTGCCGGTGGCGAGCAGCTTGCCCTCGGCCATCGGCAGCTGGCCGGAGACGTAGACGTGCTGCCCGGACTGGACGGCCGGCACGTAGCTGGCCACCGGCGGCACCACCTCGGGCAGCGCGAGGCCGAGTTCGGCGAGCTTCGCGTGGGGTCCGTTGCTCATGCCGGTCAGCCCTTCGGGCGCTTCAGGTACGCGACGAGCTGCTCCGGGTTCGGGCCGGGCACCACCGAGACCAGTTCCCAGCCGTCCTCGCCCCAGTTGTCGAGGATCTGCTTGGTCGCGTGGACCAGCAGCGGCACCGTGGCGTATTCCCACTTCTGCATCGGAGGAGGGCTCCCTTGCCTGACTTGGACTTCGGTCAGGCACAGCCTACGGTCCGCCGTCGTCAACGGGACGCGGGACGCGGCTCCGGCGCGGAGGGCGGCTCGCCACACGGGCCCTCGTGCTCGAAGCGCTGCGGGCACCGGCTGCGGTCGGGCAGCAGCAGATCGCAGAAGACCCGGTGCCTGTTGTTCTGGTCGTCGGCGGTGGAGACGGTGGTCTCGCCCGCGTCCAGCTCCACCAGGAAGCTCAGCGAGGTGGCCACGGTGCCGGCGAGCGCGGTGGCCGCGGCGAGGTCGGCCACCCGTACCGGCAGGTGGATGACGTAGCCGGGCTCGTCCTCGTCCCGCCCCTTCGCGCCGGGGCGGGACGGCGTCCGGACCACCTCGACCGGAAGGCGGTACGACCGCTCGTTGAACGAGGCGGGCACGTCGGCCTCGCCGGGCCGGCCGGACCGGTCGCCGGGGAACTGGGCTCGGGGGGTGTTCTCCGCGTCGCGCATGCGTCGCCTCCGGGCGTCGTACCTGCTCACTGACACCGCCATCCGCCTCGGCACCGTCCGGCGGGTCCGGCTCTCCGTGTCGGGACGAACGTAGGACCTCCGGCCAGTCCCGGCAACGGGACGCGCATGCTTCGTCACAACCAGTCACATATGTGACACAAGCCTGGTCCGGAACGCGACCGCGAACTCGCCTCCCGCCGGTGCGTACGCGGGGCTGGCAAGCGCCCCGCCGACCGCTACCCTTCCGGACTGGGCACGCGCGGACGCGCGCCCGACCACCTCGACCCGTGCCCGTCGCCTGGGGCGGCGACGGGAGCCGCAACCCGGGGGAGACAGATGACCCAACCGCCCGCCGGTGGCGACACCGGCACGCCCGGCGACCCGCACCCACAATCACCGCCCGGCGGCGGCACACCGCCGGGCGCCGTTCCCGCCGCCGGGCCACCGGCGTATCCGCCCGGCCCGCCCGGCGGCCCACCACGCAAGCGACCGGCGCTGCTCATCGCCTCGCTGGTGCTGGCCGCCGCGGTCCTGCTCTGCGGCGGTGGGGGCACTGCCGCGTTCCTGGTCCTGCGCGACACCGAGAACGGCCAGGGAGCGAAGGAACCGCAGATCGCGGTGGACGGCTTCCTCAAGGCCGTCTACCAGGAGCGGGACGCCGAGAAGGCGGCCACGTTCGTCTGCTCGGCGGCCCGGGACGACGAGAAGATCGCCGCCAAGGTCGCCGAGGTGCGCAAGTACGCCGAGCAGTACCAGAACCCCCGGTTCCGCTGGAGCAACCCGACCGTCGACAACGAGACCGGCGACCGGGCCACCGTCTCCGCCCGGGTGACCATGACCACCGCCGACGAGAAGGTCGCCGAGCAGTCCCTGCGCTTCACAGTGGTGCGGAAGACGGGTTGGTGGGTCTGCGAGGTCGGCTGATCCGGCCGGCTGGTTAGGCTCGACGGGTGGCAGCGAGTGAGCAGCCGGCCGAGTCCGCCGGCAGATGGCCGGCCCGCCTGCACGTGGTGACCGGCAAGGGCGGCACAGGCAAGACGAGCGTGGCCGCCGCGCTGGCCCTCGGCCTGGCCGCCGGGGGCCGGCGCACCCTGCTGGTCGAGGTGGAGGGCCGGCAGGGCATCGCCCAGCTCTTCGGCACCGACCCGCTGCCGTACGAGGAGCGGCACCTCGCCGACGCGCCCGGCGGCGGTGAGGTGCGGGCGCTGGCGGTCGACGCCGAGGCGGCGCTCCTGGAATACCTGGACATGTTCTACAAGCTCGGCGCGGCCGGCCGGGCGCTGCGCAAGCTCGGCGCGATCGACTTCGCCACCACGATCGCGCCGGGCCTGCGCGACGTGCTGCTCACCGGCAAGGTCAAGGAGGCGACCACCCGGACCAGCGGCTCGCGCCGGACGTACGACGCGGTCGTGCTGGACGCGCCGCCGACCGGGCGCATCGGCCGCTTCCTGAACGTGACAGCGGAGACCGCCCGGCTGGCCAAGGTCGGCCCGATCAAGACCCAGAGCGAGGGCGTCTCCGCGCTGCTCCGGTCGCCGATGACAGCCGTGCACGTGGTCACGCTGCTGGAGGAGATGCCGGTCCAGGAGACGCTGGACGCAGTCGCCGAGCTGACCCAGCTCGGCTTCCCGGTCGGCCGGGTGATCGTCAACGGCGTCCGCCCGCCGGTGCCGGCCGGCCGGGCCGTGACCGCGGCCGAGCTGGAGCGCGGGCTGGCCGCCGCCGGCCTGCCGACCGACGGCCCGACCGTGGCCGGGCTCGTCGAGGAGGCCCACGACCAGCAGGTACGCCGAGAGCTGGAGGACTCGCTCCGGGGCGACCTGGTGGAGCTGGGCCTGCCCATGATCGAACTGCCGCTGCTGCCCGGAGGAGTCGACCGGGCCGGGTTGGAGGCGCTCGCCGAGACCCTCGTCCGGGCGGATTGACTCACACCTGCGACCGGCACGGAGCAGAGTGCCCCTCGGGACCGATACGCTCGATTGGTGCCTTCCGAAGACGCGGCGCCTCCGCTTGACGTCGACCAGATCCTCGCCGACGACGGTGTACGGATCGTGGTCTGCTGCGGGGCGGGCGGCGTGGGCAAGACGACCACCGCCGCGGCGCTGGCGCTGCGCGCGGCCGAGCGGCACGGCCGCCGGACCGTGGTGCTCACCATCGACCCGGCCCGCCGGCTGGCGCAGTCGCTCGGCCTGACCGAGCTGGACAACACACCCCGCCAGGTCAAGGGCATCGACGTCGAGGCCAGCGGCGGCGAGCTGCACGCCATGATGCTGGACATGAAGCGCACGTTCGACGACGTGGTGCTCCAGCACACCGACCCGGCGAAGGCCGCGGAGATCTTCGCCAACCCGTTCTACCAGGCCATGAGTTCCACCTTCGCCGGCACGCAGGAGTACATGGCGATGGAGAAGCTGGGCCAGTTGCACGCCCGGGGCGAGTGGGACCTGATCGTGGTGGACACGCCGCCGTCTCGGTCCGCGCTCGACTTCCTGGACGCTCCGGCCCGCCTGTCCCGATTCCTCGACGGCCGCATGCTGCGGCTGCTGCTGGCCCCGGCGCGCACCGGCGGACGGAGCATGTTCAACCTGGTGACGGCGAGCTTCGGGATGTTCTCCAAGGTGGTGCAGAAGGTGCTCGGCGCCCAACTGCTCACCGACCTGTCCGGCTTCGTCGCGGCCCTCGACTCGATGTTCGGCGGGTTCCGGCAGCGGGCCGAGCAGACGTACCGGATCCTGCAGGCCCGGGAGACGGCGTTCCTGCTGGTCGCGGCCCCGGAGCCGGACGCGGTCCGGGAGGCCGCCTACTTCGCGGGTCGCCTGCGGGAAGAGCAGATGCCGCTGGCCGGGCTGGTGCTCAACCGGGTGCACCGGCCGGCGGCGGCCCTGTCCGCGGCGGAGAGCCTGGCCGCCGCGGAGCGGCTGGCCGCGGCGGGCGGGCACGAGGGCACCGTCGAGGTGCTGCGCGCGCATGCCGCGCTGGCCCAGCAGGCGGTACGCGAGGAGCAGGTGGCGGCCCGGTTCACCGAGGCGTTCCCGGCGGTGCCGGCGGTGTCGGTGGCCGCGCAGCCCGCCGACGTGCACGACGTCGACGGGCTGCGGACGATCGGCGAGGCGATCAGCCGGAGCTGACCTGGCGGTCAGGTGGCAGTGGTCACCAGGACCTTGTCCTTGCCGGCCTTCTCCTTGGCGTTCTTCTTCATGGCCGCCTCGAACATCTTGCGCCAGCTGGTCACCTGCGGGTGACGGCGCAGCAACGCCCGGCGCTCGCGTTCTGTCATGCCACCCCACACACCGAACTCGATCCGGTTGTCGAGCGCGTCGGCCAGGCACTCGTACCGAACTGGGCAGCTCCGGCAGATCCTCTTCGCCACGTTCTGTTCGGCGCCCTGTACGAACAACGCGTCCGGGTCTCCGTTCTGACATGCCGCCAGTGACGGCCAGTCAGTGATCATGCCCATCTGTACACGTCCCCCCTTGCAGTACCTACCGACTTCGTGCGAGCAGCCCTCGAACTCCCCCCGGTCGTCCGCGCCGGCCTCCCCAGGGCGGCACGAACGACGCACGGCTGCCTTCGCCGCCACCATCATGCTGTGTAGTCGCCCGATTACGCAACGTTGTCGGCGAAATCCATCATTCCGGACACTCCCGGCTTCCCGGGCTTTCGCCCGGCGTCTACCCCGCCCGGGTACGTGAAAACGCTGCGCCCCTCCCGGGTTTCAGAGAGACTTCCGCCGGATCTCACGCAACCCAGGACCAGGGCTCGTGCGTTTAGCACAACGAGGCCGGCGCATGCAGGAAATGGGGAAAGTTCCCCGCGCGCCCGCCGATCCCTGCTCGCGTACCCTGTCGAGGTGACCTGGATGCGGAAACGTGACCACAACGTGCTGACCAACGCCGCATCGCTGCTGATCTGCGGCCTGTTGGCCGGAGTGGTGGTCGCTGCGGCGGCCTTCCCCGCGGTGGCGATGACCGGACTGGCCGCGAAGGCCGGCTCGGAGACATTCGGCGCGCTGCCCAAGGAGCTCACAGTCGCCCGGTCGCCGCAGATGACCAAGCTGCTCGCGTCCGACGGCAAGACCGTGCTGGCCACGATGTACGACGAGAACCGCAAGGACGTCAAGCTCAAGGACATCTCGCCGCACATGCAGAAGTCCATCATCGCGGCCGAGGACCACGACTTCTACAAGCACAACGGCGTGGACCTCAACGGTGTGGCACGGGCGTTCGTCAACAACCAGGCCGCCGGCTCCTCCCGGCAGGGCGCGTCGACGCTGACCATGCAGTACGTCCGGCTGGCCATCTCCTACTCGGCCACCCACCCGGCCGACGTGGTCGCCGCCACCGAGGACACCAGCGCCCGCAAGCTGCGCGAGATGAGCCTGGCGCTGCAGATCGACAAGGAGCTCTCCAAGGACGAGATCCTGGAGCGCTACCTGAACATCGCCGCGTTCGGCAACGGCGCGTACGGCATCTGGGCGGCCAGCCAGGTCTACTTCAACAAGCCGCCGAGCAAGCTGGACATCCAGGAGTCGGCCATGCTCGCCGGCATGGTGAAGGCGCCCACCGCGTTCGACCCGACCACCCCCGCGGGCTACCCCGAGGCGGTCGGCCGGCGCGACTACGTCATCGACAACATGGTGCAGATCGGGGCGATCACCCAGCAGGAGGCGGACGCCGCCAAGAAGATCAAGCTCGTCGTCAAGGGCAAGCGCACCCCGAACGGCTGCACCCAGACCACCACCCGCTCCTGGGGCTTCTTCTGCGACTACCTCTACCGCTGGTGGCTGCAGCAGGAGACGTTCGGCGCCACCTCGTACGACCGTGAGCGGCGGCTCAAGAGCGGCGGCTACACCATCATCTCCACGCTCGACGTGCAGGCGCAGAAGGCCGCTGACAAGGCCGTCCGCAAGAACCTGGGCGAGAGCAGCAAGGCGGCCCGGATGGTGGCCGCCGTCGAGCCCGGCACCGGCCGGGTACGCGCCGTCGCCGTCAACCGCAACTTCAAGCTCGACGACCCGGACGACCCGCAGAACAAGATCTCCAGCGACCCGGCGAAGGCCAAGAAGAAGATCCGGGGCAACTACCCCAACACGGTGAACCCGCTGATCACCGGTGGCCCCGGCATCGCCGGCTACCAGGCGGGCTCGACCTTCAAGATCTTCACGCTGGTGGCCGCGCTGGAGAAGGGCTACCCGCTCAGCTACCCGATCAACGCGCAGCCCGTGTTCAAGTCGAACTACCCGGTCGAGTTCAACTCGCCGGCCGCCTGCCCGGGCACCAACAAGTACTGCCCGAAGAACGCCAACGCCTCGATGGCCGGCATGCACAACATGTGGAGCGGCTTCGGCTTCTCGGTCAACACGTTCTTCATCGACCTGCAGCAGCGGGTCGGCGCGGAGAACGTGGTGAAGGCGGCGCAGAAGCTCGGCATCTCGTTCCGCTCGTCGAGCGACGCGCAACTTGCCGCCAACCCGCACCAGTGGGGCGCGTTCAGCCTCGGCGTCTCGCAGACCACCCCGCTGGAGCTGGCGAACGCGTACGCGACGCTCGGCGCCGACGGCAAGTACTGCGAGCCGATCCCGGTGCAGGAGATCCGCGGCCCGGAGGGCGAGAAGCTCGACGTCGCGAACCCGCGCTGCGAGCAGCGGGTCAGCACCGAGGTGGCCCGGGCCGCCGTGGACGCCGCCCGCTGCCCGGTGGGTGACCGCTCCTCGACCACGAAGTGCGGCACCGCCACCGCCGGCAACGTCCGCAACATCGTCGACGCGCCGGTGGCCGGCAAGTCCGGCACCACCGACTCGGAGAAGACCTCCTCGCTGGTCGCCATGACCAAGCAGTACGCGGTCGCCGGCATCATGGCCGACCCGGACTGGCCGCAGACCAACCAGAAGATGGGCCACGACGTGCCCACCGGCATCAACCCGGCGGTCTACGAGACGCTGCGGGACGCCATGAAGGGCAAGGACCGGAAGAACTTCACCCCGCCCAGCGGCAAGATCGTCCTGGGTGACCAGCGGTCCATCCCGGATGTGAAGTGCGCGTCCATCGAGAGCGCGAAGTCCCGGCTCAAGGGCGCCGGCTTCGAGCCGGTGGTCTCCAGCAACAAGGTGGCGTCGGACTGCCCGGCGGGCACCGCGGCCGGCACCAGCCCGAACGGGCGCACCATCAAGGGCGGCGTCGTCATGATCGAGGTCAGCTCCGGCAAGGGCGACTCGGACCAGGGCGGAACCGCGACGCCGGACCGACCAGGTGGCCCGGGCGGACCGGGTAACGGCCGACCAGGACGACCGGGGAACTGATCCCAGACGAAGCGACGGCCACCTCCGTGAAGGGGGTGGCCGTCGCTTCGTCTTGTGTCTACGGGACGGTCAGAGGCCCAGCTGGCGGCGTACCTCAGCGGCCACCCGGCCCCCCTCGGCGCGGCCGGCCACCGCGGTCTGGGCGGCCTTCATGGCCGGGCCCATCTGCGCCTTGCCGGTGAAGCCGCCCGCGGCGAGCGCCCCCGAGACCAGCTCGGCCAGTTCCTCGTCGGAGAGCTGCTTGGGCAGGTAGCGCTCCAGCACCTCACCCTCGGCGGTCTCCTTGCCGGCCTGCTCGGCGCGCCCGGCGTCGGCGAACGCCACTGCCGCCTCGCGGCGCTTCTTCGCCTCCTTGGCCAGCACCGCGAGCACCTCGTCGTCGCTGAGCTCGCGCTTTTCCCGGCCGGCCACCTCGGCGTTGCCCACGGCCGCGAGGGCCATGCGAAGCGTGGAGGTGGTCAGCTCGTCGCGCGCCTTCAGGGCGGCGCGCATGTCGGCGGTGAGACGGTCCTTCAGCGTGCTCATGGACGGTGAAACTACCCTGAACGCCATGCGAAAGCGCACACTATTCCGTCTCGCGGCCGGAACCGTCGCCGCCGGGGCGGCCACCCTCGCGTACGCGTCGCTCATCGAGCGCAACATGTTCACCCTGCGCCGGTACGACGTGCCGGTGCTCCCGACCGACGCCGAACCGCTGCGGGTGCTGCACCTCTCGGACCTGCACATGATGCCCGCCCAGCGGCGCAAGCAGGACTGGGTGGCCTCGCTGGCCGCGCTCGACCCGGACCTGGTCGTGGTCACCGGCGACAACATGGCCCACCCGGAGTCGGTGCCGGGCGTGCTGCGCGCGCTGCAACCGCTGCTCGACCTGCCCGGCGCGTTCGTCTTCGGCTCCAACGACTACACCGGCCCGGTCCTGAAGAACCCCTTCACCTACTTCCTGCCGGACCGGGAGTACACCGAGGGCACGCCCCTGCCGTACGAGGAACTACGCGACATCCTCACCGGCGCCGGCTGGGTCGACATGAACAACGCACGCACCTCGCTCAAGGCCGGCGGGCGGGAGATCGAGCTGGTCGGCGTGGACGACCCGCACATCGAACGCGACGACTACGACGCCGTGGCCGGCCCGGTCAGCGGCGACGCGGCGCTGTCGATCGCGCTGTCCCACTCCCCCGAGCCCGCGGTGCTGGACCGGATGGCGGCCGACGGCTTCGGCCTGCTGCTCGCCGGGCACACCCACGGCGGCCAGGTGTGCGTGCCCGGGTACGGCGCGCTGGTGACCAACTGCGGGCTGCCCCGCTCGATGGCGCGCGGACTGCACCGCTGGCCCGGCTCGGACTCGTGGCTGCACGTCTCCGCCGGCCTCGGCACCCACCCCACCGCCCCCATCCGCTTCGCCTGCCCCCCCGAGGCCAGCATCCTCACGCTGATCTCCCGCTGACCCCGCCGCCCGGCGTCCCCGCTTCCCGGCAGATCTTGGTACGCGCCCGCCCCTCCGAGGGCCGGTTCGTACCAAGATCTGCCGCCCGCGCGGGGCGGGGGGGTACCGAGTTTGACCGTGCGGGCGGGTGGGCTACTATTTGTCGGCACGCCTCGGGGTGTGGCGCAGCTTGGTAGCGCGCTTCGTTCGGGACGAAGAGGTCGTCGGTTCGAATCCGGCCACCCCGACCAGAGGTAAGAGGGCACATCCGATCCATCGGATGTGCCCTCTGCGTTTCCCCAGCCGTGATCACCCTCGCAGTAGGATCCCGGCATGCCACGGCCGGTCGTCTTCGACCTCTTCCACACCCTGGTCCACGGCGCCGACGACGAGCGGGACCGGGTGGTCGGCGAGATGGCGCTCCTGGTCGGGGTGGCTCCGGCGGCGCTCGTCGCCGCGTACCACGCGACGTGGCGGGACCGGCTCGTCCGGTGGAGCGCGGAGGAGACCGTCCGCATCCTCGCCGAACGCCTCGGCGGCTCGCCGACGGACGAGCAGGTAAGCCGCGCCGCCGCGCATCGGCGTGCGCTGGCCCGCCGCGTGTTGGGCCGCGTCCCGGTCGGCACCCTGGACGTGCTCGACGCGCTGCGCGAGCGCGGCCACCGGCTGGCCCTGATCAGCAATGCCACTTCCGAGACCGCCGAGGCGTGGGCGGCCGGCCCACTCGCCCGGCGCTTCGACGTCGCGGTCTTCTCCAGCGCGGTCGGGCTGGCCAAGCCGGACCCGGCGATCTACCGCACCGCCGCGCAGCGCCTGGGCGTCGCGCCGGCGGAATGCGTCTACGTGGGCGACGGCGCGGACGGCGAACTGGCCGGCGCGGCGGCGGTCGGCATGACGGTGCTGCGGACCACCGAGCACCAGGACACCGATCCCGGCTGGATCGGACCGGTGATCGCGAACCTCCGTGACCTGCCCACCCATGTGGAGCAAACGGCCTCGACCGAATAGATCGACAGGACTGCCCGAGGCCACCCCGCCACGCGGCGTCGACCCTGCCGCCTGGCAAAGTTATGCGCATGCCGCCGATGATCCGATCCCGCCTGACCGATTGGACCACCGTCGCGCCCCTGGTCGCCGTGCTCGTGCTCGTGATGACCTGGGGACGGGAGCTGCCCGGCCCGCTCATCTTCGTGGTGGCGGCCCTGCTCGCCGCGGCTGTGCTGGCGGCCGTACACCACGCCGAGGTGGTGGCGCACAAGGTCGGTGAGCCGTACGGCTCGCTCGTGCTGGCGGTGGCGGTCACCGTGATCGAAGTCGGTCTGATCGTCACGCTGATGATCAGCGGTGGGGACAAGACGCAGGCGCTGGCGCGGGACACCGTCTTCGCCGCCGTCATGATCACCTGCAACGGCATCCTCGGCCTGTCGCTGCTGCTCGGCGCGCTGCGCCGGCAGGTGGCGGTGTTCAATCCGGAGGGCACCGGAGGGGCGCTGGCGACGGTGGCGACGCTCGCCACGCTCAGCATGGTGGTGCCGACGTTCACCACGAGCCGGCCGGGTCCGGAGTTCTCCCCCGCCCAGCTCGCCTTCGCGGCGGTCGCCTCGCTGGCCCTCTATCTGCTGTTCGTGATGGTGCAGACCGGCCGGCACCGCGACTACTTCCTCCCGGTCACCCAGGAGGGCAGCATCCTCGCCGAGGACAAGACCGGCGACGGCCACGCCGAGCCGCCGTCCACACGTACCGCCCTGGCCAGCCTGGCCCTGCTGGTGGTGGCGTTGGTCGCGGTGGTCGGCGACGCGAAGACGATCTCTCCGGCGATCGAGACCGCGGTCAGCGCGGCGAACCTGCCGCAGGCGTTCGTCGGCGTGGTCATCGCGCTGCTGGTGCTGCTGCCGGAGACGCTCGCCGCCGCCCGGGCGGCCCGGCGGGACCGCGTGCAGATCAGCCTCAACCTCGCGCTCGGCTCGGCCATGGCCAGCATCGGCCTGACCATCCCGGCCATCGCGATCGCCTCGATCTGGCTGGACGGGCCGCTGATGCTGGGCCTGGGCGGCACCCAGATGACGCTGCTGGCGCTGACCGCTGTCACAGCGGTGCTCACCGTGGTGCCGGGTCGGGCCACAGTGCTCCAGGGTGGCGTGCACCTGGTGCTGCTCGCCGCGTTCGTCTTCCTGGCCGCGAGCCCGTAGGCCGACGCGCCAGCCGCGGGCCCGTAAACCGACGCGCCAGCCGCCGGCCGGTGAGCCGCCGGCCAACGGGTCCGTCAGTCGTGCGTCTCCGTGCGCGCCACCTCGGCGAACGCGGCGGTCAGGTACTCGGCGAACGGTCGTCCGGTGACCGCCAGCAGGTCGGCCACGAGCAGCGGCGCGTGCCGGGCGACCGCTGCCGGGCCGGGCGGATTGTCGTCGTCACCGGGGTCGTAGACGCCGAGCGCCCCGGCCAGCAGCACCAGCAGCACGTGCGGGTCGACGTCGGGCCACCAGGCCGCCGCCGACCGGACGCACTGTTCCAGCACCTGGCGTACGTCGTCGCCGTCCAGCCCGTCCGGATGCCCCTCCTCCAGCAGCAGCCGGACCACACCGCCGAGCACCAGCCCGGACCGGTCGGCGGTGGCCAGCCGCTCGACGGCCGGGGCGTACGCCTCGGCGTCGCGGGCCTGCGCGGCGCCCACCGCGTCGGTGGCCGTCTCGGCGATCTCGCGGGCCGGTGCGGGCAGGTGCCGCCAGGTCGTCGTCACCGGGTCAGCATGGCAGAGCACGTGTGTTCGCTCACCTTCCGGCCCAGCGACCGCGTGTGTAAGGGGTAAACGGGTCGCGAGAGTCGTACCCGAAGCACAGAATCCCTGCCATGCTGCGCCGCGCCCTGCCCGCCCGTCCCGAAGCCCGCCGGATCCTGCTCGGCACCCTGTTCTCCGCGGTCGGTCGCGGCCTCACCCTGCCGTTCCTGTTCATCTACCTCACCGACGTACGCGGCCTGACCGACACCCGGGCCGGGCTGGTGATCGGCTGGTTCGGCGCTGTCACGCTGGCGCTCTCGCCGCTGGCCGGCACGTTCATCGACCGCTTCGGCGCGCGCCGGGTCGTGTTGCCCTGCCTGGTGATCGAGGCGATCGGCGTCGGCTCACTGGCGCTCGTCGACTCGACCGCCTCGGCGTTCGGCGTGATGACGCTCATCGCCGTCGGCAGCTCGGCGATCTGGGCCGGGCAGAACACGATCCTCGCCTCGCTCACCGACGACGGCGAGCGGCAGCGCGTCTTCGGGCTCAACTTCGCGCTGCTCAACCTCGGTATCGGCACGGGCGGCCTGATCTCCGGCGCGGTGGTCGACGTGGCCCGTCCGGTCACGTTCGAGGTGATCTACCTGCTGGACGCGGTGAGCTACCTGACGCCGGCGCTGATCCTGCTGACGCTGCCGCACGTGGGGCGCCGGCCGGTCGCGGCCACGGGGGCGAAGGCCGCCGATCGGAGGACCGGCGGCTACCTCACGGTGCTGCGGGACCGGCCGTTCCGCCGCCTGGTCATCTTCGGCCTGGTGCTCACCACCTGCGGGTACGCGCAGATCGAGGTGGGCTTCGCGGCGTACTCGGTGCGGGTGGTCGAGGTGACGCCGCGCGTGGTGGCGTGGGCGCTCGCCGCGAACACCGTCATGATCGTGCTCTCCCAGCTGCTGGTGATCCGGCGGCTGGAGGGGCGCAGCCGTACCCGTGCGCTGGCCACCGTCGGCGCGGTGTTCGCCGGCGCGTGGCTGGTGCTCGGCGCGGCCGGCGTGGTGGGCAGCGGCAACGCGCTGCTCGCGGCGCTCGGCGTGGTGGCCTGCTCGGCGATCTTCGGGTTCGGCGAGACGATGCTGTCTCCGGTCATGCCCGCGCTCACGAACGCGCTCGCCACCGACGAGCTGCGTGGCCGGTACAACGCGATGAGCTCGATGATCTTCGGGATCAGCGGTGTGGTCGGCCCGGTCACCGCCGGGCCGCTGATCGGCGCGGCGAACGGCCGGGTCTGGGTGGCGGTCGTGGTGGGCGGCTGCCTGGCCGCCTCGCTGCTCGCGCTGTCGCTGCGTCCGCTGCTCACCGCCGCGCAGGACGGCCGCCTGACGGCCGCCGAGGCGCCGGAGCCCGAGCCCGCGCGGGCGACCTGACCCGGGACACGTCCCCGGCGGCCTGACACGCGAACGGGCCCCGCAGCATTCGCTCCGGGGCCCGTCTGCGGTGCGGTCGGCGGTCAGCCGGCGGCGACCTCGGTGGTGGTGCGGATCCGGTCCAGCGCCGGCGGGGAGACCGGCGACTTCTCGGTCAGGTACGCGGTGAAGGCGTCCAGGTCGATCTGGCCGGTCACCGCGTTGGTGCCGCCGGTCAGGACGCTGAAGCCGTCACCGCCACCGGCGAGGAAGTTGTTCACGGTGACCCGGTAGGTGGCGGTGTCCGTCACCGGGGTGCCGTTGATGGTGAGGCTGCCCCGGACCACCCGGGTGCCGGCGCACGGCGTGCCGGCCGGCGCGGTGGTGCCGTCGACGTCCACGACGTAGTTGACGGTCGAGGACGCGTAGAGCACACGCGCCACTGTGAACTGCTGCTCCAGCATGCAGTAGAGCTGCGCGCCGGTCAGGTCGAGCGTCACCAGGTTGTTGGCGAACGGCTGCACGGTGAACGCCTCGGCGTAGGTGACCGGGCCGGCGTCGAGGTCGGCGCGTACGCCACCGGGGTTCATGAACGCGGCGACCGCGTTCTGCTCGGTGTCGGTCGCGGCGAGCTGCGCGTCGGCGATCAGGTTGCCCAGTGGCGACTCACCGGTCTGGTACGTCGGCTTGCCGTTGGCGTCGACCCCGGTCTGGTACAGGTTCTCCTGGGTCTTGGTGATCGCCGCGGTGGTCTCGCCGACGACCCGGTCGGCCACCGGGCCGAGCGCGGTCTTGTACCGGTTGATCAGGTCGGTCGAGGGCTTGTCCGGCGCCACGTCCCGGGTGACCACCACGTTGTTCGCGGACGCGCTCACCACGTCGCGGGTACGCGGGTCGATCTTCAGGTCGATCTGGGTGACCAGGCGGCCGAACGAGCTGGCGCTGGTGACCAGCTTGCCGTTGATGTTGCAGTTGTACGCGGCGTGGGTGTGCCCGCTGACGATCACGTCGATGGACGGGTCCATCCGGTTGGCGATGTCGACGATCGGGCCGCTGAACCCGGTGCAGTCGTTGATGCCGCCGCCGTTCTGCACGCCGCCCTCGTGCAGCAGCACGACGATGCTCTTGACGCCGAGCAGGCGCAGGATCTTGGCGTACTTGTTGGCGGTGTCGGCCTCGTCGCTGAACCGCAGGCCGGCGACGCCCTGCTGGCTGACGATGTTCGGGGTGCCCTCCAGGGTCATCCCGATGAAGCCGATCGGCACACCCTTGACGATCTTGATGCCGAACGGCTGCATCAGCGGCAGGCCGGTGGAGGTCTTGAACGCGTTCGCCGAGAGGTACTTGAACTTGGCGCCACCGAACGGGGTGCCGTCGGCGCAGCCGTCCACCGGGTGGCAGCCGCCGCGCTGCATGCGCAGCAGCTCGGCCGCACCCTCGTCGAACTCGTGGTTGCCGACGCTCGCGAACTCCAGCCCGGCGAGGTTCATCTCCTCGATGGTCGGCTCGTCGTGGAACGCGGCGGACAGCAGCGGCGAGGCGCCGATCAGGTCACCGGCGGCGACAGTGACGGTGCCCTTGCCCTGCTTCTTGGCCTCGGCGCGCATCGACTTCAGGTGGCTGGCCAGGTATTCCGCGCCACCGGCCGGCTGGCCGTCGATGGTGCCGCTGGACCCGCTCGGCGGCTCCAGGTTGCCGTGGAAGTCGTTGATCGCGAGCAGCTGGACGTCGACCGGCTTCGGGCGCGCCTCGGCCTGGTCGGGGGTGACGGCGACAGCGGTGAACGCGGTCGCGGCGAGTGCGGCCAGGCCGACTACGGCCCGGCGTCGCATCCCGGTGACGGACATGGAACTCCTCGTGAGATACCGATGCTGGTGTCCGGACGATGGTTCGCCCGGTGGCCCTGGTCCGTGCCATGACAGGGGTCGATCGTGGAAGGCGGCAATCGGGGAACGCCACCCCCGCTCGGGGGTAGCTTCTCATCCACCGGGCCTCAGGTCGACCGGGGTGGCATTCGGAATCGTCGACGTGGTGGGAGACCCGTACCGGTCCGCCGGACGAGTCGGACATGACGGTCTGGTGAATTTCCGCGCGGCGCTCGCTGTCGATGCCCGCGTCGTGAAGGGCGCCGGCTCCCAGGGACAGGGAGCCGGCGCCGACGCTCATGTCACGCGCAATTCCTTGCGCTGGCAACCGTCCTCGCCGGAATCAGCGCCTGGCGGACACCCATCGCGAGCCGAACGGTCGTTCACGTCTGACGGATCGACATCCGCAACGGACTGTCCGAATTCGACCGAAGCCCCGGAGAGCCGGTTCGAAAGCCGGCTGTGGGTGGCGGCGACGAGCCCGCGCAACGCCCGCCGGTTCCACCGCCCGGCGACTCCCGGACGGCCCGCCAGGTAGCCGACGATCCGCGCGGTGTCCCAGCCGTGCGCCTCCCGCAGACCGCGCGCCAGCATCCCGAGATAGAGCGGAGCGGGCCGGGTCCACGGCACCTCCACCGCGCGGTGCGGCGCGGTGAACGTGAGCATCGGCAGCCCTTCGCGGACGCCGACCCGCAGCAGCGTCTCGTAGCGGCCCGGCCCGAGCCTCGCCCGCCCGGTCTCGACCGCCGCGCGGATACCGGCCAGGTCGGCGCCCGGCGGCCGGTACATCTCCTGCGCCGCGATGTCGGCGAACTGCTCGACGGTCACCAGGTAGCCGCGCGCCGCCGCCCGGCCGGGCAGCTGCGGGTCGTAGAACGCCATGCCGCCGGTCCAGGCCCGCGACTCGCCCGCGAAATAGACCCCGCCGGGGATCAGCGCCGGGACGGTCCGGCGCGGTGGCCGGCAGTCCCGGCAGCCGGGGTACGTGCGCAGCCCGCCGGGTGGGCGTCCGCCACGCAGGTACCAGTCGAGCCGGGCGGCGTGCAGGTTCGAGCCGTACGCGACGTACCAGAGCATCGGCGTCGCCGTCAGAACCAGCAGGTGCGCCCGGCGGCGTGGCTGACCTGGACGGTGTGTGTCACGCAGCCGCCGTCGGCGACCAGGTGCAGCAGGAAGGCCGTCGGCTCGGCGACGAACCCCGGCTCCTCCTCGTCGGACATACTCAGGCTCACCTGGATCCACGTGCTCGGCGCGACGGTCAGCACCGTACCGGCGAACGCGCTTGTCACCTGGCGGTGCAGGTGCCCCGCGGCGACGCGTACGACATGGGGGTGCCGGCCGACCACGGCGGCGAGCGCGTCGGCGTCCGCGAGGCCCATCGCGTCCATGCCCGGTACGCCGACCGCGACCGGCGGATGGTGCAGGCACACGACGGCGGGCGCGTCGGTACGCCCGCCGAGCACCCCGTCGAGCCAGGCGAGCTGCTCGTCGCCGAGCCGGCCGCCGGTGCTGCCCGGGGTGAGCGAGTCGAGCACCACGAGCGTCGCGTCCGGCAGGTCGACGTGGTAGTGCGCCGAGAAGCCGCCGGCCAGGTAGGGGGTGCCGCCGAACGTGTCGAGCAGCGACTCGCGGTCGTCGTGGTTGCCGGTGGCCAGATGCACCGGCAGCGGGAACGCGCCGACGATCTCGCGCAGGGCGAGGTATTCGTCCGGCCGCCCGTTGGCGGTCAGGTCGCCGGTGATCACCACGCAGTCGGGCCGGGGACGCAGCGCGAGCACCGTGCCGAGCGCCCGGTGCAGCCCGGACGCCGGGTCGGCCGCGAGCGGGCCGGTGGTCACGTGCGGGTCGCTGAGCTGGGCGATGAGCATCGGCCGCCTCCTCGGGGTGCCCGGGCCCTCACGCTATCGCCACGCGCCCTTCCCGCGCAGGCCCGATCCCGCCCACAGGCTGCGTCCACAGCCTGTGGATAGCACATGTGTACGAAGGTCGGTGACGGTCGCGCTGAGTACGCTTGATCGCGACCTACCCCCTCCGAGCAGGAACGACGTGAATCACGAGCGAGTACTCCGCGACGTCACGGTGCGCCTCCCCACGGCGTCCACCGTCCCGGAGGCGTGCCAGTGGACGGTCGCCGCGCTCGCCCGGCACACCCCGGCGACCGCCGCCGTCCTGCTCCGGGTCCACGACCGTCTGCGCTGCGTCGCCGCCACCGGCGCGTGGCAGGTCTTCTCGCACGTCCCGGCGACCGCCGACGCGCCCGCCCGCCACCGACCCGAACCCTCGGTGGTGCGGCGGGTGTACGCCTCCGGGGTGACCGCCGTCGTGCCCGACGTGAGCGCCGACCCCGACTACCTGCCGGTCCGGCCGGACGTCACCGCCGAACTCTGCGTTCCGGTACGTGACCCGGACGGCCGGCCCATCGGCGTGCTCGACCTGCAGTGGTGCGAGCCCGTCCCGCTCGCGGCGTGGCGGGAGACCGCCGAACTGGTGGCCGACCGCCTCGGCGGGCGGATCGCCGCGCTCGGCGGGTCACCGGCCGAGAGCCGCAGCGAGAAGCTGCTCCGGCACGCCGCCGCGTTCACCGCCGCCCCGACCGACTGGGACCTGATGACCGCCGCGCTCGCCGCGGCCCGGGACGTGTCGGCGCTCTCCGCCGCCGTGCTGGTCCTCACCGGGCGGAGCGGCCCACGCCTCGGCGCGCCCACCGACACCCCCGGCGAGTTGGAGGCACGCATCCGCGCCGAGCTGGCCGAGGCCGGCCCGGCCGCGCTGGACCGCATGATCGACCGGGCCCACCGGTACGGCTCGGCGTACACGCTGGGCGAGGCGGGGCACCCGCCCACCGAGGAGTACCTGCCGCTGACCCGGGCGGGCGCGCGCACACTGGTGGCGGTGCCGGTCGGCACGCCGGCTGCCGGCGGCGTGCTGCTGGTCGCCGACGAGCAGCGCCTGCGCCCCGACCCGACCACTGTCAACCTGATCGAACTGCTCGCCGGGCAGGCGTGGACCTGCCTGGACCGGCTGCGTACGCTGGCCCGGCTGCGCGAGCAGGCCAGCTCCGACCCGCTCACCGGGCTACGGCACACCGGCCCGTTCGGGCAGCGGATCGCCACCGCCACGCCGGGGCGTACCGCCCTGCTGGCGATCGACGTGGACGGGTTCAAGGACGTCAACGACACGTACGGCCACCAGGCCGGCGACCGGCTGCTGGTGGGGCTGGCCCGGGCACTGGAGGGCGCGCTGCGCCAGGGCGACGAGCTGTACCGGACCGGCGGGGACGAGTTCGTGGCGGTGATCGAGGTGAGCCGCCCGGAGGAGGCGGTCCGGATCGCCGAGCGGCTCACCGAGGCGGCCCGCCGTACCGGCCGGACGATCAGCGTCGGCATCGCGCTGCCGCGGCCCGGCGAGTCCCCCGAGCGCACCCTGCACCGAGCAGACCAGGCCCTCTACGCGGTCAAGCGCCACGGCCGAGACGGAGTCCACCTCTCCGCCGCCTGACCCACCTTCTCCCCCGCGATCCCGCGATCTTGCACTTGCGGCCCGAAGCACGGGGCATTTGCCCCTTATACCAGGGCGCGAAGTGCAAGATCGACGGGGCTAGGCGGTGAGTTCCCTGGCGAGGAGTTCGGCGATCTGGGCCGTGTTCAGGGCGGCGCCCTTGCGGAGGTTGTCGCCGGTCACGAAGAGGTCGAGGGCTCTCGGGTCGTCCACCGCGCGGCGGATGCGGCCCACCCAGGACGGGTCGGTGCCGACCGCGTCGATCGGCATCGGGAACTCCCCGGACGCCGGGTCGTCGACCAGGATCACGCCCGGCGCGTTGCGCAGCACCTCGCGGGCTTCCTCGGCGTCCACCTCGGTGGCGAAGACCGCGTGCACGGCGACCGAGTGACCGGTCACCACCGGCACCCGTACGCAGGTGGCGGAGACCTTGAGATCGGGCAGCCCGAGGATCTTGCGGGACTCGTTGCGGAGCTTCAACTCCTCCGACGACCAGCCGTCGTCTGCGAGCGAGCCCGCCCACGGTACGACGTTGAGCGCCAGCGGCGCCGGGAACGGACCCAGCTCGTCGCCGACGGCCTGGCGCACGTCACCGGCGCGGGAGCCGAGCGCCCGGTCCCCGGCGATCTTGCCGAGCTGCAGGTGCAGCGCGTCCACGCCGGCCTGCCCGGCCCCGGACACCGCCTGGTACGACGCGAGCACCAGCTCGCGCAGACCGTACGCGCGGTGCAGCGGGGCGATCGCCACGATCATGGCCAGCGTGGTGCAGTTGGCGTTGGCGATGATGCCCCGGGGCCGGTTGCGCACCTGGTCGGGGTTGATCTCGGGGACGACGAGCGGCACGTCGCGGTCCATCCGGAACGCGCCGGAGTTGTCGACCACCACCGCGCCGCGCGCGACGGCGACCGGGGCCCACTGCGCCGACACGTCGTCCGGCACGTCGAACATGGCCACGTCGACGCCGTCGAGAGCGTCCGCGGTGAGGGCCTGGACGGTCAGCTCCTCGCCCCGGCACTGCACGCGCCGGCCGGCCGACCGCTCGGAGGCGAGCAGCCGGATCTCGCCCCACACGTTGCGCCGGGAGGAGAGGATCTGGCACATCACCGTACCGACGGCACCTGTCGCCCCGACCACGGCGAGGGTGGGCAGCGACGCCACGGCGCGTTACCGCCCGGTGCCGGCGTAGACGACGGCTTCGGTGTCACCACCCAGCTCGAAGGCGTCGTGGATGGCGCGGACCGCCTTGTCCAGGTCGGTGTCGCGGCAGACCACGGAGACCCGGATCTCCGAGGTGGAGATCATCTCGATGTTGACGCCGGCCGCGCCGAGGGCGGCGAAGAAGCCGGCGGCCACGCCCGGGTGCGAGCGCATGCCGGCGCCGATCAGGCTGACCTTGCCGACGTGGTCGTCGTAGAGCAGGCCCTTGAACTTGACCGTCTCCTGGATCTTGCTGAGCGCGGTCATCGCGGTCGGGCCGTCCGCCTTGGGCAGCGTGAACGAGATGTCGGTGCGGCCGGTGCCCTCGGTGGACACGTTCTGCACGATCATGTCGATGTTGATCTCCGCGCCGGCGACCGTGTCGAAGATGCGCGCGGCGGCGCCCGGCTCGTCGGGCACGCCGACGATCGTGATCTTCGCTTCGCTGCGGTCGTGGGCGACCCCGGTGATCAGTGCCTGTTCCACAGGAAGGTCCTCCATCGATCCGGTGACCATCGTGCCGGTGTTGGTCGAGTATGACGAACGGACGTGGATCGGCAAGCCCGCGCGCCGCGCGTACTCGACGCTGCGCAGATGCAGCACCTTCGCGCCGCAGGCGGCCAGCTCCAGCATCTCCTCGTAGGTGATCCGGGTGATGTGCCGGGCGTTCGGCACGATCCGCGGGTCGGCGGTGAAGATGCCGTCCACATCGGTGTAGATCTCGCAGACGTCCGCCTCCAGCGCGGCGGCGAGCGCCACGGCGGTGGTGTCCGAGCCGCCCCGCCCGAGCGTGGTGACGTCCTTGGTGTCCTGCGAGACGCCCTGGAAGCCGGCGACGATGACCACCGCGCCCTCGTCCAGCGCGCCCTTGAGCCGCCCCGGGGTCACGTCGATGATCCGGGCCCGGCCGTGCACCGAGGTGGTGATCACGCCCGCCTGGGAACCGGTGAACGAGCGGGCCTCGTACCCCAGGTTGTGGATGGCCATGGCGAGCAGCGCCATGGAGATCCGCTCCCCGGCGGTGAGCAGCATGTCCAGCTCGCGGCCGGGCGGCAGCGGGCTGACCTGGTTGGCGAGGTCGAGCAGCTCGTCGGTGGTGTCGCCCATGGCGGACACCACCACGACCACGTCGTCGCCGGCCTTGCGCGCGGCCACGATGCGCTCGGCCACCCGCTTGATCCGCTCGGCGTTGGCGACGGAGGACCCGCCGTACTTCTGCACCACGAGTGCCACGACGGTGCACTCCCTCCCAGCGACGACCCTGAGCGTGCCGACGCCGCCGGGTTTCTCGGTCCGGCGGCGCGTGTCAGACCGCCTCAGCCTATCGGGCGGCCCGCGACGCCGGGTCGGGTGATCCCACCATCCGGCCCCGGCGTGGGGCGGCTCACCAGCCCGGGAGTACGCGACACGCCAAGCGGTACAGCCGTACGGTGGGCTGTCCGCGGCCGCCCGGACGACGCAGAATGAGCCGGTGCACGCTCATCGACGCGCAGCCCGCCGGGCGACCGGCGCGCTCGCGCTCATCCTGCCGACGCTGCTGGCCGCCTGTGTGAACGACCGGCCCGAGACGGCGCCCACCGGCTCCGCCGACCCGGTGCCGGTGCAGGTGGACGCCGCCCGCGACGAGCTGGCCGGGCTGGCCGCCGCCGCGCAGGACCGGCACCACACCGCCGCGTACTCCTTCACCCCGGCCGAAGGCGCTCCCCGCACGGTGGCGGTGACCAGCGCCAACGACGGCAGCTGGCGGGTCGACGTGCCCGGCTGGGGGCGGGACGGGACGGTGGACGTCTCGCTCGCCGCCACCTCCGACGGGCTGTTCCAGTGCGCGCTGCCCTCGGCCGGCTGGACGCAGGCGGCCAGCTGTGTCCGGCTCGGCGACGCCGACGACGCGGTACCCCGCCGGCTCGACCCCCGCGTGCAGCACCCGTTCACCGACTGGCTGGAGGTGCTGACCGACAGGCGCGCGCCGCTCGCTGTCTCCCCCGCCGCGCCGCTGCCCGGCGTCACCGGCCGGTGCTACTCGGTCGACACGACCTCCGCCTCGCTGAACGCGCCGTTGGACGTGGGCATCTACTGCTTCCGGGAGGACGGCACACCGGCGGCGGTCCGGGCCGGCTTCGGCACGCTGACGCTGACCGGCGAGCCCGGCGCCGCGCCGGGCACCGTCGAGCTGGCCGGCGCGGTGACCGACGGCGAGCCGGTGAGCCGGGACGCCCCGAGCCCGGGAGCGCCGTGACGCGTTCCGCTCAGCCGCCACGCGCGGCGCGGAGCAACGCGGCACCGACCTCGGTGTTGCGGTAGAGCACGTGCCGCCCGGCGCGGGACCGGGTGACGAGACCGGCGGCGTGCAGCGCGGAGAGGTGCTGGGACACGTTCCCGGCGGACAGCCCGGTGAGCCGGGCGAGGTCCGTGGTGGTCGTCGCCGCGTCGAGCAGGTTCAGCAGGGCGGCCCGACCGCCGCCGACCACCCGGGCGAGCGCGTCGCCGGCCGGTTCAGGTCCGCGTTCCCACAGCGTCCCGACCGCCCGAACCGGGTACGCCGCGGCCGGCAACGAGTCCTCCAGCAGGTTCCACAGCACCCGCTGGCGGCTGAACACGCTCGGGTTCAACGCCAGCCCTCGCCCCCGCAGGTCGAAGTCCCGCTCGAACGGGTCGTCGCTGACCACCCGGTCGCCGAGCCACCGCAGGCCGGGGTGGAGCCGCTCGAACAGATTCCCCGTCCCGCCCTCGGCGAGCTGGGCCGCCCGGTACGCGACGTCGGCGTCGAGCACCGCTCGCATCCGCGGCCAGTCCGGGGCGATCGCCTCGTCGTACCAGACCCGCATCGCCTCGACGAGCGGCGGCAACAGCTCGGTCGGGTCGGCGAGCAACGCCCGCCCGAACGGGCGTAGTGGTCCGCTCGGCGTGGTCGCCAGCAGGTCCCGGACCACCACGTCGGGTGGCGTCGCGGCGATCTGGTCGAGCTGGCCGTCCATCTCCACCCCGGGGCGGGCCGCCGGGGTGAGGAAGTCGGGCAGCCAGCGGCGCGGCAGGGTGAGGTGCACCAGCGGAGCGACGCGCTCGGCCACCTCCGGGCGGCGCAGCGTCGCCCGGGCCCGGTCGATCCACTGCAGGTGCACCGGATAGCGGGCCGGATCGGCGAGCGCCCACAGGCTCATGACCGTCTCGTTGGCCGGCGACACACCGAACCGCACGCCCGCGACGTCGGCCAGCGTGAACCGCAACTCGGACATGCGCACCCCCCGATTCGACTCAGCCTAAAAGGCTCGACCGGCGCGTGGGGGGCACGATCTGCTCATCGGTCATGGGGGCCAGAGAGAGCATCCGCACCGCCGTCCGCGACGTCGTACCACCGGCCGGGCTGACCCGCGCCCTGGCCGTGCAGGCGATGGTCTACGCCGTCGGCACCGGACTGTTCCAGGCGGGCAGCGCCGTGTTCTTCACCCGGGCGCTCGGGCTGAGTCCGGCCCAGGTGGGTCTCGGCCTCTCCCTCGCCGCCGGCGCGTCCCTGCTCGGCACCGTGCCGCTGGGCGGGCTCACCGACCGGTACGGGCCGCAGCGGGTGTGGATCGTCTGCCTGTTGCTGGACGCGGCGCTGTTCGCGGCGTACCCGTTCGTCGGCGGCTTCGCCGGGTTCCTCGCGGTGGTGATCGCGCTGGCCGTGACGGGCGCGGCGACCGGCGTGGCCCGCCAGGTCTACTCGATCAACGTGCTGCGCCCGGAGGAACGGGTCACCGCCATGGCCTACCAGCGCTCCTCGCTGAACGTCGGCTTCGGGATCGGCGCGCTGATCAGCGGCCTGGTGCTGGCCGTCGACACGATCTGGGCGTACCGCGGGATGGTCTGGTTCATCGCCGTGGTCTTCCTGGTGACCGCCGGTTTCGTCCGCCGGCTGCCCCGGCTGCCGGAGGTGACCCGCACGGCCGAGCCGATGAGCCGGCTGGCGGTGCTGCGGGACCGGCCGTTCATGACCGTCGCGCTGCTCTCCGGGCTGCTCACCGCGCACCAGACGCTCTACCTGACGGTGATGCCGCTGTGGATCCTCACCCACACCGACGCGCCGAAGACGATCATCGCCGGGCTGGTGCTGCTCAACACCGTGCTGATCGTGCTGTTCCAGGTACGCGCCAGCCGGGGCGCGGACGACGCGCCGGGCGCGGCCCGGGCGTCCCGTCGGGGCGCGGTTTTGATCGCCCTGTTCTGCCTGGTCCTGCCGATTTCCGGCGCGACCCGGGGAGCGCTCACCGTGGTCGCGCTGGTGGCCGCCGCGACACTGCTCATCCTGGCGGAGCTGATCGAGTCGGCGGGCGCCTGGGGACTCACCGCCACGCTGCCACCCGCCGCCCAGCGCGGCGCGTACGTCGGCGCGTTCGGGCTCGGCTCCCAGTTGCAGTTCCTGATCGCTCCGGCCGGGCTGACCGCGCTCGGCGTGAGCACCGGCGGCTGGGGCTGGTACCCGGCCGCGGCGATCTTCATCCTCGTCGGACTGGCGATCGTGCCCGCGGTGACCCGGGCGGAACGGACACCTCGGCTACCGGACGTGGCGAAGCCCTCCGGCTCCGTGACTCTGGTCCCATAGTCCGGACCAGCCTTCCCACGGCACGTCCCACCACGTAGGGTGACCTTGTCATGTGGCGCGCGTACCTTCTCCTTGGCTGCCGCGACGAGGCCTGACCGGCCGGCACCTCGTCGCGGAGTCGCTACGCGCCGTCCAGCACATCCGATCTTCTTCTCGGCACCGCCGCGCACCGTCGCCCGGCATTCCGCCGACACCTTTCCGATCTGCTGACGCCACATGTTCCAGGGAGCACTCCGAGATGGCTCAACCTGTCACCGCCACCGATCCGTTCGCCAGCCAGCGCCCCAGCCGGATGCCGGTCCACCGCTACGTCCCGTACGACAGGGAGTTCGGCGTCGACCTGCCGGACCGCTCCTGGCCCACCCGCCGCGTCGAGGCCGCGCCCCGCTGGTGCGCAGTCGACCTCCGCGACGGCAACCAGGCGCTGATCGACCCGATGTCGCCCGAGCGCAAGCGCCGGATGTTCCAGCTCCTGGTGCAGATGGGCTACAAGGAGATCGAGGTCGGCTTCCCGTCGGCGAGCCAGACCGACTACGACTTCGTACGGCAGCTGATCGAACAGGACCTGATTCCCGAGGACGTCACCATCCAGGTGCTGACCCAGTGCCGGGAGCACCTGATCGAGCGGACCTTCGAGTCGCTGCGCGGCGCCCGCCGGGCCATCGTGCACTTCTACAACTCCACCTCGACGCTGCAGCGCCGGGTGGTCTTCGGCCTGGACCGCGACGGCATCACCGACATCGCCACGCAGGGCGCGCGGCTGTGCCAGAAGTACGCGGAGATCCACACCCCGGACACCGACATCCACTACGAGTACTCGCCGGAGTCGTACACGGGCACCGAGCTGGAGTACGCGCTGGAGGTCTGCTCGGCGGTGATCGACGTGATCGACCCGACGCAGGACCGGAAGCTGATCATCAACCTGCCGGCCACCGTCGAGATGGCGATGCCGAACGTCTACGCCGACTCGATCGAGTGGATGCACCGGCGCCTGCCCCGGCGGGACAGCCTGGTGCTGAGCCTGCACCCGCACAACGACCGGGGCACCGGCGTGGCCGCCGCCGAGCTGGGCCTGCTGGCCGGCGCCGACCGGATCGAGGGCTGCCTGTTCGGCAACGGCGAGCGCACCGGCAACGTCGACCTGGTGACGCTGGGCCTGAACATGTTCTCCCAGGGCATCGACCCGATGATCGACTTCTCGAACATCGACGAGATCAAGCGCGCCGTCGAGTACTGCAACCAGCTGCCGGTGCACGAGCGCCACCCGTACGCGGGCGACCTGGTCTACACCGCGTTCTCCGGCTCGCACCAGGACGCGATCAACAAGGGCTTCGCCGCGCTGAACGCCGACGCCACGGCGGCCGGGGTGCCGGTCGACGACTTCACCTGGGCGGTGCCCTACCTGCCGATCGACCCGAAGGACCTGGGCCGCACCTACGAGGCGGTCATCCGGGTCAACTCGCAGTCCGGCAAGGGCGGCGTCGCGTACATCATGAAGACCGAGCACCAGCTCGACCTGCCGCGCCGCCTCCAGATCGAGTTCTCCGGCGTGGTGCAGCAGGTCACCGACCACGACGGCGGCGAGGTCGAGCCGGGCGCCATGTGGGAGATCTTCGCCCGCAACTACCTGGTCGACCACCAGGTCGACCCGGCCGTCAAGCTGGCCGGGTACACCATCGGCACCGTCGACGGCAAGGTCGAGATCGACGCCCGCGTCGGCTTCGGCGGCGACACCCGCGCGCTCACCGCTGTCGGCAACGGCCCGATCGACGCGTACGTCAACGCGTTGCAGTCCCTGGGCGTGGCGGTACGGGTGCTCGACTACCACGAGCACGCGCTGTCCTCCGGCGGTGACGCGCAGGCCGCCGCGTACGTGGAGTGCGAGGTGGACGGCCGCACGGTGTGGGGCGTCGGGGTGGACGCCAACATCGTCACCGCCTCGATCAAGGCGGTCACGAGCGCGGTGAACCGCACCCGCGCCTGATCCCGGCGACGCGGGGGTCCGGCCTCAGGCCGGGCCCCCGCTCTGCTTCGGCGGGCGGTGGATCAGCACGGCGGCGAGCACCGCACCGGCGAGCAGCAGCCCGGCGCACCACGCCAACGCCCCCCGGTACGCGTCGGCCAGTGCGCCCTTCTGCTCGTACCCGGTGCCGGAGAGCCCGACCAGCAGCGGCAGCGCGGCCACCGCGAGCAGGCCGCCGGCCCGGGAGGCGGCGTTGTTGAAGCCGCTCGCCACCCCGGCGAAGCGGTCCGAGACCGCGCCGAGCACCGACGTGGTCAGCGGCGCCACCACGAGCGTGAGCCCGGCGCCGAACAGCGTCACGCCCGGCAGCACGTCCACCCAGTACGACGCGCCCGGCCCGACCCGGCGCAACAGCAGCAGACCCGCCGCGGCGATCACCGGGCCGACGGTGAGCGGCAGCCGGGGGCCGATGCGGGCCGACAGCGCGCCCGCGCGCGGCGAGCCGACCAGCAGCAGCACCGTCATCGGCACCGTGGCCAGGCCGGTGAGCAGCGCCGACCAGCCGACCACGTTCTGCAGGTAGACGGCGAGGAAGAAGGTGAACCCGCCGAGCGCCGCGTACACCACCACCGTGAAGACGTTCAGCACGGAGAACAGCCGGCTGGAGAACAGCCCGGTGGGCAGCATCGCGGTGTCGCCGCGCCGCCGCTCGACCAGCACGAACACCACCACGGCGGCCACTCCGAGCACCGCCGTGACCAGCACCGCCGGGGAGTCCAGGCCGCGCGCCGGCGCGTCGATCAGCGCGTACGTGATCCCGCCGAGCGCGAGCGCGCCGAGCAGCGCACCGGCCACGTCGAACCGACGCCCCTGCCCGGTACGCGACGCCTCCTCGTCCCGGCTCTCCGGCACCCAGCGCAGCGCGGCGAGGACCACGCCGACGGCCAGCGGCAGGTTGACGAAGAAGATCCACCGCCAGGAGAGCGTGTCGATGAGCCAGCCGCCGAGCAGCGGACCGAGCGCTGTGGACACCCCGGACAGCCCGGACCAGGTGCCGATGGCCCGGCCCCTGTCGTCCGGGTGGAAGCTGGCCTGGAGCACCGACAGCGAGCCGGGGGTGAGCAGCGCCCCGCCGGCGCCCTGGAGGAACCGGGCGGCGACGAGCCATCCGGTGTCCTGGGCCAGCCCGCAGAGCACCGACGCCACCGCGAACCAGACCACGCCGAGCAGGAAGACGCGCCGCCGCCCGAACCGGTCCCCGAGTGCGCCGCCGAGCAGCACGAACGCGGCGAGCATGAGCAGGTAGCCGTTCACCGTCCACTGCAGACCGGCGACGGTGGCGTCCAGTTCGGCGCCGAGGCGCGGCAGCGCGACGTTGACGACCGTGCTGTCCAGGAACACCATGCCGGAGGCGAGGATCGCGGCGAGCAGCGTGCCGCGTCCGGCGGCGGAGCCGGTACGCAGCGCGGGAGCGGGTGCGGTCACGTCTCACCACTCTGCCCGCCGCCCACCGTCGACGCCACGAATCGCGGAAACCGCCGCCGGGTACTGTGCGGACTCGCCCGGAGCACGCAAGCTGGAGAGGTGTCGTCTGTGCGTACGAGATCAGGAGCCCGTGCCGGGCTGGCGGCCGCGCTGAGCGCGGTGCTCGCCCTCGGCGTGGCCGGCTGCGACGTGTCGGTCACCGAGCCGGAGGCGCCGCCGAGCGCCGCCGGGAACGTCAACAAGCAGCTCGGTGAGCTCACAGTGGCCACCGCCGGGTCGATGAAGGGCTACAGCCGCTCCCGTTTCCCGCACTGGCGCGGCACCGGCAAGAACTGCGACGTACGCGACAGCGTGCTGCAACGCGACGGCGAGGGCATCAAGCTGTCCGGCTGCAACGTGGTCGGCGGCCGGTGGGAGAGCGTCTACGACGGCGTGGTGCTCAACGATCCCTCGGACGTGGACATCGACCACACGGTGCCGCTGGCCGCCGCGTGGCGGTCGGGCGCGGACGAGTGGGACGACTCGAAGCGCGGCGACTTCGCCAACGACCTGACCCGGCCGCAGCTCATCGCGGTTTCGGCGCGGTCCAACCGGGCAAAGGGTGACCAGGATCCGTCCCAGTGGAAGCCGCCGAACCGGTCGTCCTGGTGTCAGTACGCGGCGGACTGGGTGACGGTCAAGCACTACTGGCGGCTGACTGTGACAAGTGCCGAGAAGGCCGCTCTCACCGACATGCTGGAGGGCTGCACATGGGCGAGCAAACCGTGACCGGGCCGGGCGCCACACCGGCCCCGGAGGCAGGCGGCGCACCGGCCCCGGAGTCCGCACCGGCCGGTCCGGCCTCGGCCGGGATGACGGCGGACGGCCGGCAGCCGGCGTCCGCCGACGTCGCCGGGGCGGGCATGACCGCCGACGCGGTGCCGGGTGCACCGGCCGGCGGCGCGCCGGGTGGACCGGCGGACCGGACCGCTGACATCACCGCCGGGCCGGGCGGGGTCATGACGGACGAGGTGGGCGTGGTGACCGGCGAGTTGACGTTGCGCACCGAGCACGCCGACGGCCGGGTGACGCTGCGGGTGCAGTACAAGGACGCCGACGAGTGGTACGCGGTCACCGGCGGTTCCGCGCCGCTGGCCGACCCGGCCGCGCTGGACGCCGTGCACACGATCGCGGTGGGTCTGCTCAATCGCCCCGAGGGCTGACCGACGAACGAGCGCGTCCCCACCCCGGGCCGGGGTGGGGACGCGCTTCGTCGTGTCAGACGTACGATCCGGGCTCGCTGGGCGCGGAGACCACGCCCGGCTCCTCGCCCTCGCCCTCCGGCCGGGTGATCTTCGCGGTCACCTCGTGCGGGCGCAGCTCACCGGCGGCGATCTGCTCGGCCCAGTGGCAGGCGACCCGGCTGGCGCCGATCTGGCGCAGCTCCGGCCGCTCGTCGGCGCAACGGGTCGGCTGCGCCCACGGGCAGCGGGTGTGGAACCGGCAGCCCGACGGCGGGTTGGCGGGCGACGGCAGGTCGCCGGCGAGCAGGATGCGCTCGCGCCGGTCCTCGACGTCCGGGTCCGGCACCGGCACCGCCGACATCAGCGCCCGGGTGTACGGGTGCAGCGGCTCGGTGTAGAGCCGCTCGCTCGGCGCCTCCTCCACCAGCGCGCCCAGGTACATCACGCCGACGATGTCGGAGATGTGCCGCACCACGGCCAGGTCGTGCGCGATGACCAGGTAGGTCAGGCCGAGGCTGTCCTGGAGTTCGTCGAGCAGGTTCACCACCTGCGCCTGGATCGACACGTCCAGCGCGGAGACCGGCTCGTCGGCGACGATCAGCTCCGGGCCGAGGACCAGGGCGCGGGCGATGCCGATGCGCTGGCGCTGGCCGCCGGAGAACTCGTGCGGGTAGCGGGACAGCGCCCATTTCGGCAGGCCCACCGCGTCGAGCGTCTCGCCGATGATCCGCCGCCGGTCGTCCCGGTTCGCGCCGATGCCGTGGGTCTGGAGGCCCTCGGTCAGGATCGACTCGACGTTCTGCCGGGGGTCCAGGCTGGACATCGGGTCCTGGAAGATCATCTGCATCCGGCGGCGCATCGAGCGCAGCTTGCCTGCGGGCAGCGTGGTCAGCTCGACGCCGTCGAACGTCACCTCGCCGCCGGTCGGCGGGGTGAGCTGGAGCAGCGCCCGGCCGAGCGTGGACTTGCCGCAACCGGACTCGCCCACCAGCCCGTACGTCTTGCCGCGCGGGATGCTCAGGTCGACCCCGTCGACCGCCTTGACGTGCCCGACGGTCCGGTCGAAGATCACGCCCCGGCGGATCGGGAAGTGCACCTTCAGGTCGCGGACCTCGACGAGGATGTCGTCGTCGCTCATGGGGTCTCCTCCTCGCGCGGAGCCGGTCCGAAGCCGGGCACGGCGGGCGGGTCGGCCGGTTCGGCCTGGGCCGGCACGGCACCCGGTTCGGTGGTCGTCGGCGCGGTCGCCCGGGCGTCCGCCTCCGGGGTCAGGCCGGGGATCGGCACCGGATTGACGCAGCGGTAGCTGCGCGCGTCGTGGGTCAGCACCAGCTCCGGCGGTTCGCCCACGCACTCGTCGACGCGGCGGGCGCAGCGCGGGGCGAACGCGCAGCCGTCCGGCCAGGGCAGCACGTCGCGCACCGAGCCGGGGATGGGGTTCAGCCGTTCGCCACGGCCGGCGTCGAGGCGCGGCACCGAGGCGAGCAGACCCTCGGTGTACGGGTGCCGGGGCTGGCGGAACAGCGGACGGCGGGTGGCCGTCTCCACCACCCGGCCGGCGTAGAGCACGTTGACGGTGTCGCACATGCCGGCCACCACGCCGAGGTCGTGCGTGATCATGACCAGTGCGGTGCCGGAGTCCCGGACCAGGTCCTTCAGCAGTTCCAGGATCTGCGCCTGGATGGTGACGTCGAGCGCGGTGGTCGGCTCGTCGGCGATCAGCAGCCGGGGCTGGCAGGCGACAGCCATGGCGATCAGGGCCCGCTGCCGCATGCCGCCGGAGAGCTGGTGCGGGTACTCCTTGAGGCGCCGCCGAGGGTCCGGGATGCCCACCCGGTCGAGCAGGTCGGCGGCCTCCTTGGCGGCCGCCTCGCCCTTCATGCCCCGGTGCCGGGCCAGCACCTCGGTCACCTGGAGCCCGATCGGGATGACCGGGTTCAGCGAGGACAGCGGATCCTGGAAGATCATCGCGACGTCCCGGCCGCGGATGTCGCGGCGGGCCCGGTCGTCGAGCTGGAGCAGGTCGGTGCCGTCGAAGACCGCCTTGCCGCCGACCCGCAGGCCCGGCTGCTTGGGCAGCAGGCCCATGATGGCCAGCGACGTGACGCTCTTGCCGCAGCCGGACTCGCCGACCAGGCCGACCACCTCACCGGCGTCGACCGAGAAGGACACCCCGTCCACCGCGTGCACGGTGCGCTGCCCACGACGGGCGAACGTGACGGAGAGGTCGTCCACTTCGAGCAGTGCCATGACTGACTGACCTACTTCCGCAGCTTCGGATCGAGGGCCTCGCGCATCGCCTCACCGAGCAGGGTGAACCCGAGCGCGGTGATGATGATGCCGAGCGCCGGATAGATCGCCAGGCCCGGCCGGATGCCCAGGTACGGCTGCGCGTCGGCGAGCATGACGCCCCACTCCGGGATGGCCGAGTCGGGGTTGCCGAGGCCGAGGAAGGACAGCGCGGCCGCCTCGATGATCGCGGTCGCCAGCGTCAGCGTGGCCTGCACGATGACCGGGGCGATCGAGTTCGGCACCACGTGGGTGAGGGCGATCTTGGACCGCTTCACGCCGAGCGACGTCGCGGCCAGCACGTAGTCGCTGTTGGCCTGCGCGATCATCGAGCCGCGCAGCAGCCGGGCGAAGATCGGCACCGACACCACACCGACGGCGATCATCACGGTGGTGAGGCTGGCGCCGAGCAGCGCCGCGATGCTCACCGCGAGCAGCAGGCTCGGCATGGCCAGCAGCATGTCGATGAAGCGCATCAGGGTGGTGTCGATCCAGCGGCCCCAGCGCCCGCCGAGGCCGGCCGCGGCACCGGCGACGCCGCCGATCAGAGCGCCGACCGCGAGACCGATCAGGGTGGAGACGACGCCGACGAGCAGCGTCTGCCGGGCGCCGACGATGAGCCGGCTGAACTCGTCCCGGCCCTGGTGGTCGAAGCCGAGCCAGTGGTCGGCGGAGATGCCCGGGATGATGCCCTGGCCGGACTTGACCAGGCCCTCGCGGATGCCGATGGAGTCCGTCGGGCTGTACGGGACGAGGAACGGCCCGATGACCGCGACCAGGACGAAGATCGCCAGGATGACCACGCCGATGACGGCCGCCGGGTTGCGCCGCAGCCGGCGGAACGCCTCCTTCCAGAGGCTCACCCCCTGCTCGTCGTCGCGGGCGGCCAGCTCGGCGAGCCGGTCGATCTTCTCGCGCTTCTTGCCAGTGGTGATGGTCATCGCACCCTCACCCTCGGGTCGATCACGCTGTAGGAGAGGTCGACCAGGAGATTCACCAGCACGTACACCACCGCAATGATCATGATGAAGCCCATCAGCACCGGGTAGTCGCGCTGACTGATCGACTCGGCGACGAACGCGCCGATGCCGCTGAACGCGAACACGGTCTCGGTGAGCACCGCGCCGGAGAGCAGGAGACCGGTCTGGAGACCGATCGAGGTGGCCACCGGCAGCATGGCGTTGCGCAGCACGTGCCGGCGGCGGACGGTCCGCTCGGTCAGGCCCTTGGCCTCGGCGGTGCGGACGAAGTCCTCGTTGAGCACCTCCAGCACGCTGGCCCGGGTGATCCGGACGATGATCGCGAGCGGGATGCTGGCGAGCGCGATGCCCGGCAGCACGAGGTGCCAGAGCGCGTCGGCGGCGGCGTCCCACTCGCGGGTCATGAGCCCGTCGAGGACGAAGAAGTTGGTGACCCGGGTCGCCCCGATGGTCGGGTCCTGCCGGCCGCTGGAGGGGAACCAGCCCAGGTTCTCCGCGAAGATCGCCTTGAGCACGTACGCCAGGAAGAAGACCGGGATGCAGATGCCGATGAGCGATCCGCCGACCGAGGCGTGGTCGAGGAACCGGCCGCGGCGGCGGGCGGCCAGGTAGCCGAGCGGGATACCGATGCCGACCGCGAGGATCATGGCCATGACGGTCAGCTCGACGGTGCCGGGGAACCGCTCCACGAACTCCGTGGTGACGGCCCGCTTCGTACCGGTCGAGGTGCCCAGGTCGAGCCGGATCATCCGCCGCAGGAAGCGGGCGTACTGGACCAGGATCGGCTCGTCGAGGCCGAGGTTGCGCCGGATGGCGGCGCGCGTCTCGGGCGTGCCCCGTTCACCGAGGATCGCGGTCTCGGGCCCGCCGGGAAGTCGGTGGAGCCAGATGAACAGCAGGACGGAGAGCCCGAACAGCGTTGGTATCAGCTGTAGCAGGCGTCTGATGATGAACCGGAACACGGGCGCCTCGGAGGGTGTGCGGAGGGGTGCGGGCGGGCGCTGTGGTCACAGCGCCCGCCCGCGTACGGTGCCTTCAGATCACTTGAACTCTGCGGTCGCGTACCGCTCGTCGGTGAGCGGGCTCGCCTTGATCCCGGTCACGTCCTTGCCGAACACGATCGCCGGCGGGGAGTGCGAGATCGGCACACCCGGCAGGAAGTCCATGATCGACTTGTTCAGTGCCTTGTACTTCTCCGTCCGCGCCGCCGCGTCGGCGGTGGTGTCGGCGTCCTTGAACTGCGCGAAGAGCTGGGCGTTGTTGAAGCCCCACTCGTCCTTCGGGCGGTCGAAGAAGGTGCCGATGAAGTTGTACGCGTCGCCGTAGTCACCGGTCCAGCCGAGGAAGTGCAGGTCGTGCTTGGCGCCGGAGGTGGTGGCGTTGAGGTAGTCCGGGCTCCACTTGAGCGGGATGGCCTGGACGTTGATGCCGACCGCCTTGAGGTCCGCCGAGAGCAGCTCGAAGATGTCCTTCGGGTTCGGCATGTACGGCCGGGTGACCTCGGTCGGGTAGTGGAACTTCAGCGTCAGGTTCGACGCACCCGCCTCGGCCAGCAGGGCCTTCGCCTTGGCCGGGTCGTAGTCGTACTTGGTGACGTCGCCGTTCCAGCCCTCGACGGTGTCGGGCATGAAGTTCATCGCGACCTTGGCGCCCGGGGGCAGCTTCGAGTCGACCAGGGCCTGCCGGTTCAGCGCGTGCGCGATGGCCTGCCGGACCTTCAGGTCGGCCAGCTTCGGGTTCCCCTTCTGGTTGATCGCCAGGTAGAGAACGTTGAAGGCGGGTCGGGTGAGGACGTTGAAGCCCTCCTTCTTCAGCGGCTCCACGTCCGCCGGGCCGACCAGGTCGTAACCCTGGATGTCACCCGAGCGGAGCGCCTGCTTGCGGGCGTTCTCGTCCGAGATCGTCTTGAAGATGATGGTCTTCAGCTTGGCCTTGTCGCCGTAGTAGTCGTCGTTGCGCTCGATGGTGAGCGACTTGTTCGCGACGTCCCACGCCTTGAACTTGAACGGGCCGGTGCCGGTCGGGTGCTCCATCGCGTACGCCGGGTACTTGATGTCCTCGGCGGTGCCGGTCACGTTGCTGGCGTCGTACTGCTCCATCGCCTTGGGGCTCTGGATCGAGAACGACGGCAGCATGAGCGCGGCCGGGATCTTGCTGGAGACCCGGGTGAACGCGAGGTCCACAGTGGTGGCGTCCTTGGCGGTGCAGGACTTGAAGAGGCTCGGCGGCAGGTCCGGGTTCTCGTTCTTGGCGAACCCGCCCATGACGTCCTGCCAGTACGCGGTCACGTCCGGGCTCTGCATGAGGCCCTTGGCGTTGTACCAGCGGTCGAAGTTGACGCAGACGGCCTCGGCGTTGAAGTCGGTGCCGTCGTGGAACTTGACGCCCGAGCGGAGCTTGAACGTCCAGGTCGTGCCCGCCGCATCCGGCGTCCAGGACTCGGCGAGGCCCGGCGTCACCTTGGTGCCGCCCTCCTCCGGACGGACCAGGGTCTCGAAGACCTGGCGCGCCACGCGCAGCGACTCACCGTCGCTGGCGAAGCTGGGGTCGAGCACCTTCGGGTCTCCGGCGACGCCGAAGACGAGGGTGTCCTTCTTGCTATCTCCGGAGCCACTCTCACGGTCGCTCTCGGCGCAGCCTGCAACCGCGAGGGCCGCGACCGCGATGGCCGCGATTGCGACCTTCGGCCTGGATGCACGCATGGTGCTTCACCTCGTCCTTGGGGGTACGGACAACGTGGTGACAGGGTCACCGATGTGCGCAGACCTTAGCCCTCGGGTGGACGGCGCGGAAACGGGCGGGGGGCGGGTTGGTATCGAATCGTGTCTGTTCCGCAACGAGGCATACGAATCGAAGGAGAATCCCATCCATCGCCGAGGTTTCGTCGGCTAGAAGGCCGAATTTATTACGTCGATCCGGTCCCGGACGCACGTTCCTGTTAGATCGACGAGCATCCCGTTCCGGCCCGGAGACACGTCCGGCGGGCACCCCGCAGGGCACCCGCCGGAGGCGGCACGACTGGATTCAGACGGCCCGTCGGCCCTCGAAGGCCCGGCCCAGCGTGATCTCGTCGGCGTACTCCAGGTCGCCGCCGACCGGCAGTCCACTCGCGAGCCGGGTCACCGCGATCCCCATCGGCTTGACCATCAGCGCCAGATAGGTGGCGGTCGCCTCGCCCTCGGTGTTCGGGTCGGTGGCGAGGATCAGCTCGCGGACCTCGCCGCCGCCGAGGCGGGTCATCAGCTCACGGATCCGCAGGTTGTCCGGGCCGATGCCCTCCAGCGGATTGATCGCGCCGCCGAGCACGTGGTAGCGCCCGCGGAACTCGCCGGTCCGCTCGATCGCCACCACGTCCTTCGGCTCCTCGACCACACAGAGCACCTCGTCGGTGCGCCGTGGGTCGCGGCAGATCCGGCACTGCTCCGACTCGGCCACGTTGTAGCAGGTCGTGCAGAACCGGACCAGGTCCTTGACCTTGCGCAGCGCGCCGGCCAGCCGGTTGACGTCGGCCGGATCCGCCGACAGCACGTGGAACGCGATCCGCTGGGCACTCTTCGGGCCCACGCCCGGCAACCGGCCCAGCTCGTCGATCAGATCCTGGATGGCACCCTCGTACATCTGCCGGCTCAGAACCCGGGCAGGCCGAGGCCGCCCATGCCGCCCGCGAGCGGGCCCATCTTCTTCTCGGTCAGCTCGCGGGCCGCCTCGGCGGCGTTGTGCACGGCCGCGACGACCAGGTCCTCGAGCGTCTCGACGTCCTCCGGGTCGACCGCCTTCGGGTCGATCTTGATCGCCTTCAACTCACCGGTACCGGCGACGGTCGCGGTGACCAGGCCACCGCCGGCGGTGCCGGTCAGCTCCGCCTCGGCCAGCTCGGCCTGGGCCTTGGCGATCTGCTGCTGCATCTTCTGCGCCTGCTTCAGCATCTGCTGCATGTTCGGCTGTCCACCTGGGCGCACGGACCGCTCCTTCTTCCACTCGTCTGCTCGGCCGCGCCCAGCCTAGTCGGGCCACGGCACCGCTGAATCGCGGTCGGCGCGCGCTCAGCGCGCGTCCACCTCGTCGATCTTCTCCGCCCCGAACGTCTCGCGCAGCAGCTGCACCGCCTGCTCCTCGCTCGACTGCCGGGCGGTCCGCTCGTCGATCACGTCGTCCAGCGGCTCGTCGCCCGGATCGAACCCCTCGTAGGCGGGCGCCGCCGCCGGCGCGCCCCCGCCCCGCACCGGGCCGTCGAAGTCCGGGTCGTAGGGCGGCTCGCCCGCCCATTCGGCGTCGGCCGTCTTCCGCGCCGGCTGCGCCGCGCGCGACCCCTTGCCGGGACCGCCGCCGGCAGCAGCCGCCGCGGCTGCGGCACGCGCCGCCGCGATCGCGCTGTTCTTCGGCCCGCCGCCCCCCGGCCTCGCGCCACCGGCCGGCGCCGTCGCGGGTGCGGCAGGCTTGGGTACGGCGACAGGGGCGGTAGCGGTCGCCGTGCCCCCGCCCGGACGTGCCGCCGCCGGCCAGTCCTCCGCGTCGCCGGCGCTCGCGGCCGAGGCGGCAGCGGTCGCCGCGCCACCGGGCCGCACCGGCTCCGGCCAGTCGTCCTCGTCGGCCTGCCCGGCCGCGCCCTGACTGCCGAGGGTTCGGTTGCCCGTGGCACCGGTCGAGCCGGACACCGGCTGTCCCGGGGCGTCGCCGAGACCGGCGGATGCCGGACGACCGGCAGCACCGGAGTCAGGACGGCCCGGTCCGGCGTCCGTCGAGCCAGGACGGCTCGCGTCGGGTGTGGTCGAGTGGGAGAAGTCGCCCGAGCTGCCGGAATCGGAGCGCGCCTGAGCATTGGCCGCCACTCCGGGGGCCGGGCGACCGGGTGAGGTGTCGGACGCCGGAGCCGTCGGAGCGGACGCCGGGCGGCCCGGGACGCTGTCGGACGGTGCGCGGTCGGGCGTGCTGTCGGTCTGCGCTCGTGCCGCGCCGGACGGGCGGGACGGGCCGCCGAGCGATGCGGCGCCGCGCTCGCCCGCCACCTCGCAGCGGATCTGCCAGCGACCGCCGAACTCCTCGTAGAGCGCGTCGGTCAGCACGGCCGCGTGGTCGGCCATCATCTTCGCCAGCACCGTCGACTTCACGGTCAGCACTAGCGTGTCGCCGTCCAGGTCGCGCACCACCGCGTCCCGCATCAGCGCGGCGATCCGCTTGTTGCTCCGGTTCACCTTGCCTACTACCTCGGGCCAGACCCGGCGCACCGCCACCGCGTCGAGCGCCCCCGGATTCGCCGCGCCGGGGCGGGGCGGCTCGGGCGTGGCGGGGTCGGGCATCACCGCAGACGGCGGCACCGGGCGTCGGGCGGCGGCCTGACCGGAAGTCGTCGGGCCGGCAGTTGACCGCTCGGAGGCCGACGCGGAGAACCCGGCGTCCGTGCCGGGGTGAGTTCCGGCAGCCGCTGCCGCCTCGGTCGTCGACGAGCCGGAATCGGCAGCGGCCGGGCCGGCGTCGGCAGCCGCACCGGCCGGGGCGGGACGGGAGCCGGTAGCCCCGACGGCAGAGCCCGGGCGGGAACCGGGCGCGGCGCTGCGGGAACCGGCAGCGGCGGCTGCGGCGGCACGTGCGGCGGCGGCACCGGTCGGGGCACCGGGAGCCGCCGGCGTGCCGGCGGTGTCCGGGTGGACCGCGGCGGCAGCAGCGCCCGGGGCGGGAGCCGCCGGGCGTACCTCAGGGGTCTGGGTGGGATGCGCGGACGGCGACGGCTCGACGCCGCCCAGCGTCAGCCGGCGTTCCATCCGCTCCAGGCGCTGGAGCAGGCCGCCGGACGAGTCGTCCGCGCCGGGCAGCAGCATCCGGGCGCAGATCAGCTCCAGCAGCAGCCGGGGCGCTGTCGTGCCGCGCATCTCGACCAGGCCGTTGTGCACGATGTCCGCGCAGCGGGACAGCGTGGCCGGGCCGAGGCGCTGCGCCTGGGCGGCCATCCGCTCGATCTGGTCGGCCGGGCCGTCGATGAGGCCCTTGGCGGCGGCATCCGGCACCTGCTGGAGCACGATCAGGTCGCGGAGGCGTTCCAGCAGGTCGGAGGCGAAGCGGCGCGGGTCGTGGCCGGCCTCGGCGACCCGGTCGACAGTCGCGTACGCGGCGGCGCCGTCACCGGCGGCGAGCGCGTCGCACATCTCGTCGATCAGCGCCGAGTCGGTGACGCCGAGCAGCGCGGCGGCCCGGGCGTAGCCGACACCCTCCGGGCCGGCGCCGGCGATGAGCTGGTCGAGTACGGAGAGGCTGTCCCGGGCGCTGCCGCCACCGGCGCGGACCACCAGCGGGAATACAGCCGGATCGACAGTGACGCCCTCGGCCTCGCAGAGCTGCTCAAGGTAGGGACGGAGCACCTTCGGCGGGATCAGCCGGAACGGGTAGTGGTGGGTCCGCGACTTGATCGTGCCGAGGACCTTCTCCGGTTCGGTGGTGGCGAAGATGAACTTGACGTACTCCGGGGGCTCCTCGACCAGCTTCAGCAACGCGTTGAAGCCGGCCGACGAGACCATGTGCGCCTCGTCGATGACGTAGATCTTGAAGCGGCTGCGGGCCGGCGCGAAGAACGCCTTCTCCCGCAGCTCACGGGCGTCGTCGACACCACCGTGGCTGGCCGCGTCGATCTCGATCACGTCGATCGAGCCGGCGCCGTCGGTCGCGAGCGAACGGCAGGACTCGCACTGCCCGCACGGCTCGGGCGTGGGGCCCTGCTCACAGTTGAGCGAGCGGGCCAGGATCCGGGCGCTGGAGGTCTTGCCACAGCCCCGGGGGCCGGAGAAGAGGTACGCGTGGTTCAGCCGGCCGCTGCGCAGCGCCTGCGACAACGGCTCGGTGACGTGATCCTGGCCGATGATCTCGGCGAACGTCCGCGGCCGGTACTTGCGGTAAAGGGCCAGTGCCACCCGTCCCGCCTCCTCTCGACCGAGCCATTCTGCGCCGGTCGGCCCCGGGTGACCACCCACCACCCCGTGACCCGACCCGCAGCGACGTTACCCGGCCCGGGAGACAGAAAGGCCTCCCGTGCACCCGGCAGAGCTCGCTTATCCTTGCTGCCTTCCGGCCCTGGGGAGGTTCACGAGGTACCGCCGCACGGGAGGTGACGCCAAGCCTACCCGAAGGGTTGTGGATCTTCCGGGAGGGTGGGGTGGCCCGCCGTCGCGGGACCTGTATCCTGGCTCGCGGAGGATTCGCCTAGAGGCCTAGGGCGCACGCTTGGAAAGCGTGTTGGGTTTACACCCTCACGAGTTCGAATCTCGTATCCTCCGCTCGCTTGAGCAGGAAAAACGACAGGGCCGGCCCCCGCGGGACCGGCCCTGAGTCGTCTCTACGCTCGCCCTCGTCTCACTTGCCATGGTCCGGCCCGCCTGGTTGCTCGCGGCCGGCCGCTCGGCCAGATCGCTGGCGGCTGTCATGAATCGCAGAGATCAGCTCTCCCCGTCACTCGCGCGCAGACACAGGCTGGTCTTGTCGTACTCCTGACGCTACGTAGTGCCGGATCTGTGCATGTGCTAGCACTGTTATGCCAAGAGTCCGATTTTTATTCCCAGCACCACAATCGTTATAACGCAGGAGTATTACGTGGTCTACAGTGGGGAAGCGAGCGGATGGGAAGTCAGCCTCACTGAGGAGGTCGAGGAGTGGTTCCTTCGCCTCAGTAAGGATGACCCGGATTCCGCAGGCCAGGTGGCCGCCGCCATTGACCTGCTCGCCGAGGAAGGCCCGGCCCTCGGGCGGCCCCTCGTTGACCATGTGAAGGGCTCCGACTACAAGAACATGAAGGAGCTCCGGCCGGGCTCGGCGGGGGATACGGAGATCAGGATCCTGTTCGCCTTCGACCCCCAGCGGGAGGCCATCCTCCTGGTCGCGGGTGACAAGGCCGGCAACTGGAAAGGCTGGTACGAGACCAGCATCCTCGAAGCGGACCAGAAGTTCACCGAGCACCTGCGAGAGCTGAAGGGACAACGCTGATGGCACGTAGCTGGCGGGACGTTCGCTCCCGCGCCGACCTGAACGAGACCACCGTCGAGCAGCACAAGGAGCGGATGCGCGGCGAGGTCCGCGCCGCGCGCCTGCGCGAGATGCGCGAGCGCAGGGGCCTGACCCAGCAGCAGGTCGCTGACCGCATGAAGGTGTCGCAGCCTCGCGTCGCGGCGATCGAGAACGGCGAGTTGCCGAAGGCCGAGGTCGGCACTGTTGTGCGTTACATCAAGGCCCTCGGCGGCAACGTGGAGATCGTCGCTGACTTCGAGGGCGAGCGGGTCACCCTCAGCTGAGTGGGCAAGAGACAGACACGAAGGGGCACCGCTTGCGGCGCCCCTTCGGCGTTCCATGGCACTCCTCACCCGGTGCCCAACTGGTCCCGCCGCCGCTTCAAGTACGCCGTCTCCGCGCTGTTCCCCGCCAACTCGATCGCGCGGTCGTACGCCTCCCGCGCCTCCCCACCCCGCCCCATCCGCCGCAGCAGCTCGGCGCGCGTGGCGTGGTATGCGTGATATCCCTCCAGCGGCAACCCGTCCACCTCGGCGAGCGCCACCTGCGGCCCATCCAGTTCGGCGACCGCCACCGCCCGGTTGAGTCGCACGATCGGCGACGGGTCGACGCGTACCAAATGGTCGTAGAGCGCGGCGACCTGCGACCAGTCGGTGTTCCGCGCGTCGCGGGCGTCGGTGTGTACGGCGTTTATCGCGGCGAGGATCTGGTAGCGGCCCGGCGGCCGTCCGGCGGCGATGCACGCGCGGACCAGGGCGTGGCCCTCGGCGATGAGGTCGCGGTCCCAGGCGCTGCGGTCCTGCTCGGCGAGGACGACGAGTTCGCCGGTCGCGGAGACCCGGGCGGGCCGGCGGGCCTCGGTCAGCAGCATCAGAGCCAAGAGGCCGGTGACCTCGTGGTCGTCGGGCAGCAGCGTACGGACCAGCCGGGTGAGCCGGATCGCCTCGCCGGTCAGGTCGGCGCGCACCGCCTCCTTGTCGGGGTCGGAGGCGAGGTAGCCCTCGTTGAAGACCAGGTAGAGAACGGCGAGCACGCCGGTGACGCGGGCCGGCAGGTCCTCGCGGGACGGCACCCGGTACGGGATCCCGGCCGCCTTGATCTTCGTCTTGGCCCTGGTGATCCGCCGGCTCATGGCGGCTTCCTGAACCAGGTACGCCCGGGCGATCTCCGGCACTGTGAGTCCGCCGACCAGGCGCAGCGTCAGCGCCACCCGCGCTTCCATGGCCAGCGCCGGATGGCAGCAGGTGAAGATCAGGCGGAGCCGGTCGTCGTCGATGACACCGAGCGGTTCCGGCACGTCGGTCAGCATCAGCGCCTCCCGGTGCTTGTCCTCCCGCCGGCTCTCGCGCCGGATCCGGTCGACGGCCCTGCGGTACGCGACTGTGGTGAGCCACGCGCCGGGGTTCGGCGGTACGCCGTCGGCCGACCAGCGTTCGACGGCGGCGGCGAACGCCTCGGCGGTCATCTCCTCGGCCACGTCGAGATCGCCGATGCGCCGGGCGAGCGTGGCGACCACCCGGGCCCACTCCTCGCGGTGGACCCGGGTGAGCGCCTCGCCGATGTCTGTCACGCGGTCAGGAACGGCCGCAGCTCGACCCGCCTGTTGCACCGTTGCGACGCCAGCGCGGCGAGCGGGAGCGCCACGTCGAAGTCGGGCGCCTCGATGATCCAGAACCCGCCGACGTACTCCTTCGTCTCCACGTAGGGACCGTCGGTGAACACCGGGTTCCCGTCCCGCGCGTCCACGACTGTGGCGGTCTCCGGTGCCGCGAGGCCACCGGCGAAGACCCAGTGGCCGTCGGCGCGCAACCGCTCGTTGAACTCACCGATCGCGGCCATCTCCGCCTCGGTGGCCGAGCCGGTCGTGTCGTCGAGTACGGAGATCAGGTACTGCGCCATCGGTTCCTCTTTTACTATCGTCGGCCGCCGTCACCCCGGCTACGAACGCCTCCACCCCGATCCGACCACCTCCGCCGAGATCGACCAGGCGATTCTCGTACGCGAACGCCGAGGCCGCTGCCGACGGCGTGAGGACGGCCGACAATCGTCGGTATGGCCGACGAGCGTCCCCTGTACGAGCGAGATCCGGCAGCCTGGCAGGCCCACCTCGCCGAGGGCAACGCACGGCAGCCCCGGAAGCGGGTGGGAGCCGACGTACTGCTGCGCAACGGTGACGGCGACGTCCTGCTGGTAGATCCGCGCTACAAGCCGGACTGGGACCTGCCGGGCGGCATGGCGGAGGCGAACGAGCCGCCGCACCTGGCCGCCGAGCGGGAGGTGCGCGAGGAGTTGGGTCTCGAACTGCGCATCGGACCGTTGCTGGTGGTGGACTGGGTCGCACCGCACGGCCCGTGGGACGACAGCCTGATGTTCATCTTCGACGGCGGTGCACTGCCTCCCGCCGAGCCGTTGAAACCGGCTGACGGCGAACTGGCCGACGCACGATTCGTTGCGCTCGATGATGCGCAGGGGCTGCTTCGCCCGTACGTTTGGCATCGGCTGCGTCACGCGGTGGCCGCGCTGAGCGACGGACGCCCGAGGTATCTGACCAACGGAGCCACCTGAGATCGTCGTACACATGTTCCATCCACAGCCTGTGGACGCCGAGAGGACCGGATGAGTTACCAGCTCAGCGCCGTGGTCGCCGACGTCGAGCTGCTTCGCGAGCAGACCGCCGACCTGGACCACGCGGTGCTCGCCGCCCTCCGTCAGGACTTCGCGCTGCTGCCGGTGACCCCGCAACTGGTGCAGGAGCTGACCGGCGGGCTGCCGGACTTCGCCACCGAAGAGCCGCGCGCCGAGCGCCCGTTCCGGCTGGTGCTCTCGCCGCCGCTGGCGGAGGTGCTGGCCTGCTGGTCGACCAGCGGCCCGGTCGCGTACCTGGAGGCGGAGTTCGCGGGCGGGCTGGGCCACCAGTCGGCGGTGGTGTGGCTGGGCGGCGAGGTGAGCTGGGGGCCGCGGTACGACGCCGCGCTGGACCGGCCGCGTACCGAGTGGCCGATCAACACGGCGCTGGCCAGGCTGGGCGCGGAGCCGGGCGCGTGGATCGACCCGTTCGCGGAATTGGGCCTGCATCTGGAGCGCGACACCGACGGCTGGCTGACGCACGGCCGGCGCGGGCTGTCCGCCGACTACTGGGACGAGCTGGCCGAAGAGTGGGAACTTCGCCAATCCGGCCAGCACCAGCAACCTCATCGCCCCGGTCCCGTTGGTGACTGGGGGATTGCATGAAATTACGACAATTCGGCTTTATTGCCGTCCTGCTTGCTGCCGCATCAGTGGCGGGCAGCGGCGTTCATCCACAGTGGCCGGCCCGGCCCGTCGGCGCCGCCCAGGTGGTCAGCCTGGAGGGCCTGCGCGACGCGGAGTTCGGCGCCACCGAGGCGGACCTGACCCGCCGCGGCGTGCTGCGCGCCGACGAGGAGGCCTGCGGGCCCGCACTCGTCGGACACGGGGCGGTCAGCCCGATCTTCGTCGACGACCGGCTCGTCCTGCTCTGGCTGGACGACCCGATGAGCACACCGGAGGCCATCAGCGCCGGCACGCCGATCGGCGAGGTCCGCGCCGCGTACCCCGGCGCCACCGACCTGCCGGCGCCGCCCGGCAGTCACCGCTTCGCCGGGCTGCTCGCCCGCGACGGCGACCGCGCGTACCTGTTCCTGCACGACGGCGTCACCGTCCGGGAGATCATCGCCGGGTACGCGGACTGGGCCCGCCGCCTCTTCGACGAGGGCTACGGCCCCTGCTGACATTCGGCTCGACCACCTGGCTGTAACCGGTGGCCCCCTGGCGGTGTGTATATGTGTGACGGCCAGGGAGAGGGACGATGCGGATGGGCACGAGCGACGACTTCGACGCCTTCTACGCGGCGACCTCGGCCCGGGTCCTGCACCAGGTCTACGCGGTCTGCGGCGATCTCGGCGAGGCACAGGACGTCGTGCAGGAGGCATACGCCCGCGCCTGGGCGCGCTGGTCGTCGCTGTCCGGCTACGACTCGCCAGAAGCCTGGGTACGAACGGTCGCGTGGCGGCTGGCCGCCAACCGGTGGCGCAGCGTCCGACGCTGGCTCGCGGCACGGGCGAGACTCGGCCCGTCCACAGAAGCGCCCGAGCCGTCACCGGACCGGGTCGCGGTCCTGGCGGCGCTCCGGCAGCTACCGGAGTCGCAGCGGCGGGTGGTGGTCCTGCACTACCTCTCCGACCTGCCGATCAGCGAGATCGCCGAGACCACCGGGATGCCCGCCGGCACCGTCAAGGTCTACCTGTCCCGTGCGCGGACGGCGCTCGCCCCGCTGCTCGATGCCGACGACGAGCGGAAGGACTCCGATGTCAGCACGCATCCGTGAGGCCATCGCGGCGCTGGAGGACGACACCGCCGCCCTGAACCTGGCGCCGCCCGAGCGGGTCCGCGCGCGCGGCGAGCGCCTACGTCGACGACGGACGGCAGGCGGCGTGGCGCTCGTCGCGGTCCTGACAGTCGCGACAGTGTCAGCCGGCGTGGCCGCAACGAACAACGGAGGTACGGACGCCTCGCCCCCTGTTGGCACGGGAGCCACAGTGAACTGCGGCGATCACGTGCTCGGGCTCATGGACCGCATACCGGAAGCCGCGATCACCTGCTTCCTCGACGCGGTCGAGGCGCATCGCCCCGCCCGCCTCGCCGTCACCTCGCCGACGACGGAAGGCGACCCGATCCCGACCCTCTACGTCGTCGGCGAGGACGGCACGGTGGAGGTGACCACCGACTTCCGCCAGGACAGATTCGGCGGCGGGCAGGGTCTCGTGCTGGAGAGGTGCACCGGTCCCGAGGTCACAAGCGGGAGGATCATGTTCCGGCAGTGCTCGTCGCCGGTACCGCGCTGACCAGGCCCCGGCAGCGGGAACGCCCGGCCGAGCTGACAGCGGTCAGTACTTCCGTGTCGGCTCGGCCGGGCCGGCGCCCGGCACGCTCGCGGGCAGTGCCGGGCGCAGGGCCTCCAGCGCCCGGCTGACGCCCAGGCCGGCGAGGATCGCCAGCGCGAAGACGACAGTCGGCAGCCACCGGGGGCCGTCCGCGACGAGGATGATCATCTGCACCAGGCACAGCAGGGTGACCCCCAGCACGGTGCCCGCGAAGCCGCCCCGCCCGCCGGCCACGCTCACGCCGCCGAGCAGGACGGCGCCGGCCACCAACGTCAGCTGGCCGATGTCGGCCGATGCGGTTGCTGCGCCGATCCGGCCGGCCAGCAGGACTCCGGCCGCGCCCGCGATCAGGCTGGAACCGCCCAGGCCGATGACCGCGCCCAGCAGCCGTGCACCGAACGGCGACGGCGGCTCCCCGGCGACGACCCGGTTGCCGCTCAGCGCCCGCCGCACCGCCGGGATCGACCACACCACCGCGCCGCCGATCGACAGCAGGAGAAACAGCACCAGCCACCCGGCCCCGGCACCGTCGGACCGGATCCAACCTTCGCTCGCGAGCCGCCGCGGACCGCCGCTGCCGGTGGTGGCGAGCAGAATGCCCTGCGTCAGGGCAAGCCCGCCCAGCGACACCGCCCACCCGGGCGCCTGCAGCAGCCCGGCGATCAGGCCCATCCCGAGACCGAAGAACGCCGCGGCGGCGATCGCGGCGACCGCCGCGACGAGGACCGGGGCGCCGGCGTCGAGCACCTCCGCGTACGTCAGGCCGGCGAGTGCCCCGACTGCGACGACCGCGAGGTTGGGCGTGGCGGTGCGCAGCGACAGCGCGAAGGCGGTCGCCAACAGGCCGGCGGAGGCGATGTTGAACACCAGCGGCGACAGCCGCGACCCGTCCTGGGAGTACCACACCACCGCGGCGACGACGGTCAGCGCCAGCAGCACCGCCTCCCAGATCAGGTGGGGCCGGAAGGAGCCACCGGAACGGGACATGACCGGTCCGGCGGGTGCCAACGGTTGTTCAGGCGTGAAAACCACAGCGATTCCTCCCTTGAGCGGACGCTGACACTAACCCGCAGGACACCGCAGATACACGAGCCCGGATACCTAGAGCTGTCCGGGCGCTCGCCGCAGCAGCCAGGCGCTCACCAACCTGCCGGGCCCATGTTCGCCGGGTACGCGGACTGGGCCCACCGCCACTTCGACGAGGGCTACGGCCCCTGCTGACCCGACCCGCCGGAACTCCGGTGTGACCGATACGGCGACTCGACCGGTCCCTAAGAGAGGACGCCGTCGGACACCAGGAGCGAGTTGTGGACCAGAAACTGCATGTGCTCTTCGAGCGGGCACTCGAGGTGGAACCCGTACCCCCGACCGGGGAACTGGCCCGGGAGGCCATGGCCGGGGGCGCCGCGCTGCGACGCAGGCGCCGGCTGGTCACGGGAGGCACGGCGGCCTGTCTCGTCACGATCGCCGCCGTCCTGGTCGCCCTGAACCTGACGCCGACATCGAGGGAACCGGTGCCGCCGGTGGTGGCGGCCGGCGCGCTGATGCCCTCCGCCGACGCCACCTGTGAGCGACAGTGGGGTGACGAGCCGGTCGACGTCCGCGTCTTCCTGCGGCATGACATCACTGATCAGCAGCGGCTCGACCTACACGACGCGCTCCGGTCGGATCCGCTCGTGCGGAGCGTAACGTTCCAGAGCCGGGACGAGGCGTATGCCAGATTCAAGGAGATGTACCGGAACAGCCCGGATCTGGTCCACGCGGTCAAACCGGAGCAGATGCCTGAGTCGTTCCAGGTCGCACTGGCGAGGGCGAAGGACTACTCAGAAGTCGTGGCGAACTTTCACGACCGGGACGGCGTCGATCAGGTCCTGGGCGGTCCGTGCCCGACGCCCTCGGAGTCCGGGGAGGGTGAGTGACCAGCGGGCAGATCGACGTACGCGCTACGCCGACCGCCGAACGCCCGGCCGGACCGCTGGCCCGCTGGAGCGCCGCCCGTCGCCGTGAGCGCAGCAACCGGGACGAGGACTTCAGCGCGTTCGTCGCGGCGACCGCGCCCCGGTTGAGACGCACCGCCTACCTCATGTGCCGGGACTGGCACCTCGCCCAGGACCTGACCCAGATCACGTTCACCCGGATGTACGCCTCATGGGCCCGCATCCGGCATGCCGCGAACCTCGACGCGTACAGCCGCCGGGTGCTCATGAACGCCGTCTTCGACCAGCGGAGCCGGCGCAGCGGCACCGAGGTGGTCTGCGCCGATCTCCCCGAGCGGCCGGAACCGGCGGCGACGACGGACCTGCACGTCGCGTTGATGACCGCCCTGGCGACGCTGCCGATCCGGGATCAGGCGATCGTGGTGCTGCGGCACTGGGAGGACCAGAGCGTCGCCACCGTCGCCCAGATCCTGCGCATCTCCGTATCGGCCGTGAAGATGCGGGACGCCCGGGCGTTGAGCCGGATCCGCGCGCTGCTCGGCGAGGACTTCACCGGGAGTTGACCCGGCACGCGGAACGCCCGGTCGATCCGTGAGGATCGACCGGGCGTTCTCGCTGTTCACGAGCGGTGGCGGCGGGATTTGAACCCGCGGAGAGCGTAAACCCTCACACGTTTCGAGGTCTGCGATCATGCGTCCGGACCGGCTCGACAGCGCCCATGACCAGCAGTTCGGCCGCCCGCCGGACTGTCGTGAACGCCCGTGTACGGCAGGGAATTGAGACCGCAGCTGAGACCGCCCATCCCCGCGGCTGCTGAGCCACGATTAGTGATCGGACGCTTGGAGGTTGCACGTCATCACCTCACCTGGCACTTCACTTACGAGCCTCCCGAGCGGGTGGCAGGTAGGAGAATCAGGTGCCCGAGACGGTGAACGGCTCCACGGATCTCGTCAACAGGGAGACGGCGGGCGAGCCGGCCGAGTCGCAGCGCGAGGGGCGCGACGATACCGGCAAGCTCCTGGTGGTGATGAACGCGGCGCTGGTCGGAGTGCCGTCCGCCTACGCGGTGTCGAACTCGCTGGCCGTCACCTCGGTTGCCGCCGTGCTGGCGGTCGTCATGGTCATGGCGCTGGTGGTGCGCCGGATCCGGTGACCTCCGGAGCAGCTGCAGGTTTTTCTGGCCGAGCCGTTGCACGCTGAGCCGTCGCGCGGCACTCAACTGCCGAAGACCAGATAGTTGGACATTGGCCGTCGTCGCGCACGACGACCGATGAGCGCCTATCTGGGCGCCGAGACCGGATGGCCCGGTCTCCCTATAGATCGAAGGTGGGCTATATGAGGACAGCGGAACCACGAACTCTCTGGATTGCCCGGAGAGAACAGAGGAGCGAGACATGCCGTCACAGACCGAGATCCAGCTCGCCCAGGAGCAGTTGGCCGACTTCCCCGCCTACTACGAGGGCGACTACAAGCCCTTGGTCGGGCTGCTGATTCGCTGGGGCGCGTCGAAGCACGAGGCCGAGGACGTCGCTCAGGAGGCGATGCTCGCTGCGTTCATGAGCTGGGCGACCATCCAGTCACCCAAGGCGTTCGTTCGCAAGGCCGCTTACCGCATCCTGCTCCGTAGCCGGCAGGTTGCCGAGCGGGAGACTTGCGCGGCGAGCCGGGTCGCGCAGGACGCCATGGTGGACGCGTTCGATGCCAACGAGGACCTGCCGAAGTACTGGCGCATGATGCGCGCGTTGCCGGAAGCCCAGCGGGTGGTGTTCGCGCTGCACCACGACGGCTACGGCTCCTCCGAGATTTCCGAGATCACCGGGCAGCCGCGCGGCACGGTGCGCTCGAATGTGCGGCATGCCCGTCAGAAGCTCGTCCGCATGATGGACCCCGAGTCGACCCGGAGGGAGGTGAGCCATGGACCATGACAAGGAGCACGAGCTCGACCAGCTTCTGGAACGCGCGTCCGCTTCCATACTGAAGTCCCTGGACGCCACGGTCGACGTCAAACAGCGCCTGCGGGAGCTGTTGCGCCAAGCCGGCGTCGACCCGGAGTTCGTGCCGGCAACCAAGCGCAGTCGGTAACTGCACCACAGCTTGTAGGGCCCCGCTTGCGCGGGGCCCTACAGACAATTGGCGGGCCTGCCTCCGTCGCACCATCCCGCTAGATTGCTCTCTGAGCGACAGGGAGGGGTGGCAAGGGTGGCGGTCTCTGACGGTCGGTCGAAGGCGTGGCTGATGCTAGCCGTGGGTGCGGATCGACACCATGGTGGCAACGACGGATACGACGACGACCCCCGAACGAGACGGCGGTTGAGACGGAACCCTGGCCCGCTCGCTGCCCCGTTTCCTGCTGGCCCGGCTGGCCGCCATAGGCGTAGTCCCTTCTTGACTCCCACGGGTAACGTATCGAAGACCCAAGGTAGATGCCCTCGCGGCTTCGATGCTGCTCGCCTTGATCGGAGTTGGTTGTGCCCCGCTACGGCTACAGGCTCTTCACTGTCAAGCTGCGTGCTGGCAGCCGCCACGCCGATCTTGACTTCGGCAACCTGAGAGAATCTCACTTTCTTGACGTGCTGAAGCCGGACCTTACTTCGCGCCTCAGCGAGAACGTCAAGTTGGCAGATCCGCCCAGAATCACTGAGGACGGCAGTCAGGCTCCGCCGAGCGGCAACGTGATCCGTTATACCCAGGTCGACAGGGTGTCCAACAATTTGAAATTTAAGTTCCTGTACGGAACTTACGGCGAGGATGGCACCCTAATTGACCCTGACGGGGTTAACGGTGATCAAGACATCACCAATCTTGCAGTCACTAACCCTTATCGCAGCGTGCTAGTTACGCCAGCTTCTGGTTTCGTCGCTTTGCTTGCAGTCGAGGTGCGGGGGCGCACCTGCCCGTACAGGCGGGTTATCAAAGGCTTCGAGGTGATCGGAGAAGGGCACTACCGACTCAAGGTTGAAGAGGGCATCGCCGATCAAGCCGCCGTGGCGGATTTTATCCGTAACGGAATCGTCAAGGAACTCGAAGTTGTCCGTTACTCGCGGGCAAGCGATGACGACCCCGTAGTGGACGACATCACACTAAAAGTCGGAATCTCTGGGGGCTCGTCGCTGCAGACAAGATTGCAGCAGAGGGCCTTGGACTGGTGGCAGCGCCGTCGAAACCAGGACAGCGAGGCATCTGACCTCGGTCAGCTCGCCAACGAGCTGGCGGCTATCGCTATCGGGAGAAGGATACCGGTAGAATTTGAAGACAGCGTTCTGCGGGTCGAGGGTGCTAATCAGAGGAGCAAAAGCCTTCGACCAGCGCAGGACATAACGGAGTGGATTTACGACCTAGGTGCATCGCCGGTATCGGATGACAACTTCTATCGGCAAGTGCTTGACACGGCCGAATTGCTGCTCCCGAACCTAACATTGGGCGCAAATGTCGTACCCCAGGAGTAGGCTCTAGAAGGCCACTGGGAGGTACGCATGCGAGAGAGTATCCTGGACCGATTCGACCTTCGCCCGCTAATTCGCGATCATTTCCGATCGATGCAGCTACCAAACTCTTCCCCGGACTGGGCCGCGCGGTCGATCGTAGTACTCGTGCCCATAGGCGTGGGTATTCTCTCGTACCTCAAGGACTGGCGTCTCACGGACCCGAGCGCCATTTCAGGGGCAAGTGCCTTGATCGCGGGAATTTTGTTCGGCGCATTTACGCAACTTGCCGCCTTTCGTGACCGTATCGAAGGTCGACGGCCGTTCGATGCGACGACGAGGAGGCATTTCCGTGAAACGGCAGCTCACCTGATGGCGGGGGCTCTAGCGTCAGCACTAGAGGCTGCCGTGCTGGTAGTCGCCTCGGGCATTAGGCCCAATCCAGATGCCAAGTTGGACCGCATCGCGACCTGTGTCGTTTTAGCGCTTGGCAGCTACGTCCTAGTCTTGTTCATCATGGCAATTCGCCGGATGTACTCGGCGTACCTGAGGGTTTTTGAGAACGGTCAGTACCTTCGTTCGGATAAGGCTAGGGCGAGGCAAATGCGGGAGCAGCTTCAGGACCGAGCGCAGGATCAGGGAGAATCTGCGGGCGTCGACGCATCAGCCTCTCCCCTGCGGCCGGCAACCTCAGATTTCGATTAGCGAGATGCAGCATCTAGTGTCGTGAACACTTCCACTGCTTTATTGGCAGCCTTTCTACCAACCTTCGGTGTTCAGCTCACCTCGGCTCGGCCGTGGCTTCCGGCAGAAACAATTCGCACCAGCCCGAGCCCGGCCAGGGTGACACCCACGCCCTTGCGAACCCTCTCACAATCCCCGTCACCAGCACCTCTGATGGCGTCACCTTCAGCGGTCAACCCTGCCGAAAACTAGATCAGACGGCTTACCCGCCGCACCCGCATCTTATGAACGAAACTGCTCGATGAGTGCCGCTGCCAGGCTCCCCATCCTGGTAATCACTGCATCTGCCCCAACTGTCTCGAACACCGCGACCTTCGATGGGCGATTAGCGCAACCAATCACCCGTACACCTGCGGCTCGTGCCTTCGATGTCTGACAGCGAGTCACCGATGAGAATGCAGCGGCCGGGCGACTCGCCCAGGCGTTGCACCGCCTGGAGAATCGGCTCCGGGTTGGGCTTCACGCGGGCGGGCTCAGCATAGGCTCGACCGATTACTGGCGAAAGGTGTTGGGCGAGCCGGTGCGCAGCCAGGTAAGCGACTACAGCAGAAGCTGAGTTGTTGCTAACGACCGCGGCGGGTAGCCCCGCTTGCCGAGCGGCCACGATCACCTCTCGGCCGTGCGGCGGTTTGTGCTGCTCGGAGTTCCGCCGCGCAAAGCGCATCTTCGACCGCCCGCGTCACGCCCTGGTCACCGCGCACCCCGGCGCGGCGCAACACCTCAAGTGGGTCCGTTCGCTTGCCAAGTCCGGCGGCACGTCGACGCGGCGCTGCCGCAGTACCTCGGCCAGCTCGGCTGCAACGTGTGGCGCCGGGTAGCCAGCGAAAACGCTGCACACCGGGCCGTCGAAGTCGAGCAACACCGCGCCGACCTCACCGAGCAACCGCCCGAGGTCGGCGCTCATCCGTCGTACCGGTAGGCGATGGTTGACCACACGGAGTCGAACCATTTTCGGGACGCTTCCACGAATTGCGTGCCGCGGGAGGTGTCGTCGTCCGTCAAGGCGTAGTGGAACAGCGGCACGTCCTTGCCCGTCAGGTCGTAGATCGCCATGGGCTCACCCTTGACCGAGACGGTGCGCTCAACAACCGGGTAGAAGCCATAGAAGACCTCTTCGCCGTTCAGGATGTAGAGCTTGAAGAGCGGGGACGCTCGGTGCATTCGCACCTCAGCAGTGGCCGTCCGAATGAGGCCGAGGTCGCCCAGCTCGGCGACCTGATCGATGATGCCGTCTGCCGCCCGCCGGGTGATGCGTTCCGCACGCTCGCGTACCGCCGGGTCATCGGCCTGCGTCTCAGCCCGCGACGGTAGCGCCATCGTCATGTCGGAGATCAGGCCCCGCACCGCGATCGTCTCCGGCGCGAGCCGGCAGCGGCCGCGGTGGGAGCACGGGTGCCGCTCACCGTGCGGCCGAAAGCACGGCGGGCACTACCCTGACCGCCGTCAGGTGCGGGCCGATACCGCCGACACCAAGTCTCGGGCCGGTCGGCGCAACATCGGCCTCCCTGACGAGCTGGTGGCGCTGCTCCGTAAGCACCGCGACGAGCAGGACCAGGAGCGCGCACCGCCGCCCAACTGTGGGAGGAAGGTGACTGGCTTTTCGCCACACCGACCGGCGGACCGGTCAACCCACGCACCGACTACGACGAATGGAAGCGACTGCCCAAGCTCGCCGGACTGCGGGACGACCGGCTGCACGACGCCCGGCACACCGCCCGCCACGGTGCTGCTGATCCTCGGCGTGGCCGAGCGGGCGGTGATGGGCATCATGGGCTGGTCCAACTCGGCGATGACGGCCGGTACCAACACCTCGCCGCTCAGGTGCGTCGCGACATCACCCAGCGCGTCGGAGGGCTGCTGTGGGACACCCCGACAGAGGACCCGAAATCGACCTCTTGAGCAGCAACTGAGACCAGAAGCGGAACGCCCGACCGATCCCTACAGATCGACCGGGCGTTCTCGCTGTTCACGAGCGGTGGCGGCGGGATTTGAACCCGCGGAGGGCGTAAACCCTCACACGCTTTCGAGGCGTGCTCCTTAGGCCACTCGGACACGCCACCGCCGACGAGGGTACAGGACCGCCGGCTTGGACGCCGAACCGGTATCCCTCGGCCCGGCCTGGCAGGATCTTTGCCATGAGTACGCACATCGGCGCTGAGCCGGGAGAGATCGCCGAGCGGGTCCTGATGCCGGGTGACCCGCTGCGGGCCAAGTGGATCGCGGAGACCTACCTGGAGGGGGCCCGCTGCTACACGACGGTGCGCGGCATGCTGGGCTTCACCGGCAAGTGGAACGGCGTTGACGTGTCCGTCCAGGGCTCCGGCATGGGCATGCCGTCCGCTTCGATCTACGCCCACGAACTGGTAAACGAGTACGGCGTGAAGTCGCTGATCCGGGTCGGCTCCTGCGGCGCGCTGACCGAGGATCTGCAGCTGCGGGACGTGGTGGCGGCGATCGGCTCGTCCACCGACTCGAACATGAACCGGATGCGCTTCGACGGGCTGATCGACTACGCCCCGGTGGCCGACTTCGGGTTGCTGCGTACCTCGGTCGAGGTGGCCGAGCGGCGCGGCATCAGCATGCGGGTGGGGCCGATCCTGGCGGCGGACGCCTTCTACACGGACCGGCCGGACCTGTACGACACGCTCGCCGACTACGGCGTGCTGGCGGTGGAGATGGAGTCGGCGGCGCTCTACACGATCGCGGCGCGCTTCAAGGCCCGCGCGCTGACGATCCTGACCGTCAGCGACCACATCAAGACCGGCGAGAAGACCACGTCGCAGGAGCGTGAGCAGACGTTCGGCCAGATGGTCGAGATCGCGCTGGACACCATCATCGCCTGACCTGATCGACCCTGGGCCGCCCCGTCACCGCAAGGTGGCGGGGCGGTCGCGCGTTACCGGGGTCACAAAAATAAATACGACCGGTCGTGCTTGTTTCCCGATACGCTGCCCGCATGACCTCCGACGGCCGCGTCGCCCGTGGCGACCGCACCCGCACCGCGGTGCTGGACACCGCCGTGGCGCTGGCCACCGAGGTCGGCCTGCACGGCCTCTCCCTGGCCCAGCTCGCCGACCGGCTGGAGGTGAGCAAGTCCGGCCTCTTCGCGCACTGGCGCTCCAAGGAGGCGCTGCAACTCGCCACCGTCGACCGGGCCGTGGCGCAGTGGCAGGAGATGATCGTCGCGCCCGCCCTGGAGGCGCCCCGGGGCGTACGCCGGCTGCGCGCGCTGCACGAGGCCCGGATCGACTTCTACGCCGCCCGGGTGCTGCCCGGCGGCTGCTTCTTCGCGAACACCGAGTTCGAGTACAACGCCCGCCCCGGCCCGGTCCGGGACCGGCTCGCCGAGGCGTTCGCCCGCTGGACCGCGCTGCTGGAACGCCTCGTCCAGGAGGCGGTGGACCTCGGCGAACTCCCCGCCGACCTGGACGTGCCACTGCTCGCGTACGAGATCGACGCGCTGGGGATCAGCGCGGTGATGCGGTCCCGGCTGCTCGACCCGGACGCCACCTACCGGCACGCCCGCCAGGGCCTGCTGACCCGGCTGCGGGCGCTCTGCCCGGATCCGACCCTGCTACCGGAAGGCCAGTCATGAGCCACACCACAGTCGAGCGGCAGGCCGCCGAGTTCGGGCACGTCGCGCACGTGCCGGTGCACTTCGACGACCTCGACGCCATGGGCCTGCTGCACAACGCCCGCTACGCGGTGCTGCTGGAACGCGCGCTCACGCCGTACTGGGCCGAGCGCGGTGTCGCCTTCCGCGGCGACGTGCACGCCGCGCCGGACGTGTTCCACGCGGTCCGCGAGTTCACCATCAGCTACCGCGCGCCGGTCACCGGCGTCGGCACTGTGGCTGTGCACTTCTGGCTGGAGCACTTCGGCACCAGCAGCGCCCGGTACGCCTTCGAGTTCCGCTCGACCGACGGCGCCACCGTGCACGCCACCGGCACCCGGTCGATCGTCCGGCTCGACCCGGCGACGTTGCGCCCGACCGCGTGGACCGAGGTCGGCCGCGCAATCGCCGCGACGCTGCTGCGCCCCGCGCCGGCCGGAGCCTGAGACAAGACCAGAACTCCTCAGCGGAAGAACGCGCGCAGCAGCGCCGCGCTCTCGCGTTCCAGCACGCCGCCGTACACCTCGGGGCGGTGCGTGACGCGGCGGTCGCGCAGCACGTCCCAGAGCGACCCGACCGCGCCGGTCTTGGGTTCCCACGCGCCGAACACCACTGTCGAGACGCGGGCCAGCGCGATCGCCCCGGCGCACATGGTGCACGGTTCCAGCGTCACGACGAGCGTGCAGTCGTCCAGCCGCCAGCGGCCCAGCCGCTGCGCGGCCCGGCGCAGCGCCAGCACCTCGGCGTGCGCGGTCGGGTCGCCGGTCAGCTCCCGCTCGTTGCGCCCGATCGCCAGTTCGGCGCCGTCGGGGCCGTAGAGCACCGCGCCGACCGGCACGTCGTCGGCGTCGGGGGTCGCCTCGTCCGGGCCGGTCACCGCGACCTCCAGGGCCCGGCGCATCCACAGCTCGTGCCGCTGCCGGCGGCCGACCGCGCCCGGTTCGGCGAGCGCCTCGTCCGCGCCGGGACCGACGCGCGCGGTCCGGCCGGGGGTGGGCTGCCCCGGGCGTACGGTCTCCAGCGCCGGATCGGTCGCGTCGGCGGGTTCGGCGGCGCCGGGCGTCCGGGACTCCCCGGGCTCAGACCTCACGCAGCTCCTCGACCTCGTCCACGCAGCCGAGCACCTGGCTGATCTCGGCGGTGACGTCGGCCGGCATGGAACCCTCGTGTGCGCAGAGCGCGAGTAGCTTCTGCGCCGGGATGCCCAGGTCGGCCAGCAGGTCGGCGTCACCGACCGGGTCGGCTTCCGGGTCCACAGCGGGCTGCTCGTTGTCGTCGTCGCCGCTGGAGGCGCGCGGCTCGTCGACCTCCTCCAGCCCGGTGACCGACGTCTTCAGGTCGCCGACCAGCAGCGCGCCCAGGCGGGACTCCTCCGCGTACGCCGAGTCGGAGCCGAAGACCCGCAGGTCCTCCCCCTCGTCCAGGCGCAGGACGACCAGGTACGTGTCGTCGGCCTCGACGAACAGCAGCGACAGGTCGGCGTCCGGCTCGACGTCGCGCAGCCGGTCCGCCACCTCCTCGATGTCGGTGACGCCCCGCAGGCTCACCTCGCCCGCGGTCCAGCCGCCGTCGACGCGCGCCACGGCAGCAGCGAAGTACGACACGGTCCCCCCAAATTGGCCTCGGCAGCACGCCGACAGGTCACGCGATGCACGTTAACCGGTCGGGTCGGCGGGCGACCGGTCAACGCCCCGTAAGGGCCGGCCGTTCTGAAGAGAAAGCCGGTCAGCCGACGACGCGCCGACGGGTGGCGATGAGTTGGCGCAGCCGCTCGGTACGCGCGCGCTGTGGTCGCTGGCGCTGCTGCACCGCGCGGGCACCGGCCAACTCGGCAAGGAGTTGCAGGCGACGGCGGCTCCGCTCGGGGTCGAGCCGCGGCGGTGTGGTCCAGGCCATACCGCCGAGGGTGGACCGTCACCGCGCGAACGTCAAGGTGGCCTTCGCTACGCAGCGAAACCGGCACCCATGGTCACCAGAGCGGCCAGTCGCCGGTCTGCGCCCACCGCATCGCGACCAGCGCGGCGGCGATGCTCCAACCACCGGCGGTGACGATCGCGACTCCGGTGGCGACCCCCCGGTCACCGTGGCGGACCAGCACCGCTGCCGCCGCCCAGGCCAGGGCGCCGGCCAGCAGAGTCCACCAGGCGTAACCCGCGATGTTGCGGCCGAGCAGCCCGAACAGCAGCAACCAGGCGAACGCGACGAGCGCGCCGACCGCGACCCCGGAGCCGGTGATCGGGTACGGCTCGCGGTAGCTGGGCCGGATCGGCGCGTTGGACGGGAAGAGTCCCGAGGGGGTACGCGGCGGAGGCGGGAACGCCCCCGGACCGGTCCCCTCGGGTCCGCCCTGCCACCCGTACGTCACCGCCGCCCCCTTCCCCGAACGATCCACGTCGGCGTCACGCACCGTGACCGGCGGGTGTGACGCGGTCGCGGCGTTCGTCCCTACGGTAGTGGTCTGTCAGGATGACCGGATGCGCTCGCCATCGATCGGACGCCGGACGCGGCCGGCGTACCCGGTCCTGCTGCTCGTCGCGGCGCTCGCCGCCGGGGGGTGTGGCGCCTCCACCGGGCGCGCCGACAGGTGGCAGGAACCGAGCCCGATCGCGACGGGCGCGCAGCCTGCCGACCCGGCGAGCCCGGCACCGCCGACCGCCTCCCCGCCGTCGCCGGCCCGCACGGACGTGAAGCGGGTCTTCCCCGTCCGCGCCGGCAACGTCGACTACCACCCGACGCACGGCGGCTACCCGGGCACCGACGTGTTCGCCGACTGCGGCGAGCCGGTGGTGGCGGTCACCGACGGCGTGGTGCTGGAGGTGAGCCGGGTCGACCGGTTCGACAAGCGCGGGCCGCAGGGGCCGAACAACGGCGGGCTCTCCGTCTCGCTGCTCGGTGACGACGGGGTGCGCTACTACGGCTCGCACCTGAGCGCGGTCGCGGCCGGCATCGACCCGGGCGTACGGGTCCGGGCCGGGCAGCAGCTCGGCAAGGTGGGCCGTACCGGCAACGCCAACAACGTCTGTCACCTGCACTTCGGACTCTCCCCGAAATGCACGGGAAAGGACGACTGGTGGATCCGCCGGGGCGTGGTCTGGCCGGCGCCCTACCTGAACTCGTGGCGCAAGGACGGCAACCGCTCGCCGGTCGCCGAGGTCACCGCCTGGCAGCGCAAGCACGGCTGCCCGGCGTCGCCGGGCCGGTCCACCACGGGCGGCTGACGGTGCGGGGTCGCGCGGCGGGCGGCGGATGCGCGTAGGTTCCAGGGCATGAGTGCCCGGGATCCCATCGCCGACCTGCGCCGGATCGCGTTCCTGCTGGAACGGGCCAACGAGGCCACCTACCGGGTCCGGGCGTTCCGGTCGGCCGCGAAGACGCTCGGCGCGCTGCCCGCCGCCGAGGTGGCCGAGCGGGCCCGCACCGGCAAGCTGACCGAGCTGTCCGGCGTCGGTGACGTCACCGCCCGCTGCGTGGCCGAGTCGCTGGCCGGGGAGGAGCCGGTCTACCTGCGCCGGCTGCTGGCGACCGAGGGCACCGACCTGGACGAGGCGGCGGCGAAGCTGCGGGACGCGCTGCGCGGCGACTGCCACACCCACTCGGACTGGTCCGACGGCGGCTCGCCGATCGAGGAGATGGCGCTCGCCGCGGTCGAGCTGGGCCACGAGTACCTGGTGCTCACCGACCACTCGCCCCGGCTGAAGGTGGCCCGGGGCCTGACCGCGGAGCGGCTGCGCAAGCAGCTCGACCACGTCGCCGCCGTGAACGAGGCGCTGCCGAAGGGCTTCCGCCTGCTCACCGGCATCGAGGTGGACATCCTCGCCGACGGCTCGCTGGACCAGGACGCGGACCTGCTGGCCCGCCTGGACGTGGTGGTCGGCTCGGTGCACAGCGGGCTGAACGACGACCGGGCGAAGATGACCCGCCGGATGCTGACCGCGATCGCCAACCCGCACCTGGACATCCTCGGGCACTGCACCGGCCGGATGGTCTCCTCCCGGCCCGCCGGCGTGACCGGGCCGGGCGACAAGGGGCACCGAGCGCGTACCCGCAAGGAGAGCGAGTTCGACGCGGACGCCGTCTTCGCGGCGTGCGCCGAGCACGACGTGGCCGTCGAGATCAACTCCCGGCCGGAACGGCAGGACCCGCCGAAGCGGCTGATCCGGCTCGCGCTGGAGGCCGGGTGCCGGTTCGCCATCGACACCGACGCGCACGCCCCCGGCCAGCTCGACTGGCAGCGGTTCGGCTGCGAGCGGGCCGCGCTGTGCGGGGTGCCGGCGAACCGGGTGGTGAACACCTGGACGGCCGACCGCCTGGTGAAGTGGACAGCCGGCCGTAGCTGAGGGTCAGCCCTGGGCGGCCGGTTCGACAGTGCGGGCCGGCACCACCACGTCCGGGCGCGTGCGGCGCCGGCCGAACAGGCCCTGCGCGACCGCCACGCCGGCCAGCACCACGAGCGCGCCCACCGGCTGGTGCCAGGTCATCCGCTCACTCAGCACGACCGCGCCGACGAGCACCGCGAACACCGGAACCAGGTACGTCACTGTGGACGCCGTGCTCGCCCCGGCCAGCCGGATGTTGCGCATGTTGATGACAAAGGCGAGCCCGGTGCCGAGCGCGCCGAGCGCCAGCACGCTCGCGATCACGCGCGGCGAGAGCCCGGCCGGGGACGGCGGCGTCCCGACGAACGGCGCGACCAGCGCGAGCTGCGCGGTCGCCACCAGCAGCTGGGCCGCCGACAGCGACAGCCCGGAGTACGCGCTGCCCGCGACGAACTTCTTCTGGTACGGAATGGCGAGCCCGTAGCAGGCAGCCGCACCGAAGCACATGAGCTGGCCGACGAAGTGGGCGCCACCGACGCCCTCCCAGACGCCGAGCACCACGAGCACCCCGACGAAGCCCAGCCCCAGCCCGACCGCCCGCCGCACGGTCAGCCGCTCGGTGCGGAACACCAGCACCGCCAGCGGCAGCACGATCAGCGGCGTGGTGGCGTTCCAGATGCCGGCGAGCATCGACTCGACCCGCTGCTCGCCGTAGCCGAACAGCGTGAACGGCACCGCGACGCCGAACGCGGCCACCACGAGCATGTGCCCCCATACGCGAAGGTCGCGGGGCAGCCGGTCGCGCAGCACGGCGAGCACCACCAGCAGCGTGACCGCGCCGGTGGCCACCCGGTAGAGAGTGAGGTGCACGGGGTGCAGCTCGGCCACGCCGACCTTGATGAACAGAAAACTCGAACCCCAGATGGCGGCAAGCGCGACGAACCCCGGCAGCCAGCTCCGCAGCGGCGCGCGGTCAGGAGTGAAATCGACTGTCACCCCTGACACTCTGCCCCACGGGTACGACGATGTCGTGCGGAATTCGGCTGCGGGGTCACGTAGGGTCCCCTCGTGGGACGAATCGATGACCTCGCCAACCGGTACGTGGCCGAGTGGGCTCCGCTGAGCCCGACCGGGGCCACCTACGTCGGCATCGCCGGCTACGACGACCAGCTCGACGACCTGTCGCCCGACGGCTACGCGGCCCGCGCCGACCTGGCCCGGCGCACGCTCGGCGAACTCGACGTGACCGAGCCGGAGACCGAGGCCGAGCGGACCGCCAAGGAGGCCATGCAGGAGCGCCTCGGCCTGGAGCTGGCCCGGTACGAGGCCGGCGAGACCGGCAGCGAGGTCAACGTCATCTCCAGCGGGCTGCACGAGATCCGGATGGTCTTCGACCTCATGCCGACCGACGGCGAGGAGGCTAAGGCCAACGTGGCGGCCCGGCTCAACCGCTTCGCGTCGGCGCTCGACGGCTACAAGCGCACGCTGCGCGAGGCCGCCGCCGCGGGACGGGTCAGCTCGCAGGTGCAGCTCGTCGAGGTGGCCAAGCAGTGCGACGTCTGGGTCGACCCGGAGGGCGACAACTTCTTCCACGGCATGGTCGAGCGGCTCGACGCCGACGGCGCGCTCGGCGCGGAGCTGCGCAAGGGCGCTGCCGCCGCCACCGCCGCCACCGCCGAGTTCGGGCAGTTCCTGCGCAACGAGCTGGCGCCGGCCGGGCGGGAGAAGCAGGCCGCCGGGCGGGAGCGCTACGAACTGGCCTCGCAGTACTTCCTCGGCGCGAAGGTCGACCTGGACGAGACGTACGCCTGGGGTTTCGCGGAGCTGGCCCGGCTGGAGGCCGACATGCGGACGGTGTCCGCGCGCATCGCCGGGCCCGGCGCCTCGATCGACGACGCGGTACGCGCGCTCGACGCCGACCCGGCGCGGACGGTACGCGGCAAGGAGGCGTTCCGGGACTGGATGCAGGCGCTCGCCGACCAGGCGGTCAGCGACCTGAACGGCACCCACTTCGACATCCCCGAGCAGGTACGCCGGATCGAGTGCTGCCTCGCGCCGACGAGCGACGGCGCCATCTACTACACCGGCCCGAGCGAGGACTTCTCCCGGCCGGGACGGATGTGGTGGGCGGTGCCGCAGGGCATCACCGACTTCTCCACCTGGCGGGAGGTGACCACCGTCTACCACGAGGGCGTGCCGGGTCACCACCTGCAGGTCGCGCAGACCGCCGTCCGGGCCGACCTGCTCAACCGCTGGCAGCGGCTGTTGTGCTGGGTCTCCGGGCACGGCGAGGGCTGGGCGCTCTACTCCGAGCGGCTGATGGACGAGCTGGGCTACCTCGGCGACCCCGGTGACCGGCTCGGCATGCTCGACGGGCAGGCGCTGCGCGCGGCCCGGGTCATCGTCGACATCGGCATGCACCTGGAGCTGGAGATCCCGAAGGACAACCCGTTCGGCTTCCACCCGGGCGAGCGGTGGACGCCGGAGCTGGGCTGGGAGTTCATGCGGGCGCACTGCCGGGTGCCGGACGAGAACCTGCGTTTCGAGCTGAACCGCTACCTGGGCTGGCCCGGGCAGGCCCCGTCGTACAAGGTGGGCGAGCGGATCTGGTTGCAGGCCCGGGAGGACGCGAAGGCCCGCAAGGGCGCCGACTTCGACCTCAAGGAGTTCCACCGCCAGGCGCTCGACCTGGGCTCGCTGGGGCTGGACCCGCTGCGCAAGGCGCTGGCCCGGCTCTGAGCCGGCTTCCGGGTGCCGGCGGCGCGTTCCGCCGGCACCCGTCCGGTCAGGCGCCGAGCGTCACCTTCAGCGTCGGCCGGCCGGTGAGCGTGTTGCTGGTGACGTACGCCAGGTCGATGACCGGGTCGGTGAACGTCACCGGGATGGGCAGCGTGACCGGCAGGCCGTCCGGGAACGGCAGGTCCGGCGTCAGCGTCAGCTTGATGCCGGCGAGCTTGCCGACGAACCGGGTGCAGTAGAACGCGACGTCGTCGCGGACGGTGAGACGGTCGGTCGCGTACCGCTGGGTGCGACCGCTGGGGCCGTCGGCGACCAGCAGGAAGTCGTCGGTCACGGCTTCCTTCATGCTGAACTTCAGCACCTTGAGCGCGCCCTGCTCGGTCCGCAGGTCGGTGATCCCCTCGAACCGCAGCCCGGTCATGGTCACCTTGGAGCCGGTGAGCTTCGACGGCTGCTTGGCCACCTTCGGCAGGCCCGGGTCGGCGGCGATACGCGGCAGCGGCTTGCCGGGCTCCACCTTGCCGGGCTTCGCCGGTTCCTCCTTGCCCGGCTTGCCCGGTGTCGGGCAGTCGGTCGAGCCGGGACGGGTGGTCGGCTTGCTCGTCGGGGCCGCCGATCCGCTCGCGGTCGGTGTGGGCGAGGGTGTCTCGCTCTTCTTGCTGCCGCCCTTGAACAGGTCACCGATCCCCTCGAAGAAGTCGGTGATGATGTTGCCCTCCCGCGTCGGGCTCGCGCTCGGCGTCGGGGTGGGCGTCGCGGAGGGTGCCTTCGACGGCGTGGCGGGCTTCGTCGGGCAGGCGCTGGCGGCGGGCCTGCTCGGTGCGGCCTGTACCGCGCGCGGCTGGACGGCCAGGCCGGCGGTGGCCAGGCCGAGCACCAGCAGGACGATGCCGAAGGCACGCGGGTCCGCTGAACGGCCCGCCCACTCGGGCGGGCCGCCGTCGGATCCGGCCGCCTGCCCGTTCACCGACTGCCGAGGGACCGGCCGCTCCCCGCCCGGCCGCTCGGCAGTCGGCTGCTCGACGGCCGGCCGTACGCCGGCCGGCACCTCGACGGTCGGCAGTTCCCCGGCCGGCTGCTCGTCAGCGGGTTCCGGGGCGGCCGGCCGGCCGGTGACCGACTGGTCGGCGCCGACCTGCTCGACGCCGACCGGGCCGTCGACGTCGAGCAGGTCGGCGTGCCGCTGGTCCACCCTGGTGTCGCGCTCGTCGTCCGCCTCGGTGTCGCGCTCGTCAGCCGCCAGCTCCGCCGGCCGGGCCGGCACCCAGGCGAAGGCGAGCGCGCTGCCCACGATGCCCAGCAGCAGGCCGAGGAAGAAGCCGCCGAGGTTGAGCCCGATCAGCGAGTAGACGGTCGTGACCGCCGCGACGATCGAGTAGAACAGCCGCTGCGCCGGACTGAGCCAGAGCAGCACGCCGCAGGTCCCGAGGATGGCCGGGATCAGCAACGAGAGCAGGCCGGTGGCGCCGCTGCTGAAGCTCAGGCCGTTGAGGGTCAGCCGGGTGGAGGCGAGCATCTCCACCCCGGCCAGGATGATGAACAGGCCGCCCCAGAACGGCCGGCTCCGCTGCCAGCGGCGGAAGGTCCGCCACGTCCGGGCCGCGGTGCCGAGCCGGGCGTGGGACGGTTCGACGGTTGTCACGTACTCCTCCTGGCGGAGCGGGGGCGGGGACGGTGGGGCGGGCCCGCGGTGGTCGGCCACCGCGGGCCGTGCTCAGCTCAGAAGCACTCCTTGCCCTTGGCGTCGTCACCCACGTTGACCTTGAGCCGCAGCCCGACCAGGTTGAACGTCGAGGACGTGGTGTAGCGGGACACCTGCTTCAGGTCGCGGATGGTGACCCGGTCGGAGTTCTGGCCGAACGAGCCGCGCTGGGCCGTCGGGTTCAGGTCGCTGGCGTCGCGGCCGATCTGGATGTTGGTGAAGGTCGCGTTGCCTTCGAGCGAGTCCATCGCGATCACCAGGTCCTTGGCGCGGGCCGGGTCCTTGCCCTCGCCGGCGTTGATGGTGAGCACCACCGGCAGGCCGGGCAGGTCGGCGCGGACGGACTGGCAGAGGTTGTACAGGTCGGCGCTGCTGATCTCGGCCATCGCGACCGGGCGCGTCGCGCCGGCCTTGCCGTCCTCACCCTTCTCGCGGACGATGCCGCCGTACTGCTTGAAGCCCTCGCCCTCCAGGCGGTCCGCGCCGATCTTGAAGGTCTGCCCGGACACGGTGATGTCGGAGGCGATGGCGCCGGTCGACATGCCGAACAGGATGGCACCGGCGGCGGCCGTGGTGGGCACGATCATGGCGGCGAACCGCTTCCACCGGGTACGACCCTGGTTGTCGAGCCGATTCTGCACGGGTTCCTCCTCGAGCGAATGTGCGCGGCGGCCGGTTGTCGTACCGGTGGCCCGCGCCGGACCCCGCCCTCTGTTACCGACGGGTAACGATCGAGCCTGATCGTGCACCCGATGCGGCGCAGCTCACAACCCCCTCGCGTACCCGGCGGTAACACGAGCGCGCCACGAAGCTTGCTCGCCATCACCACGCGTTGACGCTCCGGGGCAGGAAAAGGGCATCAAAGGACGCAAAAGCGCCGTCATCGAGCGCCTGATCAACCCACAGTGACGACACATTGAGGGATTACAATCAAGTAACAAATGTACAGTGCGTCGAGCGCGATGGGCCGTTCGGGGCAGTGTCGTCGGCCGAACATCCGAGCCGGCAGATGACCGGGTCGATCCAGCCGCACCCCCGGATGTCCTAGGGTTTCGGCGTGAATCTCGACGACGTACGGCGCGACTGGACCAAGCTGGGCGCCGAAGATCCGCTGTGGGCCGTCCTCGTCCAGCCCGGTAAGCGCGGCGGGCAGTGGGACGTCGAGGAGTTCCTGGCCACCGGCCGCGCCGACGTCGAGGAGACGACCGGATGGCTGGGCCGGCTCGGCCTGCCCACGCGATGGGACCGCGCGCTGGACTTCGGATGCGGGGCCGGTCGGCTGTCGCAGGCGCTCGCGCCGCACGCCGGCGAGGTCGTCGCCGTCGACATCGCCCCGTCGATGCTGGAGACCGCCCGGCGCCTGGACCGCAGCGCCGGGAACATCCGCTTCGTCCTCAACGACGCGCCGGACCTGAGCCAGTTCCCCGACGGGCACTTCGACCTGGTCTACAGCGCGCTCGTGTTGCAGCACCTGCCGCGCCCGGCGATCGACAGCTACCTCGCCGAGTTCCTGCGCGTCCTGCGCCCCGGCGGGGTCGCCGTCGTGGGCCTGCCGACCGAGCCGGCCCGTACGGCCAAGGGCGTCATCTGGAAGCTCGCGCCGTTCCGCCTGATCAGCTGGGCGCAGCGCCGGCTGCTCAACTACCCCGCGCCGATGAAGATGACAGCGGTGCCGGACGCCGACATGACCCGGCTGGTGGCCGCCAACGGCGGGGAGATCGTCGGGCAGCGGCCCGACCTGCCGTACACCGAGGACTGGATCTGCACCCGGTACGCGGTGCGACGCCTCTGACCTGCCACCTGCCGCGCACACGAGCAGGCCGGCCGACCCTGGTGGGTCGGCCGGCCTGCTCGTGTGGTGGTGCGAGGGTTGGCGCTCAGGACTCCGCGCGGTCCGCGGCGTGGCGTCCGCCGGCGGGCACGGTCGGGTCGTCGTCGACCGGCTCCGCCGAACGCTGCGACGGCACGTCGTCCACCGGTCCGTCGCCGGCGTCCACCGGCGTCGCGTCGGGCCGGCGGCGAGCCGCGCGGAGGATGATGAACAGGCCGAGCAGGAGCAGGAGCAGACCCACGACGCCGAGGACGATCGGCAGCACGGTGGTCAGCAGGTTGATCTGCCCACGCGCGTCCTTGGCCGCCTTGGCCTGCTGCTTCTGGGTGTCCTCGGTGAAGACGAGCGTGGCGTCGATGATCTTGATCTTGTCCGCGCCAGTCTCGTCACGCAGGGTCTGGAGCTGCTTCTCCTGCCCCTTGACGATGACGCCGCTGTCCGGCTCCACCCAGAGGGTGCGGGTGTTGGCGTAGAAGCGACCGGCCGTCACCGTGGGCTGGGCCGATCCGACCAGGTTGCCCGGCACGTCGATCTCGCTGATCTTGATCGGTTCGGCCGTCATCTCGAACTTGTAGACGGTCAGCCCCTGCAGCTTCTCGGTGCCCACGTACTCGGCGGGGTACGCCTTCCGAGCGGTGTTGTCGAAGTACTGGTACGTCTTCTTCTCCGTACCGAACGGGAAGGTGTAGGTGAGCCCCTCGTGCTTGAAGGGCGCGCCGTTGACCGCCTCGGCACAGCAGGCGACCGACTCCGCCGTACGCCGGTCGAGGGCGACCCGGTCCGTGCTGACCGTGATCTCCTTGCCGGCGTCGTCGATCACCCGGACACCGACGTTGAAGACCGTCCGGTCGGCGTTGCCGGCCTCGACGTCGCCGCGCACCGCGCGGTGGGCGGTCAGGTTGACGCCGCTGCGCTCGGCCAGCGTGCTGAAATCAAGAACGGTCGCGTTCTTCGCCTCTGAAACCGTTACCGAACTCTGGTCAAGGGGCACCTTGACCAGAGCGGGCGCGACGGCCAGCGGCGTCGCCACGGCCCCGACGATCAGGAACGCGCCTGCCGCCACCAAGATGGCACCCGACGTGGGTCGCATGAAACTCCTCCCCTTGTAAAGACTCGACTAGTCGGCTGACAGTACATGACGAGGCCGATTTCGGATATGGTCCGATGCGACCTCTCGCGACGTACTGACTCCGGGGGTGCAGCAGCCACCGGGCTGCGAGATCAAATGGATGTCGAGGGAACTGTGAGCCGACCCGTCAGACCGGACTCGAGCAACGGACAGGCGATCCTGTCCGCAACTAATACCGGCCGTTCGGACGGTTGGTTGCCCGCATTGGAAGGGCTGCGGGCGGTGGCGGTGATCGGCGTGGTCGTCCACCATGTCTCCTTTCTCAGCGGACTGACCAACTCCTTCGCCCACCTCGCAGCTGCGCTGGCCAGGCTGGATGTCGGGGTGGCGATCTTCTTTGCGTTGTCCGGTTTCCTCCTCTATCGGCCATTCGCGCTCGCTGCCATTAACGGACAGTCAGGACCATCCGTTCGGCGATACCTCTGGCACCGCGCGCTGCGCATTCTGCCCGGGTACTGGGCAATGGCGATCGTCGCACTGACTTGGCTCAACATCGACTATCTGAAGTCCGTCTGGGACTGGGCGATCCCCTTTCTTCTGGCACAGATTTACGAGCCATTGCGACTCCCGGTCGGCATGGAGCAGACCTGGAGCCTGGCTACGGAGGCGACTTTCTACCTTGCGCTGCCACTGATAGCGGTGCTCGGCCGCCGAATGGGCGGTCGTACCCCGCTCGGGCGAGCCCGGCGCCAACTGGCGTTCGGTGCCGTACTCGTCCTTGCCGGCCTCATCTGGAATGCGTACGCGCACGGTCCCGACTCGCCTCTACCGGGACTCGCGGTGCTCTGGCTGCCCGCCTTTCTCGACTGGTTCGGCATCGGCATCATGCTGGCCGTGCTCGCCTCGTGGCCCGTCGGCACGACCTCGACCCCGTTCCTCACCGGCCTGACCGGTGACGGGTCTGGGCGGGGCGACGAGGACCTGTGGTCCGCCACGCCGCGCGGCCTGCGCGTGTTCACCTTCGCCCCGGGAACGTCCTGGCTCATCGCCGGCGCGCTGCTCTGGATCGCGAGCACGCCCATCGCCGGCCCGCGCGGGGTCGAACCCGCCAAGCCGGTCGAGTCGGTCACCGAGCACCTGCTGTTCCTGCTCGTCGCCTGGTGCCTGATCGCCCCCCTCGTCGGGCCGGGGTCCGGCGGGGTGCCCCGCGCTCTCCTCAGCCACCGGGCGGTCATGTTCCTCGGCCGGATCTCCTACGGCATCTTCCTCTGGCACCTCCTCGCGCTCGAGGTCTGCTTCCGCCTGCTCGGATTCACCCGGATGAACAGCTCGTTCTGGGTTCTCCTCGCCGTCACCCTGGCCCTCACCGTCCCGGTCGCGACGGCCAGCTACTACCTCATCGAGCGGCCCGCGCGACGGCTGCGGCGGCTCGGTGGCCGCCGCCGGCCCGTGGCCGTCGAGCCCGACCTCCCGCTCCGGGCCGCGACGCCGGCGCCAGCGCTTCAGGGCGCCGGCCCGGCCGGCCTCGGAACTCGCCTCGTACCGGCCGCGGACCCGACGGAACCGCAACACGAGAGCGGCGACCGCCACGAGGAGCAGCCCGGTCGGCAACAGGACCAGTAGCTCCGCCACCCGTTCCGCGCCGACCCGGGGCAGCCACAGACGCTCGGTCCCGTAGACGGTGAGCCCCAGCGCGGCCGGCACCCAGATCCATGCCGGGCCGGGCGTGCGGCGCCGGTGCAGCGCCACCACCGCGGCGGCGCAGCCGAGCCCGACCAGGCCCCCGAGCAGCGCCGGCACCGCCACCGCGAGCAGCGGCGCGGTCGGCATCATCGTCGGCACCACCGGGTACGCGGGTCGATGGCGGCGCGCGGGAATCAGCGCCCCGACCACCAGCAGCACCAACAGGCCCCCGGCGACGAACAGGACGATCCGGTAGTGCTCGCCGGGCGTGAAGACCAGCTCGACGCGGCCGGCGGGACCGGCCGGCACGAACCATCCCTGCTTCCACCCGTCCAGGCGGGCCGCGATCAGCTCCTGCCCGTCGAGCGTCGCCCGCCAGCCGGCGTTGGCGTTCTCCGGAACCATCAGGTAGCTGCCGCCACCCGCACCGATCTCGATCGACCGGCGCTGGTCGTCCCAGTCGACCACGCTCAACGCCCGGCGCGGCGACGCGGCGACGACGGGCCGTTCGGCCGGCGTACCGCTGAAGATCACGCTGTCCACGACGAACCGGTCCGCCGGGGCGGAGACCTCGTTGCCGCCCGCCCGCAGCGTGACCTGCTCCGCGCCCGCCTTCGCGGCCCGGCCCGACGACGTGGCGGGAGCGCAGGCGCGGTAGCGCAGGGGCCGCAGGTCGCGCAGGTCGCGCAGCGTCCCGGTGGCCGTCGTGGGCACCTTCACCCCGTTGACCACGATGGTGGGCCCCGCGCCGCACGGGAGCGTCACCTCACGGTCGAGGCCGCGCGGCTGGTTCAGTTCGGGCACGCCCTGCACGTCCACGCCGCTGAGACCGACCGGCAGCGACTGCGGCTCGAACAGCGCCGTCGACCGGCTGACCCTCGGCACGGTAGAGGTCACTGCAACGGTGAGCCCACGGGTACGCAGAGCCGGGAAGCGGGCGACACCGTCCAGGTCGACAGTCACCTCCCGGATGCCGTCGTCACCGGTGATCCGGACCGTCCTGGGCGGCGCCGCGACGAGGCTCTCCGCGAACCGCAGCCGCACCCAGCTCACCTTGCGCGCGGTGGCCCAGCGCATCTTCACTGTCGGTTGGGGATCGCTCGGATCCGCCCACCAGGCCGTGCCGTCGTCCCCGTCCCCCAGCGACCTCGACGAGGCGACCGGGTCGGCGAACCACGAACTCGACGTCGTGAACGTCTCGCCGCCCGTCATCTCGTCGTACGTCGCGAGCGCGGTGGCGGGCGTGGCCCGGGCCAGGCCGGTGAGCTGGGTGGGGATCGCGTCCGGCAGGTCGAAGCGCCGGGGCACCAGCCCGGTCTCCTCGCCCTGCCGGATCAGGTCGGGAGCGCACAGGTAGTGGTCACCGGCGACCGCGCAGGCGGATCGATCGGTGGCCTTGCGGGCCAGCGCGACCACCTCGGGCGCGACGGCGTCGGCGGGCACCTCCGGCAGTCGCAGGTAGCGCTCGGGCGTCACCCCGGCGACACTCAGCTCCCGGATACCCGCCCGGCGGCCCGGAACGTCGGCGTCCGCGACACTCTCGACTGTCACCCGCAGCCAACTGCTCCGGCCGGCGGGCAGCGGCAGCCGCGCCGTCGACCGGCCCGCGCCGGTCACCGGGTGCACCTGGGAACCGCCCTCGGTGCTGACCCGTACCGAGGTGACCGGCGCGCCGATCACCTCGTCGCCCATCACCTGCACCTCCACCGAGTCGGCCTCGATCGGGTCGGCGAAGCGCAGCTCGACCCACTGGCCCACCGGTTTGCGCGCGCCGTCGGACAACCACGCGGTGCCGATGTCGCCGTCGACCGCGGCGAAGGGTGTGGCCGACGGGTCGCGCAGCCCGGCCGGACCGGTGACGTCCGCCGCGCTGGACGACGCCCGGACGTCGTCCACCCCGGCGTACGCCGAGGAGGTGATCGACGACCGCCACGCCGGGTCGAGGATGTCGTGCTCCAGGCGCTCCAACTGGGTCGGGTCCTGCTCGGTCAGGGTCCGCGAGGTGTTGCCCCGGACCAGACCGAAGTCGACCTCCCGGTCCCGGAGGCTGTCGGCGAGCACGGTGCCGCCGTCGCTGACCAGCGGGGGATCGCCGTCGAGGATCACCGGCCGGTTGCCCAGCACACCGGCGTCGCTGAGGTCCAGCAACGTCTCCGGCGCGCCGACCAGGTTGAGCGGCAGCGCGGCGTCGGTCAGCGTGGCCCGGGGCGTCGGCCGGTCCACCTCGTAGATCTCCACCGCCGGGTACGGCTCGTGCAGGCCGTAGTCCCACGCCCCGTTCAGGTCGGGCTTCACCCCGGACGCCGGGCCGAACGCGGCGACCCGGAACAGGCCCGGTGCGCTGTCCAGCGTGCGGTGTACCAGGACCGGCCAGGCGATGCCGCCGACCGGCTGGCGGAGGTCGTTGCGGACGAGCAGGTAGCGCACGCCGAGCCGGCTGAGCACGTCGGCCAGTCCGGGCGAGGCGGTGCCCGAGGCGAGCCGCTCGTCGATGGCGGAGAGCAGCCGCGAGTTACCAGCCGATCCGCCCGGCACCAGCGCCCGCACCGCCCACGGCGAGTCCAGCAGCGGCTGCACCGGCTCGTCCAGCGGACGTCCCCAGTTGTACTCGGCGAAGTTGGAGCCGGGAACCAGCAGGGTGGTGCCCGGCCCGGCGTGCCGGTCGAGCCACCCGGTCGCCTGCCGCCAGTGCTCGGGCAGCGCGTGGAAGCCGCCGCCCGGAGCGAGTCCCGCCATCCCGGCGCCGCTGGTCACCGCCACGAGCGCGGCGGCGGTCGCGCCCAGCGCCACCCGCCGGGGCGCCATGTTCGTGGGGCGCGTGAAGCGGCGGATGAGCGCGATCCGGCCGACCGTGTCCAGCATGTGCGCGGCGGCCAGCGCCAGCGGCAGGCGGATCACGACGTCGAACTTGTGCAGGTTGCGGAGGGCGGCGAGCGGACCGTCGAGCAGTTCACGCATCGGCGACGCGAACGCGGCGCCCCCGGTCGACAGGTTCCCCGCGGTCAGGGCCAGCAGGCCGACCAGGGCGCCGACGAGCAGGAACCGCCGCTCCGGCAGGTCCCGACGGGCGAGCCCGGCCAGGCCGACGCAGGCGATCAGGGCGGTGAGCACGATCATCCACGGGGTGGTGACCAGCGCCCATCCCGCGCGCCACCACGGCACGCCGTCGACGGCCAGGTAACCCACCCAGTGGGTGCTGCCGCGTACCGCCGACGGGAGCGACGTCACGCTGGTCGTGACCGCCGCGCTCTCGGTGTACGGGAGGAACGGGAACCCGTAGCGCTGCAGCAACAGCAGCGGCACCAGCCACCAGAAGGTGGCCGCCACTATCGCCACCGTCCACCACGCCAGCAGGCGGATCCGCCGCCGGCCGGGCGCACGGGTCACCACGTACAGGAACGCCGGCAGCACGGCGCACGCGACGGCCGCGCCGTTCGCGCCGCCCATGCAGACCACAGCGAGCCCGCTGAGCGCCGCGGCCCGCCGCAACGAACCGCCCGCGGCCCCCTTGACCAGTGGCAGCAGGACCCAGGGGGCGACGCAGTACGGCAGCAGTTCCAGCGAGACCGTGCCGACCAGGGACAGCGCCCGGGGGGACAGCGCGAAGATCGCGCCGGCCACCAGACGCGATCCCGGACCGCCGAGGTCGAGGGCGCGCGCCAGGCGCACCACGCCGGTGAGGGCGACGCAGAGCAGGGTCGCCATCCAGAGCCGCTGGACCAGCCAGGCCGGCAGGCCCACCGCCTCACCGAGCAGGAAGAACGGGCCCATCGGGAAGAAGTAGCCGACGGCCTGGTTCTGGAGCGTGCCGAACTGCCAGTCCCCGGTCCACAGGTGAGCCGCGCGGGCGAGGAAACCGCCCGGGTCCAGGGCCATGTCCAGCTTCGTCTCGGGCACGATGAGCCCGGGCTCCTGGGTGACGCAGAGACCGATCAGCGCGAGACAGACCAGTAGCTCGCGCAGGCGCCACACCGCCAGGGACACCGTGGCGCTCGGAATTCCGGGGGTACGGCGAGCGGTCGACCAGGCGGTCAGCACTGCCGTACCGGAACGCCGGTGAGCAGTTCGTCCGCTCCGGCGTTCCGCTCGTCGATGTCGTCGGCTGCGACCCCGGCCCGCAGCAGCGCCTGCCGGACGGCGGCCGGCTCGGCGGCCGGCACCAGGAGCAGCAGGTTCTGCCCGTCGATCGCGACGTGCCGGGTACGCGGCAGGAGCGGCGCCACCCGGGCCAGAAGGCGTTCCGGCTGGTCGGTCCGGACCACCACCGACGTGTTCCCGGCGGCCCAGGGCAGCGGGCGCGGCGTCAGCAGATCCCCGAGGACCGCACGCACCCGCCGGCCGGTGTCGGTCCAGCGGAACGAGTCGCTCCACCGCCGGCACTCCGCGGCCATCCGTTCCGGCTCTCCGGGCGTCGCCAGGGAGTCCAGCGCGCGGTCGAGGCCGGCGGCCAGGTTCTGCGCCGGATCCTCACCCTCGTCGACCAACCATCCGGTACGGCCCGGCCGGACCGCGTCGCGCAGCCCGTCCACGTCGAAGGCGACAGTGGGCAGCCCGGCGGCGGCCGCCTCCACCACCACGAGACCCCAGCCCTCACCCCACGAGGCGGAGACGTGCAACCAGGCGGCGGCCAGCAGGGCGTCCCGCTCGGCGGCGGGCAGGTGGCCGTGCACGGTGACCATGTCGTTCAACCCGCGCTCGTCGACCAGCCGGCGGACGCTCGCCGCGTCCGGCCCACCGCCGACGATGTCCAGACGCAGGTCGGGCCGTTGCGCCCGGAGCCGGGCCACGGCGTCGACCACCAGGTCCACCCGCTTGTGCCGGGTCACCCGGCCGACGCAGACGACACGTGGCCGGTCGGCGCGGGTCACGCCCGCGGCGGCCGGCCGGGACGCGTCGGCGCCGTTGGGCGCCACGACCACCGGGCCGGTCCAGCGCAGCCGCTCCCGGATCGCCACCGCCGTCGAGGGGGAGACCGCGAGCGTCACCGCGCGGCGGTAGACGCGCCGGGCGACCGGTCCCTCCAGCCAGGCGCCGAAGCGACCCACGACCGGGCCGAAGTACAACCGGAACTGCCGGTCGTGCACGTGGTGGATCACGCAGATCACCGGCACGGCCGCCGGCAGGACCGCCGGACTGAAGAACGGGATGCCGTTCTGGCAGTCCACCACCGCGTCGAACTGCCGGCGGTGGCGCGCCAGCCAGCCCAGCACCCGGGGGTAGATGGTCCACCGGCCGCCGGTACGGACGATCCGGATGCCCTCGCGGACCTCGTCGCCGGGCTGCCCCTTCGGACGCGCGGTGACGAAGGTGACCTCCGCGCCGGCGGTCACCAGGTCGCGGGCGACCTGCCAGGCGTACACCTCGGCGCCCCCGGCGTCAGGATGCCAGGGGTCCTTCCAGTTGAACACCACGACCCGGCGGCCCACCACGGTGGCGTCGGTGGTGGGTGCCGCGTCGGTAGAGGGTGTTCCGACACTCACGGCCGCATTCCAACGGCGGCCGTGCCGCCGGTGACGTCCGGCGTGACCGGAAGCGTGACGAGTGGCATCACCGGGGCGACGTCGGCGCCACGGAGCCACCAGTTGATCTTCGCGACGTCCACGAAGCTCTGCCAGCCGTGCCGGACCGGTGAGAAGCGGGAGCCGGGCACGTCCACCCAGCTGACCGGAATCTCCACCAGGCGGGCGCCCGCCCGCTCGGCGCGGCCCAGCACCTCGACGTCGAACGCGAATCCACCGCACCGCAGGGGCGCGAAGACCCGCCGGGCGACGTCGTTGCGGAAGAACTTGAACCCGCACTGCGTCTCGCTGACGCCGCGCACCACCTGCCGCACCGCGCCCCGGAACGCCACCGCGCCCCAGCGTCGCAGCACGCTGTGCCGCTCCTCGACGACCGACTCGGGGTGGGCCCGCGACCCGACCACCGCGTCCGCGCCGTCGTACAGGAGATTGAGCACCTGGGCGAGAGCGGCCGGCGCGGTGGCCAGATCGGCGTCACAGAAGCCTACGTAACGGGCGTCGCTGGCCAGCACACCCCGACGCACCGCGAAGCCCTTGCCCGGTTCGCCGCACCAGAGCAGGCGGACCGGAACCGGGCCGGGCGGCGCGTTCACCACCACGGCACTCGTCCCGTCGTCGCTGGCGTTGTCCACCACGGTGACCCGGCAGGGCACACCGAGTTCGGCCAGCGCCGCCCGGAGCAGGACCAGGGTGTCGGGCAGCCGGAGCGCCTCGTTGTACGCGGGCACCACGACGTCGAGTACGACCAGTTCTGACGAGACGTCAGGAGGGGGGACCTCCATGCCGCACCGTCAGCGCTCGCCGTACACGATGATGGGCTGCTCCACGCTCGCTGGCTTGCTGTTGCTGTTGCCGAGGGTGGACGCCCCGATCGAGACGGCCAGGATTCCCAGCACGGCACCCACCGCCGCGGCGACTACCGCGGTGAGGAGGGGATTGAAGGATGCCTTCATCGATGATCCCTTCGGAAAAAGGTACCGAAGAGTAACATGCGTCACTGCCGCTTGACCCGGTGCGAAAGGGCGATCATCAGGGTGGCCCCCAGTACCGAATACCCCAGGACCGGCATTATGCCGATGCGACCGGACGAGCCGGAGAAATCGGAATCCGGCAGACGCAACAGCGTCAATGCCCCGTCCCGCCGGACCAGCTCGGCGCTCACGAACCGGCCCTCCACCTGTGCGGCGTCCGGTTGGTCCGTCTGCACGAGCACATACCGCACCCCGAGCCGACGCAGAGCCGGTCCCGGATCACCCGGCGCCGCCAACGCCGCCGCCACCCGGTCCGCCTCCCGGCTCTCCCCACGGATCCGGTCCTGGCCGACAAGCACGTCCTGGTCCCCGACCACCGGCCGGCGGAACGCCCGCGAGGCCGGATCGAGCACCGGCACGTTCCCCGCCCACGGATAGGCCCGGAACGAGGACCAGGGCAGCGACACCAGGGTGCCCCCGGCCGGATCCCGGTTCACCTCGGCGCGCACCGCCGCCCACTCCGCCGGGTACCGCACCGTGTCGAACTGACCACCGAGACCCCACGCCAGACCGGGCATGAGCAGCACCGGAGCGACCACCAGCAGCGGGGCCAGCGCCCGGGCGCCGGTCGTCACGAGCGACTCCACGAGCATCCCGAGACCCACCGCCTGCACCAGTGCCAGCGGAGCGAGCAGCCGGGTGCCGTCCCGGACCGCGCCGGCCAGCGGAACGTGCTCGACCAGCGCGGCCATCCACTGCGCGCCCAGCGACCACGCCGGCGCCACCGCGACCACCGTGCCCAGGACCGCGCCGGCGAGCAGACCCCACCAGGCCGCCGACGGCCAGCGGCGACGGGTAAGCACGTACCCCCACAGCGCCGCGCCGGCCAGCGCCAGCGCGATCAGGGCGACCGCCCACTGGTCCCGGCCGACCGGCACGGCGTTCCGGCTCCACACGCCGCCCAGAGTCGCGACGCTGCCGAGCACGCCGAGTGGCGTGTCCGCGCGGACCGCGAACGCGGCCACCCCCCGCTCGTCGACGTCGACGGCGCCGCCCCGGCTCACCAGCGCGAGCCACCACGGAGCGGTCAGGCCGGCCAACGTCGCCGCCCCCGCCACAAACGCCCGCCACCGGCGCGCCAGAGCCAGCGCCGGGGCACAGGCGAACACCGCCGCCAGCACCATCGCCGGGCCGCCCAGCACCACCGCGGCCCCTCCGGCCACTGCGGAACGCCGCCCCGGGCCGGTGCCCTCGGGCGGCGGCCGGAGCACCCCCAGCACCCAGGCGAACGCCCAGGGCAACGCCGCGAACCCCGCCACCACCGCCCACTGCCCGAGGTGCAGCCGCCCGTACACCCAGGGGTTCCAGACGTACGCGAGCCCGGCGGCGACCCGCGCCAGCGGATGACCGACGGGCGCCAGCCGCGCGGCGCCCACCGCGGCCAGGACGAGACAGCCGGCCAGGAGCACCTTCTGGGCCACGTCTGCCGGGACGACCTGCGACAGCCCGACCGCGAGCAGCTCGCTCGGTACCGCACGCGGCAGTTCGGAGCCGCTGCCCCAGACCACCGCGCCGAACGGCGGGTCCGGCACGAACACCAGGTCGTACCGGAGGACGAAGCCACGGCGCAGCACCGGGCCGAGGATCGCGACGACCACGCCGACACCGAGCGCCGTCTCCGGCCACCAGCGGCGCAGCGCGACGGCGGCCCGCGACGGCGCCGGACCGAAGCTCGGTGACGCTCGACGCACACGGACCCCCATGAACCTGGACGGAAGCGGGCCCGACGTCGCACCCGGGGCTCCGGACAGCACTCTAGGCACAGGGCGAGTACGGACGGTAGCTTGCCTCACGACGTCGACGAGCGAGCCGCGACGACGACGCGAGGTTCGAGGCGAACCCGTTCCACCGGCGACACCGACATGAGGCGCGATGACAGAGACCACGGCAGGGCCCGGCGCGAGCCGCCTGGGAACCGCCGGCGCGGCCGTCGCGGTCGCCGCGATGGCGACGAACGGGCTCGCCTACCTGCTGCCCATGCTCGGTGCCCGGTACCTGCCGGTCGAGGAGCTGAGCGTCCTGGCCACGACGCTGGCCCTCGTCGCGATCGCCGGGGTCGCCGGCGTGGGGCTGCAGATGGCGGTCGCTGTGCACCGGGCCCGCCACCCCGGCGCGCCGACGCACCGGGTCAGCCTCGTCACCACGGCGGTCGCCGGCGGCGCCGTCGTCGTGGCCGCGCCGCTGATGATCACCGGTCTGCGGCTGTCGTCGACCGTCGTGGCGCTGGTCGCCGGCACCACTGTCGCTGTCGTCCTGGCCGCCCGGTGGCTCGGCGAACTGCAGGGTGAGCAACGCTTCGTCCGTCTCGCCTGGGCGATGGGGGTGGTGGCGCTCGGGCGGTACGGCGGCATGATCGTCGCGCTGGTCCTCGACGCCGACGTCGTGGTCACCCTGCTCGCCGGCATGCTCACCGCCTGGCTCGTGCTACCGGCGCTGGCCTGGATCGCCCGCCCCGACCGGCCCGCCGGGAACGACGTCGCCGCCACCATGCGGATCCGGCAGGTGGCGAGCGCCGGCACCGCCGCGCTGGCGATGCTCGCGGTGTCGTACGCCGACCTGATCTTCGCCCGCCAGCTGCTCTCGCCCGCCGACTCCGGGGCGTACGCGGTCGGAACCGTGCTCACCAAGGGCGCGCTCTGGGCCCCCCAGGTGATCGTGGTGCTGGCGCTGCCCCGGCTCGCCGTGGGAGACAACCGGGTCCGTACCGTCGTGCTCGCCATCGTCGCCGGCTGCGGCGTCGTGCTCGTCGCCGCCTCGGCCCTGGCCGGCGGGTTCGCGTTCCGGCTGGTGGGCGGCGAGGACTACACGTCCCTGGGGAGGTACGCCCCGTTCTTCGCCGCCACCGGCGCGCTCTACGCACTGATCTTCGCGGCCGTCAACGCGAAGATCGCGGCGGGCGCGCGCTGGCCGTCCGCGCCGCTCTGGGTCGCCGCGGCCGTCCTGGCCGTGCTCACCACCACCGTCGCGCCCCGCACGTTCCAGGGCATCATGTGGTGCGCGCTCGCCACCGCCGCGGCAACCGCGCTGGTGATGGTGTTCAGCCCTCCGCGAGCCAGTCGCCCAGCAGCCGGTGATCGATCGAGTCCACCCGGCCCAGCGGCCGCCCTGCCGCGACCCGCGCCCGCAGCTCCGCCCGGCTGAACCAGCGCGCCGCCAGCAACTCCACCCCGTCGACCCGGACCTCCTCGGACACGGCGACAGCCCGGAAACCCGCCATCAGCCCGGCGGGAAACGGCCACGCCTGCGACCCCTGGTAGACCACGTCGGTGACGGTGACGCCCGCCTCCTCGGCCAGCTCCCGGCGGACCGCGTCCTCCAGGCTCTCGCCGACCTCGACAAAGCCGGCCAGCGTCGAATAGCTGCCCTCGGCCGCGCCCGCGTGCCGGGCCAGCAGGCAGCGCCCGGTCCGGCCGGGCGCCTCGACCAGCACGATCACGGCCGGCTCGATCCGGGGGAACCACAGCCGCCCGCACTCCCCACCGCTACAGGTCCGCATGTGCCCGCCGCCACCGGCCACGGCCCGGGCGCCGCACGCGCCGCAGTACCGCTGCTGCCGGTGCCAGAGCAGCAACCCCCGGGCGTACGCCTGCACCGCCGCCCCGGCCGGGTCGAGCCGGCCCACGAGCGTACGGACATCGACAGCGCGCGTCGCGGCGGCCAACTCGACGGCGGCCCGCTCGCCGAGCGCGGAGAGATCGGCCGCGGACACCGCGACGTCGTCGTCGAGCCCCAGGAAGACGGTCTCCCCGGCGGCCGACCGGACGCGGGACGCGTGCTCGCCGGTGAGCCGAACCGGACCGGCCGCGTCGACCAGGCAGCGGTCCCGCCACAGCGGCAGCACCACGCTCACCGGATCGGCCAGCCGCCCGGCCAGCCACTCCGCGTCACCGCGCAGCGCCGCCGCCCGGTCGAGCCACCCACCGCCGTACGCCAGCACCCGCTCACCGTGCCACGATCCGCGCCCGGGCGCGGCCCCGAATCGGGTGATCGGGCCGACACCGCCGAACCCCCGACACGACGCCGGGCCGGAGACTCCCGGCGCGCCCGGGCGTTGGTTACCGTAGGTGTCTCCCGCGGGGGAAGCGGTCCCCGCGTGTACTTCCGATCGAGGTTGCAGTGACGATGTACGGCGAGAAGGTGCCGGCTGCCGACGACCGGCCCACCATCAAGGTGGCGGCGGTGAGCTGGCCCGGCGTCGAGATGGAGCCGGTCGCCACACCGTCCGGAGGCGACACGGGCCGGCCGGGGCGGTCGCGACGGGCCCGGCTGCTGCTGGCCGGGGGGATCGTCGCGGCCGTGCTCGCCGGCGGCGTCGGCCTGGGCGCCTACGCGTACGCCGGTGACGTGCCCCGCGGCACCACGGTGCTCGGCACCGAGCTGGGCGGGCGCAGCCGCGCGGAGGCGGCGGCGGCGCTCCGCGCCGAGCTGGAGCGCCGGGCCGAGGCGTTGAACGCCCCGCTGGCGGTCACCGTCGGTGAGAAGAAGGCCGAGCTGAAGCCGTCCGACGTGGGGCTCGCCATCGACGTGGACGCCACTGTGGCGGCCGCCGCGAAGGCCGACGCGCACGCGGTGAGCCGGCTCGTCGGCTCCCGTACGGTCGAGCCGGTGGTCACCGTCGACCGGCCCAAGCTGGAGGCCGCCCTGCGGAAGGTGATGGGCTCGCAGGGGCGCGAGATGACGATGCCGGCGATCATCTGGACCGGCACCACCCCGAAGCCGGTCTACCCGAAGCCGGCGCTCACCGTCGACACCGACGGCGCCACCGCTGTGGTGAAGGCCGGCTGGCTGGCCGCCGAGCCGGTCACCGTGCCGCTCGTCGAGAAGTGGCCCGCCACCACCCGTGAGGAGGTCGACCGCCTCGTCGCCGAGCTGGCCCGGCCCGCCGTCGCCGCGCCGGTGACGCTCACCACCGACGGCGGTTCGGTCACCATCCCGCCCGCCGCCATCGCCCGGGCACTGCGCTTCTCCGCCGACGACGCCGGCACGCTCACCCCGAAGGTCGACGTCAAGCGGCTCCGCGCCGCGCTCGGCGACCGGCTGACGAAGCTGGAGGTCGAGCCGCAGGACGCCGGGCTGACCATCAGCGGCGGCAAGCCGAAGGTGGTGCCCAGCAAGGCCGGCCGCCAGGTCGACGCCGCCGCGCTCGGCCCGGCCCTGCTCGCGGTGCTGCCCAAGTCCGAGGGCCGTACGGTGTCCGCCGAGCTCAAGCCGGCCGCGCCCGAGCTGACCGAGGCGGAGCTGGCGAAGCTGGGCATCAAGGAGCGGGTGTCGACCTTCACCACCCACTTCACCGGCGGCCTCTCCTCCCCGCGCAGCCAGAACATCGTCCGCGCGGCGAAGGACGTGGACGGCACGCTCGTGAAGCCGGGTGAGACGTTCTCGCTCAACGGGCACACCGGCGAACGCGGCTACGACCAGGGATACAAGGACGCGCCCACGATCGTGAACGGCAAGCTGGTGCCGGGCGTCGGTGGCGGCGTCTCCCAGTTCACCACCACGCTTTTCAACGCCACCTACTACGCCGGGCTGGAGGACGTGGAGCACAAGCCGCACTCGTTCTACTTCAGCCGCTACCCGGCCGTGATCGAGTCGACCATCTACTGGCCGCAGCTCGACTTCAAGTTCCGCAACAACACGCCCCACGGCGTGCTCATCGACACCTCGTACACGTCCAGCTCGATCACCGTCTCGATCTGGAGCACCAAGATCTACGACAGCGTCAAGACGGAGTACGGCCCCCGCCGCAACATCACCCAGCCGAAGACCGTGTACCTGACCCCGGGGCCGTCCTGCATCCCCGCCGCGGGCGCCGTCGGGTTCGCCCAGGACGCCTTCCGGGTCATCAAGAAGGACGGCAAGGTCGTCAAGCGGGAGAAGTTCAGCTGGCGCTACGACGCCGAGCCGCGCTTCATCTGCGCCCCGGAGCCGGGCGACGACTGATCCACGACACACGGAAAGGCCCCGCCGGACGCATCCGGCGGGGCCTTTCCCATGCTTGTCACGGCCGCGCCGCAGCCAGCCCTTCGCGTACGCCGTCGGCGTCCCGGTCGGTGCCGTAGACGGGGGTGTCCGGCTGCTGCCGCCAGCTCTCGTCCAGGGTGCCCGCGTCGACCGGGTCGAAGCCCAGATCGTCCACGAGGCCCATCACGATCCGCTTGGCGTCCGCGTCGTCGCCGGCCACCGGCAACGCGATCCGGCCTGCCGTACCCGCTGGCTTGCCCTCGTCCATGAGGTGCGCCGCCTGGATGTTGTTGAAGACCTTCACCACCCGGGCGCCCTTGAGGTGGTCAGCGGTCCAGCGACTGGAGCTGAGGCTGCGGTCGAGCAGCTCGGCGATGTCGCCGTCCCGCTGGGGGTAGTAGTTGTTGGCGTCGACCACCAGCTTGCCGTCGAACAGCGCCGCCGGGAGCTGCGGCACCGCCTTCAGCGGGATCGCGATGACCACCAGCTCGGCGCCCTGCACGGCGTCCTCCACCGACACCGCCCGGGCGCCGGTCTCGGCGGCCAGGTCGGCGAGGCTCTGCGGCCCGCGGGAGTTGGCCACCGCGACGTCGTGGCCGAGTGAACGCAGACGACGGGTGAGGGTGCCCCCGATGTGCCCCGACCCGATGATTCCAATCTCCATGTCCACCTCCTGTACCCCGTGCGGTCGGCCCCGATCACGGTCCCGACGTACGCCATGTCACGTTTCGGCCCACCGGCGTGGCCGTTTTCAGAGGTCCCGGCTCGACGGTACGAGACTGACGCGGCCGACGTGGTGATTCCCGTCGGCCGGCCCGAATCCAGGCGGTGTGGTGGTCGGTTCGGCGGTTCGGGGAAGTGGTGGGTGGTCAACCGTTCACGCGCGCCGGCATGAGGACCGGTTTTCGGAGTGGACGCGTTTCAGGGCCACCCCCGTGAGGGGTGGCCCTGAAACGAAAGATT